>NZ_KV814486.1:82952-172956 GCF_001813965.1 Rothia sp. HMSC072E10 | reverse complement strand
CGCGACGGTTATCGTCACGACGGTTATTACGGCCACCCTCACGGCGGTCGAAGTCGCGGTAGCCGCCCTCGCGACGGCCGCCGCCGAAGCCGCGTCCGCCACCCTTGGGGCCGTTGTCCTTACGGATGTTGATGAACTCACCGGCAATCTTGGTGTCGCGCAGGCGATCGAAGAAGTCGCGCGGCAGGTCCTGGGGCAGGCCCACAATGGTGAAGTGCTGACGGATATCAATCGAGCCAATCTGCGAGCCCTTGATGCCGCCCTCGTTAGCCAGCGCACCCACGATGGCGCCCGCGGTCACACGGGAGGAACGGCCAACGTTCAGCTTGTAGTTGACCATGCCCTCGTCGTTGTGCACGCGCTTGCCCTTGCGGCCGCCGCGGTCCGGATCATCGTCGGAGAAGGGGCGGGAGTTGCGTGCGATATCCTCAGACTCGTCCAGGAAGAACGGGCGACCCTGCTGGGCGATAACGGCCAGTGCGGCCGCGATATCCTCGGCGGTGGTGTCGTGCTCGTTCTCGTAGTCCTCAATAATCTGGCGGAAGAAGCTCAGGTCCTCGGACTCGATGGTCTCGGTAATCTGCTGGGCGAAACGCTGCTTACGGGTCTCGTTCACGGCCTCCGCGGTCGGCATGTGCATGGGCTCGACCTTCTGGCGGGTAGCCTTCTCGATCTGGCGCAGCATGTACTTCTCGCGCGGGGTCACGAACAGAATGGCGGCACCCTCGCGGCCCGCACGGCCGGTACGGCCAATGCGGTGCACGTAGGACTCGGTATCGTGGGGGATGTCGTAGTTGACGACCAGGGAGATGCGCTCCACATCCAGGCCGCGTGCCGCCACGTCGGTTGCCACGAGGATGTCGATGCGGCCGTCGCGCAGGGCATCCACGGTGCGCTCACGCAGCTGCTGGGGAATGTCACCGTTGATGGCAGCCGCCGCAAAGCCGCGGGCCTTCAGCTTGTCGGCGACCTCCTCGGTCTCCTTCTTGGTGCGCACGAAGACGATAATGCCGTCGTAGTTTTCAACCTCGAGCACTCGGGTCATGGCGTCCAGCTTGTGGGAGTGCATGACCTGCATGTAGCGCTGGGAGATATTGGCGCTGGTGGTGGTCTTAGCCTTCACGCGAATCTCGACCGGATCGGTCAGGTACTGCTGAGCGATCTTGCGGATCGAGTTGGGCATGGTGGCGGAGAACAGGGCCACCTGCTTGCTGTCGGGGGTGCCTTCGAGGATCTTCTCCACGTCTTCGGCGAAGCCCATGCGAAGCATTTCGTCGGCCTCGTCCAGAACCAGGTACTGCAGGTTAGACAGGTCCAGGGAGCCCTTTTCCAGGTGGTCAATCACGCGGCCGGGGGTACCGACGACGACCTGCGCACCGCGGCGCAGGCCGGCCAGCTGCGGGCCGTAGGGGGAGCCGCCGTAAATCGGCAGCACGGTGAAGTCCTCCATGTGGGTTGCGTAGGAGGAGAAAGCCTCAGCAACCTGCAGGGCCAGCTCGCGGGTGGGGGCCAGGACCAGCACCTGGGTGTCGCGGGAGACGCCGTTGATGTCGGCGAGCTCGGCCATGCGGGAGAGGGCCGGTAGCGCGAAGGCCGCGGTCTTACCGGTACCGGTCTGCGCCAGACCGACCACGTCGCGGCCCTCGAGCAGCAGCGGGATGGTCTGTTCCTGAATGGGGGACGGCTTCTCGTAGCCGACCTCTTCCAGAGCGGCCAGGACGCGGGCATCCAGGCCCAGGTCGGTAAAGCGCACGCCCTCTTCCTCAGCCTTTTCGGCGGGGGCGTCTGCGGTGGTTTCTGCGGTAGTCTCCGCAGCGGTTTCTTCTGCGGCGGGGGTCTCAACGTTGTTCTCAGCGGTCACAACGGTCTCTGCCTCGGCGTTCAGTTCGGCCGGGGTAGCGGTATTCTCAGTCAATTTTTCCTCTATACGGTAGGGGTGGATAGCGCACGCTCTTCGGCGCTTACCGGGTGTCCCCTTCACGGCCCAGCCACATGCGTCCGGCGTTCAGTTCGGCCGACGGTTTCACCGCACACACCCGGTTATCCCCTCGCGCGGGGCGCAGAGGGCACAGTGAGGGTGTGAGGGTTACTGCTGGGAGCGGTCTTGAATTTCTCGCTACACAATTGGAGACTCGTACGTCATCGCGCCGAGAACGCGCACCGGGCGCGCGGGGCGGAGAGGGGTACGGTCAATTGTGCTCACATAAGGCGTCACGTATTCCTGGCGTGGGGCCTCACCCGTATGGTGTATCAGTCTGTAACAGCAGACGCGTCAGGAGGCTTTGACCAGAGATCGTTCAGAGAAGCCCGAGTGCGGCGGAGCCGCAACTTTCGGGACGTATCAATCGGTGATGGTGAGTACGGCGCACTTTCCGAAATGACACCACCTGGGGTGCTCGGTGCGCACAAGACCTTCATCGGGGGTTCCCGTGTTTATACAGTGTACCGCAGGGTCCCTTCCTCGGCTATAAAAAGGTGCTTAAAACCTCATCTCTTAGGCACGAGCGCCCACCCTCACTCTTGGAGGGTGGGCGCTCGTCTAGAGGCTTAGCCGAGGGGCTAGTCGACGCGGCGCACGATATCGATCGTGCCGACGGTCGCGTGCTTAGCGTAGGAGTGGCCGTAGCGGTCAGCGGCGTACTGGGCCACATTCGCCGGAGGATTACCACCCCAGGAGTTATTGCTGCGGTCAATCACCACGTACTCGGGGGCCGGTTCGCCGGTATGACCAATCCAGTAGACGGTGCGACCCGGAATCAGCTGCGTCAGAATGGACAAATCCGAGGCCACGGTAACGCCCTCGGGCACCTGCTGCACGGCCTTGAGCTTCATCTGATCGCTGGAGGTCAAAGCAGAGTCGGTAAACTGCGAGTTCGCCAGGGCTGCGAGAGGCTGCGTAGAGCCCGGCACGAAAATCGGGGAAGCGGCCAAGAAAAGCGCTACGACAGGAAGAATCCACACCGGCAGGTTGCGAACCCGGATGCGGCTGCGACCGGAAGGCTCCTTGGGGGCGTCGGGAACCTCGGCGGGCTCCGCGAGTTTGCGGGCCGGAATCGCACCGTAGCGCATCCGTAGCACGGTATCCAGCAGGGCGCAGAAGACGACCGGCATCAGCACCAGAGAGTAGTGCCAGGTGCTGGCCCAGTAGGACTCCATCGTGGAGAGCAGACGCCACGCGATGGTCGGCAGAGCCACCAGCGCAAGGGGCGAACCAACCCACAGCACCGCACCCGTGATGAGTAGCAGGCCCAGGGTCGCCATCTTCGTGTTGTTATTCATCATCTGAATCAGGGAGCCGAAGGGATCCCCAACGGCAGCGGCAACATTCACCTTGTCGGCGTAGTCAAAGGTTCCGCCGCTGTTGAAGTAGGGCAGAATCACGGCGATTGAGACCACCGACCAGAAGATGCCCCACGCAATTACCATGCTCGACTCGGCAACCGCGCGAGTGCGGGCCCAGGAGTGGTATAGGGAACGCAGGCGAACGCGGAACGAAGCCGGTTCTCCCTCAGAGAGGCGGGGCAGCAGAATATCGTACGCGACACCCAACCAGCCGCTACGAATCAGGGCCACAACGCCGATGACGGCCACGGTTACGCCCATATCCTCCTTGACGAAGGCGATGGGCAGCGCCCACCAGCAGGCGCGGGCAAGGTATCGGTTTCGTTCGTCGCCGCTCACGCGCGAGGCGAGCACCAGATAGCCCAGGCCCACGGTCAGCAGGGGTACGGCAAAGGCCACTTCGTGGAACTGCGCGGCGACGGCCTGCTGCACTCCAAAGCTCAGGGCGAAGCCCGCACCGAGCAGAAGACCGGTCAGCGTCGGCACGAACCGCTGGAACCGGGACGGCTCAGCTTCCTCACCGGTTCGGGAGGCTCGAGCCAGGGTAAAGGCACGCTGGGTGAAGAAGACGATGGCACTCGTTGCGGCCGCAATTAGGGCGTTCTGCACAACGAGCAGGGTCGTGGGCGAGGGAAACATCCCGTAAATCGGCCCCAGCAGCATCAGAATGGGGTGGAAGTGATCGCCCCAGAGGTTGAAACCGGGCGCCTTAACCGGCACGATTGGTGCGGAGAAGTGCGAGTACGCCTGGGCCATCTGCGTGAAGATTGCCAGGTCCCACGAGGGGGTCACCCAATGCTTAACCTGCTGCAGCGAGTAGTAGGTGTACAGCGCCATAACGGCCACGCCCAGCACCAGCCCGGGGAACAGGTCAAGCAGACGGATGCGCTTGAGGCGCTCGCGGAGGCCCCCGGCGACGCCCGAACGGGAAGCTGAGCCGCCGGTGGTTCGAGGCCTCGTCGGAGCCGCGCTCTGTGCGGCCACTTCCGTCTCTTCCGATGCCATGGGCGTCCTTCCCTCGGGAGCGCATCCGTCGAAGCCCGGGTTTCACCGCCAGGCCTGTGATGCACTGTACACACTCCTTATCACTCTAGGGTAGCGTATGAGTCCGGGACGCTCCATCGCCGGGCTCCGTCGGCTCGAAGCCCAGAACCCGGCCGCGTAGACTGGTGCTGTGAGCACGCAACCCCCCTCGACCCCCCGGACGCTATCTCCGGCAGCGGGCACTAACCCGCACCCGCTGGCCGCGGCGCGCCTGCCCTATGCCCCGGGACCGTTGCGTGCCGAACCTCGCGTGACGATTCACTCGCTCTCCCCCGCGGGTACGCGCTCCCTGCCGGGCACCCTCGCGCCCGAGTCCTGCGAGGTTATCGTCGAGCCGCAGGTTCCCGTGCACCTGGCGCAGACGCTGGGCGCGCTGAGCCGAGGCGCGAGCGATCCGGCCTACCGCGCGCTCAGCCGAGAGGCCGGAGCCGAACGCATCTGGATTACGGCCCGCACGCCGGAACATAGCTTTCCCGCGGTGCTCTTCGCAGAGCGCCTTCCCGATTCCGCGACGGGCTCTCCCGATTCCGCGACGGCCGCCCTTCCGGCCCTGCACCGGCTGCTGATGCGCCCCGTCCGCGTTCGCATCTGGGTTTCCTACGACTCCGCCGAGCGGCAGCTGGCGGCGCGCCACGACGTACGAGCGCTGGCCGATGAGATGACCTATTGGCTGGGTCTGCACGACCGTCCCGAGGATTTCGCGTCCCTTCCCTCGTTCGGGGAGCTCCCCGAGCGCATCCGTACCGCCTGGCGGGCCAACCCCGGGCTACGGCTAAGCGCCTCGGGCCAGCTGGATCGGCACGTACTCAACGCCATCGTGGAACAGCGCATCACGCAGACCGAAGCCTTCAGGGCGTTGCGGTGGATTCTGTACCGGCACGGCGAACCTGCCCCGGCAAGCGGCCTCCCCGCTCAGCCCGAGGGCATGCGCGTCTACCCCACGGCCCGCACCCTGGCGGCCATCCCCGCCTGGGATTGGCACCGGGCGGGCGTGGATAAGAGCCGCTACGATGCGGTGCGCGCCTACGCTGGCTCCGCCCCCGCCATCGCTCGGGTCGCCGGCACCGGCGATGTCACCGCCCTGGCCCGGGCGCTCAACACGCTACGCGGAGTAGGCCCGTGGAGCATTGCCGAAACCCTCCAGCGCGTCTGCGGGCATCCGGACGCTATCAGCGTCGGCGATTACCATCTGGCCCACTCGGTTGGCGAACTGCTCGGGGGCCGCCGCACCGATGATGCGGGCATGCTCGCCTTGCTCGCCCCCTACAGCCCGCACCGGCAGCGCGTGGTGCGCTACATGTACGCCTCCGGCTTCTGGAAGCAGCGCTTCGGCGCGCGCATGAGCATTGAGGATCACCGCGAGCGCTGAGTGCCCGGTGAGAGCACAAGTAACGGGGCGCACCCTCCGGTTAATCCGGTGGGTACGCCCCGTTCAAGCTCTGATGCGTGGTTGAGCTTACTTCTTCTCTGCGGAACCTTCAGCCGCTGCAATCTCTGCACGGACCTTGTCCATGTCGAGCTCGCGGATCGAGCTAATCACGGTCTCGAGCTGGTCCTCGCGCAGTGCACCAGCCTGCTGGTACACCAGGATACCGCCACGGAAGCCCATAATGGTGGGGATGGAGGTAATGCCTGCGGCCTGGGCGAGCTGGCCCTGGGCCTCGGTGTCAACCTTGCCGAAAACGATGTCGCTGTGCTTCTCCGAAGCCGCCTCGTAGACGGGGGAGAACTGCTTGCAGGGACCGCACCAATCTGCCCAGAAGTCCAGGAAGACGATGTCGTTGCCCTCAACGGTAGAAGTCAGGTTCTGCTGAGTAATTTCAATAGTAGCCATGTGATAACGCTACACCTTCTACACCCCAATCGCTAATTGTTCGCCCTGGGATTCAAACATTGTGAAAGATATGACAAGCAGCCGTCATAGTTAGCTCTTTACGCGGTAGTTTCCGCCGAGTTTTAGGCGTGTCGCGGGAACTCCGGTGAAGGTTCCTGTGGCCGATTGTGGAGGCGCGCTACCCGGCAGGCACAAACCGTACCGGGACTTCGCTGAGGAGCATCATCGCGCAGATGCGCCTCACCGCTAAGCTTTTGGTTTTAGATGCACAAAAGCCCGGTTACTTTCGTAACCGGGCTATTTGTGGCAGGTGAGGGATTCGAACCCCCGTAGGCAGTGCCAGCTGATTTACAGTCAGCCCCCTTTGGCCGCTCGGGTAACCTGCCGCCTAGCTAGGTGCTAGTTGCTCGCTCACGCGAACAGAGACTACTCTACAGCAGATTGCGAGCCGTGTACACTTCAGAGCTAGATTTGTGATGAAGGTTATACTCGATGATGGCTCTTGGCCCGGAGCCCCGCAAGAACGGCAAACCTCACGACTATCAGTCTGGGAGGCACCCAGCCTAGAAGGAACGGGAGGGTATATCGCCGTCCTGCTCAAGCAACAGCACAATCTCAAGGTGCTCCAGGTAGCGGCGCGCCTGCTCAACCGTGCACATGCCGCCGGAAATTTCGCGCTCCAGGTCGCGACGAACGCCGCAGAATCGAGCTACAAGCGAAGGCTCCGTCAGGGTGATACCAATACCGTCGAAGGGAGAGGGCTCAGAATCCTCGTCGGGAAGCTCGAGCTGAAGGCTTTCCAGGGAAGGTTCGGGGGCGAGGCGCTCAGCTTCGGGAATATCCTCGGGTTCAGGACCCAGAGAATTATGCAAGTCCATAAAGAGAAGGGTCTGCAGGTCTCGAGCTTCTTCGCTCGCTTGCACGTCCGTCACGGACAGGTCATAGGTGGTCATACTTCTATTATCCTCTTCAAAGGTTAGAGTGACCTGTAAAACAGGTCGGCATTTCTGTTAGTTAGCTGTGAACAACTCCGCAGACCCGGTAGGCTAGTACTAACCGGTGCCCCGGCACCCCGTTCACGAAAGGAATATCCATGGCTAGCGAATCTTCGTTCGATATCGTCTCCAAGGTCGACAAGCAGGAAGTATCCAACGCCCTGCACCAGGCTCAGAAGGAAATCTCCCAGCGCTACGACTTCCGCGGCGTCGGCGCAGAAATCGACTACTCCGGCGACAAGATCCTCATTAAGGCAAACGCCGAAGAGCGCGCCCTGGCCGTACTGGATGTGTTCCAGTCGAAGCTGGTCAAGCGCGGCATCTCCCTGAAGTCCCTGGACGCGGGCAAGCCCTACGCCTCCGGCAAGGAAACCCGCATCGAGTGCTCCATTAAGGAAGGCATCGCGCAGGACCAGGCCAAGAAGATCTCCAAGATGATCCGCGAGGAGGGCCCCAAGGGCGTGAAGGCGACCATCCAGGGCGACGAACTGCGCGTTTCTTCCAAGTCTCGCGACGATCTGCAGGACGTTATCGCCATGCTCAAGTCCGCCGACCTCGACGTCGACCTCCAGTTCGTCAACTACCGCTAAGCGCTCGGTGTCCAATGGAGCCGGCGGATGCACCCGTCGCATCCGACGCGCACCATCGAGCGCAAAAAATCCTCGGGACGACTACTTCCACAGTAGCCACCCCGAGGATTTTTGTCTGTAGCCCCGTCATCGCGGGTCACAATCGTCACGCCGAGTCATCTTCCGACTCGGCGGGTTTGACGAAAAAACTATGCGGGCTTGCTCAGCCTAGTACTGACCCATTTCGCGGGCCATCTGCTGCAGGCGCGCAATGCGCTGATTCATCGGCGGGTGGGTGGACATCACGTTCTGCAGGGATCCGAAAGGGTTCGCAATCATCATGGCGCTTGCCGCCTGGGTGCTGCGGTTGTTCGGGTCCATCGGGTACAGAGAGACGCCGTGCTCGAGCTTATTCAGGGCGGAGGCCAGAGCGATGGGGTCACGGGTCAGACGTGCGCCATCCTCGTCCGCGTCATACTCGCGGGTACGGCTAATGGCCATCTGAATCACCTGGGTGGCAATCGGAGCCAGCAGAGCGATCACGAACGCCGCGAGGGGGTTGGCCCGGTTATCGTCGCGGTTCGAGCCGCCGAACATCGCGCCAAAAGAAAGCACCTGGGCGATCATGCCGATAATGGAGGCGATACCCGCGGCCACAGAGGAGGTCAGAATATCGCGGTTGTACACGTGCATGAGCTCATGGCCGAGCACGCCGCGCATCTCACGCTCGTCCAGCAACTGCAGGATGCCCTCAGTGCAGCACACGGCCGCGTTCTGCGGATTACGGCCGGTCGCGAACGCGTTCGGGGTCATCGTGGGGGCCACGTAGAGGCGGGGCATCGGCTGGCCGGCGGTGCGTGAGAGCTCCTCCACGATGTCGTAAAGCACCGGCACCTCATCGCGGGTGACCGGGTAGGCGTTCATCGAACGCAGAGCCAGCTTATCGGAGTTCCAGTAGGTGTACGCGACGCCGCCCAGGCTCAGCAGGCCCATAATCCAGATGAAGGATGAGGATTTAAAGGCTGCCGACAGCAGGCCGCCAATGAGCAGCATAAGGCCCACCATGGACCCCATAAGAAGGGTGGTTTTAAGGCCGTTGTGGTGACGATGCATGAGGAACCTCCTGAGCTCCAAAGTGCGGGTGGACAGCGCGGGTAGACCGCGCTTGACTCTTCAGGATACGGAAGCGGCCCGCCGCGCGCATCCCCGGAAGCGGCAGATTCACCCAGAGCGTCAGAACGCGACCGGAAGTTCGAGCGGCTAAGGAATGGCCCCGGGGATGGTCACGAGCGGCACCTGCTCCAGGACCTGCGCGGTCGCGGTGGGGAAGATACCCAGCAGGAGGATGGTGCCGTAGGCACCCAGAAAGATAGTGAAGAGCAGGCCCAGCATAATTTGCCCCTCCAGGTCGAAACCGGACCTGACGCTACGGTAGTGGGCGTAGAGAACGGGAGTTATGAGGGGCGCGCCAAAGAGCAGAACCATCAGCAGGATGTAGATGGGGTTCGTGAAGTTGTAGACCACGCTCGTACCCTCCCCGGTGGCTCCTCGACGACTTATCGGTCGCGCCTTCGTTGCGCGGCCCTTCGCTCCCGATTGTACGGCATCGCTCGGTACGGGAACGGGAGTCGGCGCCGATTCCTCGAGAACTGGAAGGGGGGCGAAAAACGGTGAGTTGCCGCTGAGACCCCTCGGAGATTTATTATGAATTCATCATAATATAATGATGAATACCTCATAATAACGTGTAAAATGGGACCATGACCGACGTACACAACACCACAGACCTGAAGACAACCCCCATCCCAGAACAACAACTAGCCGGGCCCGGATGCGCACACCTCACCGGGCTACCCGTCCTCTCCCCCATGAGCGACGAGCAGCTCGAGGAAGCCTGGACCACCGGCCTGCGCACCCGCGGACGCCGCGTCACCAAGCAGCGACTCGCAGTGCTCCACGCCGTGCAGGACCACCCGCACTCCACCGCGGACACCATCGTGCAGGCCGTACGCGAGCGCATCCCCGCCATCACGGTCCAGTCCGTCTACGTCATTCTCGCGGACCTGACCGATATCGACCTGCTCCGCAAGTTCGAACCGCCCGGAACCCCCGCCCTGTACGAAACCCGTACCGGCGACAACCACCACCACGCCTTCTGCGTGCGCTGCGGCAAGGTTGAGGACGTCGACTGCGCCGTGGGTTCAGCCCCCTGCCTGACCCCCAGCGATTTTCACGGAATGGCGCTCTTCAGCGCCGATGTGCTCTACCAGGGCGTCTGCACCGACTGCCAGACCGAGGAAGAGGCCAAGCTCGCCCGCGCCCAGCGTGAGGCGGCGGCCCACCTGCTGGGTAACTAACCGTTAAGCGCGGCGGCGCCCCGAATCCTACGCGTCGGCTGGATCCCGGAGCGCATCCGCCTGCTAAAAGACTGACCGCTAGAGACGACCATCGGGTCGCCGCTAGCGGTCAGCTGTTTTAAGTATGTTGAAGCTACATGCCGGGACGGGGCTGCGAATCCACGATCTCCAGCAGCTCACGAATCTGCTGGGCGCTCAGCACGGTCGAGGGGTTAATCGCGTTTACCTTCACGCTCGGGGCGCCAATCTCCAGCGCATAGCGCAGAATCTCCAGGGCGTTCGCCGAACGCACCTCAATATGCGGGTCCAGCGCCGCAATCTCAATCGGCGAGGTGAAGACCAGCAGACTCTGCGGGTTGCCGTTCTCGTCGGGATCAAACACGAACGAGGAACCCGAGGGGTCGTTCGGGTCCACGCCCACCAACAGCACCGAGGCAGGAGACACGAGCGAACCCAGCAGCATCTGCATGTTGTCCTGGGTCAGCGCCATCTTCGCGCCATCGTTGCGGGGAGAGGTCACAATCCACTGCACCTGAGCGCGCTCAATGTAGCACTCGTGATCGGTTCCGGGATCGACCACAATCAGGTCGAGCGCCTCGTTCGCGAGGAAATCCATGAAGACCTTCATCGCGGGCTCGCGAAGAATCAGCTCTTCACCCTCGGATTCCTGGCGCACGTAGCTCTTACCCACGTGCTCCGAGGACGAGAAGACGCACAGGGCCTGCATGCCGGTCTCAGGCATGCGAATCACCTGGTGGGTCAGCACGGATTCGGGGCCCATCGGGTCGGTCTCCGAGGGAATCAGTAGCGAACCGGTCGCGTCCAGCAGAACATCGCCGCCGAGCATCGTGCGCACCACGTTAATGAGGGTGCGTTCCTGCACATCGTTCCGGAAGGTCTGCAGCGCAGCCACCAGGTAGGGATTCGGAATCTCGTGCTCGCTCGACCCCAGAGCCGCTGCGGCCGAGTGTCGGGCGCGCCCCTCCATACGTTCGCGGGCCCACTCGGGCACGCGGGAAGCGTCACGCGGGAACTCAGCCAGGTGCTCGCGCACGTCCGTGGCGGTCAGGGTGCCTTCGTTCTTCCAGTTGTCCGGCTCGTCGTCGCGGTTGTACGATGCGCCGACGCTGAACTGCGGGTTGGGCCAGCCGGTAGCCGCCACCACGATAGATGCGGTGAACCAGGTGCCGCGGTTACCGTCGTAGGCTGCGCGCTGCAGCTTGCGCACCTCAGCGATAATGGGCGAACCCTCCTTGAGGGGACCAACCGTACCGATATACTCCTCGCCGTCACGGAATTCGCGCACCCGCACAAAAATCTGCCCCGCAAGAGGCTTCACGTCGAGTACCATTTCGCTCCAGCCGGGGTCGGCGTTCACAACGTCGAGCAGCCAGCTACCAATGTTATTGAGCGCGTCCTGGATGCGCGCAGCGCGGCTACTCGTCTCGGTGAGGCGGGGTTCAGTCATGTGTTCATACATCCTTGAGTGTTGAATTACGGCGCGGCGGAGTGCATCCGTGATTGCAGGTGAAAGATCTATGGGCTTGCAGTGGTGCCGGAAAAAGCCGCTCACTTCGATTCTAACGAACGTGTCAGCTTCACGGTGATAGTTTACGCCGAAAGATGTATGTTCGCCCTCTCCTCGGCGATCCTTAAAACCCCGAGTCAGACCCCCGCCCTCACCCTCAGCAAGAGGCTGAACCGAGGTCCGCGGCCTCCCCCGTCGAGCCCTGCCCGCCACGCATCCGTCGAAAGAGCGCCCGAAACGGGGGATACAGGGCAGATACACCCTCAAAAGGTTGATAATCTTAAATCATGACGAATTCTCTGCAGGATCTTATCGACGCATCGATTTTTATCTCCACCGAGTACCAGGCTCGACTCGCCGAGCTCGTGGGTACCTCCGAGTGGAACGTGGACTTCACTTCTCAGTCCCTGGACTTTGAGACCGTTCCCCCGCTCTCGCTCAAGCCGCACCTGCTGGGCACCGAATCCGAAAACCGCGGCACCTGGATTTGGTCCTGGCAGCAGCTGGGCTACTTCCCCGACTCCGTGGTTTCCGCGGCCATTCAGGCCCGCGAAGCCGGCGAGCGCGACGGCCTGGTCGAGCTGACCACCGATGAGCTTCCCCTCTCGGAGTCCCTGGCCCGCCGGCTCACCCTGGCGGCCAAGACCCTGAGCGGTCTCTACGCCCACTACCCGCTGCCCGCCGGTGCCGGTGTGCGCGCGTGGACTCTGCTGGAGGGTCACGAGCTGGCCCTCGAGGCCCCCACCTACAAGGGCATCGGCCGTGTTATCGCCAAGACCCTGCAGAGCGAAGAGATTCACAACCAGGTTCTGGCGGTGGATTCCTACGCCCAGCAGCGCGGCTTCCACATTGCCTGGGATACCGAGGCAACCGCCGTGCTGACCGCAACCGACGGTGCACTGCGCCTGTGGTTCGACGACGGTCGCATCAGCGGTATTGAGGAGGCCGAGCCGCAGGTTGGCCCCGAGGTTCTGGAGCAGTGCGCCGCCGCCGCGGCCCAGCGTCGCGAGTCGCTCGCAGCCGCCCGTACCGAGATTGAGCGCATCGCCGCAGCCGAGGCCGCCGCTCAGAGCGCCCAGCGCGAGCAGGAGGCCGCCGAGCGAGCCGCCGCCCGCGCCGAGGCCGCCCGCGCCGAGGCCGAGCGCGCCGTCGAGATTGCGGAGCACGCACCGGTTGCTGACACCTACGAGGCACCCGCCGCCGAAGCTCACGAGGAGTACGAGGCACCCGTCGCCGAGGCTCAGCCCGCCCCGGCGGAACAGCCCGTCGAGGAGCACGAGCCCGAGCAGGCCCGCGTCTACACCGACGCCTCGATTGGTGCCGAGGACGAGCAGCACGTTGAAACTCACGAGGCTCCCGCCGAGCAGGCACCGGCAGAGCAGCACGCCGAGGAGCCCGAAGCTTACGAGGCACAGGGCGAGTACACCGAAGAGGAAATCGCCGAGTACGTGGAGCCGATTCACAACACCGGCGACGCCCCCGACCTGCCCGCCGAGCGCGAAGAAGCCGCTCACGAAGAGTACGAGCGTCAGCACTTCGAGGAGCGCCGCGAGGAAGAGCAGCAGAAGCCCGAGCCCAAGAAGAAGGGCTTCTTCTCCCGCTTCTTCGGCCTCTAAACCGAATACACAACACCCCGTCAGGCGCGGTATCCTCGTGGTACCGCGCCTGGCGGCGTCCGGAGCACCTCTATCCGGTCCCCACGAGGATGTCTGCAGTGCGCGGGGTTGATTGCGTGCGGCCCCAACCCGACGAATAACGCTCAAAGAACACGCGCAGAAGAAAGTAGCTCAAGAAGAAACCATGTCAGAGACGCAGAAACACGCCACCCGTAACGGGTTTATCACCATCATCGGTACCTACCTCATCTGGGGTCTGCTCCCCCTCTACTTTGTGGTCATGGCGCCGGCCGGGCCGATTGAAATCGTCGTGGCCCGAGTGGTCTTCTCCCTCATCTTCTGCGCCCTGCTGCTACCTCTTGTTCGGGCAACCGCCGACTTCCGCCGAACCCTGCGGAACCGCCGCATCATGCTGGTACTGACGGCCGCCTCCATTCTCATCTGCGCGAACTGGCTCATCTACGTGGTGGCGACGACGACCGGCCACACGATTGATGTGTCGCTGGGATATTTCATCAATCCGCTGGTTTCGGTGGTGCTGGGCGTAATTTTCCTGCAGGAGCGGCTGCGCGCCGCGCAGTGGGTCTCGGTGGCGATTTCCTGTATCGCTGTGCTGATGATGAGCCTCATCTACGGGCAGGTGCCGTGGACCGGCCTGGGCGTGGCCTTTACTTTCGGCATCTACGGCCTGCTCAAGGCCCGTATTGCCCATGAGGTGAGTCCCATCGTCTCGCTGTCCCTCGAGACGCTAATCCTGGCTCCCTTCGGCGTTATTGCGCTCTTCGTCCTCAACGCACAGGGTCAGATGACCCTCTTCAGCGAGGGCACCGGGCACTTCTGGCTCCTGGCGTCCACCGGTGTGGTCACCGTTGTGCCGCTCATGCTCTTTGCGGCGGCGACCAAGGCCCTGCCGCTCTCGGTTATCGGCATGGTGCAATACCTGGGCCCGACCATCCAGTTCGTTCTGGCCATCACCGTGCTGCATGAGCGCATGAGCCCCGATAAGGTGCTGGGCCTGGGCCTCATCTGGGTTGCGCTCATCATCTTCACGGTGGATGCTCTGCGCGCCTCCCGCTCCTACCGCGCCTCCGCGCTGTCCGACCCGGAAACCGGCATGATTCCGCTGGTTCAGGCGGAAAACGTACAGGCTGAGGATGCGCAGATTCTTCTGGAAGAGCAGGAGCAAACCCAGCGCTCCGAGAACAAATAGTTCCCCCGTTCTGTCCCTTCGGCACGCTCAACACCCGCATAAAATACAGTGATGCCCTGCCAACTATAAGCCGGCGGGGCATCACTGTATGTCGCGTTTACGCTCTAGAGCTCGGAGCCCTGAGCCTCAGCCGCTTCGTCCAGGGCATCCAGGTCCGGATGGCGGTGCAGGTTCAGCATCGCCAGGCCCAGGCCACCCCAGATAATCAGGATGGCCACAATCAGCATCACAATTGCAGAGATAGACATGAGGGCTCCTAACGGGTAATGGTCGTATCGACGTGGTCGTGCTCCACCTGACCGGCAATCACCGGAGGTGCCGGAGGCTTCTCAGCGGCACGAGACTTCTTCGACCAGGGCAAGAGAGAAACAACGATCGCGCCGACCAGCAGGAGCGCGCTCATACCCCAGCCGAAGATTGCCAGCATATCTGTCGGGTAACCCTCGTACGGAGTCTGAATCAGCTTGATGACGCTCTGAATCAGGGAGTAGCCAAGAACCAGCGGGGTCACGACGGCCAGCAGAACCATCCAAATCTTACCAACCTTGATGGAGGAGTAACGGTTCAGGTGCTCGGCCAGGGCGGGCAGCGCACGCACCACGTACGCCACGACGATGATGGCGCACAGGCCGGCGGCCAGAATACCGAAGAGGTTCACGAAGTTATCGAGAATATCGAGCACGTACAGGCCGGTGGTGGTCGGCATCAGCAACAGCGAAATCACGGCGACCGGAATAATCACCAGGGCGGTGGAGGCAAGACGCGAGGTGGCGAACTTGTCCTGAACACCCGCAATAATCACCTCAAGAATCGAGATGAGAGAGGTGAAGCCCGCGAAGAGCAGGGAGCCGAAGAAGAGAATACCGATCAGCACACCGCCGGGAGCCTGAGAAATAATGGTCGGGAACGCGATGAACGCCAGACCAATACCGCTGGTCGCGACATCGCTCACCTGGGTGCCCGCAGCCTGAGCCATGAAGCCCAGAGCCGAGAACACACCAATACCCGCAAGCAGCTCGAAACCGGAGTTTGCAAAGCCAACCACGGCACCCGAACCGGTCAGGTCAGCCTTGGGCTTCAGGTAGGAGGAGTAGGTGATCATAATGCCGAAGCCGATGGACAGCGAGAAGAAAATCTGGCCGTAGGCGGCAACCCACACATCCGGGTTAGCCAGCGAATCCCAGCTGGGGGTGAACAGCGCGTTCAGACCGTCAACTGCACCGGGCAGGGTCAGGGAGTAAATCACCAGGCCCACGAACATGACCAGCAGCAGCGGGATAAAGACGATGTTGGCCGCGCCAACACCCTTCTGCACGCCCAGAGCCATCACAGCCAGCAGCACACCCCAGACGAGAACCATGGGAATCAGGATGTTCATGTTGAAGTCCAGGGAGACACCGGGGGTGTCCGCAACCTTCAAGAACTCACCCTGGAAGAACGCCTTCGGGTTATCGCCCCACGCATTGGTGAAGGAGAAAACCATGTAACGCAACGACCACGCCACAATAGCGGCGTAGTAGATAGCGATCACGAAGTTAATACCCATGTGCCACCAGCCGATGAACTCGGTCTTGCGGTTCAGGCGGCGGAAGGCCAGCGGCGACGAAGCACGCGCACGGTGACCAATGGCGTAGTCAAAGAACAGGAAAGTCAGGCCGGCGGTCAGCAGGGCGACAATGTAGGGGATCATGAAGGCGCCGCCGCCGTTGTCGAATGCGATGTAGGGGAAACGCCAAATATTGCCCAGACCAACAGCAGAACCGATGGCGGCAAAGATAAAGACGCGGCGGCTCGAGAAGCCTTCGCGCTTCGCGGGCGCCTTAGGGGTAGATGCTCCCATTGTTGTAAACCTCTAGATGTGGGGACGCGGATGGTTGGTGCGAGGGGAACCGCGGGTTGGCGGGACTTGCTCGCGTCCAAGAGAAGCGACGGCCCGTCCAACGCGGGGTGGGCGAGGGAGCCGTCGGGGGTCCAGAACGTGGTGGCACGTTTTAGACATGACTCTCAGGTTTACCTTAAAGAGCGAGAACCGGTCAAGAAATTCCCACACAACCCCACCATGCGAAATATCGGAGCCCCGTTCAAACGAGACACGACACAAAATTCTGCCCGCAGATACGCCGTGAGGCCCCGCTCGTCCTGGTGGACGGGCGGGGCCTCACGGTTAAGAATCAGAAGGCGACCCTTTAGCTGAGACTAGCCCTCGCGGTGAACCACGGCGTGGGCGAAGGACTCCAGCGCAGCCTTCGCGGTGGAATCGGGTAGCGGAGCAATCGCCTCAATCGCGCGATCGGCCCAGTCGTAGGCAATCTGCCAGGCTTCCTGGGTGACCGGGTGGGCGGCGAGCGCCTCCACGGCGGTCTCCAGCGCCTCATCGGAGCTCAGGTCTGCATCCAGCAGGGCGCGAACCGCAACAGCGGACTCATCGCCGGCCGCCACAGCGCGGTCCAGCAGAATGGTCGGCAGGGTCGGAACGCCCTCGCGTAAATCGGTGCCGCGGGTCTTGCCGCTGGTCTTACCGTCGCTGACGATGTCAATTACGTCGTCCGCCAGCTGGAAGGCCACGCCCACCAGCTCACCGTAGGTCTTGACCATCGAGATGACCTCCTCGGAGGCACCCGAAAGCAGGGAGCCGTACTCGCCGGCGGCGGCAATCAGGGAGCCGGTCTTACCCTCGATGACGGCGATGTAGTGGTCAAGTAGGTCCTGACCCTCGCGCGGACCGGTGGTCTCGAAGAGCTGGCCGAGCACCAGGCGCTCGAAGGTCTGGGACTGAATCTTCATGGGGCGGGTACCCAGCTCGGACACCAGCAGGGAGGCGCGGGAGAAGATTAGGTCGCCGGTCAGAATTGCGACGGAGTTACCCCAAATCATCTGGGCGCTGTCCACGCCGCGGCGCTTGGGGGCGTCGTCCATGACGTCGTCGTGGTAGAGGGTTGCCAGGTGAGTCAGCTCCACCACCACGGCGGCCTCAATCACCTCGTCGTTAATCTCACCGTCCACGGCTGCCGAGAGCAGGGCCAGCAGCGGGCGCACGCGCTTGCCTCCGGCCAGAAGCAGGTGGCGGGAGGCGACGTCGGCCAGGTGGTCGGTCTGCGCGATGGCCTCGCCCAGGCGCTCCTCAATACGGGCGAGGGACGAGAGAATCTGCGGACCCAGCTTGGGGTCTGCGGCAATCAGTTCGAATCCCGCGGGAAGCTTCAGATCGAGGTCTCCCAGCAGGTCGGTGGCGGCGATGGGCTGCTCTGCGTTGGTCACGGTGTCTTCTATCTTCTTGGTGTTTTCTAGTGGTCCGCCCCTCGGAATGTCCTATCGGGGCGGCGTGAAAACGGTGCGGTGGGTATGTCGGGGTGGTGTGAACGTTATGCGTTGGATTCCGCGGGCTTGAAGCCGCGGTGAATGGCAACGATACCGCCGGTCAGGTTGCGGTACTGCACCGAGGTGAATCCCGCCTCCTTGAACTTTTCGGCCAGCGCCTGCTGGTTGGGCCAGGCGATGATGGACTCGGCGAGGTACTCGTAGGACTCGGGGTTGGAGGAAATTGCGCGCGCAATCGGCGGAATCGCCTTCATGATGTAGTTCTTGTACACCGCGCCGAAGGGGGCAAAGGTCGGGGTCGAGAACTCGAGAATCACGATGCGGCCGCCGGGCTTGAGAACGCGGTAGATTTCGCTCAGCGCCTTGGGGTAGTCTGCAACGTTGCGCAGGCCGTAGGACATGGTGACCGCGTCGAAGGTGCCGTCTTCAAAGGGCAGGGCGGTGACGTCGGCCTGCACGAAGGTCATGTCGGGACGGCGGCGGCGGCCAACGTCCAGCATGCCTTCGGAAAGGTCGGCAGCGATAACATCTACACCTGCATCCGCGAAGGGTTCGGAGGAGACGCCGGTTCCTGCGGCTACATCCAGAACCTTCTGGCCGGGGTGCGCATCAACGGCGGCGACGGCCTGCTTGCGCCAGTAGATGTGCTGGCCGAGGGAAAGGATGCCGTTCATCAGGTCGTATCGTTCGGCGACGGTATCGAACATTGCGGCGATGTCGCTGGTCTTCTTATCCAGGGTGGCGCGGGTGGCGCGGGTATTCTTCTCTGCGTTCACGCTCTCAATTGTGGCATGGAGGTTGGGGGATTCGATAGTTGGGTGAACCGTAGTTACGTCATGTGAGGGGTTCGCTGGCTCGCTCGGGTGGTTTTTGGGCCGCATAGACGGGGTTTTATTCATTCTTCGAGGGTAAACTTATGCATATTCAGCAAAAATTTATGAATATTTATGTATATGCTTGCATTTTTTAACATGGGGGCGCACAATAGACCGTAGATTTCATAGAACACACCGCACATAGGAGCACCCCAATGAACACCGCATTCCTCAAGAAGGCATCCCTCAAGCCGCTGGCCCTGCTGGCAGTACTGCCCCTGGCGCTGACCGGTTGCGTCTCCACCGCCAACGAAAACTCCGACGCCAACGGCGAGGTCAGCCTCGTCAAGCCCGGAGTGCTCAGCGTCTGCACCAACACCCCCTACAAACCTTTCGAATACGAAGAGAACGGCACCATCGTGGGCCTGGACGCAGACATCGCCAACGCCATCGCCTCCGACCTGGGCGTGAAGGCGCAGCTGACCTCCATCAGCTTCGAGGGCCTGGACTCCGGCACCGGCCTGTCCACCGGCCAGTGCGACATCGCGCTGGCGGGCATCGGCGTGACCGACGAACGTAAGAGCAAGATGGAGTTCACCACCGTCTACTTCGACGACAACCTGGCCATCCTGGTTCCCAAGGGTTCCTCCATCACCTCCGCAGCCGACCTGAAGGGCGTGGCCGTCGGCGCCCAGCAGGCAACCAGCGGTGAAACCTACGCCAAGGAAAACGGTGCAGAGGTCATCCAGTACGAAGACACCTCCCTCATGTTCTCCGCCCTGAAGACCGGGCAGGTCAAGGCCGTCGCAGTCAACCTCTCCGTGGTTTCCGAGGCACTGACCAACGACCCGGACTCCTTCAAGATTGCCTACCAGGATTCCGAGAACACCGAGGAAATCGCGGCAGCCGTCTCCTCCAACAACAAGGCGCTGCTGGCCAAGGCCAACGCCACCATCGACAAGCTCAAGAAGAACGGCGAGCTCGACAAGATGAAGGCCAAGTGGGTAGGCACCACCTCCTCGACCTCCGCGAGCGCCTCTTCCTCCGCTTCCTAAGCACCTAGCCGGCTAGCCCCTCCCCCAATTCAGGAGTACCCTAATACTTTTGGGTTGGGGGAATCTCCGGCCTTTGACCTTGTGAGCGCATAGAACGCTCTTGACCGAACAGCACATGGATAAGAAAGCGCATGTCCTCTAAACTCTCACCCCGTCAGAAGCAGAAGCTTTTCCGCTACGCACAGTACGCCCTTCTGGCAGTTATCGCCCTGGCAGCCATTCTTCTGGCTGACTGGAAGACCCTCAGCCAGCAGGTCTTCAACCTGGACGTTGCGGCGCAGCAGTTCCCCGACGTCATCACCGTGGCGCTGAAGAACACCCTGCTCTACACCGCTTTAGGCTTCGCTGTGGGCCTCTCCGGCGGCCTGCTGCTGGCGCTCATGCGTATTTCCTCCATTGCCCCGTACCGCTGGATTGCAACCCTGTACGTGGAGCTCTTCCGCGGCATCCCGGCGCTGCTGGTCTTCTTCGCCTTCGGTTACGGTATTCCGCTGGCCTTCAAGATTCGCTTCGTGGATAACCTGATTCCTGTGACCCTGTCCCTGGGTATGGTTTCGGCTGCCTACATCAGCGAGGTGCTGCGCGCGGGCTTGCAGGCCATTCCGAAGGGTCAGATGGAGGCGGCACGCTCCCTGGGTATGTCCCACACCCGCGCGATGATCTCGATCATCATCCCGCAGGCCTTCCGCGTGGTGCTTCCCCCGCTGACCAACGAGGTTATCCTGCTGACCAAGGACTCCTCCCTCGTCTACCTGTTGGGCGTGACCGTATCGCAGTACGAGCTGGCAAAGTTCGGCCGTGAGGGCCTGACCGCCGCCAATGCGGGCCTGACTCCCCTGGTGGTTGCCGGCCTGTGCTACCTCATCATCACCGTCCCGCTGGGCCAGCTCTCCGCATACTTTGAGCGCCGCACCCAGCTGACCGGCCGCAAGTAAGCGCAACGACGAGACAGAACGGATTACGGATACTATGACCGCTTCAACTTCATCCATGGCCGCCTCCTCGGTGCGCATTTCTAACCTGCACAAGTCCTACGGCAAGGTCCAGGTGCTCAAGGGCATCGACATGGAGGTCGCCCCCGGCGAGGTCGTGTGCCTCATCGGTCCCTCCGGTTCGGGCAAGTCCACCCTGCTGCGCTGCGTGAACCTACTGGAGGAGCCGAACGACGGCACCATCATGGTGGGCGATACCGAGGTCACCGACCCGGACGTGGACATTAACCGCGTGCGCACCCACATGGGCATGGTGTTCCAGCAGTTCAACCTCTTCGGTCACCTGAACATCCTGGATAACTGCACGATTGCCCAGATTAAGGTGCTGGGCCGTTCCAAGGAGGAGGCGGAGGCTGTGGCCCTCGAGCAGCTCGCTAAGGTGGGCCTGGCCGGCAAGGAAGACCGCTTCCCCGCTCAGCTTTCCGGCGGCCAGCAGCAGCGTGTGGCTATCGCCCGTGCGCTCTCCATGCACCCCGACCTGATGCTTTTTGACGAGCCCACCAGCGCGCTGGACCCGGAGATGGTCGGCGAGGTTCTGAGTATTATGCGTAACCTGGCCGACGAGGGCATGACCATGATCGTGGTGACCCACGAGATGGCGTTCGCCCGCGAGGTAGCCGACAAGGTCGTCTTCATGGCCGACGGCGTGGTCGTGGAGGAAGGCCCTGCCGACCAGGTGATTGGCGCCCCCAAGCACGAACGTACCCGGGCCTTCTTGGCTCGAGTGCTCGATCCGACCCACGCGGTTGTAAACTAGTACTAGCTCTTGAAAATATAGCGGGCGGTGCTGTACGAAACATTCTGTTTCGCGCAGCACCGCCCGCTTTTCCATGCTCTAGTTCGCCGCTATTTCGGTTCTAGAAGATACGGCGCGCCACCTTGTCAAAGAGACGGTCCGGTAGCACGGTATGCAGGAACACGGAGGGCTTAGCACCGAAACCTACCAGGTAGCGGGTCTTGGGGCGGCGCGCTTCCAGGGCTCGCAGAATAGCGTTAGAGATAACCTTGGGCTCTGAAAGGTTGGAGGACGGCGAGTAGAGCTTACGCATCTTTGCCGCAACGCGCTGTGCCTGAGCCGCGTAGACACCGTTTCGGGAGGATTCCTCGAGGTGGTCTGCCGCGATGAGCCCCCAGGGGGTCTTGATGCCGCCGGGCTCGATAATGACCACGTCAATACCGAACTCTTCAACCTCCATGCGTAGCGCATCGCTGAACGCCTCGAGAGCGTACTTGGTGGCGTGATACCAGGCGCCCAGGGGCGAGGTAATACGCCCCGCCATTGAGGAGATGTTCAGGATGCGCCCGCTGCCCTGTGCGCGCATATGCGGCAGCACCAGCTGGGTGAGGCGCGCCAGGCCAAAGAGGTTCACCTCGAACTGGCGGCGTGCCTCGTCGATGGGGACGTCTTCAATGGCGCCGTAGAATCCGTAGCCTGCATTGTTGATAAGCACGTCAATGCGACCTTCTGCCTCAATAATCTGCTGTACGGCGGCTTCCATGGATGCTTCATCGGTAACGTCCAGGCTGAGCGATTTCACGCCCTCGGAGGCGAGCTCTTCAATCTTCTCAACGCGGCGGGCGGCACCGTAGACGGTGTAGCCGTAGCGCACCAGCAGCGGCGCTACGTCGTAGCCGATACCGGAGCTGGCGCCGGTGAGAAGAACGACGGGGCGTTGCAGTGACTTGGGCATTGCGTATCCTTTCGGGTTGCTCCCTGTGAGGTTAGCGGGAGTGTACTTCTCAGGGTACGCCCGCGCGGGGGCGTACGAGCATGCAGAAAGCTCAGGGCGTAGCGTGAGGGTATTCTCGCCGACATATGTGAGGGCAGGAGGACAGAGAAAAAGCTCGCCGCGGCATCCTGTGCAGATGCGGCGGCGAGCTAAGGTTTTGGGGTCAGGGGTTTAGAGGCCGGGGTTTAAACCTCTTCCACCTCAACGGTGAGCTTGGGCTCGGGGTGCGATTCACCGGTCAGCATGGTCACCAGCAGGGTGGAGTCCTTCACGGCGCGCAGGGAGTGCAGAAGCTTGGCGGTCACGTGAATCGGCTTGCCCGGGGCCAGGGTAATATCGCGATCCTTCACGTGAAAGATCACCTCGCCCTTGAGAACCTGCACGAAGATGGGGTGCACGCTGTGGTGCTCGTGCCAGGACTGGCCGGCCGCCAGCTCCATGAGGGTCAGGTTGCCGCCGTCGGCGTCCACGATCTTGCGGGCCTGGGGCTTATCTTCGAAGGGCTTTAGCTCCTCGGTGAGCTGGGGGAAAATGATGACGCGGCCTTCATGGGTACCTGCCATGGTACGCACCTTTCTACTCGAGCCGGGCGGAGTATGCGGCCCGGCGGCTAGTCGCCAATACTGTTATTTGGCATCAAAAATACCAATTATTTCCATTGTATTCTGCGCTCCCCCGCGAGGCAACGCCCACACACAAAGCCAATAAAAACGCGTGCCCCGCCGCATGAGGGCGAGGCACGCATTTGGGTTACGCCTGACGCTTGCTATTGCGTGCGCGCAGCAGATTCACCGTCAGCGCCGTCGTACCGAAGCTCACCGCCACGATCATGCAGGTCGCTGCGGTAAACGCGCCTCCCGGGATGGGCGAAAAAATCGCAATCAGGTACAGAATCACGGAACAGAAGGAAAGGAAAAGCGTCGCAATCGTCAACAACGGCACCAACACCAGGCCGCCGCGCGAGGCAATCGTAAAGTCACTGCGACGCACGTAGCGCAGCAGGGCCATGCCCAGTACCGTCCACATGGAGGTCACGAGAATCGCGGTCACAACATCCACCGGGCGGTGCCAGCCGTTAATAATCGTGGAGGCACCCGTCAAGCAGGTCGCGACCGCCGCCAACAGGGCCACGGTCGGACGCATCAGCCGGGGAGCCGCCAGGAAGAGAGCCGCACCGGCCGCCGCCGCAAACGTCGTGTGGCCGCTGGGCGCCGAATTGCTCACCGCCTCCTGAATACCCCAGTCGGGCTTCACGATGATGTAGTTCTTCAGCGCGTAGGTCGTGACGCAGGCTCCCACGCCGCAGAGCACCCCCACCAGTGCCGGGAGGAACCGGTGCTTCCATACCAGCACCGCAATCAGGCCGAGCACCGCCACCACACCGACAATCGTCGGCAACGAGTCCAGCGCGGTCAGGGTCGGACCGCGATAGTTGAGGAACTGGTTCGTGTACTCGGCGTAGGCCTGCTCATCCACCTGCTGGCCAACGTGCGTGTAGATGAAGAAACGGAAGGCCCCGAAAAGCGAGGCCCCCAAGAAGAGCAGGGCAAAGAGATGCCGCATCAGAAGGCCGGTACTCGGGAAGCTCTTCGGGTCGCCCTCATCCGGGCGGATCGGGTTGCCCATGGGGCTCATCGAGGTCACTCCAACCTGGGAATAGACGTTGCCCGTTTGAGAAGCGGGAGGGAAGGCCTCGTTGGGGTAGGGAACGCCGGAATACGAGGCTCCCCCGTAGGAAACGTTGGGGTTCGCCGCGCGAGGCGGCACCGGCGCGGCGGGTGCAGCCGGAGTCGCGGGCTCAACCCTGGGGGCCGCATAGGGCGAGCGAGAAGCCTGAATGGTCGGTTCCTCAAGCGTCTGGGTGGCCTGCATGAGGCGGGTGGAGCCGTCAGTGTTCGACAGCAAGCGGGTGTCGGGGCTTCGGGCGGGGAGCACCTCGGTGGGGTCCTGTGCATCGTGCGCGTACGCGCACGCGGAAGAAGAACGGGTAGCCGAAATCGGCTGGGTCGCAGAGATAGGCTGAGTATCGGAGAGCTCGGCCGCGCGGTCCGCGACGGCCTCGGCGGAGAAGGGCAGGGTAGGGGCATTATCGCCGGTCTGGAGCGGGCGGGTTGCCTCAGAATCGCTCACCGCGCCGCTCGCGACGGTTTCATGCGCGTTCCATCGATAGCTCATAAGCCCCTCCACACTTCGTTTCGTACCTTCTCCCTCATGGCGTTACCTCGCGGCGGTCCACCCGGCGGCGAAGACCCCCAAGCCTTCGCGCGAGTCGAATGCGGTCACCGCGCTGATAGAGTAACTACCTCACTATCTCAGGTTAAGCTATGAAAAGGTAAAGTTTTTGGGTCGCTAAGCTGAGAGTTTCCGCAAAATACGCAGGCTTAACGCGAGAGGTATCGAAAGTTCCCCAAGCCCCCCATTAAAAGCCCTGGTCAGCGGCGTGCCGAGCGCCCGGTTCGAGTTGGGACGTGCCCCATATCGAGGGGCTTGAACCGCTAAAAAATTTTTAGCGGGGAAAGGACAACAGTGAGCGTGCATCACAAATCATCACCCGCAGAGTCCACCCCGGGCGGCGTGCCGCCCCTGGGCTACGGTTTCCGCCTCACGGGGCTTCCGCTACCCCCGCTGGACGAGGTGCTCGAATGCCTAGCCGTTGTTGATATCCCCATGAACGTCACCTTCCGCGGTGTGAACCGTCGCCAGAGCGCGCTCATTCGCGGCCCCCGAGGCTGGGGCGAGTTCGCGCCATTCCTCGAATACGGCGACGAAGAGGCGGCCGCCTGGCTCGCCTGCGCCCTCGAAGCGGCCTGGCTCCCCGCCCCCGAGCCGGTGCGCGAAAGTATTCCGCTCAACGCGACACTGCCCGCCGTCCCCGCCGAACGCGTGCCCGAGGTACTCGCCCGCTACGACGGCACCATCCGGGAGCTCAAAATCAAGGTCGCGGAGAAGGGCCAGAGCCTCGCCGACGACGTGGCCCGCGTGGCCGCCGCGCGCGAGGCGCTCCCCGAGGCTCGCCTCAAGATCGATGCGAATATGGGCTACACCCCCTCCGGCGCTCTCGAGGCGCTCCGCAAACTCTGCGAGTACGGCCTCATCTACGCCGAGCAGCCGGTCGCCACCATCGAGGACATGGCGGCGCTCCGTTACGCCGTGGCCAAGGAGGGACTGCCGGTCCGCATCGCCGCCGACGAGTCGATTCGCAAGGCCGAGGACCCGCTGCGCGTGGCCCGCGCCAATGCCGCAGACCTCATCGTCATCAAGGCCGCTCCCCTGGGCGGTGTTCGCCGTGCCCTGGCCATCGTTGAGCAGGCACAGCTTCCGGCCGTCGTCTCTTCGGCCCTGGAAACCTCGGTGGGCATCGCAACCGGTGCCGCCCTGGCGGCCTCCCTGCCGACCCTGAAGTACGGGTGCGGCTTGGGAACCGTCTCGCTCATGGCCGAGGACGTCGCCGAGGACCCCATGATCGCCCACGACGGGCTCATGCGGGTGCGAGCCGTCGAGCCCGACCCGCAGCGCCTCGAGCGCCTGGCCGCCGACGAGCCGACCCGCCGGTGGTGGGCTGAGCGGGTGAGCCGCTGCTACCGCGTGCTGGAACGCATCCACCGCGGCTAGACCGCCGCTAGAGCATGGGGGCTTGAGCCTCTCAAGAACCGCGCGTTGCCACGAACCCGTGCGTCATGAACCAGCGCGCGAAGGTAACCCATACCGGCCCGATATGGGCGCGGCATTAGAATGGTACGGTGACTAAACATCGCTCCATCCCCGCCATGCTGACCGCAATTTCCGTGCTCGACTCGCTGATTCGCGCCGGAATGCGGCATATTGTCGTGTCCCCGGGCTCCCGCAGTGCGCCCCTGGCTTACGCCATCGCCGCGGCCGCCGAAGCCGGAGCACTCATCGCTCACGTGCGAGTGGACGAGCGAACCGCCGCCTTCACGGCTCTCGGCATCGCCAAAGCCTCGGGCCGCCCGGTGGGCCTTGTGTGCACCTCCGGTACCGCTCTGGGCGAGTACATGCCGGCCGTCATGGAGGCCTACCACGCCGGCGTGCCCCTCGTGATCATGAGCGCAGACCGCCCCGAGCGTCTGCGTGGAAGCGGCGTCAACCAGACCACCCACCAGGCCGGGTTCTTCTCTCCCTTTGTGCGCGCCGAGGCCGACCTGACCGCTTATCCCGAGCAGGAGGAAGGCGAGCAGACCTTTGCCTTCGCTGCCTGCCTCAACGCTTTGACCGGCCGCGCCGCAGAAAACTGGGCCCGCCCCTCGGCTGAGCCCATCGGCCCGGTTCACCTGAACCTCTGCTTCGATACGCCGCTCACCCCTACCGGGCAGTTCGCGCACGCCCTGCCGCAGTGGGCCCAGAGCCTGCTCGAGGACTACGACCCGCAGGAGGAGGCTCGCCTGCGCACCGACCGCGCCGAGGGGTCGGGGCTTTCCGCGCTAGAAAGGGAGTGGCTTCTGAGCTCCCTCAGCACCGGGGCCCAAACCATTGAGGCGAAGGCCCCCGCGCCCTCCACCACCACGCGAACCGTCGTGGTGGCCGCCGACGGGGCCGGGGAATTTGCCGCCGAGTTCGCGCGCGTGCTGAACCTGCCGCTGCTGGCCGAGCCCTCCTCCGAGGCACGCCACGGCGCGACCGCCATTCCGCACTACCCGCAGCTGCTCTCCTCAGAGGGATTCGAGCCTGCCGCGCGTATTGAGCGCGTGGTGCTCTTCGGTCACCCGACCCTTTCACGCCCCGTGACCGCTCTACTGGCTGACGAGAGCGTGCCCTGCGCCTACTACGCGCCGCGCCGCGCCAGCTGGTACGAGCCCGGAGCGCGTTCCTTCATCGAAATCTCCACCCCGCAGCGGCTCGCCGAGTTCGCGCGCGGTGTCAAGGACGCCCCGGCCGAGGGCACCGACCCCGCGGAAGAAGAAACCGGTGAAACCGCCGAGACCTGGGTCCAGCAGTGGATGCGTGCCGGCAAGCAATTGCAGCAGGCCGCGCTGCGCGAAATTGAGACCTACGAGCACCGCGCGGACGGTGCCTCGGGCAATAGCCCAGAGGATGAGGAACGCTACCTCGACTACCGCAATCGCACCGCCGGACGCTCCTACGCCCGCCGCGTTTGGCGGGAAGCCGTGGAGCAGAAGCGGCTCCTCGTGCTGGGTTCCTCCAACCTTGTGCGTGATCTGGAGGCGGCGGCCCCCGCCCTGGGCGAGCCCGCCCCCGCGCGCGTCTTCGCCAACCGCGGTCTGGCGGGTATCGACGGCACCACGGCAACCGCCATCGGCGTTTCCCTCTCGGGCTACTACCCCGCCGGGACGGATTCCGAGGGCCGCCCCGTCATCGGCGGCTCCGCCCTGCCGGTGACCCTGCTCTGCGGCGACCTGACCTTCCAGCACGACATTGCGTCGCTCAATCTGCCGAGCACCGAGCTGCTACCCGACCTGCGCATCGAGGTCTTCGACGATGCCGGCGGCGGCATCTTCACGACCCTGGAACACGGAGAGCTGGCCCGCGACGAGCAATTCGCAGCCGCGGTGAGCCGCTTCTTCACGGTCGCGGCCGCTCCGAACACCAATCTGGCGCGCATGGCCGCAGGGTTTGGCGCCGAATCGGGTATCGAGGTGCGTATTCACACACCCTAGCGGGCGAGGCTGAACCCCGGAGAACCACGGGCTGCGGATATACTGAAGACTGCATGCGCCCCGCCGCGGGTTTACCCGGCAAATACCCGGTACCGGGGCCGCCGCAAGGGATTTTCCCGCTTAAATATCTGTCGTCCGTCCGCCCCGGGAGCGTGCCGCTCGTCCCGCCAATTGTGATGAGCATTGCGCGCATTTTCCCCGGCCGGATCCCTCTCAAGGAATCTTATGAGCTCACTCGATATTATTGTTGCCGTTCCCTCCGGAGCCGGTTGGGTTCCGGTTCACGCCATGGCGGACCTCCTGGCCCGCTACACCGGCGGCACCGTCCACACCGTCGACGTGGGGGCTTCTCTGTCCAAGGAAACGAAGCTTCTGGCTCGCCTACCGCGGCTCAAGGGTGGCTCTCGCCGCTGCGTGGTCATCGCCTCCGACCCCGGCCAGCTCTACGCCGTCGCGCAGCGTTCCTTCGCGTTCCGCCGCTACGGTGCCATCTACGGTTGGGTCATTGACAGCTTCTGGGACGACCGTATTCCCGCCATTGCGAAGTCCTCGGTCTACGACCGTATCTTCGTCGCCGACGCCGACGACGTCCAGCCGTGGACCGCGGCCGGCGTGAAGACCCCGGGCGTGCTGCCCTGGGGCGCGGACGTGTGGAGCTCCTTCTCGGAGCGCCTTGCGACCCTGCCCTCCAAGACCACCGATCTGCTGCGCGTGGGCCGACAGCCCGCCGCCTACGAGGACGACGAGGCAACCGCCCGCCTGGCCAAGGAGCTGGGTTTGAGCTTCGAGGGCCGCCCGCCCTTTGGCGCGAACGACCGCGAGTCGGCACAGCACCTGCAGGATTCGCTGAACCGCGCGAAGTTCCTGCTGGCCTTTTCCACTTCGGTGAGCCCCGCCCCCTACACCCACCCCACGAAGGAGTACATCACCGGCCGCTGGACCGATGCTCTGGCCTCCGGCGTCACCGTGGTGGGTCAGGTTCCGAACACGAGCACCGTACGCGAGATTCTCTGGGACGGTGCGACCGTCGATATCGATCACGCGGATGCTCGCGCGGGCCTCGCCCAGGTTGCCGAAGCCGCCTCGCGTTGGACCCCCGAACAGGGTGAGCGTCAGATTCGTCGCGCCCTGGAGCACCTGGACTGGCGCCACCGCTTCGTGGAGCTCTGCGGCGCGATGGGCGAAGTTCCCGCTGCGCTGAAGACCGATTGTGAGGCCATGCGCGCGGAGTACGCCGCGGCGTAGATCCTCCTAGCGCACAACTGATATATAACGCAGGTGCGGGCCGGTTTCTGAGAAGAAACCGGCCCGCACCTGCATTTATGCCGTATTGGCTATATTGAATATGTTGAGGTTCCGGTGAGGCGGCGGGGCGCTCTACGACCCCGCGCGCCGCGGAATACAGGGCCTAGTAGGCAGCCTTACCCAACGTAATCGGGCCCGTAAAGCCGCTCGTGTCCGGCTGCTCCGCGTCGAAGCTCTCAGAGTCGGGGGCGTTCTCGAGCTGGGCCAGACGGTCCAGCAGGAAGCGGGTCGCGCCCGGCGCATAGGGCAGCTGGTACATTGCGGCGGTGGTCGCCTCATCCTCGCGGTCCAGGGTCGAGGCACGAATAGACTTGATCGCGCTAATCATGGTGTTGCGTTCGCGCTCCACGAAGGTGCGGTCCACGGGCTCGCCGTTACCGGGCACGAACACGCGGTAGCGGTCGAACTCCAGCACGGCACCCAGGGTGTCGATCCAGCGATCAGGGAAGGAATCCTCGAAGTACGGGTCGGTGCCTTCCTCAATGAGGCCACCCATGAAGAGCACGTCCTCAACGCCGACCATGATGTCGCCGTCCGTGTGGCCGGGACCCATGTACATGAGGGTTGCGCTACGTTCGCCCAGGTCGATCGGGGTGAAGGTGATGCCGTCGCCGTTGTTAGCGACCAGGTGGTTGGGCACGACGATATCGGTGGCGGCACCCTGGTGGTGCGCCATCTCGGGTTCGAGGGTCTCAACGTAGGATCGCTGCGCCGCGCCGTACTTGCGGATGGCGCGAGCGGCGCGGGGATGCGCCCAGAACTCCTCGACCCCCATAGCCGCGAAGACGTCGTTGCCAAAGAAACGTTCGTAGTGGCCGTGGGTGTTCACTACGGTAATCGGAAGTCGGGTGAGGCGGCGAACCTCATCATAAATTTCGGTGGCCTGACGGGGACCGGCGCCGGTGTCTACGACCAGTGCCCGTTCCAGTCCGAGAACCAGTCCGGTATTGAGTCGGTAGTTATCCGTCGCGATGCGATACACACCGTCGGCAAGTTCAATTGTGCGAGCCATAGATACAACCCTACTGGAATTTTTGAGCGATGTTGCGCCATTGCACTCTCAGAGAGCAAGATTTCCCTTTTTGGAAAAGGAAATTGGGCACACTCCGAGAGGTTTTCGGGTTCCGGAGCCCCAGCCGCCCGGCCCGGATCCGCCTTGGTTGCAGTGCTTTCCGCGTAGGATGGAACCATGATTTCTCCAGATTCTTCGAACGATGTTTCCGGTGCGGTTTTTCCCAGCGGCACGGGACGCTACGCCCCCTCCCCCTCGGGCGACCTGCACCTGGGTAATTTGCGCACCGCGATTCTGGCGTGGGCGATGGCTCGCCGCGGCGGTAAGCCCTTCTACGTGCGCGTTGAGGATTTGGACCGTGTGCGGCCCGGTGCTGCGGAACGCCAGCTAGCCGATCTGCAAGCCATGGGCCTGGACTGGGATATCAGCCCGGGCAGCGCGGCAGAGAGTACCGAGGGTAAGAGGGCCGGCGTCCTCTACCAGAGCACGCGCCTTGCCGCCTACGAGCGTGCGGTTCAGCGCCTGCGCGAGGCGGGCCTCGTGTACGAGTGCTACTGCACCCGTCGCGAGATTCAGGAGGCCTCGAGCGCACCGCACGGCGCCCCGGGCGCCTACCCGGGCACCTGTCGCGGGCTGAGCGAGGCGCAGCGCGAGGAGCGCCGCGCCCAGCGTCCGCCGGCTCTGCGCCTGCGCGCCGAGCGCACGAGCTACACGGTGCATGATGATTTTTACGGCCCCTACACCGGGCTGGTGGACGATTTCGTGCTGGTACGCAACGACGGCACCTACGCGTACAACCTGACCTCCGTGGTGGACGACGCTTTCGTGGGGGTTGAGCAGATTGTGCGCGGCGATGACCTGCTACCCTCCGCGCCTCGCCAGGCGTATCTGGCGGGCCTGCTGGGTCTGCCGCAGCCGCGCTACGCGCACGTTCCCCTGGCGCTGAACGAGGAGGGTAAGCGCCTGGCCAAGCGTGACGGGGCGGTCACCCTGCCTCAGCTTCAGGAGGCGGGGGTGACCATCCCCGAGGTGCTCGGCTGGATTGCTGCATCCATTCCGGTGCTGGACGATTCGGGCCGCCCGCATGAGGGTCGGGTTCCGGTGCCGGATGCTTCGGTGATTCTGGAGCGTTTTGACCCGGCCCTCATGTCGCGTGAGCCCTGGGTCGTGCGTAATCTTTAGACCTTCACACCACGTAACGCGGGCTCTTCCTGCCCCGTACCCCCTTCTATGGGCGACACGTTAGACGACACCCCGTCAAGGTTTTTAAACTTTTCGTTTTCTTCGTTTGCATTGAATATGCCGATGCACGTTTGTGTTGCCTTTGCATAGCTAAGCCCGTGACACAATGCCCGAAAGCCCTATCACCCCGGGTTTTCGGGCTTTTTTCGCATAGAATCCCACCGTTTCCCACACATACGGTTACCCGCAATATTCTATTTATGCATATTTATTTGTTTACCACATAACTAAATTTCGGAACGACGGTTTTATTTTCCGTTCTGAAGAATCTAGAATGTATCCCAGACCACTTATAAAGTTATGGAGTAGCGTATAAATACACACAGACGCTCACCAACACCAGGAGAGAAGGAAAACAATGGCCGCGAGTACATACCAAATCATCGCGCTGGCGATATATTTTGTCGCCATGATTGCGATCGGCCTGTGGGCCAATAGCAAGAACAACAGCCTCGACGACTACGTGCTGGGTGGACGACAGCTCTCCCCCACCGTCGCCGCACTCTCGGCTGGCGCATCCGACATGTCCGGCTGGCTCCTCATGGGCCTGCCCGGCGCCGTCTACCTCAGCGGCCTCTCCCAGGCTTGGCTCGCCGTCGGCCTGACCATCGGTGCGTGGTGCAACTGGAAGTTCGTGGCACCGCGACTGCGTAGCTACACCGAAGTTGCCGGCGACGCAGTGACCGTCCCCGTCTTCCTGAGCAACCGCCTCAAGGACACCAAGCGTGTGCTGCGCATCGTCTCCGGTGTCGTGATTCTGGTGTTCTTCACCTTCTACGTCTCCTCCGGTATGGTGTCCGGTGGCCTGTTCTTCAAGTCCTCCTTCGGCCAGGAATACCACACCGGCATGCTCCTGCTGGCGGGCATCACCGTGTTCTACACCCTCTTCGGCGGCTTCATGGGCGCCTCCTACACCGACATGGTTCAGGGTCTGCTCATGCTTGCAGCACTCATCGCCGTGCCGGTCATCACCATCATCGATCTTGGCGGTGTAGGCCCGGTGGTTGAATCCATCAGCCAGGTTCGCCCCGACGCCCTCAGCATCTTCGCGGGCACCACCTTCGCCGGTATTATTTCATCCCTCGCCTGGGGTCTGGGATACTTCGGCCAGCCGCACATCATCGTGCGCTTCATGGCAATGCGCACCCCCGCCGACGCAAAGTCCGGCCGCCGCATCGGCATCAGCTGGATGGTTCTGACCGTGTTCGGTGCACTCAGCGGCGCATTCATGGGTATCGCGTACTTTGCACGCCACCCCGAAGCCTCCCTCACCAACCCCGAAACCGCAGAGTCCGTATTCCTGGACCTCTCGCAGATCCTCTTCCACCCCTTCATCGCCGGTCTGATTCTGGCCGCGGTTTTGGCGGCTATTATGTCAACCCTCTCCTCGCAGCTGATTGTGTGCTCCTCCGCTCTGGTGGAGGACCTCTACGGCATCTTCTCCTCGAAGAAGCTCAGCGCCGGCAAGTCCCTGTGGCTCGGCCGTGCAGGCGTGGCAATCGTGGCGCTGGTCGCCGGTGCCCTGGCATGGAACCCCAACAGCTCCATTCTGCAGCTGGTCGCATTCGCTTGGGCTGGCTTCGGTTCGGCCTTCGGCCCGACCGTTCTGCTCTCCCTCTACTGGCGTAAGCTGACCACCCAGGGTGCACTGGCCTCCATGATTACCGGTGCCGTTGTGGCATTCGCATGGGGCCAGAGCCCCATGAAGTCCGTGCTCTACGAAATGGTTCCCGGCTTCGCTTCGGCGCTGCTTGTCGCCATCGTGGTTTCGCTCATGACCTACAAGAAGAACGACGCCATTGACGAAGAGTTCGACCGCGCGGTTGAACTCGCCAAGGTCAAGTAAAGAGTCTCTTCCCCAAGGCTCGGGCCGCACACACGCGGTCCGGGCCTTGGTCTGTTTATAGGGTCTTAACCTGCCAAGATACAGGTATGAGCGCAAGGACAGAGACCCTTCCCCGCGCATCATATTCTGCTATTGGAATATTATGTCGAGCGTGCTTCGTTCCCCGGCCTCGACGAGCCGCACCGCGGGCACCGTAAAATAGGGTCTATGACTGCACAACTTCCCGAAAAGGTCTCGGATATCTTCAACCCCGCCGACTGGCGCGTCGTTGAGGGCTTCGAGGACTTCACCGACATCACCTACCACCGCCAGGTTGAGCGCGACGAAAACGGCGAGATTCTGCGCGATCTGCCTACCGTGCGCATCGCCTTCGACCGCCCCGAGGTGCGCAACGCATTCCGCCCGCACACCGTGGACGAGCTCTACCGCGCCCTCGACCACGCCCGCATGACCTCTAACGTGGGCACCGTACTGCTCACCGGCAACGGCCCCTCCCCCAAGGACGGCGGCTGGGCCTTCTGCTCCGGCGGCGACCAGCGCATCCGCGGCCGCGACGGCTACCACTACGCCAGCGGCGAGACCGCAGAAAGCATCGACCCGGCACGCGCGGGCCGCCTGCACATCCTGGAGGTGCAGCGCCTCATCCGTACCATGCCCAAGGTCGTTATCGCCCTGGTCTCCGGCTGGGCAGCCGGTGGCGGTCACTCCCTGCACGTGGTGGCCGACCTGACCATCGCCTCCGAAGAATACGGCAAGTTCAAGCAGACCGACGCGACCGTCGGCTCCTTCGACGCGGGCTACGGTTCGGCGCTGCTCGCCCGCCAGGTGGGCCAGAAGTTCGCCCGCGAAATCTTCTTCCTCGCCAAAGAATACGACGCACAGCGCATGTACGAAATGGGCGCGGTCAACGACGTGGTTCCCCACGCAGAGCTCGAGAACAAGGGCCTGGAATACGCGGCGCACATCGCCCGCCAGTCCCCGCAGGCAATCCGTATGCTCAAGTACGCCTTCAACCTGCCCGACGACGGTATGCTCGGCCAGCAGGTCTTCGCCGGTGAGGCCACCCGCATGGCCTACATGACCGATGAGGCCGTGGAGGGCCGCGATGCGTTCCTGCAGAAGCGTGACCCGGATTGGTCCAACTACCCCTACTACTTCTAGTAGCTTCAAATGAATAGGCTCGGAGCCGGATTCACCCCTGAGACCCTCAGCTAAGAATCCGGCTCCGGCGCGTTGTTGGGCGCGTTATTGCAGCCCCGGCGCATGACACGCCACTAGAGCACAGCCGCTACGAACAGCCGCTAAGGACTTTCTATGATTACCACCCCCGTACCCGGGCTCGAGCCCCTACCCGCCCCCGGGGAGGATGCCCTGCACCCTCACGCGGTACGCTTGCGGGCCGATCGACCCGCCGATCCGCGGGCCCTCCTGGATTCTTTCGGGCGAATCTTCGCGGGGAACAATCAGGATTCCGTCGCCCTGCTCGTGGGTACCTCCGGTTCCACCGGAATCCCCAAGCACACCGCGCTGAGCGCCCGGGCCCTGCGGGCGAGCGCGGAGGCTACCGAGGGCTTCTTCAAGAGCGCGGGAAGCGAGGCCTCCCAGTGGCTTCTAGCCTTACCCGCGCACTATGTTGCGGGCGCCCAGGTTCTGGCCCGCTCGGTGCTGGCCGGAACCGAGCCTGTCATCGCACGCTCCGTGACCGAGCCGGTGCACTTTAGCCCCGATGTCTTCCTGCGGGCGGTCGAACAGCTGAGCTCCACCCGTCGCTTTGTTTCGCTCGTGCCCACCCAGCTGCACAAGCTTCTCGAGACGGCCCGGAACCAGCCGCGCACGGGCGAAGAAATTCACGCCGCGCTCCGCTCCTTTACCGGGATTCTGCTCGGAGGTGCCCCCGCCAGCGCTGACCTGCTCGCAGCCGCCCAAGAGCTGGGCCTCAACGTCGTGACCACCTACGGTAGCGCCGAGACCGCCGGCGGGTGCATCTACTCCGGCCGGGTGCTGCCCGGCGTGCGGGTGGAGCTCGTGCCTGAAGAGGGCATGCCGAGCGTGCCCTCCGCGGGTACGGAGCTAACGAATGAGGACCCGGCGCATGAGGATCCGCCGCAGGTTGGTCGCATCTGGATCAGCGGCGCGCATCTGGCGCAGGGCTATCTGGGCGACCCCGGTCGTACCGCAGAGCATTTCTTCGCCGCTGCCGACGGCACCCGCTGGTACCGCACCGACGACTACGGCCTGCTGAGCACTCACGCCCCCGGTGAGCCGTGCATCCTACGCGTGCTGGGGCGTAGCGACGACATCGTCATCACCGGCGGTGTCAAAATTTCGGCCCGCGCGGTAGCTGAGGCTCTTGAGAGCCACCCCGCCGTGCGCGAAGCCCTCGTGTGCGGTCTGCCGGATGCACGCTGGGGCTCCGCCGTGACGGCCGCCCTCACGCTCGTGTCCCCGGCCGAGGGCGCGGCTACGGCCCTCGCCGAGAACGCGGAGCTACGCGAGGCCCTGCGGAGCCTCTGCATCGAACGCCTGGGTGTGGCGGCGGCACCCAAGCTGTTGAGCATCCTGCCCGACTTCCCGCTTACCAGCACTGGCAAACCGGACCGCCGCGAAATATACAGTATCCTGGACAGGGACTATCGGGAGGCCTCGCGCGGATAGTATTCGCGCCGCGGTTCTGCCTCACGGCGCCGTCCCGTACCTCCCGTAGCCCTCCTCACCGCAAACGCATCAACCCCTGGAAGGAACCCCCGTGGCCACTGCCGCTCAATGGATTGAAGGCGCGCGCCTGCGCACCCTGCCGCTTGCCGTCGCTCCCATTATTGCCGGTTCGGCCGCTGCCTACGAGATTGGCGAGTACAAGCCGCTGTACGCCTTCCTGGCCTTCCTGGTCGCGTTTTTCCTGCAGGTGGGCGTGAACTACGCCAACGACTACTCCGACGGCATTAAGGGTACCGACGAAGACCGCGTGGGGCCCCTGCGTCTGGTCGGTTCGGGCGTGGCCAGCCCCCGTTCGGTCAAGTACGCCGCATTCGCGTGCTTCGGTGCGGCAATGCTGGCGGGCCTGGTGCTGGTGGCCCTGGCAAACCAGTGGTGGTTCCTGGCGATTGGCGCCTCGAGCGTCTTTGCGGCCTGGGGCTACACGGGCGGCAAGCACCCCTACGGCTACATGGGCCTGGGTGACGTGTTCGTCTTCGTCTACTTTGGTCTGGTCGCCACCCTGGGCACCCTCTACACGCAGGCCCACACGCTGACCCTGCTGGGCTGGGTGGGGGCTATCGGTATTGGCCTGATTTCCTGCGCACTGCTCATGGCGAATAACGTGCGTGACATCCCCACCGATATCGAGGCCGGCAAGCTGACCCTTGCGGTGCGCCTGGGCGAGCGCTGGTCGCGCGTCGCCTACATCGCGGAGATGGCCCTCGCGCTGCTCCTGACCGTCCTGCTGCTCGACCAGAACCCCTGGTTCATGCTGGTCTTCGTGCTCGTGGGCCCGACCGTTCACTCCTGCACGACTGTGTGGATGCGTGGTGGCCGCGAGCTGATTCCCGTGCTGAAGCAGGCTGGCATCGTGGCGCTCGTGTACTCGGTGCTCCTGGCGCTGGCCGTGTGGCTGGGTTCGCTGGATATCATCAGCCACGAAATTCAGGTGTTCACCGGCTACTAAGCCGCCGGAGCCCTCCCAAAGTTTTGTCGTTTCGATACCGCACGGCAGCGGTGAATCAGTCCTGAGCTGACTCGCTTTTGGCGACGACCCGCGATATGTCATAGTGGTTCTATGTTTCGAGCCATGCTGATTATTGGTGCGGGCGCCCTCGTGGTGGGCCTGACCATCTACGCCCTTCTGAATGCTGTGCGCACCCCCGCGCGCGAGGAGCGTACCCTGCCCAAGTGGCTGTGGGTTCTTGTCACCCTGTTCTTCCCTGTGGTGGGTCCCGTGCTGTGGTTGCTGCTGGGCCGCCCCAAGCGGGAGCGCGGCGCCCGCGGCTCTATCTCTCTGCCCGGCGCGGCTCAGCGAGGCAACGCCCCCTCGATGGCTTCCCCCGACGACGATGAGGCCTACCTGCGCTGGCTCAAGGCGAAGGCCGAGCGCGAACGCGCCAGCCGCGAGGCGGAGCGCGCATCTCGAGAAGCCGGCACCGACGGGCACGAGGATTCTAACCCCGAACATAAACGGTCCGAAAATGAAGGGACCGAAGGCGAACGTCCGGAGGACGACCCGAGCCGATAGCCCGGTACGATTCCCCATTCTTAACGCAGGCTGCGGGGCGCATCCCTCAATGGATGCGCCCCGCAGCCTTAGCTATACCCGCGAATAACGCGCGTGACTTAGCTTCCGGGAAGCTGGATAACGCCACCGTACAGCGGTGCGGCTGGCTCGGAGTAGCCCGCGAAGCGCGGCATCTCGTGCTCGAAGTCCACGGTGCTGAACGCGAGGGTCGTAATCGAGGCGAGGTTGCACTCGCGGGAACGCGGGTCGTGCTGCAGCAGGCGACCCTCCACACCCAGGCGGGTAATCCAGATCGGCAGCTGGTGCGAGACGATGATCGCCTCCGCACCCTCGCCGCCGATTTCGTAGGCGCGACGGGCGGCGTCCTGAACGGCCGCGGCCATGCGGCGTACCTGCTCCAGGTAGGACTCGCCCCAGGAGGGACGGGCCGGGTTGTAGAGCTTCGTCCAGTGACGCGGGTTGCGCAGAAGCTCCTGCGCGTTCACGTGCAGGCCCTCAAAGTAGTTATCGGCCTCGATGACGCGTTCGTCAGGCTGGGCGGTCAACCCCAGCAGCTCCTCGACGGGTGCGGCCGACTCGCGGGTGCGCTGCAGGGGTGAGCAGACCAGGTGCACGAAGCGGGCGCCGTCTTCAGCGCGTGCCGCGAACTCCTCGGCGCTCAGACGCACCATCTGCCGGCCCTTCTCGGACAGGCGGTAACCGGGAAGGCGGCCGTACACGATACGCTCGGGGTTGTGCACCTCACCGTGGCGCATGAGATGAACTTTAACGGTGTGAGTTTCAGTCATGGGTCCAGTCTCTCAGATAGCGGCCCCCACCCCCAAACAGCGAGAACGCGAAAGCCCCGCTCCTCGTGCAAGAGGGCGGGGCTGAAGAAGCCTATTTACTTCTTGTTGCGGCGCTGGTGGCGGGTCTTACGAAGCAGCTTGCGGTGCTTCTTCTTGGACATACGCTTGCGGCGCTTCTTGATAACGGAACCCATAGGATTTCCTCACTTTACTCGTACCCGGCCGAGCCATTCGACTCGGTAGCTACCCGGGAATATGTATACCGGTATAACCGATCCGGAACGCATTTTAGGCACAGAAATACCCTGCGTTTCGGAGCGCTACCTACCTAGAGTACTAGGTTTGCACCCATTTTCACCATTCGAGAGCCGGTTTTGAGGAGTTTTTCCCCGTTTTTCCGGATCTTCCCGGGGCTAAGCCGGGCTAAAACGGTGTTTCCGAAAGCCTAGCGACGCTTCTTCTTGGACTTCTTCGAGCCCTTGGAACGGCCCCTCGACAGGGCGGAGCCAGAGGTGTGATCCGAAGAAGCGGCATCGGCATTTGCGGGTGCGGAGGTTTCGCCGGGCTCAGTAGTTTCCTCGGGCTCGGAGGTTTCGCCGGGCTCGACGGATTCGACCGGCTCTGCCTCGGAGCCCTCCACCGCGGGCTCCTCGAGGGCGCCAGAATCAGCGGTAGCGAGCTCGGGCTCCTCATCGGCGGAGTCCTCGGATGCGGCGGCGTGGAAAGCCTTGAGACGCTCGGCGCGCTCGGCCTCGGCACGGGCCAGGGCCTCGGCGTCCGGTGCGGTTACCTTCTCCTCGGCGTCCTTTTCTTCAGCCGGTTCGGGGGCCTGCTCCTCGTCACCGCGCGAGGCGGGCTCGTACACGTCCACACCGAAGAATCGCTTCATCTTGGACAGCAGACCGCGGCGCTCCGGCTCCTGATCCTGCTCGTGCGGGAGCATCGCGTAGGTATCTTGAAGCGTCGCGGCCGCCTCTAGACGGTTCGAGGGCTCGGCCGAGGGCTCCTCATGCGCCTGCTGAGCGGCCGGCTGGGCGGACTCGGGGGCGGCGGTCTTCCGAGCGGGTGCCTCCACGCTTTCGCGCGAGGGAGCGCGCAGCACGCGGTCGCCGGAGGAAGCGGCGGGCTCGGCGGCGCGGGACGCAAGCACGCTCGGGGCAACCAGGGTGTGGCTACGGTCCACGGGCTTGATGATGGTGGCGCGCACCGAGGAAATAATCTGGCCGCTACGGCGACGGGACGTACCGGATGCCGCACGCAGAACCTTTGCGGGTTCCGCCGGCTCCTCGGCGGGAGCGGACTGCAGGGTCCGCTGAGCGTCACGGGCATCGGCCCGAGCCGGCTCGGGGGTGTTCTGCGCGGAAAGGTTCTGCGCGGAGCCGCCCTGCCACGGGGCGCCGGCACTCTGCGCGGGCTGGGCTACCTGAGTCTGGGGAGCACGGGTCGCCGTGCGGGGGTGCGGGGTGCCGAAGCTCAGCGGCACATCCGCGCTCACGGAGCGCGCCGGGCGGGCGGGGGCCTCGGCGCGCGGAGACTCGGCCTTCTGGGGCTCGGTCTTCGAGCGGGCGGGCTGCGACTGAACCGACTGTACGGGCTCGGGAGCCTTCACCTCGGCAGGTGCGGGGTCCGAAACCACGGGCGCAACGGTCTCACTCCGGGGTTCCTCCGCGGGACCATCCGAAACGGGCTGCGCATCGCCGGAAACCTCAACGCCGGCAACCGCAAAATCTGCATCCGAGAATGAGGGGTCATCGGCAATGGCCTCGTCGAAATCTTCAACCAGGTCGTCGGCCTCAAAATCCTCCAGCTCAACCGGGGCGAAGGAGGCCGCCGCCGGCTCACCGGGTAGCCCGTTCGCGGAGGTCGCTTCTTCCTCCAGGTCAATGCCCGCCTCGGAATACATGCCGCGTAGCTGGCCAATCACCAGTGCGCGCGCCGTCGCAGCATCGCCGGCTTTCAGGGCCTCGGCAATGGCACGGCTCTCGGCGCGCAGACGCTCCACGGCGCTACTCCACAGCGGCATGCGGCCAACCAGGGAGAGCATCGATTCGAAGCTCGGCTGACGCACGGACGCCAGAAGACCGACCAGTAGCTCGTTGCCGGCGCAACGCATCACCTGGTGGTGGAAGCTCAGCAGAAGCTCCAGGAAATCGCGGATGGACAGGTCGAAGTCTTCCATCTGGGCGAGGACGTCGTCCATCTCGGCAAAGGACGCGGTCTTCGGATCAATACGCGCAATCGCCCAGCTCTCCAGCAGAATTCGTGTCTGCACCAGGTCACGCGTGGGGTAGCGCGAGCTCGACATGTGCAGGCGCAGGGCGGCACTTGCGGCGGCGGCAGGCTCATCACTCAGGTGAACCAGCATCTCCTTGCCACGACCGGTGTAGAGCTGCACCAGGTCCATGTCTTCAAGGGTTCGCAGGGCGTCGCGGGTGCGAGATCGTCCCACGCCAATCGCGCGCGCAATCTCGCTGTCCGTGGGCAGGTCCTGGCCCAGCTGAATATTACCTTCGAACAATTCGTTCTCGAGCCAGCGCAGAATTTTACGATGAATAGCCACGTGTATGCTGTCTTTCGCTTAAAGAGGTGAGTGAGAGTGGGTGTTTGAGGACAGGGGGTAGCGCGCAGGGCGCAGGATGCGTAGGCTAACGGCGGCGGCCACGCAGGAAGCCGAAGAGGCCACCGCGGTGTTCCTTCTCCTTGGACTCCTGGGCGGGGACGTACGCCGAGTTGTAGGCGGGCATCGTCTGGTATTCGGGTTCGCTCTGCTCGGGCTCGGCAGGTGCGGATTCGGGTTCCTCGGGGGTTTCTTCGGAGGCTTCTTCAGAGCCCTCGGCCTGTTCCGACGCCTCTTCTGCCGTCGCAGAATCCTCTGCGGGAGCAGCTGCGGAATCTTCTGCGGGCTCAATTGCAGGAGCCGCTACGGCAGATTCTTCGGAGCGCTCGGAGGAGTCTTCCACGGCAGTGGTTTCCTCAGCTGTGCTTTCCTCGACGATGGGCTGAACCGATCCGCCCACCACGGCAGCGGGGTCGATGCCGTAGGAAGAGGCCGAGTCGAAGCCGTAACCGGAGGACACGGAAACCGCGGGGCTCTCCGTTTTCTCGACGGGCTTTTCGCTCTTTGCGGGTTCCTCGATGGGTTCTGCGGTGGCAGTGGGAGCAACCTGCACCTCGGGTCGGGCGGTGCGGCCCGCATCGTAGCCGTAGGAGGCGGGGGTGAAGGGACGCATCGGGGTGCTGTCTACCGCTTCCTCACGCTCGGGGATGGCCTGAGATTCATAGTCTCGAGTGGTCTCGCTTGCGGCGGCGGGCGATGCTTCGGCGGGTGCCGGGTGCGCCGGGCGGGCGATGATGCGCGTGTTGGGGGTAATGTACTGGGCGCGGGCACGACGGATTCGCTCCTGCTCCAGTTCCTCCGCGGTGGGCTGGGCCTCGGCTGCAGGCTGCTCTGCGGACTGTGCCGCGGGCTTTTCCTCGGGGGCTTCAACAGCCTTGGGCTCGGCGACCTTCTCGGGGTTTTCCTCGGCGACCTTCTCGACTGCCGGCTCGGTGGCGACGGCTTCGGCCTTTTCTGTGGGGGCGTGCTCGCTAGACAAGGTGGCACCGCCGGGCAGGGCCACGGGCGCTTCGCTGGCGCGGCGTGCAATCTGAACCGTCTCGTTAATCCAATCGGTGACGGTTGCGAACACCTCGGGGTTCAGCGAGTAGAGGCGACGCTGCCCCTCCACCGTCACAGAGACGACGTCTGCATCGCGAAGGACTTTAAGGTGCTTTGAGATGGTCGGCTGGCTCATGCTCAGCTTTTCAACAACAGCACCCACCGTATGGGTTTGCTCGGCGAGGATACGCACGATTCGACGACGGGTAGGGTCCGCGATGACAGAAAAAACATCAGAATGCATATAGCGATTATGACATATAAAAGGGGCACCTCAAGCTAAGAATGAGGGTGATGCGGAGAATCCCCTTAAATTTTTTATGCTCTGCACCCCATAAGAACCTCTCGCACGTTCGTTTCGGCTCGTCTTCTCTAGAAATCTCGACCAGATCCACGGCACATGCTCTTTTGATAGCCACCAAACGTTTCAGAGCATTAGAAATTGGGCATACACGGTTATCACGGCAATTTTTAGACAGAATATTCTCATAAGAGAATATAGTGTTTCCCGTGGATTTCTGGAGGTTCCGAGGCTCAATAGCCTTCGAATTCCCAAAAGTGCGAAGGCAAGCCTGCAGAAGAACCATCGGCCCCGCGCGAAGGCTCCCGCATCGTGTGCCTTCGCTCCTGTCCATCGCCTCGGTTCTGAACGCCCGGCGCGATACACTAGGAAGGCACCATTTTGTGCTTTTCTCTATCCTCGCACCCGCATCGCGCACCCCGTCCACGAGCTCATGAAGGAGGCGCATGGGAAACATATTCCGTCCCCCCCGGCGCCGTCCTCGACGCCCTTATCGCGGTCGCAACGGCTCGCAGAATCTTCTCAACCCCCGCTGGAGCTCCCTCAGCGGTATTCAGCATAAGTACCGCCCCGGCGAGCATAACGAGAGCTACCGCGAGCGCATCGAAGAGCTTGAAGGCCTGAGCGTCCTCGCGAGCGTCCCGGGTCTCAAATTGGACAGGTTGCCCGCGTTACGCGACCGTCACGAGCACTCCGGTACCCGCCGTCAGCCGAAGGGCCCTCTCGGGTTCAACCGGTATACCCTCGAACGCTTCCGCGATTTCATTGACGCAACCGTTCTATCCTCGCCCTCGCGTACCGCAATCGGCGCGTTCCTTCTGGTCATCATCTTCTTCACGCTTGCCCTGTTGCTGCCCATCTCTTCCAACGATGGGCAGCCGGCCCCCTTCCACCATGCCTTCTTTACCTCTACCAGCGCGGTAACCGTTACGGGTCTGACCACCGTCTCCACCGCCGAGCAGTGGTCAACCTTCGGACAGGCCATGATTTTGGTGGCCTGCCAGGTGGGCGGTCTGGGTACTCTGACCATCACCTCTCTGCTGGCACTAGCCATCGGCCGCAAGATGGGCCTGCGCACCAAGCTCATCGCGCAGGAAGACCTGAACATCAGCCGTCTCGGCGAGGTCGGCGGCATCGTCAAGAGCGTTTCCTATGCTTCCTTCTCCATTGAGGCGATCATTGCGCTCGTGCTGATTCCGCGTTTCCTGACCCTGGGTGAAGACCCCTTTCAAGCCATCTGGCACAGCATTTTCTACTCTGTCTCGGCCTTCAACAATGCCGGTTTCACCCCACACTCCGACGGCATTGTGCCCTACGGCCACGATCTTTTCCTACTCGTACCCATCTGTATTGCCGTGTTCCTGGGGTCGCTCGGTTTCCCCGTTTTCATTGCGATTCAGCGCAATCCTTTCCGCCCCCGGCACTGGTCGCTCACGGCTAAGCTGACCGTCGTCACGACCCTGTTCTTTTTCGTCTTTGGCGCGTTCTTCTGGGGTCTTTTCGAGTGGAATAACCCCGCCACCATCGGCGGCTACTCCCCCGGAGAGAAGGTTCTCAACGCGATATTCGCCTCCGTGATGATGCGTTCGGGCGGCTTCAACCTGGTCGACATGAGCAGTATCGCCCCCGTCTCCACGCTCCTGACGGATATGCTCATGTTCATTGGCGGCGGCTCCGGCTCCACCGCGGGCGGCGTGAAGGTCACCACCATCGCGGTCATTGCCCTGTCGATTCTTGCCGAAGCGCGAGGCGATCAGAAGGTCGTCGCGTTCAACCGCACCATCCCCGAGTCCTCCCTGCGCATTGCTATCTCCGTGATTGTTATGGGTGCTACCGTGGTGGGTGTTGGCTCAGCGGCAATTCTGATTATTAGCGGCGCGGACCTCAAGGAAGTAATCTTCGAGGTCATCTCTGCCTTCGCGACCTGCGGCCTCTCAGACGGCCTCTCCTCCAACCTGCCGCCGTCGGGCATCTACGTTCTCAGCGTGCTGATGCTCATCGGCCGTGTGGGTACAACAACCGCCGCGACCGGCCTGGCGCTACGTTCACGCCGCCGCCTCTACAAGTTCCCCGAAGAAAGGCCCACCATTGGCTAGTGCACATAACGATCCCGTCCTCGTGATTGGCCTGGGCCGCTTCGGTTCCGCGGTGGCCGCCCAGCTGCGCGTGCAGAACAAGGAGGTCCTCGCGATTGAGAAGGACCCCGAGCTGGTGCAGAAGTGGTCGGGCGTGCTGACCCACGTGGTCTCTGCAGACGCGACCGATATCGACACCCTGCACCAGTTGGGTGCAGATGATTTCGGGTCCGCCGTGGTGGGTGTGGGCACCTCGATTGAGGCGTCCGTGCTCATTACCGCAAACCTCGTGGACCTGGGCGTGGAACGCATCTGGGCGAAGGCCATCACCCCCGCGCACGGCAAGATTCTGGAGCGCATCGGCGCGCACCACGTGGTCTACCCGGAGGCGGACGCCGGCCGCCGCGCCGCGCACCTGGTCTCGGGCCGTCTGCTGGACTACATCGAGTTTGACGACGACTTCGCCATCGCGAAGATGCGCCCGCCGAAGGAGACCCACGGCTTTACGCTGGCCGAGTCGGATATTCGCGCCAAGTACGGCGTGTCCGTGGTCGGTATCAAGTCCCCCGGCGAGGACTTCACCTACGCGGACGCCACGACTCGTATTCACTCGCGCGATATTCTGATTGTGTCCGGTCAGGTGGACCTGATTGAGCGCTTTGCGGCGCGGCCCTAAGAGCGCTATTAGAGCGCGGTGTTGGAGCGGGAACGCGAGGGCGCGGTGGGTTACTTTTCCCCGCTCCGCGACGGTTATTCTCCCAGCTCCACTGATTTTGAGCGGCCCGCATTTGAAACATAGAAAACAGCCTCTTCCCGAAGTTCCGGGAAGAGGCTGTTTTCATAGTTTCACCCAGTAGTTTTACCCAGCGCGGGCGACGCTACCGAGCGGTATTAGTCCCCGTCAGCGGTGTACAGCTGGCTCATTTCCGCCGAACGCTCCGCGCAGGCGCGCATCGCCTGCTCGGTCAGCTGGAAGAGGCCACCGTCCACGAAGGTGTTCAGCGCACGCTCGGTGGTGCCGTTCGGGCTGGTCACTGCGCGGCGCAGGGCGGGCGCATCCGGGTTGGTGTCGAGCAGGAAGCCCGCACCGGCAACGGTTGCGCTGGCGAGCTTGAGGGCGGTGTCTGCGTCCAGGCCGAGCTTCTCGCCGGCGGCGGCCATCGCCTCCGCGAGCAGGAACGCGTAGGCCGGGCCCGAGCCGGAGACGGCGGTGACCGCGTCCATCTGGTCCTCGCGCACCTCGACGACCAGGCCGACGGTGCCCAGAACCTCTTCGACGAGCTTCTTCTGCTCGTCCTTCACCGTGTCGGTGGCGGAGATGGCGAGCACGCCCTTGCCCACGGAGGAGGGAGTGTTCGGCATACAGCGAACAATGGGCTGACCTGCGGGAAGGCACTCGGCGAGGGTTTCGAGGGTCACGCCAGCAGCAACGGACACCACAACAGCGTTAGGCGCGAGGGCGGGTGCGATATCGCGGGCAAGCTCGACGATGCCGTAGGGCTTCACGCCGAGCAGCACAACGTCCGCGTGGGCGGTTGCCCTATGGTTGCCGTCGGCTTCGCCGCCGGTGGTGATGATTTCTACCTTGTCGCCGAGGCGCTTGGCGAGGGCGGCGCGGGATTCTTCGCTACGCACGGTGGCGCGGATGTGTGCGGGGTCGTGGCCGGCTGCGAGCAGACCCGCGGCGATGGAGCCGTTCATGGAGCCGGTGCCGAGAAAAGCAATAGTTGCGGTCATCGTTGATCCTTCCTAATGGGGTGCCTGCGCCCGGCGGCTACTTTGCACAGTGTGCGGCGGGCGCATGGAGGCGTACCCTTCCAGCTTAGCGGGTGCGGGTGGTTTGGGGCACACCGAACCAACGCGTGAAAGCCGAGAATTGATGCGCCGACCCCGTGGACGAGGCTCGTGTTGCCATCCGAAACCGGGTTTTCGCGTTGCCTCCGTTGCTGAGGCGCAAAAAGCGCGGGCGTAAAATTAAATCGGCTTTGTCTCCCCCGATTTCGCTGCGGTTTCCATCCGGTTTGCGCCACAGCTTTCGCTGCGATTCGCGTGGGTTGTGAAGCCTCAACCCAACACACAGCACGCAACACGCAAACCCCTTTTTTTCTATGTCTTCTCATACTGGTTCTTCCTCGAATTCTTCCTCAAATAGCCCGCAGAATTCTGCGGGTTCCCGTTCTTTTTCGTTTCGCCTCCTGCTGGGGCTGACCCTTGCCGCGCTGGTCACGGGCGTGTTCAGCGGCTTGGGTGCGATTGCTCTACATTATGTTCTGGACTTTATGCAGGAGCTAACTTTCGGTCAGGCTGAGGGTCATCACCCGATGGTGACTGACGGTGCTGACCCGGCGCGCCGTGCGCTGGTGCTGGCAGCTCTGGGCCCGTTCGTGGCGCTGGTTTGGTATTACCTGCAGTCGGGCGGTCGGCGCGTGGTGAGCGTGAAGGCGCAGATTGCGGGTGCTACCGAGGAAGACCTTAAGCCCCCGCTGTGGCGGCAGATTTCCCATTCGGTGATTCAGATTGTTGCGGTGGGTGCGGGCTCTCCCGTGGGTAAGGAGGTCGCGCCTCGTGAGCTGGGTGCTTTGGCCGCGGGTCGGTGCGCGCGTCTGCTGGAGCGTATTGGCGGCACCCGTCCGGATGGTTCGCTACTGCTGGGCGATCGCGAGCGTCGCCTGCTGGTGGCGGCGGGTGCGGCATCCGGCCTGGCGGCTGTGTATCAGGTGCCGATTGGCGGCCTGGTGTACCTCATCGAGGCGATGGCCGCGGGTCTGAGCCTGCGGTCGCTGTATGTGGGTGCGGTGACGGTGTGGACGGCGACGATCACGGCGAACCTGGTGATTGTCAATGAGCCGACGTACCCGGTGCCGCAGCTTCCGTTGGATGGGACGACGCTGACCGTGGCGGCGTTGACGGGTGTGGTGTTGACTCCGCTGGCGTTGGGTTTTAGGGCGCTGTCGCAGCGTGCGGAGAAGATTAAGGCGAAGAATCGTTCTCTTCTGTGGCGTATTCCTGTGGCGTTTGCGCTGGTCGCGGTGGTTTCGCTGTGGCTTCCGGAGATTCTGGGTAATGGTCGTCTGCTGACTCAGCACACGCTTAATGTGTCGTTGGATGCGGCGGCTGGCGGTCTGTCTGCGGTGGCGGCCTGGTATGTGGTGGCTCTGTGCGTGGCGAAGGCTGCCGTGGTGCTGTTGAGCCTGCGTTCGGGCTCGTACGGTGGCACGCTGACGCCGGGTTTGGCGTTGGGTGCGGCGGCCGCGTTTAGCGTTGCGGCGCTGGTACTGTGGGCGTTCCCTGCTTTGGGCGGGGTGCCTGGTGGCGCGTCGATGGTGTTGTATGCGGCGGCGTTGACGGGTACGGCGGCGTTCTTGGGTATTTCGATGAATGCGCCGCTGTCTGCGCTGACTCTGTTGATTGGTTTTACGGGTCAGGGTGCGAGTGCGTGGCTGCCGATGGCGGTTGCGGTGGGTACGGCGGTGCTGACCCGCTGGGCGTGGACGCGGGCGTTCGGAGCCAAGAAGTAGATTGCAGAAATAGGGGCGGCCCCGGATGCATGTGTGCGTCCGGGGCCGCCCTGATTTGTTGTGCCGAAGAACTGCCTTAAATTTGCTTTGACGGCTTTGAAAGGAATAGCAGATAGACTCCGAAGATGATCTTAATCGCCGCGTCGATATATGCGATTACTTCTAACGGAATGTTGGTAAAAATATATCCTGCAAACACGTTGATGGCACAGGCGAGACCCAGGTATATCATTGACTTTCCATGCACAAAATAGTATGGGAAGAAATGTAGCGCGGTTGCCATCAACGCTCCAAGCCAAATCAGTCTCCAATTTTCAGTTGCGAAGAATGGGCCGCCCAGCAAAACCATCAAGACAAATAATAAAATAACGGCACGTGAAGATACTTTCTTTTGAAATTCGCTCGAAGGGCCATCGGCTAGTCTATTCAGCACCTTTTTATTCATGTTGATTGAGAAAAAGCTGACGACGTAGCCGATACTGAATACCTGCATGTTTATTATTTGCTTTCCTCCAGCCAAGGTGGCTATTGCTATAACTACCGCCACCGCAATTAGCCACAGCCCACAGGCCCTCTTGTAATTAAATTCTAACTTTTCGTCTTTGTTATAGCTTAGAAAAGCCATCGATACCTCCAATAGCATCTCGTAAAATTATTTCTCTTGTCGCGCCACTAAATTTTAATATGAAAAGATTCTGCAATATGTCAATATAGTCCAGTCATTCTGTCTGTTAATTACACCCTCTGTAATTATATCAGCATGACAATATGGAGTCCGTCAAATAGCGAAAAGCAGCCCCGGATGCGCGTACACCCGGGACTGCTCTTTAGCGCATCAAAATCTGCGTCTTATACTTGCTTCGATGGCTTTGAAAGAAATAGTAGGTAAATTCCAAACATGAACTTAATTGCCGTATCAATATATGCAATTACCTCTAATGAAATGTCAGTGCAGACATAACCCACGAAAATATTAATGGCACAGATAAGACCCAGGTATATCATTGATTTTCCATGCACAAAATAATAAGGGAAGAAATACAGTGCGTCTACCATTAGCACCCCCAACCAAATCAGCCTCCAATTTTCAGTTGCAAAGAATAGGCTACCCAGCAAAGCCATTAAGACAAATAGCAAAATAACAGCACACGAGGATACCTTCTTTTGAAATTCACTCGAAGGTCCATCGGATAGTTTATTCAGCACCTTTTCATTCATGCTAATCAAGAAAAAGCTAATAACGTAGCCAATATTGAATACTAGTATGTTTATTATCTGCTTTCCTCCGGTCAAGGTACCTATGGCTATAACTGCCGCCACCATAATTAACCACAAAACGCATACCTTCTTATCGTTAAATTCTAACTCTTTTATCGACTTGAGCAACTTAGCCCATGAAAATCGCTTCGATTTTTCCTCATCGAGCCCGAAAGCACCAGGGCGATATGCCCCATACATTTTCCATTCCCCATACCTAACCCGACTAACAAAACACAAAATCCAATAAAATGGGAGGAAATAATAGAAAAATAGAATAACTGGAATAAAGAAGTGCAACAACCGCCTTCCTTGAAGCGAATATCCTGGATAATATATCCAATTACGATACTCGCTCTTTAGATATGCGAGACGCACTCGACGCATATTTGGAAAATACCTTGAAAATGACTTAATAGTTTCTTCTTCATTTACTTCAGTTTCTGCACTATGTAGTCGAATAAAGTAATATTCGGCATCCATTTCACCGGAATCTGCTGCATAAACAGACAGAAGCATACTAAAGACATATCCAATGAGAAAGACCACAAACACATCGCTAAAAGCGCTTTGCATACTTATAGGCTTCCAAAGATATTCAATAAATTCCACAAAAATCAACGCAGTCATAAGAATAGCAAAAATATTTTCAAGTATCTTTACCGGCCTAGATTTAAACCATGGCCACAAGGCAAAAAAATCAATTTTTTTAGCTGTTGACATTGCGTATGGAATATTCAGAATTCGCTTCTGAGCACGAATATCTGGACAAGCTGAAAGAACCTTCCTCTCCCAGATTGCACGCTCGAGAGCTGCCGTGCGCGAAGATTCAATTTCCTGGTACTCGTTCAAGTTATCCTCAGTTTTACACGCATCCGAGGTCTTTGCGAGTTCCTTATACCGTTCGGAAACTTCAAGCCATTCTTTATAGCGGGTCAGTTCGGGAGGTGTCCCTTGTTTGGAAAGCTCTATCTGCTGCGTTGTTTTACGAACAGTCAAGACAACACCAGTAATCGCTATAAGTGCTGCAATAACCGTTGCACAAGCAGCAACCAGCGCTTTGCCAATTTCCTGGTCATGAGTCCAATGCCAGTAGTAGTCCCCACCCACTTCGGCAACTACGACATTAGCTAAATATAGTAAGTTCATGGTTTATTACTCATTCCTTTCCGACAACTTTGTTGGTGGATAAACTTCCTAGACAGCCGCGTTTTACATCGCTGTACAGCCGTCAACGTTCACAGATTATCACGAAACAATAAAGTACAACTTGAACCCCGCAGGCGGGTGCCCATTACGCACCAGCCTGCGGGGTTCATCATCATGGGGTTAAGCGCCCAGGAGGGTCTTCGGGTTGACCGGAGTACCCGTACCCTCCGCCAGGTGCTCAATACGCTTCAGGATCAGGCCCTCACGCAGCGCCCACGGGCACACGCGCATCGTCTCAATACCGAACGCCTCCATCGCCGCCTCCGCAGCGATAGCGCCCGCCAGCATCTGCTCCGCACGAGCCTTCGAAACACCCGGCAGGTCAGCACGCTCAGACACCGTCATCGCCTCCATGCGACGAGTCCACAGGCGCAAATCCTGCAGGTGCATCTCACGCTTCACATGCGGGCCCGCCGAATACGGCGCCGCACCGCAAATACGCGCCAACGAACGGAACGTCTTCGACGTACCCACCGTCATATCCGGCGCACCATAACGCAACAGATTCTCCGCCACCGGGGCAATCTGCTCACGCACATACTTACGCAGACGCTTCACCTGCTTCGGCGGCTGCTCATCAAAAAACTCACGCGTCAAACGGCCCGCCCCCAACGGCACGCTCATCGCCGCATCCGGCAACGCATTCGTACCCGTCGAAAACTCGAAAGAGCCGCCACCAATATCAAAATCAAGGATGCGGCCCGCACCCCAACCCTGCCAGCGGCGCACCGCAAAGTACGTAATCGCCGCCTCCTGATCACCCGAAATACCGTTCAGGCTCACGCCGGTCTGCTCACGCACCTGATGCAGCACCGCCGCACCATTACCCGCCTCACGGATAGCGCTCGTGGAGAACGCCAGCAGGTCCTCCGCCTCATTCTCGATAGCGAAGTCGCGGGCGCTGGTCACGAAGCGGGTCAGCGCGTCCGCGCCCTCCTGCGAAATATTGCCCTCAGCTTCGAGGTACTGCACGAGCTGCAGCGGAATCTTGTGCGACGCGTACGGTTCGGGGCGCGCTCCAGGGCTGCCGTCAATCAGTAGCAGGTGAACCGTATTCGACCCGACATCCAGAACTCCCAGGCGCACGATGCGCTCCCCTCCCCCGCCCGCGGCGGGATACTATCTGTGTGCGGTACCGCAGGTGCGGCGCCTCTCCCAGTCTGTCAGAGGCGCGGCTCACTCCGCAAACAATCCGGGCGGATGCCCAGCATCAGCACAGCGCAAGCCTAAAAAACACAGCGCGGACACAAAAAACGCGCCGAACATCCCGAGCACAAACGTCCCCCCGGACACGCAAAAGCCCGAGCACGCAAAAGGCGCAGGAGGCGCCCCATCCCCACACGGGGGTTTCGGGACGCATCCTGCGCCTTCAGGTAGAAGAGCTACTCAGCGGTCTTCTTCGCCGCGGTCTTACGAGTGGTCGTCTTCTTCGCGGTAGTAGACTTTGCGGTCGTCTTCTTAGCAGTAGTCTTCTTGGCGGTAGTGGTCTTCTTCGCGGCGGTCTTACGCTTGACCGGGCCCTTCGCGCGCTTGTCAGCAAGCAGCTGCACCGCACGCTCGTGGGTCAGCGACTCGACCGACTCCGCACGCGGAACCGTAATGTTCGTAATACCGTCGGTGATGTACGGGCCAAAGCGGCCGTCCTTCACCACAATCTTCTTCTCACTGACCGGGTCCACGCCCAGCTCAGCCAGCGGAGGCTTAGCCGCCGCACGACCGCGCTGCTTCGGCTGGGAGTAAATCTCCAGTGCCTGCTCCAGCGTAATTGTGAAGATCTCGTCCTCGCTGCCAATCGAGCGGGAGTCCGTGCCCTTCTTCAGGTACGGGCCAAAGCGGCCGTTCTGCACGGTAATCTCCACGCCCTCAGCGTCGGTACCGAGCACGCGCGGCAGGCTCATCAGCTGCAGTGCCTGCTCCAGGGTCACGGTCGCCAGGTCCATGGACTTGAACAGGGAGGCGGTGCGCGGCTTGGCGGGCTTCGGCTTCTTCTTCGGCTTGGGCTTGCCGTTCTTGTAGTATTCGGTCGGCTGCGCGTCCAGGTACGCCTGAATCTGCTCCTCGGTCATCTCCTCGATCACCTCGGTGACGTAGGGGCCGTAGCGGCCGTCGCGAGCCACAATCTGGTTGCCGGAAACCGGGTCCACGCCGAGCACACGGCCGTCGGACTTGCCCTGTTCGAGCAGTTCGCGTGCCTTCGCTTCGGTCAGTTCGTCCGGTGCCAGGTCGGCGGGTACATTCGCGCGGATCGGTTCGGTCAGTTCGCCAGTCTCGGTGTCGAGGGTACCTTCGGCCTCCAGGTAGGGGCCGAACTTGCCCACGCGCAGCACAATGCCGTCCGCAATCGGGATGGAGTTGATGCTGCGGGCGTCAATCTCGCCGAGGTTGTCAACGATGGGCTTTAGGCCGCGCTTGGAGTCGCCGCCGAAGTAGAACTCGTCCAACCACTCGACGCGGGACTCCTCACCGCGCGCGATGCGGTCGAGGTCTTCCTCCATCTGGGCGGTGAACTCGTAGTTCACGTAGGGGCCGAAGCTGGATTCGAGCAGGCGCACCACGGAGAACGCGGTCCAGGAGGGAATCAGCGAACCAGAACGAACGTTCACGTATCCGCGGTCCATGATGGTCGAAATAACCGCCGCGTAGGTGGACGGACGGCCAATGCCCAGCTCGTCCAGGGTCTTCACGAGGGAGGCTTCGGTGTAGCGCGGGGGCGGCAGGGTCTCGTGACCGGCGGGCTCAATCGCCTCTGCGGTCAGAGCCTCGCCGGCGGTCAGGTTCGGCAGGCGCTTCTCGGCATCCTTCGCCTCACGCTCGGCCACACGGGATGCGTCAACGCCCTCCTCGTAGGCGGCGAGGAAGCCGCGGAAGGTGATGACGGTACCGGATGCAGCGAACTCGGCGTCCTGACCGTTGGAGGCCACGGCGCCCAGGCGCACGGAGGCGGTGGAACCGGTCGCGTCGGCCATCTGGGAGGCGACGGTACGCTTCCAGATCAGCTCGTAGAGGCGGAACTCGTCGTTGGACAGAGAGCCGCGCACGGCGTCCGGGGTGCGGAAGGTGTCACCCGCGGGACGAATTGCCTCGTGGGCTTCCTGCGCGTTCTTGCTCTTGGAGGTGTACACGCGCGGTGCGGAGGGCACGAACTCGGCGCCGTACAGCTCGGAGGCCTGGCGGCGTGCGGCCTTGACGGCCTGATCGCTCAGCGCAACCGAGTCGGTACGCATGTAGGTGATGTAACCGTTCTCGTACAGGCGCTGCGCAACCTGCATGGTCACGCGAGAGGAGAAGCGCAGCTTACGCGCGGCTTCCTGCTGCAGGGTGGAGGTCGTGAACGGCGCTGCCGGGCGGCGCTTGTACGGCTTGGTCTCAACGGAGCGTACGGAGAACGCGGCGGACTGCAGGGCGGCGGCGAGCGCGCGGGCCGCCTCCTCGTTCAGGTGGGTGACCTTGGAGGAGCTGAGGGTGCCGTTGTCGGCGAAGTCCTTGCCGGTGGCGATGCGGTTGCCATCCACGGCGACGAGCTTGGCGTCGAAGCCCTCGGAGGCCGCGTTCAGGAAGCGGCCGGACAGGTCCCAGTAGTTGGCGGCGACGAAGGCCATGCGTTCGCGTTCGCGTTCGACCACGAGGCGGGTCGCGACGGACTGCACGCGGCCTGCAGAGAGGCCGCGACCGACCTTGCGCCAGAGTACGGGGGAAATTTCGTAACCGTAGATGCGGTCGAGGATGCGGCGGGTCTCCTGCGCATCGACCAGGTGCAGGTCGATGTCGCGCAGTTCGCCGAAGGCACGCTGGATGGCTTCCCGGGTGATTTCGGGGAAGGTCATGCGGTAGACGGGAACCTTGGGCTTGAGGACTTCCTTCAGGTGCCACGCGATGGCCTCACCCTCGCGGTCACCATCGGTTGCCAGGTAGAGCGCGTCTACTTCTTTGAGCTTGCGCTTGAGCTCGGTAACCTTCTTCTTTTTGTCGGGGTTGACCACATAGTAGGGTTCGAAGCCGTCTTCAACGTCGACCGCGAACTTGCCGTAGGGGCCCTTCTTGAGGTTTTCGGGCAGCTCGGAGGGCTGCGGAAGGTCACGGATATGACCCATGGACGAGTCGACCAGGTAGTCCTCGCCGAGGTAGCCGCTAATGGTCTTGACCTTGGAGGGGGACTCCACGATTAGCAGGGCTTTTCCATTCTTGGCCTGAGCGGGCACGGCACTCCTCTATCTATGTGTTGTCGCTACGTATTCAACCATAACCCACACGAACGCCCGGTCCGGGCGGTCGGGGCGGTTCAATACGATGGGTGAGGTGTTTCGTTGAGCGATTAGTGTGTTGGACTCCCGGAGCGGGGGTCGAGGTTGCGCCCCGCACCGTGTGTGCGCTGAGACGCGGTGGTCGCAGGGTACTCGCTCCATCATACGGTACCGGTGGACTGATTGGTGCACGGGGCACCCGTTGACGTGCTCACCGGGGATCCTGCGGGGCCGCGTTTTCCGGGGTGTGGACGCTAACCGCTAGCTGGTGAGGGTATCAGAGTCGGGGTGGGTGCCGTCCAGGTATGCGGGCAGTAGCGGGTATTCGCGGCCGTACACGGTCTGCGGCACGATGCGCACCCACTGCATTTCGTGGGTTTCGGAGTCGGGCAGGTCGAAGGTGCGCACAATCTGCGGGGTCATCTCGGGCGGGAGCCAGTGGGCGACGCCGACCACGATGACCGAGCGGATGCCGTCCTCGAGGGTTTCGTCGATTTCGAAGGCGACGCGGCGGCTGACCACCACGGAGGAGAACTTATTGCCGCGGGTGGTGCGGATGTAAATTTCCTGGTTGGCCACGGCGTAGAGCACGGGGAGCACGTCGACGTGCTGCCCGTCGGTCATGACGAGTCGGCCGAGGGTGTTCGCGTGCAGGCGTTCCCAGCATTTCTCGGCGCTGATGCTTTCATCGGGGTAGAGATTGCTCATGCTCTACAGTGTATGCGATGTTGGGCCCGCGTCAGGGCAGCGGCGGGTCGCTGTGGATAACGGGAAGGTGGTGTGGGCCCGGTGCGTAGAATGGTGTGCATGAGTATTTCTGCCCCCGACTTCGCCCCCGAGTACGCCGCTGTTGCGGATGCGCCCCGCAGCGACGACTACGCCCGCCTCGTGCGCCTGCGCGAGCGCCTCACTGCCCTGAACTACACGTACGACGCCGTGCAGGAGCTTCTGGGCGCGAACGCCGCGGATGCGATGGCCCGCGACCAGGTGGTCCCCGGAATTTGGCGTGTCGAGCAGATTTTGCGCGGCGAGTACAGTGCGGAACAGAAGAACCTGGCGCGCCTGCTGGCGTTTTTCCTGCTGGCCCGCCCGCTGACCGAGGCGGAGGCCGCAGAGGTCTTCAGCGAGACCCTGCAGGACTTCGCGGAGGCATCCCTGATTGAGCGCGACGCGGCAGGTCGCTGGACCGCGAGCGTTGACCTGCGCCCGCACGCCGCCGACGACGGCACCGAGATTTATGTGGCCGCGGACCTGGGCGCGCATCAGCGTCCCGGCGTGCTCCGCAAGGATCACGTGCTCGGCATCGGTCACGCGTCCCTGACCCTGGCGCAGATTACCGAGCGCACCCCCGTCGAGCGTGCCCTGGATGTGGGTACCGGCTGCGGTATTCAGACCTTCCACCTGCTGGCTCACGCGCGTCACGTGACCGCCACCGATATTTCGGAGCGTGCCCTGGCGTTCACCCGTTTTAACCTGCTGCTGAACGCTCCCGCCCTTGATATCGACCCGCAGAACCCGCAGGATCGCGTGAGCCTGCGTGAGGGTTCCCTGCTGGACCCGGTGGCCGGTGAACGCTTCGACCTGGTGGTGTCGAACCCGCCGTTCGTGATTACCCCGCGCGTGGCCGGTGAGAGCGCCGAGGAGCAGTTCACCTACCGTGACGGCGGCCTGCCCGGCGATGAGATTGTCAGCACGATGGTGCGCCGCCTGCCCTCGGTTCTGGTGCCCGGCGGCCGCGCGCAGATGCTGGGCAACTGGGAGATTATCCGCGATTCCGAGGACCCCTCGCAGCCGCGTTCCTGGGACGAGCGCGTGCACGCCTGGGTTGAAGATGCCGACGCCGAGGCCTGGATTATTCAGCGCGAGACGCTGAGCCCCGAGTCCTACGCCGAGACCTGGCTGAAGGATGCGAGCGAGAACCGCGACCGCAAGCACTACGAGCAGACCTACCTGGCGTATCTAAACGACTTCGAATCCCGGAACGTTCATTCTATTGGCTTCGGCATGATTTGGCTGCGCCGCCCGACCGAGGTGACCGCGGCAGGCGTGACCGAGCCCCTGCAGCGTTTCGAGGAGATTACCTACCCGATTCAGCAGCCCATCGCCCGCGCCCTCACCGAATCGGTGCGCCGCTACGACCGCCTGGCCGCCATGGACGACGAGGCACTCCTCGCCGCGCACCTGGAGGTCGCCGAGGACGTCACCGAGGAACGCCACGGCCGACCCGGCGCCGAGCACCCGAGCGTTATTCTGCTGCGTGCCGGATCGGGTCTGTGCCGCACCCAGCTGCTCTCCACCGAGACGGCGGGTTTCACTTCCGCGAGCGATGGCGAGCTTGCCGTGGGCCAGATTGTGGCGGCTCTTGCGATGCTGCTCTCCTGGCCCGAATACGACGAGGCGGCCGCCGCCTCGCGCGGTACGCAGGAACAGCATCCGCGCGATACCCTGCTGCACGCGGTGCGCGAGCTGGTGCTCAAGAGCTTCCTGCACTTTAGCGACGAGCACACGGGCGCAGCATCGGCTGGTGAAAATGCCGCTGAGGTATATGCGGCAGAAGCACAGGGCTAGGCGTGCGCATTTGGTCCCTGCACCCCTCCTTGCTTGACCGCCGTGCCCTGGTCGCCTGCTGGCGTGAAACTCTGCTGGCGCAGAAGGTTCTGCGGGGTCTGACTCGCGGGTACACGAACCATCCGCAGCTGATTCGTTTTCGCGCGCATCCGCAGCCGCTGGAGGCGGTTGCCGCCTACCTGTGCGGGTTGGCGGATGAGGCGGATGCCCGCGGCTACTCGTTCAACCGTGCACTGATTGGTGCGGGCGAACACGATGCGGGCAAAAATAGCACAAACGAAAATAGCACAGGTAAAAACGGCACAGGTAAAAACTGCGCCGACAAGGCAGGAAACCCGTATCCTTCGGTCGCGCATATTCCCGTTCCTTTGGGTCAGCTGGAGTACGAGCTCGCCTTTCTGCAGCACAAGATGGCCGGGCGTGACCCCGAGTGGGAGCATCGGTTGAGCGAGCGACTGGCGGCACGCGGCGAGCTGGCGGCGTGTGCGCATCCGCTCTTTGAGGTGGTTCCGGGCGCTATTGAGCCTTGGGAAAAGACGAAAGACTTTTAGACAGAAGGATTTCTAAGAACGTGAGCATAGTAATGCCCCGGCAGAACCCTTGCGGGTGCCTGCCGGGGCATCGCTGTATGTGTGGCTCAAGCTGTATGGGAACAAACATCTCAGCGCGTTACAGAGCGCTGGAAACAGCTTGGCACGGGGTCTTTACCCCAGGACCTTCACCTCAGGGGCTTTACTTAGTGGTCAGCGCGGGCTTAATCTCCTTCACGATTGCCTCAAGCATCTTCAGGTTGAAGTCCACACCCAGCTACAGTCGACCCGCCGCAATGAGATCGGCCATGGCGGCAAGTTCAGCCATGTAGAGCGGGTTTTCGTAGCGCATGTCTGGGTTGCAGCACAGGCTCTTCATCGTCGGGTGACGGGTCAGTCGTCTTCGAGGTCCTCTAGCACTTCGAACGGCGACTCGACGTCGCCGCGCCAGGCCTCCAGGCCTTCGCGCACCGCGAGCACCGCCACGACCAGCGCCGCGACCGAGTCAGCCCACCACCAGCCGAACAGGCTGTCGAGGACGAGGCCGATGAACACTGCACCGGAGAGGTAGATGCACAGGATGAGCTGCTTGGCGTCGGCCATCACGCTCTTGGAGCCCAGCTCCCGCCCGGTGCGGACCTCAATCCACGCCAGCAGAGGCATGACGACCAGGCTCAGCGCGGTGATACCGAGACCAAGCGGGCTGCGGTCGGGGCCCTCCTGGCCGACCAGGGCCAGCACCGCGTCGATCGAGACGTAGGCCGCCAGCGCGAAGAACGCGATGCCGATGGCCTTGACGGTGACCGTTTCCCACCGCTCAGGGTCCTTGCGGGTGAACTGCCAGGTGACGGCCGCAGCCGAGAGTACCTCGACAACCGAGTCGAGCCCGAAGCCAATGAGCGCCGCGGACGAGGCGAGGACGCCTGCCCAGACTGCGACGATTGCCTCGATTACGTTGTACGTGATCGTGAAGCCGACGATGAAGCGGACGCGCCGGTGCAGCATCGCGCGGCGCGCGGCGGTCAGGGTCTCGCTCATGCTCCCGCCGCCGTTCCACAGCAGCCCGACACCGAGCATGCCGGGTCGATGCACGGCGCGGCCTCGTCCACCGCGAGCGTGACGTCGATCAGGGACGTCAGTGCCGCGGCGAGGTGCGGGTCGGCGATCTCGTAGCGCGTCTGGCGGCCCTCGGGCTCGGCGACGACGATTCCGCAATCGCGCAGGCAGGTCAGGTGGTTGGACACGTTCGAGCGGGTCAGCTCCAGCTCGCGCGAGAGCACGGCTGGATAGCTCGGGCCGCCGAGGAGGGTCATCAGAATCCGGGAACGTGTCGGGTCGGCCATGGCGCGGCCGAGCCGGTTCATGACGTCGAGGTGTGAAGCAATAGTCAGCATACGATGACTATACAGCAATAACTGACCAATTGTCCACTTGTGCGGGCTGCCGCACGCGCTCCGCGCCCTTGCCCTCGGGAGGCGGCAGAGTTCGCGCTCATCAGCGACCATCGCCCATCACGGAAGCGACGGCGGCACGCTGGCGCGGCACGCGGTACACAACAGCAGCATCCGCGCGATACCCTGCTGCACGCGGTGCGTGAGCTGGTACTCAAGAGCTTCCTGCACTTTAGCGACGAGAACTAGCTGAGGTTTTGAGGACTCGGCCTCCGAACTCCTGCGAAAGCTCTAAAGCGCGGTAAAGCCCCGCCCCCGAACTACGGGGGCGAGGCTTTTACTCTGAATCGTAGAGAGCACTCTTCTACACCGGGTAGCACCGCAATAAGCCACGTATAGCACGGGATTGACCCCGAACCCTATCGGCAGAATTTGAAGACTATAGGGGTTAAAAACCGACGCATCTGCACGTTATCTAAAAGACTCCTCGCAGTGCGTCATGAAACCGGGGTAAGGCGTGTTCTTCCTCTAAGCTACCTCAACCCAATTTTTCATTTCACTCGGGGTGTCAAACACCGTCTGCCTGCTCTGATATGCTCCGTGCGGTCACTCTCATCCACAGGGTGCAACTTCTACAGGGGCGGTGCATATACCGTCGTCCGCGTAGCGCTTGATGTACCATCTGCGCCGAACATCGGCGCCAATATATTCCCTGCTTTCTTCCTCTCAACTGCCTAATGTAGAAGACTTATCCCTGGGATTAGCAGCTACGAATAGTAGCGGTGGTCTGCAGCTCGTTATTCAGCTGAACGTTCGGCACCTCAGCACCCGAGTAGGTGATGGTAGCCGATTCCACCTGCGAGGTCAGGGAGAAGCTCTTAAAACCGTATGCCGGGTAAACTTCAATCACACCGGGCAGAATAACAACCTGACCGTAGTACTTAGAACCGGTCTGGGTCAGAGTGTAATCTCGGCTGGTCGTGTAAGTAATCGTGCCGGTAAAGGTTGCGGTGCCGTCGCCGTTATCCTTGATGGTCGGCACAGAAGCATTCCAGGTGCCAGCCACGTTCGCGGTACCCAGGTACGGAGCGGTAGCATTCAAATCAGACATACGGCCGTTGAGAGTCTTAGTCCACTTCTGAGCGGATCCCTGAAGGGCAATATTGTTGAGAGTCCACTTCCAGTTGGAGGTAGTCGGGACGACCACGGTCACCAGGGTACTGAAACGCGCACCTGCCTTCAGAACTGCCCTAGAGCCGGGAACGTAACTGGTACCGGTCTTCACCGCAGTGGTGGGTACAGAGAACCAGAAGCCGGTCGAGCTAACATAACCACCGTTAGAACCGCTACCAGAGTTGGTCACAGGAGTGTAGCTACCCGCGCCAACCTTTGCCATACCATCGGTGAAGCAGCCTTCAGAAGTAACATTCATGGTCGGGGTATAGGTGCCACCGTTAGCCCAGTATGCCTGGGGGCTGGTGGGGCCATTAAAACCAGCGTCATCACTGTGGGTATAACCGACAAAACCACCGTTATAAGCGGTGGTCACGAAGAGACCGTATTCGCTGCCGGCAGTATCACCGGTGCTGGCAGCGTATGCCGGAACGACAGCGGATGCGGCGATAACGGGGGTTGCCCAGGCTGCACCGGCTGCCAACTGGCGGCGGCTCAAACCGGGCTGCTGAGCCTCGTTGGAGGATTTTTCAGAAGTCATGAGGACTAGTCCTTATCTCGTATATTGAGTGATAATTCACGATGCACTACCGAAGATGCTCTGAAAGGGTCGGTACAGGAAGAAGTATCCACCTGGAAGAACGCTCTTATCTCCGGGCTTTCCGGATGAGCACTCGATCTACCCTTTTCACGACGGTTCATCGTCGTTGGAAAATCCTGGGTGGCGTGTTAAGACTAGGCATATTCAAAAGATAATAAAAATGCATTGAGATGCATTAAATAAAATTTTTAAATAAATTGCATTTATACGCTTTAAATTATTTATTTTCAGTGCGGAGAAATATGTGGCTTTAATATAGCCCACAACAGGCAATACCCCTTTTTCCGGGTATTCATTCTTGTAGAAAGCCACAAAAAACCACACTCTTCACCCCCGAAGCCAACACTCACCTTCAGGCAGAAGAAGAGACTCACCGCTATTATCGTGACGTTTATCACCTTTGCCTACCCAACACAAATATTACTCGAAAGTGCCGCCCTGCACCGTCAAATCAACGAGTCGGACGACTTTATGAAACGCAGGGAAAAACCCACTCCCCCGCCCTTGAAAGGTTCAGGACGCAAGGCAACAGACCTTCCACCTAGGATGCGCCTCGATAGGATGTGCCCCGACCCCACATATTCTCAACCCTCACATGCGGATTCAAATAGCCCGATAGCACACAGATCGCCCCGGAATCATAGCTCCGGGGGCGATCTTCATAATGAAAATTAGTTTAGGGAATAAAGCGCAAACTTACACGTGGACGATACACCCAGACAGCATGCTGTTTTTACACCGTTCTGCACCCTATTTATTTACCAATAAATATTTCTAAAATAACCAATAAATTCAATAATTTTATGATATTTACTTGGTGGTCAGCGCGGGCTTAATCTCCTTGACGATTGTCTCCAGCATCTTCAGATTGAAGTCCACGCCCAGCTGGTTCGGTACGGTCAGCAGCACGGTGTCCGCTGCCTGAACCGCCTCGTCACGAGCGAGCTCCTCGGCAATCTCCGCCGGGTCACCAATGTAGCTACGGCCAAAGCGAGAGAAGCTGTTGTCGATAATGCCGGTGTAATCCTGTGAATCCTCCGCGGCGCGGCGACCGAAGTAGCGTGCCGAGGTCTCATCAATCACGGGCAGCACCGAGCGGGAGACCGAAACACGCGGAACACCCGAGTTACCCGCCTTCACCCACTCGGAGCGGAAGAGGCGAATCTGCTGCGCCTGCTGCTGGTCGAAGGGAATACCCTTATCTTCAAGCATCAGAGTCGAAGACATGAGGTTCAGGCCCTTCTGCGCGGTCCACACGGCGGTGCTATCGGTGCCCGCGCCCCACCAGATGCGGTCACGCAGGCCCGGCGACTGCGGCTGGACGGGGGCGTACTTGCCGGGAACGCGAGCGCTGGGTGCCATACCCTCACCCTCGATTGCCTTGAGGAAGATGTCGAGGTGACGGCGCGCCATGTCGCTCTCGTTTTCACCCTCTGCCGGGTAGTAGCCGAAGCTCTCAAAACCGCGAATCACGGATTCGGGCGAACCGCGGGAGACACCCAGCTGCAGTCGGCCCGCCGCGATGAGGTCAGCCATGGCGGCGAGTTCCGCCATGTAGAGCGGGTTTTCGTAGCGCATGTCAATCACGCCGGTGCCCAGCTCGATGCGTTCAGTCTTCGCGGCAATGGCGGAGAGTAGCGGGTAGGGGGTTGCCTGCTGCTGGTCGAAGTGGTGCACGCGGAAGAACGCGCCGTCCAGCCCGATGTCTTCGGCGCCTACGGCAAGGTCGATTGCCTGGTGTAGAGATTCTGCGGCGTTCGGTACGCGGGAGCCGGGAACCTCAGCCCAGTGGCCGAAGGAGAGGAAGCCGAGCTTCTTTTCGGTGCCAGCTTTGGGTTCGAGGTGGCTGATGCAGATGGATTCGTCGAGTTGCGGATCGAATTGCGGGGTGCCGGGGTTGGTGGGGGTGCTCATTGTTTTTTCCTTTGCGGGTTGTGCCCGATTCTCTTGTAGTGCCGGGCTGGTGTTTTAAATCTAACCCCAAATACTTTACATGTCAAGTATTTTATTTCGGGGTATTACACCCAGAGCACCGCTCCCCAGCTTTCGCCGCACGTGTCACCCACTCCGGAGCACAAAATATAGGCCACAAAAGGGCGCAGAAAGGCCCGGCGGCACGAACACATCGCACCACCGGGCCCTTCTATTCAACAGCTAAAACTGCAACTAAAACGACAGAAACAAGCTGTCCTAGGAACGCTTCGCCAGCGGAACCCACAGCTCCATACGGTAATCAGCCGCCTGCATATCGCCGCGGCCGTAAACCTCCAGGCCACCAACCGGGCGGTACTGCGGGTTCTTCGCAAAGAACGCCTCCTCGAAGCTCGCAAAGCCCGCCGGAATGGACTCCGAAATCGGGCCGGTCACCTCGACCACCGCGTAGGTGCTCGCAGGCAGCTCCAGCACGCCCAGGCCGAGCTTCGCCGCGTTCGCCGGCTCCGACACCAGGAAGCCCGCCGTGTAGCGGACCTGACCCTTCGGGTTCGGCTGAGTGCACACGCCCAGGTACTGGGTCACATTCAGAACGTCCAGCATTGCCGGGGAGGCCTTCTGATTCAGCTCATCCCACAGCGGGGAGAAGTCCTCATCCAGGGAAAACACCCGCGAAACGCCGGCAACGACCATCGCCGGGTGTTCCTCAACGCGGGGCTCTGAAATCTGAACCGCGTTCTCCTTGGCGGAGGCCATTAGGCCCTCACCTCGGCGGCTTCGCGGTCCACCGAGCACTCGGGCACGCAGTGGCGCTTCGCATCATCAGCTGCGCACTCGGGGCAGAGCAGAACCAGCTCACGGCAGGAATCGTTGGAGCAGTTCTCGAACTTATTCGAGGGCGCGCCGCACTGTTCGCACTTGCCGATGGTGACGGTGTCGGGGGTGAACTCCATGTGCATGCGCTTGTCGAAGACGTAGAGCGAGCCTTCCCACAGTTCCTTATCGCCGTACTTCTCGCCGTAGCGCACGATGCCGCCGTCGATCTGATAGATCTCCTTGAAGCCGCGGTTCTTCATGAGCGCGGAGAGAATCTCGCAGCGGATGCCGCCGGTGCAGTAGGTGACGACCGGCTTGTCCTTAATGTCGTCATACTTGCCGGACTCAATCTCGCGAATGAAGTCGTGGGTGGTGCGCACGTCGGGGACAATGGCGTTCTTGAACTTGCCAATCTTCGCTTCGAAGGCATTACGGCCGTCGAAGAAGACCACCTCGTCGCCGCGCTCTTCAACGAGCTTGTTGACCTCTTCGGGCTTCAGGTGCACGCCGCCGCCAACGACGCCGTTCTCGTCCACCTGCAGCTCGTCGGGAGCGCCGAAAGCCACAATCTCGTCGCGAGCCTTCACGGACAGGCGAGGGAAGTCCTCCGCGCCACCCTCGGACCACTTGAACTCCATGTTCTTGAAGCCGGGGTACTTGCGGGTTTCCTTGGTGTACGCCTTGACCGCGTTAATCTCGCCGCCGAGGGTGCCGTTAATGCCGTGCTTGGAAATCAGGATGCGCCCGCGCAGGCCGAGCTTCTCGCAGAGGGCACGCTGCCAGAGCATGACCGCCTGCGGGTCGGCGATGGGGGCGAACTGGTAATACAGAATAATCTTATTTTGAGCCACGAAACTATTTTAACGTGCAATACCCTCAATACATACAGAATCCTTGATGCGTGCGAACCCTCGGCACAGAAATACGCCCGATACCCCGGAACGCCTCCGACCGAAGACGGATGGGCCCGTAACGAACGAGGGAGTTCGCGCGCGAGCCGAGACCTACAATTGAAGCCATGCCCCAGCACGCAGCTCATCACCCCGCAGACCCCCAATCCGCGAACGTAGACCGTTCGGGCCCACCGGCGGTACCCGGCGTGCCCCGCCGCCTCGGCGACCTTCCAAACGCCACTCAGCAGGCTCTGAGCGCCCTCCTCCCCGAGCTGTCGCCCGCCTCCACCCTGCCCGAGCAGATCACCCACGTGCACACCATCCCGGCCCACGAGGCGGAGCACGCCCCCTGGCCGCAGTGGATGCATCCGCGCGTGGTGGAGGCCTTCGAATCTCTCGGCATTTCGGAGCCATACGCTCACCAGGTCGCCGCCGCGCAGGCGGCCCACGCCGGTCTTGACGCCACCCTGGAGGCGAGCGCGGCACGCTACGGCTGGCAGGCGGGGCGCGTTGAGGCGGGGGCTCCTGCACACGCTGAAGGTGCGAAGAGTGCTGGCGGGCACGTTATCGTTGCCACGGGCACGGCATCGGGCAAGACCCTGAGCTACCTGATGCCCACGCTGGACGCCGTTTACCGAGCTTCGTGCGGCGAACCGGTGAGCTCAACTTCCGCGTATTCCGGGACTGAGAACCTCAATAATAGAGCGAATATTCTTTATATTTCTCCGGCGAAGGCACTCTCCGCAGACCAACTCACCGCCCTCACCTCCTACAATCTTCCCGGGCTTTACCCGGCCAGCTACGACGGGGACACCCCCACCGGCGAACGCCGCTGGATTCGCGAGCACGCCAACTTCATCCTCACCACCCCGGACATGCTCAACTACTCGATTCTGAGCAACCACCGGCAGTGGGCCTCCTTCCTGCGCGGGCTGCGCTACGTGGTGCTCGACGAGGCCCACAGCTATCGAGGGGTCTTCGGCGCGCACATCGCCAATCTGATGCGCCGCCTGCGTCGCGTCTGCGCCCTCTACCGCACCGTGCCCGTGTTCTACGGCGCCTCGGCCACCAGCTCCAACCCGGTCGAGTCCTTCGCCAAGCTCATTGGCGTGCCGCAGCGGGCGGTCACCGCCATCACCGAATCCACGGCCGCCCGCGGCGAGACTGCGGTGGTGCTCTGGGAACCCGAGCTACTCCCGCCCGCAGCAACCGACCGCCTGGCCGCCGGTGCCCGCAGCACCCAGCAGGAGGCCCTCAAATCCGAAGCCGAACAGAACGCCCCACGCCGCCTCTCCCCCATCGAGCAGGGTGCGCAGATGCTCACCGACCTGGTGCTATCGCGCACCCGCTCGCTGGTCTTTGCGGGCTCCCGTCGTAGCGTGGAGGTCCTCTCGCAGAAGACCCAACGCTACCTCGACGAAGTTGAGCCCGGCCTCGCCCACCGTGTCGCCGCGTACCGGGCAGGATACACCCCCGAAGAGCGCCGCGAACTCGAACGCAGGCTCCGCAACGGCGAGCTGCTGGGCCTGGCCAGCACCTCCGCACTGGAGCTGGGTATCGACATTTCCGGGCTGGACGCGGTCATCGTGGCCGGCTGGCCCGGCACCCGCGCATCCTTTACCCAGCGCATCGGCAGAGCCGGACGAGGCGGCCAGGACGCGCTCGCCGTTCTCATCGCCGACGACAACCCGCTCGATACCTACCTGGTGCACCACCCGGAGGCGATTTTTGGGCAGGACGTTGAAGCCACCGTTTTCGACCCAACCAACCCCTATGTGCTCTCCCCTCAGCTCTGTGCGGCCGCCCAGGAGGCCCCCATCCGCGTTGAGGAGCTGAGCCTCTTCGGCCCGCACACCGAGGCGCTCCTGGATCGCCTGGTGCAGCAGGGGTACCTGCGCCGCCGCGCCGACGGCTGGTACTGGACGCACGCCGAGTCTGCCGCCGACCTGGTCGACATCCGCGGAACCGGTGGTGGCCCCTACCAGCTCATCGACGGGCAGGAGGGTACGCTCGTCGGCACCATGGACGCCGCACACGCCATGAGTCAGGGGCACCCCGGAGCGGTATATATTCACCAGAACGTTCTCTACGTGGTCGAATCCCTCAGCGAGGACGAGCGCGTGATTCTGCTCAGCCTCGCCAACCCGGACTTCTACACGCGAGCTATCGAAACCACCGAGGTGCGAGTGCTCGCCGAGCGGGCGCGCGTACGCTTCGAGGAGGCCCGCAGCGTAGGCCCCGGCGAAAGTTCCGACACCGTCCTCACGATGCACCGCGGCCAGGTTCAGGTCACCAACCAGGTGACCGGCTACAAACGTTTCTCGGTCTACGGCGGTGAGCACCTGGGTAACGAGCCCATGCCCATGCCCCCGGAGGTGCTCATCACCGAAGCCGTCTGGTTCACGTTCGAGCCCAGCTACCTCTTCGGGGCCGGAGTGACCGAAGAGGACGGCCCGGGCACCCTGCATGCCGCCGAGCACGCCGCCATCGGCCTGCTGCCCCTCATCGCCACCAGCGATCGCTGGGATCTGGGAGGGCTCTCCACGCTCTACCACGTCGATACCGGCCAGCCCACGATCTTCGTTTACGATGCCGCGCCGGGCGGTGCGGGCATCAGCGAGCGCGGCTTCAACGCGGTTCGGCGGTGGCTGAGCGCCACCCTCGAGGCCATCGAAAGCTGCGGATGCGAGCAGGGGTGCCCCTCCTGCGTACACTCGCCCAAGTGCGGTAATCGCAACGAGCCCCTCAGCAAGGCCGGCGCGATGGCCCTGCTGAGGGCCATGCTGAAGAGCATCGACGGAAGCACCGATACGGAAGAGGGGGCGACTCCCGGGATAGTCGCCAGGGATTAGAAAGCCGTCGAGGGCTAGACTCCCGAAGCTCAGCCCGTCGGTGGCGCTTCCTCCGCGGGCATCTCCTCGGGAGGGTCCTCAACCTCGGGGACTTCCGGGGCGTGCTCCCCCAGCGGGTGCGCGGCTCCCGCCCGGGCTCGCGCTCTCGCCGGGCCCAGCACGCTCATCGGGCCGCTGACCGGCACTGCGACCGTCACCTCCACGGTTTCGGGTCGGTCCGGGAAGATGCACGCCTCCAGCCGGGCGCCGTTCTTGACGGCCCATTCCTTGGCCACCTCGCAGGGGTCTCCGGGGGCAAGACCCCTGTAGGCGTCCGCCGCGGCCAGGGCGCTGAGATCGGCTGCGGAGGAGGCCCGTCGGTTGGCGGAAACCGCCCCGATGAGTCCGGCCACAGTCACCGTCATAATCAGCAGAACGGCCACGATGCCCAACGCGAGAACTGTGCCGCTGCCCTCCTCCCGGGACCCCGCGGATACCGGGTCGCCCGCCCTAGCCGGGGTCGCCAGAGTCGGCGCTGTGCCCTCCCGGTTCTTCCGGTTCATCGATGCCTCCTTCCTGTCGGGCGTGAGCCTCGGCTCGCAGGGTCCATCCCGTCGCGGAGCCGATAACGCCGGGAGCGGGGCGGGTCACCACGACCTGCACCTGCGAGACCTCACCAGGCTCCCCGTTCGCCGCGCTCACCTGCACGCTCTGCGCCGGGTCGATGCGTTCGACGACCGCACGAATCTCGGCTTCCGAGTCGCCCCGGGCGGCTGCACGGGCCGCCGCCCGGGCCGATTCTTCCAGCTTTACCTGGGCCACGCCGGTGGAGGCTGCCCCCAGGCAGAGGGCGAGCACCGCGGTCACGGCGGGCAGGGCCACCGCGAACTCGGCGGTTACGGAGCCCAGTTCCTCGGGCCGAGGGTTGCGCCTCCGAGACCTACCCACAATACGGCCCAAAATGACACGAACGGTCATTCTTTATTCCTCCTTTCTGTACTGATATTCTAGGTGTTTCTACCGGTCATAATTAGGCCTGGCCCAATATCTTATAGCCCTATAGCAGGCCCGTGTTTCCCGCAATCGAGAGGGCGTTACGCACGATGTCCAGGAGCATTGAACGCACCTCGTCCGATTTGAGGATGACCACCAGCAGCCCCGCGAAACCAACCGCCGCAAGCATGACGATTCCGTACTCCGCGGTGGATGCGCCCTCCTCCACGTCACCGGCGGGGGCGTAACGTTCGGCTTCGTGCGTTTCACGCTCCGCAGCACCGAGAGTGGTGGAGAGCTCGAGCGGTTCGTCCCCGCATGAAGTCCCGTAACACCCGGTCGGTTCAGCGGGCTCAGTCCCATCTCCCGCAGCGCGCGAGCTACGTTCTTCGCCTTCGTCAAGTGCGCAACCCAGCGCGCAGCAGGTGGGGCCACAGGAGTCTAGGGTGCATCCCTCGGCCAGGGCACGGGCAATATTCAGAACGCGTTCTTCGCGCCGAGCCAGCTCCTGCGGGAGCCCCATCGGGGCCTCGCTCGAGGCGCCGGGCAGGGTAATCTTGGGGGCCTTCGTATCGGGCAATTCATCCCCGTCGAAGAGGTCCGCACATTCCTCGCGCAATTGTTTGAGGGTCGTGGCGATGGCAACCGAGAGCGGCACGGGCCCGAGGATAGTCTGGGCAGCCTCCGCCTCGTAGCGGTCGGCTTCGTTCTCTCCACGTCGTTCGGGGTAGGTGGGGGTCAGAATGTTCGTCATTGGTCTTCCTTTCTCAAGGTATTTGGGATTGCGCACCGAGCGGTTCGTTCAACTCGGCGCGAGAATGTGGGATCGTTCCCGCGGGTCCTACCCGGTGAGGGTCGGCAGGAGCGAAATGAGGATGGGCACGATGCCCAGGCAGATGAATGCCGGTAGGGAGCAGAGTCCGAGGGGCACGACCAGGGCAACCGAAAGTTTTCCGGCGGCCCGCTCCGCGGCGCGACGCTCACTCAGGCGTTGCGCGTCGGCAAGGGCCCTGAGCAGGGGCGCGCTCGGGCTACCGGCGGTGTAGGCCGGGGCGAGTGCGTCCCTCAGCGGACCCCAGCTTCCCGTGGCGGTTCCGGCCCAGGCCGCCTCCCAGGTGGCTCCCATCTGCAGTCGGCGGCATATCGCTCGCAGTTGCCCGCTGTTCAGGGCCTCGGCGAGAGCCGTCAGGGCCGAAAGTGGCGAGAGCCCGGCCCTCAGCTGCGCGGCGAGCAGCTCCAACATGAGAGCCGTGTCCACTCCGGGTGGAGCGCAGGCTTCCGTGTGCCCCAAAGACGCGTGCCCCAAAGAGCCGAAGCGTCGACCCTCACGACCGGTCGGTTCCCTCGCGAGGTGCCCACCGAGTCGGACGGGCTGAGCGGCCGGGGAGCTCCTGCCCTCGCTCTCCTCCTCGGCCCGGCGCATCAGCCGGGCCGTCCACCCTCGCCCTATCAGGGCCAGCGCGAGTCCGAGCAAGCCCGCGAGGGCACCGGCCACCGATCCGGTGAGCACACCCAGCGGGTCGCTGCCCATCAACATTCCCAGTCCCAGCCCGATGAGCGGTAGCCACGAGAGGATTCGACCGGTAGCTCGAGGCGCCGCCAGCGCGCTCTGCCGTCCCAGGAGTGCATCGATACGTTCCTCGGCGTGCTCGGCGGCTCGCTCCAGACTGGTGGCCAGGGGCGCTCCGGCGTTTTCGCTCATGCGCAGGCTGAGGGACAGGTCGCGCAGGCGTTCTCGGCTGTGAGGTCTCAGGCTGCGTTCGTCCTCGTCAAGAACCTGTTCGCAAGCCAGATGCGGCGATAGTCCCCAGGCCGCGGCGGTCTCCAGAGCTCGAATAAACCGGCGAATATCTTCACCGATCCGTGGGTGCTCTTCGGGGTACGAGAGGGATTGCACCGCCTCGTGCAGACTCATCCCCGACCGCAGGTTGAGGGCCAGGGAACGCAACACGAGCGGCCACACGCGCATCTCTTCGGCATCCGCTACGCCGGGGCGGCGATTCTTCCAGTGCTCCCGCAGGTTCAGCGATGCGGTTCGTGCGGCTCTCATGTTCTCCCCCTTTCCCGGACGCCTCCGGCTGACTCCGACGGGGCTACCCCTCGATCGGACTCCGGATTAATGGGAATCCTCCGCACCCGCAACCGCTCTTCGGGCCCCTCAACGTGCAGGCTATACACGCCCTCAATGCGGCGGCGGCCGCCCTGCTGCTCGAGGTGAATAATGCGCTCAAAAGCCGTCGCCGTATGCAGAGCAACCGTTCTATAATCCAGGCCCGCGAGCGCGCCCAGGGCAATCAGTCGGCGAGGCACCGCCTCGGCGCTATTGGCGTGCAGCGTGGTCCCGGCACCGCGGTGACCGGTGTTCATGGCAGTCAGCAGGTGCACCACCTCCGCCCCGCGGCACTCCCCCACAACCAGGCGGTCCGGGCCCATGCGCAGGGCTTGCACGATGAGTTCGCCCAGGCCGATAGCGCCCGCCCCCTCTGAATTCGCGGCTCGGGTTCTAAGGGCAACGACCTGCTCGTGTTCGGGGGCGAGCTCCGGGGTGTCCTCCAGAATGACGATGCGCTCGGCCGGTTCACACAGCCCCAGCAGGGCGTTGAGGAGCGTCGTCTTACCGGTTCCCGTACCGCCGCTAATGACGAATCCACGGCGCTCGGCCACCATGCGACGCAGGTAGTCGGCGGTTGCGGCATCGCACAATCCGACGCTGACGAGGCGGTTTAGGCCAGGGCGTTCCCTTGCCGGCAATCGGATGGACAGGCGGGTGCGCTCGCTCAGGGGCGGAATGATGGCGTGGATGCGTCGACCCACCTCATCGCTGACGTCGGTAGCCGGGTGCGCGGTATCCAGTTGCCCACCGCGGCGGCGAATAAGGCGCTCGGCCAGGGCACGCACTCGCTGCTCGTTGCCGAGGCTCAGGGCGACGGGGCGAACTTCACCACCGATGCCCGCCCAAATATCGCAGGGTGAGTTCACGTAGATGTCGGTGATGGCGGCCCCGAATTTTTCTCCAGCTTCGAGGAGCAAATCGAGCGCGCCAAACCCGTAGAGCTCAGACCCCAGATAGCGCAGAGCCAGTTCTCGGTCGACGGGTACGTGTTCGACGCTGGGGTAGCTCCACGGGGCGGTCCCCCGTTCAGCGGCGCGCGGACCTGCGAGATGTGCAGTAAAAACGCCCGGCAGCTTCCCCGGCTTTCTCCGCAGGGATAGGGTACCCGAGAGGACCCGGGGCATAAAACGGTGCAGAATCCCCGGGGCTGCCCGGGACGGCCCCGGGAGCGCACCGGGCGGCGGGGCTCCGTCTATCTCGGCGATAACCTCCTCCACGACCCCCTCGAGGAGAGGACGTAACGGCAACTCGAAGAAGGGCTGTGCCGATGAGGGCCCATTAAAGGCCGCGGCTCCGTCGAGCGCGAGGGAGCTGAATTCCGGGGAACGCAGGATGCACTCCCTCGCCTGTACGGCCACGGCGCGGGCCCGGTAGTCTTCGGGCACCATCAGTGCGGGAACGCTCGCCCCGGTAGACACCTCGCTAGGCATAGGCACCCCGGGAGGCGCCCCAGCTGGCGGTGTGGGGGCAAGGCCCTGTTCCGACTCCCGCGGAGGAATCTGCGCCCTCACGCGCGGCGGGTCAGCGAGTAGGGTGCGCTGCGGGTTCTGTAGCTGGTCGGTGGTCTTCATGGGTTCATCACACCATGAGAGGAAAACCCCCAAATATAGAACAATCGTTCTGTGGATAATTCCGACTTAAACCCCGCAAAATCCGTTATCCACAGGGCGTTTTCGCCTCGTTTTGGCCGCTCAGCCTCCGTTCCGACGGCTTTATGACGAAACGCGAAAACCGCACAGCCCCAGAGTCGTCCGCCCCAAAACTCGCTTACTCCAAAACTCACCCGCTTCAAGACCCGCCCCCGCTTCGCACAGCGCCCCTGTCTCACACGGCATCCCGGCCTCGCACAGCGCCCCCAGCCTCGCACAACCCCTTCAGCCGCTCAGCCGCTCCTACTATCCACAGGGTCGACGCCCCGTCACGGCCCGCACCCGGTCGTCACCGATAATGGAGCTATGTACATCCTTCTCAGCCCCGCCACCGGTGCGGACATCACGGCCCGCACCGGCACCGCGAATCAGCCCGTCACCGCCCGCATTGCGGCGGGCGTGCCCGCGCGCGGACGGGCGGAGAGCCCGGTGACGTCCTGGGGAGCTTTCCACTACGAAGACCCCACCGCCGAGCAGCTGGCCGACCCTTCCTTTATTCCGCAGATTCTGCGCGCAGACCGGGTCAGCGCCGCGAACCTGGCGGCCTACGTGCGCGAGGTTGAGCGGAGGGCCGAGCAGTCCCCGGACCGCCGACCCCCGCGCTGGATCTGGGCCGATACCCGCCACATCGCACCCCTGCTATTGCGGCGCGGGGTGCGCGTGCACCAGTGCTACGATCTGCGGCTCGTGCAGCGTATTCTGCGGACCGCAGCCACGCATCCCAGCCGCTTTGTCAGCTACGAAACCGAGCTGGACCTCTCGGAGCTCACCGAGGCTCTAGAGCCCCAGGGATACCTGCCGGTGGCCCGCCAAATTCAAGGGCAGGAGGAACTATTCGGCGCGGATTTCCTGAGCGGTGCCGCTCAGAAGAACGCCGGTTCAGCCGGTGCTTCCGCAAAGAATCCCGCGCAGGCCTCGGGGACCCATGATCTTCTTGAGCCGGCGCCTCACGAGCCTTTCGAGGCACAGCTTTCGGCCGGGCCCGTCCGTCTTTTGCCGGAACACCCCGTCGTGCGCGCCCTCATGGGCGAATGGCTGGCCCAGGCGCGGGCCATCAGCTCCTCGAAGCATCCCGAACGTCTGCGATTGCTGGCGGCGGCCGAATCGGCGGGCGCCCTCGTCGCTGCCGAAATCGGGTACTACGGCATCCCCTTTAACGTGAGGGCTCACCACGAACACCTGCAGGAACTACTGGGCCCCCGGCCCGAGCCCGGCCAACGCCCACAAAAGATGCAGGAGCTGGTCGAAGAGATCCAGCGCATGCTGTTCATGCCCACGCTTAACCCCGACTCACCGCAGGAGCTTCTACACGCCCTGCAGTCGGCGGGTGCCTCGGTGACGTCGACCCGGTCCTGGGAGCTCAAGAGCTGGGCGAAGGCCGTGCCCTCGCAGCGGCAGAAGCGGCAGGCCCTCATTGAACCGATTCTGCGCTACAAGAAGCTGTACCGCATCTGGACCGCCAACGGCTGGACGTGGTCCGACACATGGGTTTCTGAGGGCGCTTTCCGCCCGCACCTCGAGGTGGGCGGGGCCGCGACCGGGCGCTGGGGCGCTTCGGGCGGCGGTGCCCTGCAGCTTCCCGCCGAGATTCGGCAGGCAATTCAGGCCCCCGAGGGGCAGATTCTGACGGTGACGGACGGCTCGCAGATTGAGCCGCGCATCCTGGCGGCCCTCAGCCGGGATGAGGCGCTCGCATCGGCCGGACGAGGCGCCGACCTGTACGCCGGCATCGCCGAGTTGGCGCGTCTCAAGGGCGTGGGGTTGACGGAGCGCGCCCACGCCAAGGTGGGCATGCTCGCCATCATGTACGGCGGACGCAGCGGCGAGATTGGGGCGCTTCTTCCGCACGTTGCGGCCCTCTTCCCGCAGGCCATGGAGTTCACGGAGCGGGCGGCGCGCATCGGTGAGGCGGGCGGCCAGGTGACGACTTTTCTGGGGCGCACTTCACCGCCGGTGAGCGATCGTTTTCGCGAGATTGTGGCGGATCGTTCCTCGCCGGCGGCCGAATCGCGTGCGGTGTCGACCGCGCGTGCTCACGGCCGCATGACCCGCAACTTTATTGTTCAGGGAACCGCCGCGGAGTGGGCGCTGTGCTGGATGGGTTCGGTGCGCACCCGTCTGCTGACGGAGACGATTTTCGGCATGCCCATGCGCACCCGCATCGTCTATTTTCTGCACGATGAGCTGCTGCTGTGCGGTCCGGAGCTGGAGGCCGAGCGCGTGGCTCGCATCGTGCGCGAGTGTGCGGCGGAGGCGGCGCGTCTGCTTTTCGGCAGGGTCCCGGTGGATTTTCCCGTCTCGGTGCACCACGTGCACGATTACTCCGAAGGTAAATAACCCGCGGCGGGCTGTGCGGGCCGCCGCGGGGTGGGGCCGCGTTCGTTTCCACCGGCTGGCTCCACCGGCTGGCCGGCACGCCATACGGCCGGTAGATTTAGGGCTCGTACCCGGGTGCTGGACGTAGATCGTTGCGGTTCCAGGGCACGGTCCAGCCGAGCGAGTCGAAGATGCGGTCCAGCAGAATCGCGGTGAATCCCCACACCGTGAACTCCTCACCGCCGGGCATGCGCACGTCGAAGGCGGGGGTGCGGTGCGAGGTGCGGCCGCGTTTGACGTAGGCGGTGTGCCGGTTGGCGGGGTTCAGCAGGTCGCGCACGGGCACGCGGGCGATGAGCGCGGACTCGTTGCGGTCGACCACGCTGACGGGCACGGGGCTGTTCCACCAACCGATGACGGGGGTGACCATGAAGTCGCTGATGGGTAGCGGCAGGGTGCGTAGCTGGCCGAGGACCTGCACGCCGGCGGGGTCCAGGCCGGTCTCCTCCACGGCCTCGCGCAGTGCGGCGATGTGTGCGACCGGTTCGCCCGTGGACTCGGCGAGCGCGTAGTCTTCGGGGTCGATTTTCCCGCCGGGGAAGGCGGGCTGACCGGCGTGCGCGCGCAGTGTTGCGGCGCGCACGAGCAGAAGCACGTCCAGGTCGGCACCCACGTTCTCGGGGCATCCTTCGAATTCGCCGGTGGAGGGCGAGTCATCGAGCACGCCGAAGAGAATCAGCACGGCGGCCTCCTTGCTCAGGGGGCTGGCGGGGGCGCTGCGTAGCAGGGCGTCCACGTCAAATTCGACCCCGCCGCTGGCGAGGGCCTCGAGAAGGTCACGGGCAGGGTGCTCGGTTCCGCTGGTCACGGTCATAGTTGGTTGCTCTCCGCATCGTATGCAGGCGTGGGGTTGTGCTCGTCCATGGCTCGCGCTATCCGTGCGGGCCGTCTACGGCGGTTTCACCAGTGTACGGCAGGGGCCGGCTAGGCGCTGAGCGGGTACCCCTCGGCCTGTAGCTGGCGGCGGGTTGCGCCCTGCAGAAAGCGAAGGTGCAGGTCCTCGCGGCCGGGGGCCATTTCGTATTTCATGAGCTTGCGGGCCTTCTGCTCGTTGGTCTCGCCGATGCCGTAGGAGGGGCAGAGATCTGCAACCGGGCATACGCCGCAGGCGGGCTTCTTGGCGTGGCAGATGCGGCGGCCGTGGTAGACCATGCGGTGCGAGAAGATGGTCCAGTCCTTGCGGTCGATGAGCTCTGCAACGTCTTTTTCGACCGCTTCGGGGGCCTCGGCGGTGGTGAATCCCATGCGGCGGGCCAGGCGGCCAAAGTGCGTGTCGACGGTCAGTCCGGGCACGCCGAAGGCGTTGCCGAGCACCACATTTGCGGTTTTGCGGCCGACTCCGGCGAGCTTGACGAGCTCCTCGAGGGTGGAGGGCACCTGCCCGCCGTGCTCCTCGACGAGCTGGCGCGAGAGGTTCACGATGGAGCGTGCCTTGGCGCGGTAGAAGCCGAGGGACTGGATGTAGGGCTCGACCTCCTCGTAGCGTGCGGAGGCGAGCGCGGTGGCATCCGGGTAGCGGGCGAAGAGCGCACCGGTCACGGAGTTGACGCGCACGTCGGTGGTCTGCGCCGAGAGCACGGTGGCGATGAGTAGCTCGAAGGGGGTGTCGAAGTCGAGTTCGGCGACCGCGTAGGGGTAGGTTTCGCCCAGGATACGGTTGATTTTGCGGGCGCGGCGCACCGTGGAGAGGTGGCTTTCGGGTGCGCGGGCCTTGAGCCGGCGTGCGGCCGCGGCGGCTTTGAACTCTGGGACGACGCGAATCTGCAGGAGTGATTCGGTGTTGTCTGCCGCAGTGTCTTGGGCCGGGGTGTTCTGTGCGGCCGTTGCGGGGTGGGTGGCGTTCTCGGTCATAGCGTGAGGGTACCGGGCTTTGGGGGGCGGACGGTAGCGAGGTTCACCGTAGTTGGCCTCCGTCTTCTATACCGCGTCATTTTCTGGGCAGTTCGCGTTGGCTCGTACTGTGCGGGTGCCTGCTGTGCCACACTGGTTCTATGTCAGATACGATTTTTGTGCTTAACGGCCCGAACTTGAACCTGCTCGGGCAGCGCCGCCCCGAGGTGTACGGCTACACGACCCTGCACGATATTGAGCGTTCAGTGCGTGAGCGTGCCGCCGCCCACGGTTTCGACGTTGAATTCATGCAGTCCAACCACGAGGGTGTTCTGGTGGACGAGATTCAGCGTGCCCGCACGCGCGGGGCCGCCATCATTATCAATCCGGCGGCGTACACGCATACCTCCGTGGCGCTTCACGACGCCCTGGAGGCGGTGGAGCTTCCGGTGGTTGAGGTACACCTGTCGAACGTTCACCGCCGCGAGGAGTTCCGTCACCGTTCCTTCGTATCCCCGCAGGCCACCGCGGTGATTGCCGGTGCCGGCGCTTACGGTTACGTCATGGCGGTAGATTTCCTGGCGCAGCATTTGGCGGAATAGCCCAGCGCAGCATCTGGCGGAATAGCCCAGCGCAGCATCTCGCTGAGTAACTTGCCCTCCCCCCTTTCGTTAAATAGTTCAGGCTCCCGTTCCTCGTGTGAGGGCGGGAGCCTGATCTGTTGTGCCGCTGTTCCGCGGCTCGATACTAGCTACTTACGGCAGGATCCAGTGGAGACGGCGGCGGTGTTGTTACCGCCCTCGGCCAGGGCCTGCTTGAGGGTGGTCGCGGTGATGGCGTAGCCGGTCTGGCCGGTGGTTGCCTTACCGAAGATCACACCAACAACGTTGCCGTTCTCGTCGAGGACGGGACCACCGGAGTTGCCGTGCTGAACGTCGGCTGCCAGCTGATAGACCTGGCGCATGGCGTTGGCTCGGCCGGTGTCGGCGTCTATGGTCTGGGTGTTGCCGATGCCCTGCACGGTGGCGGGCAGCGCCTTGAACGGGCCGCCCTTGGGGTAGCCCATGAAGGTCACGAGGCTACCCGCGGAGGCGTTCTTACCGATGGTAAGCGGCTTCAGGGGAAGCTTCGGCACGCTGATGAACGCGAGGTCCTGTTCGCTATCCATGTAGACCACGGTGCCGGGCCAGGTGCGTCCGCGGGAGTCCTGCACGACCGGGGAGCTCACGCCGGCAACCACGTGGGCGTTGGTGACGACCAGGCCCGTGTCGGCCACGAAGCCGGATCCGGTGGAGGTGTAGCCGCACTGCTCTGCGGCTCCCAGGATCTCCACGACGGAGGCGCTGGCGGCGTCAAGCGCATCGGACTCAACGCTCTGGGTCGGGGCGGATGCTTCGGGGGCGATGAGCTCGCTGACCTCGGGAATGGAGGTGGAGGCGAGCACGTTGTTACGGACCGAGTCGATCTGGTCCTTAAGGGCATCGGGGGTGCTGGTGACCATCCAGGTCAGGGTCTTGGACTGGCTGAGCGCAGTGTTCAGTTGCGGGATGGGCACGGTGCGCATCGAGATGGTCAGCACGACCAGCACGAGGGCGCAGGCGGCGAGGTTGAGCACGCCGCCGAAGAATCGTTCGATGCCCTTCAGCGGGGTAACGTCGGTGACCTTCCGGATGGTACGTCCGGCGACGACGCCCAGCCACTGCCCGATGGTCAGGCAGAGGATGAGCACGCCAACCGCGGTGATAAGGCTCCACTGGGTCCCGACGGAGGCGACGGCCAGGGGCACGAGCCACGCGGCGGCGCAAACGCCCAGGCCGAGGCCGAGGAAGGTGCCGAGGGTCGTGAAGAAGCCGCTACGGATTCCGGCGAGGAAGTAGAGCAGTAGAAGAATAGGGATGACGATATCAAGGGGGTTAATGTCAGCCATTTTGACGGGGCCTCCTTGGGGGTGGGTAGAAATGATCAGGGATGCACCCACGATATGCGGCCCGTCGGTGGGCACACCCAATGGACCGATAGTAGACCCATAAGCTGTGCTAAACCTTAGAATTTGCCGGGAATGAAAAACTTTTGTTGTAAAGCTCCGGAGTTCTGAGTGCTTAAACCAAAATTTTAGGGTACGCTCTTATCAGTTGAATATGTCACACCCGCTTGAGCCGTCTCACACTGCAGTCGTGAGATACTTTACATAGGTTCAGGCTCACTCACTGAACATCACGGGCTTCGGCTCTTCACCTCATATCTAGGAGAACTTCATGGATCTCGAGATCCTCCGTCGCACCCCTCTTTTTGCGAATCTTGACGACGCAGCATTTGCCCTGCTGACCGATGACATTCAGGAGATTGACCTCTCCCGTAACGCTGTCCTCTTCTACGAGGGTGACCAGGACGATCAGCTCTTTGCCGTGCTCTCCGGCAAGGTGAAGCTGGGTCGCACCGCCGCCGATGGCCGCGAGAACATGGTCGCCATCATGGGCCCCGGCGATGTGTTCGGCGAGATGGCTCTCTTCGATCCTTCGCCCCGTTCGACCAACGCGGTGGCTGTTTCCGAGACCCGCCTGGCAGCTATTAAGCACGAGTCCTTCAAACGTGCCCAGCAGCTCGACCCCTCGATTTCCGACCAGGTTATCAAGACCCTGGCTCGTCGCCTGCGCCACGCTAACGAGGCCCTGGCCGACCTGGTCTTCTCCGATGTTCCCGGCCGCCTGGCCAAGGCTCTGCTGGATTTGGCCGACCGCTTCGGCCGCCCCGCAACCGACGGTGTGCTCGTTGCACACGAGCTGACCCAGGAAGAGCTGGCACAGCTGGTTGGCGCATCCCGCGAGACCGTGAACAAGGCTCTGGCCGAGTTTGTTTCCCGCGGCTGGATTCGTCTGGAAGCACGCGCCGTGGTCATCCTCGACCTGCCCCGCCTGCGCCAGCGTTCCCGCTAGGCGGTAGCGGCATAACCGCTATCATTCTCCGACCTTGCGGTCTTTCGTCCCGGCTCTGCCAGGCAGGATGAGTGCCGCAACGTTACGCTTTACGTACGGCAGGAGCCGCCTCCTTTGCATGGGGAGGCGGCTCCTGCCGTTAATTTATGCGTCGAGCGGTGCGGCCGAGGCGACCTGGGCCTCGGTAACGGTCGGTCTGAGAGTGTGCATGCCCAGCGTGCGCAGGCCCGAGGCTATGCGACGCGTCCGTCCAGCTCGCTTCCGGTCTGGGGCACCGCGCCCAGGCCTCCGGTGAAGACCGGCCCGGTCGGAGCGGGAGGCTCCACCTCGGTGAAGGAGAGCATGCAAGCGCCGTTATGGCTCACGAGCACGGCCTTGCGCACCTCGATGCGGCGGCGCTTCGACAGCCACGCCACCGAGGTTTGGGCCCTCGCGAGGGATTCCAGCATGCACATGACGCCGGGGGTCACGAGCTCTTCCAGGCGGCGACCCACAGTATTGGGCTGGCCGATGCGGTCGCCCAGCTCGCTCGTGTCGCGCGCTTCCAGAAGCTCACGCACGTTCAGCCAATCACCCCACACGCCCTTGCCGAGCAGCAGCTTCGGGTCCTGCCCCACCGGCAGGGCGGTGGTGAAGTAGGCGATGTCGTAGCGTTTGAGGAAGAAGTCCGGGGACTGCCAACGCGCCACGGGGCGCAGCAGGTCAGCGCGAATACTGAGCCCGCTCGAAGACAGGAAGTGTGCGAAGCTCTTGTCCTGATCGGCCACTGCCTCGCGCCAGGTCATCAGCTCGGGGGTGCTGGAGCGTTCCACGACGTCCTGTTCATCCTCGCCGGCCAGCAGAATACCCGTCTCCTCGAAGGATTCGCGCACGGCGGCCATGACGCTACGGCGCGCTTTCGTCACGTCGGAGTAGTGAAATTGCTTCTGCCAGTATTCGGCGCCGGGGCCCACCCAGGAGGCGGATTCGTCGTCACCGGGGAGCGCGGTACCGCCGGGGAAGGCCACCACGCCCAGCGGCGAAGTGCCCGGGCGGTAGGTCAGGATGGTCTCCAAACCGTTGTCGCCGTCGCGCACGAAGATGACGGAGGCCGCCTGGCGCATCGTGCAGCCGGGGGTTCCCTCGTTACCCTCTTCGCGCCAGCTTTCTGCGGCGGCTCGCATGAACTCCGGGATCACGTAGAGGCGCTGAATGGCCTCGGTGCGGGGTGCGGGCGAGGAGTTGCGGCCCGTGAACATGCGGGGACGTTCGGGCTCGGCGGGTACCTCCGCAGTGCCGAATCGGCGCTCCTGCACTGGCAGGGGCAGCGTCTTCACGTCGTGGGCGCCGCCGGGAGTCTCAACCTGGCGACCTTCCTGAGAGGCGCGCTGCGCCTGGGCCGCGCGGATAGCCGACAGCGGCAGTGCGCCGGTGTACAGCTGATTAGACATATTCAACAATAATCTCGACCTCGACGGGCGAATCCAGGGGCAGCACGGGCACGCCCACGGCGGAACGGGCGTGCTGGCCAGCCTCGCCGAAAATCTCGCCGAGCAGCTCGGAGGCACCGTTGATTACGGCCGGCTGAGCGGTGAAGTTCACCTCGGAGGCCACGAAGCCCACAACCTTTACGACGCGCTGAACGCGGTCCAGGTCACCAATCACGGACTTAACGGCGGCCAGGGCGTTCAGCACGCTGATGCCCGCGTACTTCTTCGCATCCTCGGGGTTCACGAAGCCCTCTTCACCGGAGCCGGAGACCTTACCGGTGACGGGCAGAACGCCGTCGACGAAGGGCAGCTGGCCGGAGGTGTACACGTAGGAGCCGGAGGTCACCGCGGGAACGTAGGCGGCGACGGGGGCGGGTGCGACGGGCAGCTCGTAGCCGAGTTCGCGGATGCGGGCTTCGATGCGAGATTCAGTCATGATTACTCCAGAAGGATTGCGGGTGTTCACACCCGGACGGTGATGAGATGTGTGCGTTGCGTGCCGTTATACAGTTCTTTCCACGGGTCCGCGGTGTACCCTTCGCTTTACGAAGGGTTAAACGGCTAACCGGCGGCCCGCCTCAGCTATTCCCAATTGCAGCCACGTTTTCGGCGCGGAGCGAAGATAGCTGGGGGAGCCGCCGGAGGGGCGACGTTTAGTCGGCCTTCTCGCGCTTAAAGTAGGCGATGGGGTTGCCCTGAGTGGGCGCGACCATGTTCGATGCGGGGGCTGCGCCGGCGGGTGCGGAGGCACCGGGGAGCACGGTGACGAGCTCCCAGCCGTCCTCGCCCCAGTTATCGAGGATTGCCTTGGTCGTGTGGATCATCAGCGGTACAGTTGCGTATTCCCATTTCTTCATACCCTCTAGCCTAGCTTTCGGGGCCCTACTTGTAAAAGGGATTGTCACATTGTGTTTTTCACGTGCTGCGCCTCCCATTCCGCGTCTCCGGCGGCTATCTAGCGGTCGGAAAACCCGAGTGAGCGCCTCAACCGAGGTTCTCTCCAGAGAGGGCTTCCTCTCACAGCTTCATGAGTTAAACTGAATGAATGGCTTCATCTAAGAAAACCCGTGCGCGTCGCCGCCCGGGAGATTTTTTGCAGTTCCTCGCGTTCAGCGTGATTGCCGGTTTCCTCGCGGCAATCATTGTCGTGCCTCCGGCCGTGAGTGCCGGCATGGTCGCGAACGCATCGATGTCATGGTTCCAGGACCTCCCCGAAGATATTGCGGAAGGTCCCTTCTCGCGTCCCTCGACGATTTACGCTGCGGACGGCACCACCGAAATCGCGACCTTCTTCGACGAGAACCGCGACCCGGTCAAGCTGGACCAGATTTCTCAGCACATGAAGGACGCCATCGTTTCGGTTGAGGACCGCGACTTCTACAAGCACGGTGCGGTCTCCGCGATCGGTATTGGCCGTGCGTTCCTCAACAACATCGTTAACTCCAATAGCGGCCGCCGCCAGGGTGCTTCTACCCTGACCCAGCAGTACGTCAACAACCTGATCGTGGACGCCGCGGTGTCCCGCGGTGAGGACGCTACCGCGACCCTCAACGGTAACAAGACGTACGCTGCAAAGATTCGCGAGATGAAGCTTGCGATTTCGATGGAGCAGAACAAGTCCAAGGATGAAATCCTTGAGGGCTACCTGAACATCGTGAACCTGGGTGGTTCCAACTACGGTGTCGAAGCTGCCGCACAGTACTACTGGGGCATCTCCGCTAAGGACCTGAACGTGGCCCAGTCCGCTCTGATTGCGGGCCTGGTGCAGGCGCCGAACGTGTACGACCCAACCGTGAACCCCGAGCTGGCCCGCGAGCGCCGCGACGTGGTGCTTGGCACCATGCTGCGCGACGGCAAGATTTCCGATAAGGAATACAGCGAGGCTATCGCCAGCGATATTAAGCTCGACGTCCATACCAAGTCCCAGGGTTGCTCCCTGGCAGGCGACAAGGCGTTCTTCTGCCGCTACGTGGTCAACTACCTGCTGCAGGATGAGTCCCTCGGCGCAACCGCTGAGCTGCGTAACACCGCCATCAAGCGTGGCGGCCTGAAGATTGTGACCACCCTGAACCCCGAGGCTCAGACCGTGGCCAAGCAGGCTGTGGACTCCACCCAGCCGGCCGCCACCAACTGGAACGACGTGAACTCCGCGCTGACCAGTGTCGAGCCGGGTACCGGTCGCGTGATTGCCATGGCTCAGAACACCGAGCTTGGCACCCCGGCTGACGCGAACGACCACTCCAAGACCGAGTACAACTACAACGTTGATAGCGCCTACGGTGGTACCCGCGGCTTCCAGCCCGGTTCGACGTTCAAGCCGATTATTCTGGCTCAGTGGCTGATTTCCGGCCGCGGTGCTAACGGTACCGTGAACGGTACCCAGCTGTTCTGGCCCACCAGCTTCGGCTGGAACGCCCGTTGCTACGACGGTGGTAAGTACTACTACACCGGCCAGGCCAACGGCTGGTCCTACAAGAACGCGTTCAACGGTGGCCTAGGCTACAACACCGCGGCGTACGGTATCCGCCAGTCGCTGAACTCGTACCTGTACGGCATGCTCTCCCAGCTGGACCTGTGCGATGTGCACGACCTGTCCATCAAGATGCACGCGCTGGACGGTACCGGCGAGCCGCTGCACAGCATCCCCGACCTGGGTACCAACATTGGTGGTACCAAGTACGGTATCTCCCCGCTGACCAGCGCTTCGATGTACGCGATCTTCGCATCCGAAGGTAAGTACTGCACCCCGCGCCCCGTCGATAAGATTCTGAAGAACAACGGCGACACCATGAAGGAATACCAGAACCAGTGCGAGCAGGTTCTGGACCCGGATATCGCGAACGGTGTCAGCTGGGTTCTGAAGGGCGTTATCCAGGCTGGCGGTTCCGCTTCTCAGCGCGGTATCGGCCTGCCGAATGGTTCGGCTGCGAAGACCGGTACGAACGATAACTCCTCGCAGACCTGGCAGGTGGGTTACACCCGCGGCCTGGCCACCGCATCGTGGGTTGGTTCGAACAACCTCGGTTTCCGCTCTCTGAACGGTGTGGGCATTAACGGTCGCGTGCTGAACTACGTGGATGGTGCAACCTACGCTGGTGCCCAGTGGCAGACCTTTATGAAGGCCATCGCCCCGAAGTACGACACGAAGGACTTCACCACCCCCAGCGATAAGGTTCTGTCTTATAACTCCAACCCCAGCTAAGGCTGAGGTTTGAAAGGCGATTGATGATGTGTGAAAACGCAGTCAACGCCCGCGTCCCCGTGGCGGTCCCCGGCGCACGCGGCTCCTCCCCGCTCCTGAAGAAGGTTGCGGGGGCGGTAGCCGCCACTGCAGCATTGGGGGCCGCCACGGCGGCATACGGGCACTTTGTTGAGCTGAACAATTTTCAGCTCCGCACCGAGTCCCTGCCGGTGCTGCCCGCCGGTAGCCCCGACTTCAGGATTCTGCATATCTCGGATATGCACATGATTCCGGGGCAGCGGAAGAAGACCGAGTTTATGCACTCGCTGGCCGCACTCGAGCCGGACCTGGTCATGAACACGGGCGACAACCTCTCTCACGTGGGCGGTATGGAGCCACTGTTGGAGGCGCTCGACCCGCTGATGGATTTCCCCGGCGTGTTTGTGCCCGGCTCGAACTGCTATTTCGCGCCCATTTTCAAGAACCCGGCACGCTACCTGTGGCAGCCGCGCACCCCTCAGACGATTGAGGAGGGTTCGCGCGTGGCCCTGCCCATAGAGCAGATGCACGAGGCCTTCGAATCGCGCGGGTGGACCGGCCTGGTCAACCGCTACGATACGCTGAAGCTAAACGGTCTGCGCCTGGAGTTCTCGGGCGTGGACGATCCGCACCTGCGCTACGATAAGCATCCAGGTTTCGCCCCCGGAGCCTTCGACGAGAGCACCGAGCCGAGCGTGCGCATCGGCGTGGCTCACGCCCCCTACATGCGCACCCTGCACCGCTTCGTGCAGGACGGCGCGCAGGCCATCTTTGCCGGTCACACGCACGGTGGCCAGGTCTGCCTGCCGGGTGGCCGGGCGCTGGTCAGCAATTGCGATTTGCCGGCCTCGCGCGCCAAGGGCGTGAGCGAGCAGTCCGGCATCCCGGTGCAGGTTTCCGCCGGCCTGGGTACCTCCCGCTTTGCGCCGGTGCGCCTGTTCTGCCCGCCCGAAGCAGTCCTGGTGACCCTGACGGCCCGCGACGCCGGTGAGCCCGCCGGTACGGCGGGTGGTCGCCGCTAATGTCTACGACTTCTACAGAACACACGACTAAGCGCCGCCGTAACCCCTTCTTGGAGACGGCGAGCGAACCGACCCCCGACCCGATCGACTACGCGCATGGTCAGCGTGCCCCGCGCACCCTCGCCGCGTATGCGCGTCCGATTCTTGTGCGCTGGGGCGTGGGTCTGCTCGTGGCGTTCGGTGCCGGTGCCCTTGAGATTTCCATCCCGCAGATGCTGCAGATTATTGTGGATCATCTCTCGCAGAGCACCACCGAGAGCGCCATCTGGGCGGCGGGCGGCCTGGTGCTGGTCCTAGCCATTGCGCATGCATCCTTCGCGTACTGGCGACGCTGGCTGCTGGTGGATCCGACCTCCACCATCGAGATGTCCATGCGCATGAACTTCTTCGATCGGCTGCTCAGCGCGCCAATTGCGCTGCTGGACCGTTGGCCTTCCGGCCAGCTGCTGACGCGCTCGATGAGCGATTTGGGCACGATACGCCGCTGGCTTTCCTTCGGCATCGTACAGCTGCTGACGGTGATCGTCATGTTCCTGGGCGGCACCTTCTACATGCTGCAGTCATCGCCCCTGCTGGCGCTGGTCTTCGTGGTGACGGTGCCGGTGCTAGTGCTGTCGCTGGTGAACTTCACGCGCAAATACTACCGGGTCTCCCACGAGATTCAGCAGCTGACCGGTGACCTTTCGACCCGTATCGAGGAGTCGGTGCGCGGCATCCGCGTGATTAAGGCGCTGGGACGCTCCCCCGAGCAGATTCGCGACTACTCCCAGGCCGTGGATGTTCTGCAGGAACGCGAGTACGGCAGGTCGATGCTCGTGGCCCGCGTGGCGCTGAACCAGACCCTGATTGTGGGTATCTCCACGGCAGTCGCGCTGGCTCTTGGCGCTTCGCAGGTCGCCAACGGCGCGCTGAGCCTGGGCGCGATGACCGCCTATTTTGCGGTGCAGACGACCGTGCTGAGCCACGTGATTCGTTCGACCTCGCTCATGTCCGCGTACCTGAGCTATAAGGTGGCTCTTGAACGTCATAACGAGGTCATGGACGAGCCCGGCTTTGAGGTGGTGCGGCTGATAGACCCGGCGAAGGCCGACGAGTACTCCCCGAACCCCGCGAACGTTCAGGATTCCGTGCAGCGCTCTTCTCTTTCTTCTCATTCTTCTGACGCCTCTGGAGCGGCACGCTCCGGAAAGGAAAGCATGCAGTACCCCAGCGGTGGCGCCGTATCGGTGGCCTTTAACCAGGTTTCCTTCAGCTACGAGGAGTCCGCCCCCGCGCCCAATCCGGCGGCTGATTCTTCGCTGGAGCACGGCGCGCATCTTCCGCAGGCTGACGTGCTGCACGACGTGACGTTCAAGGCGTTCCCGGGCGAGATTCTAGCTCTGGTGGGCGCTACCGGTAGCGGCAAGTCCACGGTGCTCTCGCTGGTGCCTCGCTTCTACGAGCCGACCTCCGGCTCGCTCCGTCTGGGTTCGCACGATATGGCGGATCTTTCGGTGGAGCAGGTACGCGCGCAGACCGCGTTCGTTTTTGAGGAGGCGGTCCTGTTCTCCGGTTCGGTGCGCGAGAACGTGCTGATGGGCGTGGCCGACCAGTACGAGGGCGGCACCTTCGACGAGGATTACCCCGGCGGCGACGAGCTGGAGGCAACTCTGAACACCGCGCTGAAGCTGGCTGCCTGCGAGTTCGCCTACGAGCTGCCGCAGGGGCTGGACACGATTATCGGTGAGGAGGGTCTGAGCCTTTCGGGTGGCCAGCGTCAGCGCCTGTCCCTGGCGCGTGCCCTGGCGAAGCGTCCCTCCGTGTTGCTGTTGGATGACCCGTTCTCTGCTCTGGATGTTGACACCGAGGAGCGCATCATTAACGGTCTGCGCGAGGGCCTGGAGGGCCTGGGCGGCGCCACGACCCTGCTGACGGCGCACCGCCCCTCGACGGTGGCCTTGGCGGACCGCGTGCTGCTGATGGTTGACGGCACGATCGCGGCAGAGGGTACCCACGCCGAGCTGATGGAATCTTCGGAGCAGTACCGCCGGCTGATGACCATGGAGGAGGGCTAATGCCAGCCCATTTCCCGGTACCTTCCAAGCGGGAAGCCAGCCCCGAGGAACGAGCCGAGACGAAGAGGCGCTCCCTCGCCCTGCTGAGCCACTCCCTGCGTCCGCATCGCGTGGCGCTCATCGTGTCAATTCTGTCGGTTTTTGTGGTCACGATTGCCTCGGCGGTTCAGCCGTTGTTGATTGCCCGCGTGCTGGACAGCGCCATCGCGCCCCTGCGTCAGGGGGATTCGGGGCCGCTGACGGTTCTCGTGGTGCTCTTCGCGGTGACGGTTGCGGTGGGTGCTCTCTGCAGCTGGCTTAACGTGGCCTGCACGGTGCGGGTTTCGCTGGGCGTGGTGGTGTACCTACGCAAGCGAGTCTTTGCGCACGCCCAGTCGCTGAGCGTTTCTTTCCACGAGAAATACACCTCGGGTAAGGTTATTTCGCGCCTGACCAACGATATCGATACGGTGCGTTCCTTCCTGGACAGCGGCATCAGCCAGCTGGCCATCACCCTGCTGTCGATGGTTATTTCTGCGGCCGCTATTTTTGCGCTGGACTGGCGAATCGGCCTGCTGATGATGTTCATGGGTGTACCGATTTACTATCTGACGCGCTGGTTCCAGAGCCGTGCTACCCCGGTGTACCGCCGTATGCGCACCGAGTCGGCACGCCTGACGAGCCGTTTTGTCGAGACTTTTGCCGGTATCCGCGCGGTCAAGGCTTTTGGTGCGGAGGCGAAGCTCCGTTCCGAGTATGCGCAGACGGCCGAAAGCTACCGTGTGCGGGTCATGGACTCGGTTAAGGTCTTCGGCATCTACTCCCCCGTGCTGATCCTTCTGGGTGATGTGTTTATCGCGGCGGCCCTGGTGCTGGGCGGTTACGCGGTGCTCGGCGGCGATATGCAGGTCGGTACCCTGCTGGCGCTGGTGATTTACGCGCGGCGCGTGTTTGAGCCGGTCATGCAGCTTTCGGAGTTTTACAACATGTTCCAGTCCGCGATGTCGGCGTTGGAGAAGCTGTCTGCCTTCCTCGCGGAGAAGCCCGAGGTTGCCGATCCCGAGAATCCCGTTTCTCCCGTTCTCGAGAAGACCGGTCCTGCGGTTTCTTCGCCTGAAGACTCGGCACGCGGCGCCCTGGTGGAGTTGGATAATGCGGTCTTCGGCTACACGAGTGAACGCCACGCCCTGCAGAAGACGAGCCTGCGCATCGAACCGGGTACGACGGTGGCCCTGGTGGGTCCGACAGGTGCCGGCAAGTCGACGATTGCCAAGCTCGTGGCGCGATTCTACGACGTGTCCTCGGGTGCTGTACGCATCGACGGCGTGGATGTGCGCGACCTGACCGATGCGCAGCTACGCCACGAGGTGCTTATGCTGACGCAGGAGGTGTTCCTGTTCTCCACAAGCATCCTGGAGAACATCCGCATGGGTAACCCGCAGGCGAGCGATGAGCAGGTGAAGACGGCCGCGAAGGCGGTTGGCGCCGATGCGTTCATTGAGCGACTGCGCGATGGCTACGACTCGCTTTTGGGCCGCGGCGGTATCTCCCTGTCCGCGGGCCAGCGTCAGCTGGTGTCCTTTGCCCGCGTTTTCCTTGCTGATCCGCGCCTGCTGATTCTTGACGAGGCAACCGCTTCACTGGATATTCCGAGCGAACGCGCCGTGCAGAAGGCCCTGCACACACTGTTGAGGGGGCGCACGGCCCTAGTGATTGCCCATCGCCTCTCAACGGTGCTCAGCGCCGACCGCGTGCTGGTGATTCGGGATGGCTCCGTGGTGGAGGATGGCTCCCCGCAGCAGCTGATTGCCGCCGGTGGTCGCTTCGCGGCGATGTACGCCTCCTGGGATGAGCTGAATCGGGCGCCGGAGGAAGGCGAATAGCCCGGTTCCGAGGCTTTCTTCAGCCTCTAGCACGGGTCGAGCGATTTTTTGGTTGCTCTGTTTGCGTTCCGTATTTTTTTGGGTTATCCTGGGTGAGTTGCCTACGGTATTCGCCGATAGGTTAACCTCGGGATGTGGCGCAGCTTGGTAGCGCGCGTCGTTCGGGACGACGAGGTCGCAGGTTCAAATCCTGTCATCCCGACAGATAGCCCCGGTCATGGTTTCATGACCGGGGCTTTGTCGTATCTGCGGTATTCTTCCCGAGCAGATTCTAGGCATATACAGACAACCCCCTACCCGCGGTACGCAGATAGGGGGTCGTCGTTCACGCTATGTTTCTAGCCGCGCCCAGAAATGAGGGCGAGGATTGCCTCCAGGGGGCCGCGGCCGGCCAGGGAGCGCGCCATGCGGGCCCAGAGTGCGCAGAATCCCACCGCGATGACGATGCCCAGAATCAGGAAGGCGGTCCAGTACACGGCGGTGCCCCAACCTCCCGTGGCAACGTAGTGCTCACCCACGGTAAAGGCCTTGATGGTGGGGCCGGCGTAGATAATGAGCGAGCTCAGCACGATGGAGGCGCTCAGCGACATCTGCCCGAGGCGGGCAACGGGGGTGAGGGCACACGCCTGCGCGGAGAGTAGTCGCGCACATTCGGCCCAGAAGTAGAGCGTGGCAGCCAGGCTGAGGGTCAGCTGCACGTGGGGCGTGTCCAGCACGCCGAGCCCGGTGTAGGGGTTGAAGACGCGGTAGACGGAGAGCGCCAGCACGGCGAGCACGACGGGCACCGCAATCTTGGCCCCCAGGCTCGTGTAGAGGCGCACCAGCAGAATACCCAGGCACATGACCCAGAGCAGCTGAGCGCTGGCGGTAAGGTTCAGACCGTTGGCCTTGAGAAAGGGAAACGCACCGGCGCTCCACGCATCAGCCCGCGCTGCGGCTTCGAGGAGAATGTCGTGGGTCCAGGAGAGGTACGGGCTCGCGGCAATGGCCAGCACGGCGAGGACCCAGAGCGGCAGGTACACGACGGCCAGGG
>NZ_KV814486.1:55352-82852 GCF_001813965.1 Rothia sp. HMSC072E10 | reverse complement strand
CAGCAGGGTCAGGATTGCCAGGTGAATGAGCATATCGAAAGGCAGCGAGTATGCGAAGCCCTGGGCGGGCGTGGTCACGCCCGGTAGCGGAACGTAGGCCGCGCCCTGCACGACGGCGATGCCCAGCACGAGCAGGGCGAGGAAACGCACGATGGTCCCGGCGAAGAGCTGCGGGAAGCTTGCGGCGCGCGCATAGTGCCAGGCCGCGGCTCCAAGGATGGCGGCGAAGAGCGGCTCGGCGGGGGTGACCAGTTGCGGTACCCAGAACCTCCACGAGACGGGGATGAGCTGCAGCCAGTACCCGAAGGCGATGAGCAGGGTGAGCACGGCGTAGGCGCGGGCCAGGTCGAGTCCGAGGTCGCGTCGCGTTCCGCCGAGGGAAGCGGCACGCAGGGGGGAGCCGCCGGAAGTGGTGGACGCTGTGGTTCGTGCTGCCATGTGTCGCTCTTTCGGGTGGTTCAGTGTGGTGAGTGCGCACCGGGTGGCGATGCCTCCGGCACAGGTGTTAAGTGTAGCGTCGATTGCTGTGCGAGCCAGGGCGCGACCGGTGGAGCCCTCGTCACGTTGCCCGATGCTTCTTGTGTATCGACTTGCGTGTCGGTCTGCCGATATCCCACAGAGTGACGAGGTGAGAGGCTCTCGAATAGGAACGACGGTGTGAAGTATGTAGTATAGGTAGGTTCTTTAATGGCGTTCCCGGACACCGCCCACTATATTCTTTAGTCTGCATATGAGGTTCTATGTTTCCTACTCTGCTATCCCTTTTAACGGTGGCCCCGGAGGTTTCCGGTACTGTGCTCGCTTCGGGAACTACCCTGAGCGACGCCGCATCCGTTGGGAGTAACGCCCAGTTCATTTCCATTTTTTGGATTACGCTGGTCGCGTTGATTTCTCCAATACTTTCGCGGCTGACGGGCAAACGCATCCCCGATGTGGTGTTCCTGCTCATTTTTGGCATGCTCATCGGCCCGAACGTGCTGCATTTGGCCGGTACCGAGGGCGGCATCCCCCTGCTGAAGGAGCTTGGCCTGGGTATGCTTTTCCTCATTGCGGGCTTTGAGATTAACGTTTCCTCCCTGCGTAGCCGCCAGGGCTCTACCGCGCTGGTGACCTGGGGTGTGTGTTTTGGCTTGGGCATGTTGGGCGCAGCGCTGATCACCGGTTTCTCTCACGAGATGAATACCTATGTCGCGGTAGGCGTGGCGCTGAGCTCCACGGCGCTCGGCACCCTCTTGCCGATGCTGAAGTCGCACGGTGCGGCCGGCACGGCGGTTGGCAATGCGGTGCTGGTGCACGGAGCGGTGGGTGAGCTTCTGCCGGTTTTTGCTATTTCTCTGCTGCTTTCTTCGCGATCGCCGGGCATGGCGTTTGTGGTGCTACTGGCATTCATGGTCGTGGCTCTGGTGACGGCTCTGATTCCGCATCGCCTGTTTGCGCACCTGCCGGGTCTGCGCCAGATTATTGCGGCTGAAGCCAATACGACCGGCCAGACGATTCTGCGTCTTGCGATGTTCCTGCTCGCGACCCTTATCATGTGCACCGCCCTCTTCGATCTGGATGCGGTGCTGGGCGCCTTTGCGGCGGGCATTATCCTGCGTTCGCTGACTCCTCCCGCGGCTCTGCACCTGATTACGCGCCGTCTGGAGACGGTGGGTTTTGCCTTCACTATTCCGCTCTTCTTCGTGGTGAGTGGCATGGGCATCAGTGTTTCCGCGGTGGCTTCGAATCCGTTGGGCCTGGTCGCGGTGGTTCTGGGTATTCTGCTCTGCCGCGGCGTACCGGTGTTCCTGGCCGATGTGCTGGTGGATACTCGTTCGGGCCTGACCTCGAAGAGCCAGAAGGCCCAGATGGCTCTCTATTCTGCGGCCGGTCTGCCCATTATCGTGGCGGTGACGGAGGTTGCGACCAGTTCGGGTCTTCTGGAGGAGTCCACGTCCTCGCTGCTGGTGGCAGGTGGCGCCCTGACGGTTCTGCTCTTCCCTCTGCTTGCGCTGTCCATTCGTCGCGCTTTGGGTGATTCGGATTCCGCCTCGGAATCGCCGAGCCGTAAGGAGCAGATGAACGCAAAGAAGGCTCAGCGTAACGCGCAAGTGAAGCTGACAACCGGGCTCATCCCGACGGTCCGCGCCGAGGGCACGGCGCAGAGCCGCGATGAGGAGGGTGCCCCCACCCGCGCTACCGCGAAGAAGCGTGCGGTTGCGCGCTCCTCTTCTCGAGATTCTTCACGCAATCTCTCAGACTAGGTTCCTCCCGACCGCATAGAGTGGCTGTATTCCTACTCTGCGCCCATCGCGCTGAGTATAAGGTTACATCCACTCTATGTGGTTTTTGTCTATAAAACCCAAACACTCGCTATTCCTTGCATAATACCTCTATTCCCTCAAGTTTTTGCACTCCAGGCACTGAAGTAAACTTTCCAGGATGCTCTTTAGTGGACAGCTACCCTTGAGAACCCTGTTTATTCCTGCCTTCGGAGCCCTTTTTTCATTAAATTCGGATTTTTCACGCAAATATTACGAGACATGACGTGTCTTAGCTTTTGCGGGTGACAGCCTGTCTTATAAAATTGAAAGTACACAGGGCTCGGTCCCTAAACACACATAAAACAACTACATACGCAGAGCCGCTTCTGCCTTGGCAGGAGCTGGTGTGCACCCTCTCACACGGGGTGTGCTCTTGCCGGAGATATAGCACCCGTTATACCCCCGAAGGCTCTCAATGATGAGGAGGAATATATGAGCGAGAGAGTTTACTCTCCTTAGATAGCACCTCTAGGCCTCGCACTGAATCCTAACGATTGTCTGCACACACAGTCACTTCCGAAGGAAACATCATGCACCATCTACTCCTTACCGCGAGTACCGGTGGCGTGGAGCTGGACTTCCCGGCCTGGCTCCGAATTACCCACTTTATTAACTTCATTATGATGGGCTTCCTGATTCGTTCAGGTTGGGAAGTTCTCGCCTCTCACCCCCGTCTGTACTGGAACAACCACTGCACCCCGGGTTCCGAGTGGATTAAGTTCACCAAGGACAAGGTCCCTACCACCCCCGGCGCATTTACTGCCCGTGACGATCAGCGTTCCCTGTCGCCGCTCATCTCTCTGCCCGGCAAGGGCCAGATTGGTCTGGGCCGCGCATGGCACGCACTGGTCACCTTCATCTGGATTGCTAACGGCCTGATTTACGTGGGCCTGCTGTTCCTGACCGGTCAGTGGCGCCGCATCGTCCCCACCAGCTGGGACATCATTCCCCAGGCTTGGGAGTCCATCCAGATTTACGCTGGCCTGCATATCCCTTCGATTGAGCACTTCCAGCCCTACGATGCTCTGCAGCAGATTATGTACTTCACCGTGGTGTTCATCGTCGCACCGCTGATGATTGCAACCGGCCCCATTATGAGCCCGGCCTTCTGCGGTCGCTTCCCCGGCTACGTGCGCCTGTTCCGTAACCGCCAGACCGCCCGTTCCATCCACTTCCTGGGTATGGCCTTCTACTGCGTGTTCACCGTCATCCACGTGGCTCTGGTGTTCGTTGTTCACCCGCAGTACAACATCGCCCACATGATGCTGAACAAGCCCTACAACGAGATTGACGCTGCTCAGTTCGCACAGGCAGTGACCATGCTGATTGGCGGCATCGTCTTCGCTGTGGCCCTGTGGCTCCTGGCTTCCTACTGGTCCCTGCGCGACCTGCGATTCACCCAGACCTTCATTTGGGGTCTGACCCAGCCGATTCGTAACGTCCTGCTGGATCGCATCTCCTCGCGTCAGGTTCAGAAGAAGACCTTCACCGATGCTGACATCTCCCCCTTCCACTGGGTCAACACTCGTCCCCCGACAGAGCGTGAGAGCACCGAGTGGAACCGTTTGAAGGAGCAGGAGTTCGTTGACTACCGCCTCGAAATTGGCGGCCTGGTCAAGGAGCCGAAGTCCCTGAGCATCGACGACCTGAAGAAGCTCGGCAAGGAAGTCAACATCACCATGCACACCTGTATGCAGGGTTGGACCGGTATTGCTAAGTGGGAGGGCGTGCGCCTGCGCGATGTCCTCGCACTGGTAGAGAAGACCGACGAAGCTCGCTACGTCATGGTCACCTCCTTCGGCCACGTGGGCCACACCTACGACGGCCGCCCGACCGAACCCTACTACGAGTGCCTGGACGTCTCCATGGCAATGGAAGACGAAACCATCCTGGCATGGGGCATGAACGACAAGCCGCTGCCCGACGTTTACGGTGGCCCGCTCCGTCTGCGTGCTGACTCCATGCACGGCTACAAGATGGTGAAGTGGGTCAAGAAGATCGAGTGGATTAACGATTACCGCGACGTTGGCGACGGCCAGGGCGGTAGCCGTGAGGACTCCGGTCTGCAGCACTTCGACGCACGTGCCTAATTCGTAGCGCATCCTCTCAGACCATTCGGTCCGTGTGTATCTGGCGGACCCGGCTCTGAGGAGCACACACCCTGGGCGGGGGAAGAGCAATCTTCCCCCGCCCTTGTGTTTTATGCCCCCGCGCCGCGCATAGCCCAGCTGTCGATCCCCGGGGAACCCGCGAACAACTCGGCGGCCGTTCCCGCACCGGATATTTCGCGCAGAAGCGTCTATGCAGGAGCGCCTGTACAGGAGGTATTCTCTCAGCAGGAGCCTCGGCCGGAGCGCCGTAGCGCTGACTCGAGCACTCCTAAAACGCCATAGATTCTCCGCTGACGGCCTGAGATATATCGTGCGATAGGAAGGGATAGGCATAAACGTAAGGAACCGCCTAGCGGGCTTTGAAAGCCTGCTAGGCGGTTCCTTATCTAGAGGTTCCGCTTACTTGGCGTCGTAGATGATGACGTCCAGGGTACGGGGGCCGTGCACACCCTCCACGCGAATCAGCTCGATATCGCTGGTTGCGGAGGGGCCGGAGATCATGGTCACCGGGCGGGTGTAGGTGATACGCTCAATCGCCTCGGGCACCAGCTCCACCACGGTGGAACGCGGGACCACACAGATGTGGTGGTCGGGCACCAGGGTGATGGCGCGGCGGCCTTCCTCCGGGTTGGTGTTCAAGAAGATGGTACCGGTCTCTGCGCAAGAGACGGTCGAACCGGTCACCACGGCGTCCACGGCGTCCAGTTCCTTCAGGCTCAGGCAACCGGGCTTGAGGGTGCTACCGGAGTCGGTGACGTGCTTACGCTCGGCGGTATCGGCGGGCAGCCACTTCTTATCCAGGCCCTCGGGCACCACGTAGGTGGACTTCTCACCCAGGCGCTCCGCGATAACCTCGGAGATGTTCTCCGGGGTGGCGAAGAAGACGTTAGCCTTGTAGTCGATCAGACGGCCGACGAGCATGTCGATGGTCTGCTCCTCGGTCAGCTCGCTGACGCGACGGTAGTTACGAACCGGCTCCGGTGCGGGGCCTACGCCCTCGAGAGAGGAGCGGATGCGTGCGAGGATATCTTCCTTAGCAGAGGACATTAGTTGTTCTCCTTAGCTTCGCGGGCTTCCTGAGCAGCCTTAGCGTTTGCAGCCGCTTCAGCTGCCTTACCCTTGTTGGCCTCGATGAGTGCCTGAATGTCAACGCGCGGTGCGTTATCGCGTGCCGCGGTCTTACCCTTCTCCTTCTTCCACCAGTTGCGGAAGGATTCCTTGGGAGGCTCGGGGATGTCGCGGTACTCGGTCCAACCGCCGACGATACCGGGAACAGCGGTGATCTTGTGCTTGCGACCGGCGATGAGGCGGGACATGGGCAGACCGCGCTCCGCGACCGACATCATCTTGCCGGAGGTGAAGAGCTTCTTCGCGCCGAGCATCATGGCGTCCATCTGCGAGAAGGGAGCCTTCTTGTTACCCTCGAACTCGCGAACGGCGTGCTTGGACTCGACATCCTTGGCGCGCAGGTGCACGAGAACCTCGGGGAAGTTAATCTTCACGGGGCAAACCTCGAAGCACGCACCGCAGAGCGAGGATGCGTAGGGCAGCGAGTTGTTGTGCGCAGCCTCGATACCGGAGAGCTGCGGGGACAGAATCGCGCCGATGGGGCCCGGGTAGGTGGAGCCGTAGGCGTGACCGCCGGCGCGCTCGTACACGGGGCACACGTTCATGCAGGCGGAGCAACGGATGCAACGCAGAGCCTGGCGGCCAACCTCGTCGGCCAGAACGGCGGTACGACCGTTGTCGATGAGGATGACGTGCATGTTCTGCGGGCCGTCACCGGGGGTGACGCCGGTCCACATGGAGGTGTAGGGGTTCATGCGCTCACCGGTGGAGGAACGGGGCAGCAGCTGCAGGAAGGCCTCGTAGTCCTGGAAGGTGGGCAGAATCTTCTCGATACCCATGAAGGTAATCAGGGTGTCGGGCAGGGTGAGGCACATACGGCCGTTACCCTCGGACTCCACGATGGTCAGGGTACCGGTCTCGGCGATGCCGAAGTTAGTGCCGGAGACTGCCACGGTGGTGTTCAGGAACTTGTTGCGCAGGCGGTTACGGGATGCCTCTGCCAGTTCTGCCGGCTCATCGGTGATGTCCGGGTTGATACCCTCAATCTCGCGCAGGAAGATGTCGCGAATCTCGCGGCGGTTGCGGTGAATTGCGGGCACCAGAATGTGGGAGGGGCGGTCGTGGCCCAGCTGCACGATTTCCTCGGCGAGGTCGGTCTCGATGGCGTTAATGCCGTTTTCCTCGAGGAACTCGTTCAGACCGGTCTCTGCGGTTGCCATGGACTTGATCTTGATGATTTCGTCCACGCCCTGCTCGCGGATCAGGTCCAGGGCGATCTGGTTTGCCTCGGAGGCGTTGCGGGCCCAGTGCACGTGGCCACCGGCAGCGGTGAAGTTGCGCTCGAACTGCTCGAGCAGCTCGGGGAGGTTTGCCAGAACGTAGTTCTTGACGCTCTCACCGGTGTTGCGCAGCTCCTGCCAGTCGGGCAGCTCTGCGGTGACGCGGGCGCGCTTGTTACGAATCGCGTGGGTCACGAAGCGCAGGTTGGAGCGCAGCTGCTCGTTCTTGAGCTCTTCCTTGGCGTACTTGGGGAAGGGGATTTCTTCGAAAATGTTGCCCTCGCCGTAATGAACGACCTTGGGCATACCAAGCTGAATAGCGGTCATGAGGTCTTGTCTTTCCTTAGGCGATTGAGAGCTCGATGTTCTTCGAGTCAATCTTGAGCGGGTTTTCCTTGGTGGAGGCGAGGATCTCAGCGAAGTGAATGGTCTTCACGTCGGAGCCGCGGCGCGAGAGCGCACCACCGATGTTCATGAGGCAGGAGCAGTCACCACCGGTGCAGATGGATGCGCCGGTTGCCTCGACGTTGTCGGCCTTGTCGTTGACCATGGCGCCGGAAACATCGGGGTTCTTGAAGGAGAAGGTACCGCCGAAGCCGCAGCACTGGTCCATGCCCTCAATCTGGGTGTACTTGATACCCTCAACGGTGCGGACCAGGTCCTGCTGGCGGGTGCCCAGGCGGAGCAGACGCATACCGTGGCAGGAGCTGTGGTAGGTGACGTGCTCGGGGAAGTATGAGCCGAGCTGCTCGGCTGCGTTAGTGATGCCGAGGACGTCAATCAGCAGCTGGGAGAGCTCGAAGGTGCGAGAGGCAATCTGCTCGGCCTTCAGGGCCAGGGCCTCATCGCCGCGGCTGCGGGCTACCATAGCCTGCTGGTCGCGCAGGGAGGCAACGCAGGAGCCCGAGGGGGCAACGGCCACATCCCAGTCCCAGGAGTCGAAGGCCTCGACGTGGTTCTTGATAATTTCGTAGCCGTCGTCGAAGTAACCCGAGTTGACGTGCATCTGGGAGCAACAGGTCTGGTTCGGGGGGAAGACAACCTCGTGGCCCAGGCGCTCAAGAATTTCGACGGTGGCGCGAGCTACGCGGGGGTACATGCCGTCAACAATGCACGTGGAGAAGAGTGCAATACGCATGACTTGCCGTCCTTTCCTCTGTATTCAGAGTTTCTCGGTCTCACCGCCTGCGTCTGGGGCAGGCGGAGCATTGTTCTGCGTACTTTGCCGGGCTGTTGGTGGGATACCCATAAGCACGAACAGACGGTGCACGCCCCAAGTGGAGGTGGGATGCGGTGGGATCAGAAACCGTGGTGATGTCTTATCTAGTCCTTGCTATTTAACACTGTTACGTTTCTTTTCTCTACTCGGAATAGGGCATACTTTCCTTGTTAAATAAAGGGTTAGGTCATCCTGACTCTAAGGTACACTTTCTTACCTTCCGGTATATGTGACCCCATCTCTTCTTGAATCGCGAATCAGAGCATCTCGCCGGAGCGTATTTGAACGCTCATCAAACGCAGATATACAATGTGAGAATTCGCGGAAAATAGGCACAAACCCCCTTTCTTTCAATGTTTTAGGGGCATTATTTTTCACGAAACCAACAATCGGTGTGCATTTTTCCCGCGTCACATTCGATTCCCTGCCATGCAGAAATGGGCACCCATAGGTCGGTCTCGCGAGTTGCGTGTCAGAACCTGGAATTAACTATCAGCGCCGCAATATAGCGGCAAATTCACAGAAAAATTTCGAGCCCGACCCGCTCGACGGCCTGTAACGAAGCTGCGTGCTTTTGGCGAAACCGCAATACGTCGGGTATGGTTCTATACATGCGATGAATGGTCTGACCACATCCCCCGCGAGAGAACAAAGATCCGTTCGCTCACGCATCATCAAATGGTCAGACCATACACAAGACACACCCTGAACCAAAGGAGTTCCAGTGGAAACTTACACCGCTGTAACCAACGCAGTTGGAGGTAGCCTCGGGCTAAGCGCGCTCGTCGCAACGATCCCCCTCCTCACCTTCTTTGTCATGCTGCTGGGCGTCAAGGCACGCGCCCACTGGTCCGCAATCGTGGCCCTGGTAGCATCCATCCTCGTGGCAGTCCTCGGCTTCCACATGCCCGCAGATCTCGGCGGCCTGAGCGCCGTCCGCGGCGCCATCTACGGCCTGGTCATCTGCTGGGTGATTCTGGGAGCCATCTGGTTCTACCAGATCACCGTTCTCTCCGGTCGATTCGAAGACCTGCGCCGCGTGTTTGACCGCCTCGGCGGCGGCGACCTGCGCATCCAGGCCATCCTGATTGCCTTCTGCTTCGGTGGTCTGCTCGAGGCACTGGCTGGCTTCGGCGCTCCCGTTGCAATTACCGCAACCATGATTCTGGCCCTGGGCGTTAAGCCCCTCAAGGCTGCTATTACCGTGCTGCTCGCTAACACCGCACCCGTGGCATTCGGTGCCGTCGCCGTCCCGATTACCACCGCTGGTGACGTTGGTGGCAAGGACGCTCACATGATTGCAACCATCGTTGGTCACCAGGCTCCGTTCCTGGCAATGCTCGTTCCGCTCATCCTGCTGGTCATCCTGGACGGCATGAAGGGCCTGAAGGACGCTTGGCTGCCCGCACTGGTCATCGGCGTTTCCTTCGCTATCGCACAGTGGGTCACCGCCGCTACCCCCGCATACAACCTGACCGACGTTGTTGCCTGCATCGTCTCCATGGGCGTTGCCGTGATCTTCCTGCAGTTCTGGAAGCCCCGCGGCGTCGAGGGCGTCCGCGAGCGCTACGGCCTGCCCGCACAGGGCGAAGAGAAGGAAGCCCTGCCCGCCGTTCGTATCTGGATGGCACTGCTGCCCTACCTGATCGTGGTCATCATCTTCGGTGTCGCTAACCTGCACGCCGGTCTGAAGGCATGGCTGAAGGGCTTCGTCCTCAAGATTGACATTCAGGCACTGAGCTCCCGCCTGGTCACCGCCGACGGCAAGCCCGTCAAGGACGCCGTCTACAACTTCGCGTGGATGTCCAACCCCGGCACCCTGCTGATCATCTCCGGTCTGGTTGTTGCTGTCGTCTACTTCTTCTTCAACGAGAAGGGCCGCTACGCCTTCAAGTTCCCGGCAATCTTCACCGAGTTCGGTTCCGTCGTCTACCGCATGCGCTGGTCCATCCTGACCATTGCTTCGGTTCTGGCACTGGCCTACGTCATGAACTTCTCCGGTCAGACCATCGCTATGGGTACCTTCCTGGCGGGTCTGGGCACCGTCTACGCAGTGCTGGCTCCGGCCCTGGGCTGGATCGGTACCGCTGTGACCGGTTCGGACACCAGCGCCAACGCACTGTTCTCCAAGCTGCAGGTGTCTGCTGCTGAGAACCTGCAGCACGCAGGTATCCACGGCGCAACCCCCGAGCTCATGCTGGCTGCTAACACCACCGGTGGTGTGGTCGGTAAGATGATCTCCCCGCAGTCGCTGGCTATTGCTGCTACCTCCGTGGACATGGAAGGCAAGGAATCCGACATCCTCAAGGCTGTCCTCCCCTGGTCCTTCGCAATGCTCGTGGTCGTCTGCGTCCTGGTCTTCCTGCAGACCAACGTGCTGTCCTTCATGATTCCCTAATCTGAAGCTCAGGTTTTAGAGAGTTCCTGGAGCATCCGCTTCACGAACAGTAGGACATTCGCCCCGGTTTGACCGGAGGCCACAGCGGGGCGGCGTACCTTTCCGGTATCGCCGCCCCGCTTTCTTTGTCCCTCGGCTTCCCTTCACTTCGCTTCAGCCGCTCGGAGCTTCCGCTCTTCCATACTCCCCCCTCGTTATTAGGAGATTTCATGCCGCAGACTTCTCAGGATGACCTTCGGCCCGGTGCCTCCCCATCCGATGCGACAGCGTCCGAGCCGGTTCAGCCTGCGCGGCTCCACGCTCATGAACCAATCCTGAAGGACCGCAGCTACAGCATCGTTCTGGAGACTTTTGAGCGTCGCCTGCGTCTGGGTGAGCTACGCGTGGGCGATAAGCTCCCCTCCGAGCGTGAGCTGGCGGCGCGGTACGGCATTTCCCGCCCCTCGGTGCGTGAGGGGCTGCGGGTTCTAAATGCGCTGGGTCTGATTCGCTCGAGCACGGGTTCGGGCCCGAAGTCGGGTGCAATCATCATTTCGGAGCCTTCGGATGCGCTCAGCTGGGCGCTACGCATGCACATTGCGACCCGTAGCCTGCCGGTGAAGGACGTTGTCTCAACCCGCCTGCTGTTGGAGGGCCCGGCGGCGCGTGCGGCGGCGGCTGCACCGGATTCCCCGGAGCGTGAGGCGGCGTTGGAGCGGGCGCGCGTGCACCTTACGGAGATGGATGAGCAGATTAGTGATGAGCGTTTCCATTTCTGCGATACGCGTTTTCACTATGAACTGTCGAAGCTCGGCGGCAATATTGTGCTTGATACGGTCATTGACTCTCTGCACATGGCAACGATGAGTTATGTGCAGGAGGCGGTTCCTTTCCTGAAGGATTGGGAGGCGGTCAAGCGCACGTTGCAGGAGCAGCATTACGGCATTATTGAGGCGATCACTTCGCACGATGAGCAGGCCGCCTATGAGCGGGTGTGCGAGCACATTACGTGGTTCTATTCGCTGTCTGACAGGGCTGCGGAGGAGCGGGCGCGGCAGCATCCAGCGCGGGATATTCTGCACGAGGATTTGTGCCACGAAGGCGTGCACGACAGCTAAGGTGTACCCCTCACTTGCGTATCTCGCTCTCATAAACCCACATAGCTAAGGGCGGTGCCCCGGAAGACTGATCTTCCGGGGCACCGCCCTTTAATCGCTAGGCACTTATTGTAGGAGTTCGAGCGGCTGAACCTTCGTTGCCGCGTAGGCGGGCAATGCACCCGCCACGATGCCCACACCCAAGCCGAGGAAAGGAATCCCTAGGATAAGGGGCGGCAGAGATAGCGCCCATCCGTTGAGAAGGCACACAACCCAGGAACCGAGAATACCGAGGATGAAGCCTCCAAGAGCGCCCAGGGCCCCGAGGAGGGCCGCCTCCGCCAGGAAGCTCACCGCCACATCTCGCCGTCCCAACCCTAATGCACGGTTAATGCCGATTTCCCTGCGGCGTTCCCAGACCGAAATCTGCATGGTCATCACAATGCCGAAGCTTGTCGAGACGATAAGAACTGCCAGGATGATGGTCGTAAGAGCTCGGCTATCCTTCGTCAAGGAAGCACGAAGAGTCACCGGTGAAGGCGGAATCTCAATGTTTGTATCAACGGGGGCGCGCTGCGGATCGAGTACCTGCTTGAGCTGTTCCGCGACCGTATCTGCACTTCCTGGATTCACGATGACGTCCATACCGCGTTGCAGGGTGTGGGTTTGCGGCAAGAAAGTGGAGGTGGTCGGCAGGATAAGAGCGCTACTGAGAGCAGCGTTTTTGCCGCCGTCACGGATAATGCCGAGCACGTAGGCTCGCATTCCGTTGACCTCAATCATGTTCCGCCCGGGCTCAGCGCTGACCCCTAGCTCTTTCGCGAGGGCGACGCCCAGATAGACGGTAGGTTCACCGGGGCGTTCGCGGGCAGGCTCCGAAAAGTGCCCTTCGACAATGTGCGCACCTCGTGCTTTCAAACCTGCTTCTGAAACGATTGCGAGGGGTGTTTGTTGGCCCTCCTGCCCCGGCCTGTTGACCTGTGGACGCGTTGTCTGCGTATCGATGGTGACTGTACCGGCAGCTTTGACCTCTGGAACTTGGTTAACGCGCCAGAGCAGTTCATCCTCCGGTATATCCCAGGTCTGCGGCTGGAGGCGCACACCGAGCCGGGTGGAATCGTAACTGGCCAGCTGCGAGCTCGTATTGAGCGCCGATGACTCGCTGACGCCCACCAGCATGATGATGGTGGTTGTTCCCGCGAGCATCGCCAGTACCGTGAGCAGGTTGCGGCGCCAACGGCGAACAACTGCAAGGAGAGCGTAGTGAAGGTTGTTCCTTAGCATCTATCCTCCCCTGACAACGGGTTCTTTGAGCGATTGGTGGGCCGGATCTTCGGGACGAGTGAGTTCGGGGCTAACGAGCATCCCATCGACCATGTGTAGTTGCCGGTCGCAGCGAGCCGCGATATCGGGTTCATGGGTGATTATGACCAGGCTTTGCTTCTCCGCACGGCCGGCGAGGAGCAGATCCAACACCTTGTGAGAGTTTTCCGTGTCGAGGTTTCCTGTAGGCTCATCGCATAGCAGGATGCGCGGGGCGCAAGCTAACGCACGCGCAACCGCGACTCGTTGCTGTTCACCACCGGACATGTTGCGTGGAAGAACCTCCAGGCGGTGCCCCAGACCCACCTGTTCGAGTGCCTGTAACGCACGCTGATGTGCTTGACGGCCCGGTACGCCGCGCATCCGGAGGGTGTGGGCAATGTTCTCGGTGGCGTTCAGATGAGCAATGAGGTGGTACGCCTGAAAGACAAAAGCGATGTGCTCACGGCGTGCCACTGTTCGCTCGGCATCGCTGGCGGTGCCCATGTTTTGGCCCAGTATTTTCAGCTCACCTTCAGAGGGCTGATCGAGTAGCCCGATGATAGAGAGGAGCGTAGATTTTCCACTTCCGGAGGCGCCGGTAATGGCCACCGATTCGCCTTCATGAAGGCTGAGGGTTGCGTTTTTAAGCGCCCAGGTGGAGGGCGGGAAGAAACGCGCAATATTATGGCACTCGATATTAGGTTTTGAGGCGGTAGCGCTCGTGGGGAGGGCACGTTCTGTCTCGTGATGAGGCATTTTAGCGCTCCTTCAGCTTCACGACGGTACCTGCCTTGAGTTCTGCAGCGGGGTTGACGAGCTCGCAGATTCCGGCGGAGCACACACCGAGGGTGACGGGAACGCTCTGACCGTTCTCCAGGGTGATGGAGTGCGTTCCGTTTTCTTCGGTTTTGACGGCGGCTTCAAGCACTGCGAGGGCGTTTTCAGCGCCTCGGTTGAGAGTGACGGTTGCTTGAAAACGTGTTGATGCCGTCGTGTTTTCCGGCAAGTCGATTTTGATGGGGTAGCGTTTCCGTGCGGTAGCTCCCTGCGCGGAGGTATCGCTGTTAGGTCGCGCGTTGTTCTGCACACCGTTGGAGGCACCTGCGTTAGCGCCGCCGTCAGCGTTAGTTGAGCCTTCGGGTGTGAGGGCCGCGCCCAGGGTGCCTTCGAGCGGACTTCCGTTATCGGTAAGAATCTGGACTTTCTGTCCCTCAGCGAGTTCATTGCTGAGAGCGCTACCGTCCGCGGAGAGTACCAGACGGTACCCACCCGCGGATAGGGTGCACAGCGCCGGAGTTGAGGTTTGGCCTTTGGTGCCGCAGCTGTTGTCTACGGTGTATTCATTGCCGTCAGCGAAGAGGTATTCAGAGAGCAGCAGTGCGGTGCTGTAGCGTCCTTCTTCGGTTCGGTCAGTATCCCCGGGAGGGTAGTAGCCACGGTCCAGGTAGAAACGGTAGACAGCGTTGGCGGTTGCTTCACCGTAGTTTCCTTCCTCATCCCAGATACTGTAGCCGAGTGATTCTAGAGCTTCTTGGAGCTGTTTAACATCATCGCCGCGAGCGCCTACGGCAAGGTCGCGGTAGGCGGGAATACTACCCTTGAACGCAATGATGGGACGCTCATTGATAGTGGTGATAATTGAGCCGTTACTCAGCTGGGTACCCGCCTTGGCGCCGTCCCTGGTCACCACTCCTTGAGGGGTTCCTACGGTGTAGCTTCGGGCGGGTGACACGCTGACTTCTCCCGAATAGGTGCGGGTAACAGTCTGCGCGCTGATTCGGGTTGTTAGTTGCGCGGCGCGGGACGGCTGCGCATTGGATTCAACATTGGTGCGTAGCCCCGTATTAAGGGCGTAGATGGAGAACCCGCCGGTGATGACGAGCAGAATAACGAGCACCGGAACCAGGTAGGCGCGTACGGTTGCCGTTGTAGCGGCGCGGCGGGGGTTTTCTGAACTCTGCTGCGTGTTCATGGGTTCACCTTTCTGCGGTGAAATATGGGGTGGGATTAGAGGTAATTGCTGAGGGAAACAACGTGGCGGGGACTGAATAAAGGGGTGTATCCTCTGCCCTCATCCGCGGGTGAAAGCGGTTGAGAGCAGAGGACCGGTAGAAAAATCTCGCTAGAAAATGTCCAACGAGGAATCAGCGTTTACTGGTTGCCGTCGGCTAGTTGCCGTTGACTAGAGTTGCGGCGCGCTCCTGTGCCTGACGTTCGATATCGCGTACTTCAAGGATGAGCGGCTCATGCTCATTGAGCCAGGTCGCGGCCTTTTCGTAGTAGATATTCTGCGCTTTAGTCAGGATTCCAGTGGACTTTTGGCAGTTGTAGTCGGCGTGAGCTAGGGCCTGCTCTTCCGCATTGGCGGCTACATTGGCTGCCTTGTACTTACCCCAGGTTTTCTCTGCGTAGCTGGGAGCATCTCCGAAGTGCTGGATATCGGCGTATCCGCTTTCTTTCATGCATGCACCGTAGGTGGTGTCATTACGGTAGTATTTCCCCATTTCTTCTACCGCATTGTTTTTGGATCCGCCCGTGATGAGCTCGTTAATGAAGTTGGTGTATTTGAGGTAGTTTTCTGCTGAACCGAAGACAGCCTCTGCCGCACGTCCGATGCAGGAATCTGTTGCCATACCGACCTGGGCGCCATTACTCATCGTGATGGTGACTGTTTTGCTGTCTGCGGCTTGTGGGTCGCCTTGGAATGCTTTCCGGTATGCCGGGTTTTCCATCGCGGGCGCATTGCTGGAGCTAGCGTTGTCCTGCCGGGTGGATGGGTACCCTTGGGCGGCCGCCTCTTCGTTGGCGAAGTGGGCGCCGCTCATTGCAAGTTCATGAACGGAGGTACCGTTAATAATGTTCTGGCTACCGGAGTAGGTGAAGGACTTCTCGCTCATGCACTTTTTGACTTCGTTGACAAGGGCCACGTTAATATCCGGGGAGGGATTCTCGTAGCTTGCCAGGACATTACGAATGTCCTGCTTAACCTCAACGGTGGTGGAGCAACTCGATACGCCCAGGCAACAGGCAATACTGATAAGGGCGAGGGATGCGAAGGGCTTCTTTGCCATGGACTTCACCTTTCTCAACAGTAAGGAGCAGGGAGGGTAGGAGCCTAAATCTTATAAGAGTAGGCTCCCACCCTTTGACAGATGTAGTGCTGTATTACCAGGAAACTACAAAGTCAGTAGTGTCGTTGACGTTATCACCAACATAGTAAAGCACCTGTCCTGCGTTAAGGCGGAAGGTATCATTGTTGCCCCACCAATTAGTGTTAACACCCTTAAGACGGCCACCGGTCCAGTTGGCTGCCGACGAAAGCATGTTATCGGGGACATCGATGAAGTCACTGTAAGCAGAATGAGTCAGTTCACTATCGAGACCAACATGGTCATACGCATGAAAATCGGCATGAGCGGCGGGCATAACTGCCCCAACCGACAAAGCGGCAGCAGCGCCGATAGTGGACAGCGCACGGACAAAAGTAGAACGCGACATAGCGAATCTCCTTATTGCATAGGTAGGAGTCTGAATTGCTGACCCCCATGAGTGGATATGCCATCTCGTCGACATATAGCTATTTACATCGATTCACCACATAAGGGAAATCATGTAACTTGCATATGTGATTTGTTGCTTTTTATATATGAAACGCAACCCATTGGATGGTAGTAGAAATCGTAGCAAATCCCTACACTTAGATGCAATAAAAATTCGTATCACTATGCAGTGATTTAAATCATATAAATATGCGCTTGTAAACATCATATTAAAATAAATTCAGGAAGATTTATGGCCTTCCGAAGACGCCCGCAATGAAGACGCTCACGCTGGCTAGGCTTCGCCCCTCAACCTTATAAACCCACACAGCTAAAGGGCGGGGCCCCGGAAGAATGACCTTCCGGGGCACCGCCTTTTAGCAAAGACTTATTCGGCTTTAGAACTTCGTGCCGGTCAGACGCTCATACGCCTCGATGTAGCGGGCACGAGTCTTCTCCACGACCTCCTCGGGCAGGTGCGGCACGTTATCCGAGCCGTCCCACCCCGACTCGGGAGAACGCAGCCAGTCACGCACGTACTGCTTATCGAAGCTCGGCTGAGCATGACCGGGTTCGTACTGCTGTGCGTCCCAGAAACGCGAGGAGTCCGGGGTCAGCACCTCATCACCCAGGGTAATCTCGCCGCGGTACGAATCGGTACCGAACTCCAGCTTGGTGTCGGCCAGAATGATGCCCTGCTCGCGTGCGATCTTCTCCGCGGTCGAGTACAGGCTCAGGCTCAGCTCCTCCAGGCGCTCACCCACCGGCTGGCCCACCTCGGCGTACAGCTCCTCACGGGTCACCAGCTCGTCGTGCTCGCCCACCTCGGCCTTACCGGTCGGGGTGAAAATCGGGGTCTCCAGGCGGGAGCCGTCCACCAGACCCGCGGGCAGCTTCACACCGGCAATCTCGCCGGTCTCGTTGTACACGGCCAGACCCGAACCGGTCAGGTAACCGCGCACAATGCACTCCACCGGGAACATGTTCAGCGAACGGCAAATCATTGCTCGACCAGCCACAACGTCCGGAACGTCGGTGGAGAGCACATGGTTGGGAACCTCCTTGAGCTGCTCAAACCACCACAGGGACATCTGAGTCAGAATCTTGCCCTTATCCGGGATCTCGGTGGGCAGGATGCGGTCGAATGCGCTAATGCGGTCGGAAGCCACCACCATGACAGAGCCGGCGCGCAGCTCGGCGTCATCGCTCACGGTGAGGCCGGTGGCGTCGAAGCGCTCCTCATTCGGAACGTACAGGTCGCGCACCTTGCCGGAATAGATGTGGGTCCAGCCCGGAATTTCCAGGGGGTTAGAACGAGAGGTCATGGGATTATCTCCTGACAGGTGAAATGGTGTGATGTGGTGGCAAGAGTCTGTGTAATTACAATACCCGACCGGTCCCGCCCGGGATAGCGGGGAGGGGACGTCTCGGGTACGAAGCGACCGGCTCCCCCGCGCATCAGGCGGAGGAGCCGGTCAAAGTATTAGTCGCGCGGGGCAGGAATGTGGATGCGGTTCTCCACGGCCTTCAGCGCGATGTCGGTGCGGTACTGCGCGCCAGCCCAAGAGATGGCGCGGACGCCCTCGTAGGCGGCGTCGCGGGCGGCGCCCAGGTTCTCACCGAGCGCCACAACGGCCAGCACGCGGCCGCCGGCGGTGTGGATTTCCTCGCCGGAAACCACGGTGCCCGCGTGAATCACGTGCACGCCCTCCAGGGCATTCGCCTTATCCAGGCCGGAGATGGCGTCACCCTTGCGGGGAGTGCCCGGGTAGTTCTCGGCGGCCATAACCACGTCCACCGCGGTGCGGGGATCCCAGTCCAGCTCGGTACCCTCAGAAATTTCACCGCGGGCAGCCGCGCGCAACAGCTGACCCAGCGGGGTGCGCAGGCGCGCCAGAACCGCCTGGGTTTCGGGGTCGCCAAAGCGGGCGTTAAACTCGATGACGCGCACGCCGCGGTTGGTCACCGCCAGGCCGCAGAAGAGCACGCCCACGAACGGAGTACCGCGCTCAGCCATACGTGCAACGGTCGGGCGGGCAACCTTCTCCACGACCTCCTGCACGAAGCCCTCGGGCAGCCAGGGAAGCGGGGTGTAGGCGCCCATACCACCGGTGTTCGGGCCCTCGTCGTTGTCGAAAATGCGCTTGAAGTCCTGGGCCGGGGACAGCGGCAGAACGTTCTTACCGTCGGAGATGACGAAGAGGGACACCTCGGGGCCATCCAGGTATTCCTCGATGACTACGGAGCCGCCGGCCTCGAAGCAGGCGCGCGCGTGCTCAACCGCTACGGCGCGGTCCTCGGTCACCACAACGCCCTTACCGGCAGCCAGGCCGTCATCCTTGACCACGTAGGGGGAGCCGAACTCGTCCAGGGCGGCCTCAGCCTCGGGGAGGGTGCGTGCCTCGTGGGCACGCGCGGTCGGTACGGAGGCCTCTTCCATGACCTTCTTCGCGAAGGCCTTGGAACCCTCCAGCTGAGCGGCAGCCGCGGAGGGGCCGAAAACGTCAAAACCCGCCTCACGCAGTGCGTCAGAAACACCTGCGACCAGCGGTGCCTCCGGACCGATAACAACCAGGTCGGCGTTCAGTTCGCGTGCCAGGGCGGTTGCCTGGGCGGGATCATTCGCATCAATTGCGTGGACGGGAACATCCTGAGCAATACCGGCGTTGCCGGGGGCGCTGTGCACCTCAGTCACCTCAGGATCGCGCAGAAGCGCACGGATAATAGCGTGTTCACGGCCACCGGGGCCCAGTACCAAAACCTTCATAGTATTTAGGGTACCCGGTACCCTCTCAAAAAGGGGAGCCGAGGGCACTAAAAAACGGCCCTTCTCATGCCTCGACGCCCCGAAGGGCACATGAAAAGGGCCGTAGAAGTCGCTACGCGATGAAATTAGATGAGGGCGGTAATAGCAGCCAGGCCACCGAAGACAATACCGGGAGCGTTCGCAATGATGATCGGGACGTCCTTCTTGGGGCGCCACAGACCGTACAGAGCCCACAGGGTGCAGTTGATAGCCGCAACCAGAGGCTGAATCCAGTCACCCTTGTGACCGCTCAGGTTACCGATAATCTGCGGGAAGTAGAACACGTACATGAGCACTGCGGTCACAGAAGCAACACGGGCCAGGATGGGGAAGAACTTTGCGTGGAATTCAGATTCTGCGCTCACGCCGCCCTTGGGGGAAGAGTTCTGTGCGGAGGTAGAGGTGCTGTTCTGCTCTGCCATGGATGTACTCCTTTACATGGTTGCCGCTCACCGCTCGAGAGTGAGTTCAGAGGGGTGAGGGGCGGTAAGGATGCATACTCGTACCGGGTCGCACCTAGCGATTTATTCCTAGGTCCGGGGTCGACCCCTAAGGACTGCATCAATTTCCTACTGGATACTTTACGCCCGTTCTCAGATCGCATAGTGGGGCGCGGCGGAGATAATGAGATTTTGAGTAGGTACACTCATAGCTCATCGATTGACGGGGTGGGGTTTTACTCATCTGCCGCTGCCTTGGTCATCGCCGTATTCATGAGGCGGTACGTCGAGGTGCCAGAATGGTTCGTCGGGCGTCGATCGTGGTCGGTCCTATGCGGTGCTGGGTTTTTCGGTTCGTGCGGGCTGTGCCTCGCTCACTTGCCTTAGTCTTACCCGTTGCGCTTGAGCACCCTTCAATTATAAAAATGAGTTACTCATAACTTCAACTCCCAGTAAACGTGAATCTCTTCACACGGCTCTCCCTTGACCGCGCCAGCCCATCCTAGCTCCGCGCCACCAGACACAAATAGGGGCAAGCCGCACACCCCGTTTAAACTAGAAGAATGACCAACAGCACCACCCCACAGGCAACCACTCACACCACCAACCACAGCAGCGCCTTCGACGTAGAACTCGCGCAGCTCACCCGCAACAACTTTGTTGAGGCACGCCACCGCGGCCGCCTCATCCTACTGGGCCCCGACGGCGAAATTCAGCTTGCCCTCGGCGATATTCACGCGCCCTTCTACCTGCGCTCCGCCGCCAAGCCACTGCAGGCAATTGGTTCCATGAAGGCGGGCGCGCCCCTGCGCGGCTCCCAGGTCGCTATCGCCTGCGGCTCGCACCGCGGCACCTTCGAGCAGATGCGCGCCGTGCAGGACGTACTCACCCAGGGCAGCACCGAAACCAACCCGCTCACCCCGGCGAACCTGGCGCTCAAGCCCACACTCCCCTCCGACAAGCAGGCACGCCAGGCAATGGTTCAGGCGAACCTTGCCGCTACTGCCCTGGCGCACCCCTGCTCCGGCAAGCACGCCGCTTTCCTCTGGGCGTGCACCGCCAAGCTCGAGCGTGGCGACCTCGAAGAGGGCTCGCAGAACTGGACCCTGCACAACTACCTCGACCCCGCCCACCCGCTACAGCAGGTCATCACCGAAGAAATTGAGGCGTTCACCGGCGAGCCCGTAGCCGCAATCGGCGTTGACGGCTGCGGTGCGCCCGTGCACGCCGTCTCCCTGACCGGTGCCGCACGCGCCTACTCGACCCTCGGTGCGGCAATCCGCAACCTCGGTGCGGATGCGCGCGCCTCCACGGTCGCAACCGCCATGGTGGACTACCCCGAGCTGATTCAGGCACCCGGCTCCCCCGACACCGTGCTCAGCGAAGAACTCGACGCGATCGTCAAGGGCGGCGCGGAGGGCGTGCTGTGCATCGGTCTGCGTTCGGGTGCGTCCGTGGTGGTAAAGATGAGCGACGGTTCGCACCGCGCCATGTACGCCGTGGCCTTGCGCGCCCTGGTCGCTGGCGGATACCTGAGCACTGAAGAATGCGAGCGTCTACTCGCGCTGGTGGTTCACCCGGTGACCGGCGGCTACGTGGACGGCAAGCCGGTTGAGGTGGGCGAGCTGCGCGTGCACGAGGAGCTTTTTACTGAAGCTCCGGAGGGAAAGTAGCCGTGACCATTCGACGCAAGACGAGCGAGGAGGCGGGCATGGCGGCGGTCCGCGAGGTGCGCGCACTCTTCGCTTCCTTTGATTCTGAGCCTTCCGAGACCGCACTCGTACCCATCGAAATAGAACAGGCGTTCGCGACACTCCCCCGCTCCGTGCGCGCAACCTTCGTGCGTTTTACCCTCGAAGAGTTGGCTACCCTAGCCCCCGGCAATAGCGTGGAGGTGCGCGTGCCCCCACTGGGAGTCCCCCAGTGCGTGGCCGGCCCCCGCCACACGCGAGGTACCCCGCCCTCGGTCGTAGAGACCTCACCGGCTGTCTGGGCGGCGCTCGTGCTGGGCGCCTGCCCGTGGGATCGCGCCGTGGCAGCCGGTGCGCTCGATGCCTCCGGCGAACGCAGCAACCTCTCCGGTCTGCTACCGCTCTTCTAGGCTCGCGTTCGTTCCCGCTAATCCGCACGGTTTTACCCGGCTTCCGTGGCCTGCGTTGAGATGTCCATACCGGGGTATTTAGCGTATCCTTCACCACATCCACGCCGAAACCCGGTACACTTTTAAGGGTCTGATGTATGCCATCGCACATACAGGCAGGTACGAGCGCAGAAACACACATCCGTCTCGCACCCGCGCAGACGCATCCGCAGTCCCAACGTCGAAAAGAAGTGACTTGATTCGCCCCGACGGAAAACTCACTCACGACCTCGATCCGATTGACCACGGACCCAAGGACGCCTGCGGCGTCTTCGGCGTCTGGGCTCCCGGCGAGGACGTGGCAAAGCTAACCTACTACGGCCTGTACGCGCTTCAGCACCGCGGCCAGGAATCCGCAGGCATCGCAACCAGTAACGGCAAGCGCATCCACGTGTACAAGGACATGGGCCTCGTCTCCCAGGTCTTTGACGAAGCAACGCTCAGCTCTATGCCCGGTGACCACGCTATCGGCCACGCCCGATACTCCACCACCGGCGCGTCCCACTGGGCTAACGCGCAGCCGACCCTCGGCACCACCCCGCACGGCACGCTCTGCCTGGCCCACAACGGTAACCTCACCAACTCTGCAGACCTCTACGAGCGTGTGCTCGAAAAGAACGGCGGCAAGCCGCCCAAGCACGGCGAGCTGGCGCAGGGTAACACCACCGACACCGCACTGATTACCGCGCTGCTGGCGGAGCACGACTTCGGTTCCCTCGAAGAGGCAGCCCTCGACCTGCTGCCGACCCTGCGCGGCGCCTTCTGCCTCACCTTCATGGATGAGCACACCCTCTACGCCGCACGCGACCCCCAGGGCGTTCGTCCGCTCGTGCTCGGTCGCCTGGAGCGCGGCTGGGTTGTTGCCTCCGAGACCGCGGCCCTCGACATCGTTGGTGCCTCCTTCGTTCGCGAGGTTGAGCCCGGCGAGTTCATCACCATTGACGAAAACGGCCTGCGTTCTCAGCGTTTCGCGGAGGCCAAGCCCGCCGGCTGCGTCTTCGAGTACGTTTACCTGGCCCGCCCTGACACCTCCATCGCCGGCCGCAGCGTCTACGAATCCCGCGTTGAGATGGGCCGTCAGCTGGCCCGCGAGCACGCGGTTGAGGCCGACCTGGTCATGCCCACCCCCGAATCCGGTGTTCCCGCCGCAATTGGTTACGCCGAAGAATCCGGCATTCCCTACGGCAACGGCCTGGTCAAGAACGCGTATGTGGGCCGAACCTTCATCCAGCCCTCGCAGACCATCCGTCAGCTCGGCATCCGCCTGAAGCTCAACCCGCTCAAGTCCGTCGTGGCGGGCAAGCGCCTTATCGTTATCGATGATTCCATCGTTCGCGGTAACACTCAGCGCGCCCTCGTGCGTATGCTCCGTGAGGCCGGCGCGAAGGAAGTGCACGTGCGCATCTCCTCACCGCCCGTAAAGTGGCCCTGCTTCTACGGCATCGACTTCGCCTCCCGCGCCGAGCTGATTGCGAACGGCCTGTCGGTGGATGAGATTGCCTCCTCCCTCGGTGCCGACTCGCTCGGTTTCATTTCCGAGGAAGGCATGATGGCCGCCACCGAGCAGCCCGCCGAGAACATGTGTACCGCCTGCTTCACCGGCAAGTACCCCATCGAGTTGCCCAGCGAAGAGCGCCGAGGCAAGTCCCTCTTCGATTCCGAGGAGAAGGGCAAGGGTGGCCCGCTGGCCGGTAAGGCCGCCGAGGTGACCGTCGAGCGCGCAGTCCCGGCCAAGCCCGAACACGCCGAGGCCGTTTCGATTGACACCCGCGAAGGCACCGAAACCCTCGAGACGAAGTTCGACCCCTCCACCGTAAAGGTCTCCGATGACGACCCCGGCATGGGCATGTGCAACCCCGGCCCCGACGCCGATCTCGAGGGCCTGCTGACCGAGGCGGACCGCACTCCCGCCAACTCCTCCGCCACCACTACCCCGAAGGAACCCTAATGAGCGAGAACACCACCACCGTAACCTACGCGAGCGCAGGTGTTGACGTTGAGGCCGGCGATCGCGCCGTCGAGCTGATGAAGGACGCCATCAAGGCAACCCACAACTCCTCCGTTGTTGGCGGCGTGGGCGGCTTCGCGGGCCTGTACGACGTCTCCGAGCTCGTCAAGTACCGCAAGCCCTACCTGGCCACCTCCACCGACGGCGTGGGCACCAAGGTTGCCATTGCTCAGGCCCTGGATATTCACGACACCATCGGTTACGACCTGGTTGGCATGGTTGTAGACGATATCGTGGTTTGTGGCGCCAAGCCCCTGTTCATGACCGACTACATTGCCACCGGCAAGGTCGTTCCCGAGCGCATCGCCGATATCGTGCGCGGTATCGCTGGCGCATGTGCACAGGCCGGTACCGCCCTGGTCGGCGGCGAGACCGCCGAGCACCCCGGCCTGCTGGCCGAGGACGAGTACGATGTCGCCGGTGCCGCAACCGGTCTGGTTGAGGCGGACGAGTTGCTCGGCCCGGACCGCGTGCGCGAGGGTGACGTGCTGATTGCCATGGCCTCCTCCGGTATTCACTCCAACGGCTACTCCCTGGTCCGCAAGGTCCTGAACGTAGCCGGCTGGGGCCTGGAGCGCCAGGTGGACGAGCTGGGCCGCACCATCGGTGAGGAACTGCTCGAACCCACCCGCGTGTACGCGGCGGACTGCCTGGATCTGGCGGCTGCCTTCCCCGTCAACGGCGAGGACGGCACCACCGGTAGCGGTGTGCGTGGCTTCTCTCACGTGACCGGTGGCGGCCTGGCTGCTAACCTGGCACGCGTGCTGCCCCAGGGCCTGGAGGGTCGCGTGGACCGCTCCACCTGGCAGATTCCCGCCATCTTCTCCCTGATTGGTTCGCTGGGCAACGTGCCGCTGGCCGACCTGGAGCGCACCCTGAACCTGGGCGTGGGCATGATTGCCATCGTTGACCCCTCCGTGGCTGAGGCAGCTACCAAGCGCCTGAACGACCGCGGTATCCCCGCCTGGATTATGGGCGATGTTGTGGCTGCTGGTGACCCCGAGCCCAATAGCGCCGACTACATTCAGGGCGCTAAGGGCGTGGATGGCGGCGCGGTTCGCCTGCTGGGCTCCTACGCCTCCTAACGTACTTGAGCGGTCATGAGACCGTACCAAAGGGCCGGGGTGGCTCCACTCGTGTGGAGCCACCCCGGCCCTCTGCGTACCGGACCCTCCTGTACTTTGGGTCTCCTGTACTTTGGGTATTCCACCATTTTGGCTTCCCCTGGGAATCCCCCCCTATTTTCGAGGCACTCTTAGTTTTACTTCACGTTCTTTTAATTCTCTTTATTTTAATGACAAGAACATTTTCTCTGCATTAAAGTGCTTACACTATAGTGCTAATAAGCGCCCGGGTTCGAATCGGGACTGCACCACCCACCTATTGAGTACTTAACTTTCAACCTTAAGCTCAGAATTCCTTCAGCCGCGGGCAGGCTATTCCATTCCACAAGGAAAAATTCACATCTTGATATAAAAAATATAGTAGAGATATACCTCAATCTCTTCTTTAGGTGATAGCTTAATGAGGTACCTTTATACGCCATCCAAAGGATATGCGCGATTCCATGCTTCTTAGCGTATCGACGGAAAATCTTTTCCCGCGTTCCTCGGTTTACGTCGCTTAGCAATACCTAACCGTAGACGAAAAACGCAGGACGGCTCCGGTACACACCACACTATCCGCGTACTCTCAACTCATCAGGAGATTTCTCATGAAGCTCCACTGGCCCGTGCCCTCAGCTGGCCACTCCACAGCGTCACACAGAGCCAACCATCCCACCGTCATGAAACCCTTCCGCGCAGGCCTCGCCCTGCTGGCCACAGGCTCCCTCATCTTCGGCGGCAACCTTCCTGCAGCCCTTGCGCAGGCGCCCCACGAGGATGCCACTCAGGCCGACCAGACCGAAGCTACCACTCCCGCTTCCCCCTTTAGCGTTCCCACCAACGCGGGATCGCCCCAGGGTGCTCCGCGAAGTGCTGCTCCCGGTTCCCTTCCCCAGCAGAAGTTTGACCAGTTCATCGTCACCTACACCGACGATGCAAAGCAGCGAGCCGAGGAGCGTAGCGGAGATGCCGAGGTGGCCGGAGGAGTAACCCCCGGTGACCTGGACAGCGGCATCCAGCAGACCATCGACTCCTCCGCGGCTTCCCTCGAAACCAGCGGCGGGGTTGTCCGCACCACCACCTCCAACGACGCAATTGTCCAGACCTCCAAGAAGCTGGACAAGCAGCAGGCCCAGGAGTTCATGGACCGCTTGGCTTCCAACCCCAACGTGGCCTCCGTGGAGCCCGACTACGTCAACTACCCGGCGGTCGAAAGCACCTTCGTCTTCAACGACCCCCTGTATTCCAAGCAGTGGAACCTCACCAACCCCACCGTCGGCATCGGCAACACCGGCAACGCGCGCCTGTATCGCGGCCTGAAGACGACCGTTGCGGTGATTGATACCGGTTACACCCGCCACCCCGAGCTCATCCACTCTCTAGTGCCGGGTTACGACTTCATTAGCAATCCGGTGAGCGGCCGCGACGGCAATGGCCGCGACGCCGACCCCACCGACGAGGGCGATCAGGCTCCCTTCAACCTCTGCGGCGACATGCAGAACGCGCAGATTTCAACCTGGCACGGCACGCACGTTGCCGGCATCATTGCCGCGCGCGGCCAGAACCGCCTGGGTATTGCGGGTGTCTCTGACTTGGCCGCCATCCAGCCGATTCGCGTGCTCGGTCGATGCGGTGGTCAGACCTCGGACATCGCCGACGCCATCATGTGGGCGGCGGGCGGTCACATCAACGGCGTTCCCGATAATAAGCATCCCGCACAGATTATCAACCTGTCCCTGGGCGGCGTTCGAGCATGCCCCAACGCCTACCAGAAGGCCATTAATTTCGCGCTCTCTAAGGGCGCTATCGTGGTCGCAGCCGCCGGCAACGCCGGGATTGATGCCTCGCAGTTTGCTCCGGCCAATTGCAAGGGCGTCATCGCGGTGGGTAACAGCACCAAGAACGGCACCCGCGCATCGGACTCGAACTACGGCAAGACCGTTACCGTCTCAGCCCCGGGTACCGATATCCTCTCTCTGGGTATTGACAGCATCAACCGCCCCAACGGCAAGTACAACTACGTCTACAGGAGCGGCACCTCCATGGCGGCACCGCACGTGTCCGGTATCCTGGCTCAGCAGTTTGTGAACGGCGCAAACGTCAGCCGCCAGAAGGTCTACAGCTCCGCTTTCAACGCCGTGGCCAACCCGATTAAGTGCGACAAGGGCTACTGCGGACGCGGTATCATCAGTAGCCGTAAGATCGCTCAGTACGTAGGCAACCTGGACGCGCAGGGCAAGATGTCCTTTAGCCGCCCGCGCACCATTTACACCTCCAGGGTGATTACCTCCGCCCACCGCACGGCCCTGTCCGATATTGATGCACAGGACACCTCCGTTGAGGTTCAGGGCGGGCAGGCCCCGGATAGCGCCGAAGAGCCGGCTACGATGACCAACGATAACGCAGACCCCATCAACCCCGATGCCGTCTCGGCCGACACGGATTCCTCCGAGGAATCCGGCACCCAGTCGCAGGATGCGAACGACCTGAGCGACGACGGGGACTCCCAGCAGGATGGGGACTACACGATGACTTCCCCCGTGCAGAAGCCCCGTGAGGCCGGCGAGCTCACCCTGGTGAGCTAAGCCCCCCCCCACATCGGGCGGGCTCTACCTTCTGGACGAGCACTTTAAGCGCTTCATCCCGTAAGCCCGGTTGGGCATCAGGCGGGGCTCGGTGAAGGATCCTTCACCGAGCCCCG
>NZ_KV814486.1:33899-55252 GCF_001813965.1 Rothia sp. HMSC072E10 | reverse complement strand
GGCTCGGTGAAGGATCCTTCACCGAGCCCCGCCTTTGCCGTTCCCAACCTAACACCCCGCGCTCTCGGGGCTCTCGGTCCCCTCATGCCACGACCCATCAGGTGGTGTTCATGCACTACCCGGCGGGATGGTGTTTGCGATAATGCGATACTTTATTCCTAAAATATCAATTCTGCTATGCAACTATTTATGCCGGGCTGAGGAATATCTAAATCTTTACTTTAATCTCTCAATATTGTCTTGACTAGGCAATTCTTTATTTTTATCCCAAAATCAAAAAAATACATTAGCTGTGCCACATTCCCGGTTTTTGGAGCTTTGCCATGAGGGAAAGGTGCTAGGATAGCAATATCTCACCGCATAAACCACTTCCGAAATAAACTCCTCCAGGGGCTTAGAAAACATTGCACATTAATGCAGTAATGTGCATTTTTCTTTCCGTTACCGCACTGCCAACGCGGCGCACAAAGAAATATAAATGTTTTCCGAAAAGTGCATTTATGTGAGTGGGTCATCCTCACCAACTGCCGCTTCCGGCACTCACATATGCAAAGGACCCCGATGTCTTTTACCACTCATCCCTCCTCGCGCCGCATCGCACGCGTCGCACTGAGCATGGGAACCGCCGCAGCACTCGTGGCCTCCCTGGGCGCACCCGCAACCTTCGCGGCTCCCGCCCAGACCAGCAACGCAGCTCGCGCCGCAGCACACACGACCATCTCCTCCCTCAGCTCCGATCAGCAGAAGGCAGGTTTCAACCGCTTCGTCATCACCTACACCGATGACGCGTTGAACGCCGGAGGCATCAACTGGGCAAGCCCCGCGGGCACCCATGTTGCCACCTGGAGCGATTCTCTCTACTCCGGCATCACCGCCGACGTGCAGAAGATCGACGACCTGCTCAATGTCAAAACCAACTACGTGCGCACCACCTCCCAGAAGGCAACCGTGGTGACCACTTCTTCCAAGCTCACCGCAGAGCAGGCGGAGAAGTACATGGCGGCGCTGAGCTCCAACGCCTCCGTCGCCTCCGTCGAGCCCGACCTGATGCGCCGCTCCAGCGCGCGCCGCCAGGCCACCAGCACCCTGGCCAAGGCCGCAAGCGCTTCGAAGAACCAGGCGGCCGTCACCCCGAATGACACCCTGTACCCCCAGCAGTGGAACCTACACGACGCTAAGGGCATCTCCGCTCCCGAGGCCTGGGCCACCACCCAGGGCTCCGGCGTGACCGTTGCTGTGATTGACTCCGGCATCGTCAAGCACCCGGACCTCGACGCGAACGTTCTGCCCGGCTACGACTTCATCACCGAGCCCTCCATCGCCCGTGACGGCAACGGCCGCGACGCCGACCCCACCGACCAGGGTAACTGGGAAGAAGCCGGCGTCTGCGCCGCTGGCTCTGAGGCCTCCGAGTCCAACTGGCACGGCACCCATGTGGCCGGTTCCATCGCCGCAATCATGAACAACAAGCGCGGCATCGCGGGCGTGGCTCCCAACGCCAAGATTCTGCCCCTGCGCGCCCTGGGCATGTGCGGCGGCTACGACTCCGATATCGCGGATGCCATGGTGTGGGCCGCGGGCGGCACCGTTGAAGGCGTGCCCGCCAACACCCACCCCGCCCAGATCATCAACCTCTCCCTCGGTGGCGAGGGTACCTGCCCCGCGACCTACTCCAAGGCCATTGCCGAGGTGAATAAGCGTGGTGCCATTCTGGTGGTTGCCGCCGGTAACGACGATCAGGACACCTCCAAGATTGCCCCCGCAAACTGCGGCGGTTCGATTGTGGTTGGCTCCACGAATCAGAAGGGCCAGCGCAGCGATTTCTCCAACTACGGCAAGATCGTTGATGTGAGCGCCCCCGGCGACGGCATCATGTCTACCGTGGACCTCGGCACCACCGTATCCACCGGTGCCGGCTACACCGAGTACGATGGCACCTCCATGGCGGCTCCCCAGGTGGCCGGCATCATCGCCCTGATGAAGTCCGTGGATCCCTCGCTGACCGCCGATCGTGCAAAGCAGGTTCTCAAGCAGAGCGCAAAGCCGCTGACCTGCAATGTGAACGCATGCGGTGCGGGCATCGCGAACGCCGCGAGCGCTCTTGAGGTCCTGCAGGGCAAGAACGTCACCCCGGCGCATCCCAAGCCCAAGCGTGCACCGAAGTACCCGACCCGTGCGGCTCGCACCGGTTACGTGACCAACCCGACCACGAATCACAACCCGCCGTTCCTAATCACCCCGCACGGCCTGATTCCCGGTCAGTAATTCGGTGAGCTCTCACCCCTCAGTCTTCCGGCGGCGTTAGCCGTGGGAAACCTCAAAGAATGACAATCACAAAGCCCCCGCCGGGTACGTCCCGGTGGGGGCTTTGCGTGAACAGAACGCTGCCGCATTTGGTGCTGCAGCTTGCTTCTCCCACCCACCCTCACGACTGACAGGTGGGAGAAATCTTGGGGTACGCCCCTAGCGAGCTGGACGCTAGGGTAGACGAGCTAGGGGCGTACCTGGGAGGCGCGCACACCGGTACGGATACCGGTTGCCTCCACGCGAGCGGACTCGTAGCTGACCGCACGCAGACCCGAGGGTGCGTTGGTTGCCGTTGTCTTTTCTCGCGGGTTTTCCTGACGCTGGGTGGGTAGAAAAACCCAGCGGCGCTGAACCGCAAAGCTCACCGGAATCAGGATGAGCTCGGTCAGAATCTTGGCCACCAGCAGGGACGCGCCCAGCCCGGTCAGGGCTTCCATGAGGGCCGCGTTGGCGGCGAGGATGCCCACGGCCAGCGTTGCGTATCGCACCAGCGAGGAGGAGGTCGAGGGCCGCGAGCCCCCATCATGCATAATTATGCGATTGACGGTGAAGTTCGTCAGCGCCGAGATGACGCGCGCGCCGACCACAGCGGCAAGCAGCGGAGCGCCCATGCCCACCAGGACGAAGAGGGCGATAGCATCCACGAGGAAGCCGGTCAGGAAGGACGAAGCCAGGAAGGCAAGCAGCGGTGCGTAAATCAGCGCCGAGTCCTGCAGCGGCCTAAAGTGGCTGGTCGGGTTTCCCGGCTCGTAGACCTTCACGATGGGTACCTGCACCAGCTCCACGTCTGCGCGGGTTGCGCGCAGCAGCATGGAGAACTCGTACTCGTACTTATCGCCGGGAATCTGCAGCAGCCAGTCCAGGATCTGCGGGGTGAAGCCGCGCAGACCGGTCTGGGTGTCTGCCACGCGGGCGCCGGTCGCCAGGGCGAAGAAGCCTACGGTTGCGCTGTTGCCAATTTTGGAGCGTAGCGGCACCTTCGTGCCTTCTTCGCCGGCGTTCGGGTCGGGCTTGGTACGCACGCCGAGGATGATGCTCCGCTGCCCTGCCACCGCGGCGGTTTCGGTGCGCACACCCACACGGAAGATGTCCCGAGGGAGGTGCTGGCCGTCCGCATCGGCGGTGACGATGACCTCACCGGGGCGGTTTGCTTTCGCCCAGGCGATGCCGGTGCGCAGTGCCGCGCCCTTGCCCTTGTTGGCGGGGTGGGTCTGCACGGTCACGCCATCGATACGCAGTTCGGTAAAAATCGGTGCGTAGGTGCTGCCGGATCCGTCGTCAATCACGAGGATTTCGGCGTCCGGGTCCTGTGCGCGCAGGGCCCGGGCAAGACGGACAATAGACTGGTCAGGCTTATATGCGGGAATTAGAATAATCATGATGCGCTCCCGGCAATGTAGAGAATGTCACTGGTTCCACGCTCCTTCGTGCCACCCTGGGGGCGGTTGACCAGCTGGTTGTTGAAGACCATGGCGGAGGAGCCACCACCGTCCAGGTTGTAGGCGCTCACGCACCCCAGGTCCTTGAACATCTGCGCGAACTCGGTCATGGTTACGCCGCGCGAATAGTTGGTGGAACGGCCATCGACCACGATGAAGACCAGGTGGTTGGTGCCGAGCACGCCCACACCGGTTCGCGGCTGGTTGCCCTGAATCGAGTGGTTACCGAAGTTGGTGTCCACCTCAACGCTGTCGATGCCATCCACGATGGCGGAATCCTTCACCAGGGCCGGGCCGAAGGAGAGGGTGTTCCACACACCCTCGTTGACGAGGGTCTGGGCGTTGGTTGCGGTTTCGTCGTAGAGCTTGACGGAGCCGTCGCGGTAGAAGGCGAGGCCTTCACGTGCACCGGAGTCACGGTAGACAACACCGTTTCGGATCACGATGCCGGTGGTACGGAAGCCGTAGTAGTCGCCGTTAATGGCCCAGATACCGTTGTGCTCCGAGGCGATATTCGAGGGGGTATCGATGATGTTCTGGCCGAACTTGTTGTTCGCAAAGGCGCTACGCAGCAGGGTCGCGTTATCGAGCTTGATGTCCGCGACGAAGGAAACAACCGCGTCGGAGCCGCTACCGGTGGTGGTGGAGGTGATGGTAATCGAGCCTTCGTTAGCGGTGAGGCTCTGGCCATCGATTTTCACCCCGGTCAGTTCGCTAGGGCTTGCGGTGGCGGAGCCGGATGCCGAGGCGTTCGCCTGGGCCGCGGCCGCCTCGTAGGCGGTGGTATCTTCGATTTCGGTGTGCTCTGCCAGGTAGCGGTTGTAGGCCCAGCCCGCGCCGCCGCCAACAACGGCGAGCGCGCCGAGGCCGCCTCCGATAAAGATACGGCGGGTGAGCTTCTTCTTGGCGAGCTTCTGTTCTACTGCGGCTTGCTCTGCGGCGGTTTGTTCTGCCGCGGCCTGGGTGGTCTGGTTGCTGTTCTGAGTCATGTTCTGTTCGTTATTCATGACTCTAGATTGCCCGTGTACTCTCAGCCCCAGGCATGACTAAGCTGTGCCTCAGCTATGTATGCTTATTCATTTCAAACTTTTTTATTACTGCCTATGCTTTATTACCATAGGGAACTATGCCTATACATGTATAAACATGTGTATTAGCTATGTGCGTCAGACAGCGGCACCCCACCGCATACCCGCTCCCCCACGCACACGTGGCCACTCGAAGGCACGAAAAAACCGGCTGAGCACCCCGTGCGGGGCCTCAAGCCGGTTCATCATCTGTAGAATACGCTCGGTCGATACCTGCCGAATCATTCCGCGTATCCCTATGCCTCATCCTCGTAGGAAGCGTACTTTTCAGCGTATGCCGAGTAGTCGTCCTCGTCGTCATAGCGACGGCGGGACGAATCGGAGGACTTGGTATTCTTCGCACTACTGAGCTCACGCTCGAGAGCGCTGTAGTCGGTCTCGGGGCTGAAGTACTTCATCTCCCGAGCCTGCCTTGTTGCTTTAGCCTTCTGACGGCCGCGCCCCATGGCGTGACCCCCTCTTTCATCCTGTCCGAAGCTGCGGGCGCGCGGGGCACGCCCTCCCTCGGATCGTTCTACAGTCTTTACTACACTATAGAGTACCCTGTTTTGACGTTCAATGTCGCGCTCTGCAACACGTATTTTACGGAGCGGAGCGCCCCTATCCACCAGAACATCCGTTTTATTTTTCTCGCTCTCGGCTCTCCACGCACGGAACCCCGCACCGAAGGCATACTCAACTTCGAAGCGGGGTTCGTGTCTCTCGAGCGGCTCACTCACAAGACCGGCATCGAGAGAATCAGCCGCACCGGTCATGACCTCCGGCGCGGGGTCTATGGGATTCCCAAGTTCCGGGCCCTAGCTTGCGGTGAAACTACCCAGCGAGGTGGCGTTCGAGGCCACGGAAGTGCTGGAGGCATCCACGCTATCGGTCGTGGTGTACACCGTGTAGCTCTGGCCCTTGGTGATATTGGCATTGGAAACCAGGATCAGTGCGGTGTTGGAGTTGGTCACCTTGTAGTTGGCCACCACCTTACCCGAGGAATCGGCCACCTGAATGGTCGTGCCGCTGCTGACATTCGACAGGTTCGTCAGCTTCACGTAGCCGCTGGTGGAGGAGGATGCGGGCGCCTCGAACATGTCACCAGAGTTACCCGCGGTCACGGTCGTGCCGTTGAGTAGCAGGTCGCCGTTGGTGTCCAGGGATGCGTTACCGTTGGTGAAGGGACCGTTCACGACCAGGGTGCCGCCCGAGAGGGTTGCCGTACCGTTGGAGTCGATACCGTCGCCGTTTGCGTTCACGGTGACAGTACCACCGGCAATGTTGATGGTCGCGTCGACAACCTCGAAGGTGCCGCCGCCACCGCCCATGCCACCGCCGCCACCGGCCGGGGGCTGACCCATGTTACCGGAGGGTGCCTGGCCGCCTGCCGGGGGCTGACCGCCCTGACCGCCCTGCGCTGCATTACCCTGTGCCGACTGGCCGCTCTGGGTATTCTGCGCGGTCTGGTTGCTCTGCGCGGTCTGGTTGCTCTGGGCAGTCTGGTTGGTCTGGGTAGTCTGCGTGGTGGAGGTCGAAGCCGACTCGGTACCGGTCGAGCTAGTGCTGGTGGTGCTGTACGAGGCGTTGATGCCGTCATCGGAACTGGTCACGTTCACGGTACCGTCCAGGATGTTGATGTACTGCGCCTCGATACCCTCGTTCGACTCGGTGATGTTCAGGGTACCGCCCGAAATCTCCAGCACGCGCTCGGCCTTGAAGCCGTCGTCACCGGCGGAGATGTTCACGGTACCGCCGCTCAGGCGTACCCAGCCGCGGTTGCCGTCGGTGTCATTGGTAGCCTTGATGCCGTCCTTGGTTGCGGTCACGGTTACGGTACCGTCCAGGATATCGACGTAATCCTTACCCTTGATGCCGGTGTTCGCGGCGGTCACCTCCAGGGTGCCGGAGGCGATGACCAGGCCATCCGTGGTGTGGATACCCTCTTCGTACTTGCCCTCTACCTTCAGGGTGCCCTCACCGGCAAGGGTCAGGTCACTCTTGGAGTAGATGGCAGCGTCGGGGCTGCCGCTGGCGGTATCGGAGTAGGAGGAGCCATCGGAGACCGTGTTGGTGGTACCCGAGGCGGTGTAGATAACGACCTCGTCCGCCTCAACCACGTTGATAGCTGCACCGGTGGAGTTGGTAATCGTCGCGTTATCCAGGATCAGGCGGACCATGTCACTGTCGGCTGCCTCAACCTTGACCTGGCCGCTATAGGTGCCGCTCAGGTGGTAGTTACCCGCCTTGGTGATGGTGATGACGCCATCGCTGACGGTCACGCCGTCGGTCGCAGTCGGGTTAGAAAGATCGATGGTGACCTCGCTGGAGGAATCCCAGGTCAGATCCTTCGCGGAGTAGTGGGTGTCCTCGGCGAGCTTCGCGCCGTTCTTCACGTCGGTGGAGAAGGAATCGGCGGTCTTCGACTTGGTGTCGGAATCGCTCGAGGTGGAGGTGCTGATGGCGCTCGTCGCGCTGGTGTTCGATGCCGAGGTTACCGAACAGCCGGTCAGGGCCAGGGCCGCCAGGAGGGTAATGGAGGTTGCACTCTTGATCATATTGCTCTTTTTCACGGTATTCCTCTTCGTGGTTCACAAGCACTATGTAGTGCCGCTGCGGTTTTCGGGTAAGTCTTTGGGGGGGTCAGGCGTACTCTTAGCGAATCCTGTTGGTGCCTGCGCCCGGTCAGGGCTATGTCTGGTCAGGATCCGGTTCCATCCGCGCGGGTAGAGCCTGCTACCCTACCCGCGCATCCGGGGTGACGGCCCTAAGCGGCCGCGTAACATTCGGTCAGAAGCTTGCGGTAGTCTTCCTCGGTCAGCGCATCCACGTCGGGACGGGTGCCGTTGACCGGTTCCAGGTGCATCCAGTTCTCCAGGGTCTCTTTCCACTTGTTGCTTGCCAGCTGCGGGTTCAGCGCCGCCATGCCGGTTGCAAACTTGGAAATCTTTGAGGGGGTGATGCCCGCATCCCAGAGGTGCTGATCCGCTACGGAGGGCTCCACACCCGACTTGGTTTCGATGATGACCGTGTTCGGCAGGCCGTAGGTGGTGCCGACCAGGTTGCCGTGGAAGTTACGGTAGTTCACGCCCGCCATGAGGATGTTCTCGGACAGCGGGGTCCAGGTCAGGTTGGTGTCCACCGTCATGCGGGAGGCGACCGGGTTCTTCTCGCTCTGCGGCAGGAAGACCGTGGTACGGCGGTACCCGGTGGTCAGGACCGCCTCCAGCTTGTGCACGGGGCCAGCGAGAATATCGCCGAGTGCTGCGGTGATGTACTCGTGGCCTTCCGCGGTGAGCGTATCGCGCTTCTCGAAGGTGTACGGGATGCGCTTCTTGACGGTCATGTCCTGCTCGCCGTCGGTCTTGACCTCCAGGAAGGTCAGCTTCGAGTCCAGGTAGCTACGGGTACGGATTTTGAAGGTATCGTCGCGGCTGTAGGCTGCCGAGTGGTAGCTCTGCATCTGCGGGGTGTCGAAGTAGACCGAGTCGTAGGCGAAGTCGCGCCGACCCTTGATGTCCATGACGGAGGCGTCTGCGTCAAGCGTGGAGAGTACCTTCGCGGCGGTTTCCGCATCGACGATGTACTTGCGGTCCACACGGGTCTGCATGGCTGCCTTCTCGTTCATGGCTTCGAGACTGATGCTCTTCCACTCTGTGGGGATGATGTTTGCGGCTGCGTTCGTCATGGTCCTATCCTTCTGGGGTTCCGCCTCGATTCGTCGAAGGCGGCGGGAGTAGTGCGTCTGTCGTGGATTTTAGATTTTGGGGTGGTGCCTACCGGGCTTACTTAGCGACGGGAGTCCGCTGGAGCGGCATCATCCGGGTATCCAGCGTGGCGTACGCCTCGGCGGTGGGCGCTACCGGCTGAGTTGCCGCGGGCTGGCGGGTTGCGGTTACCTGCGGTACTGCTGCCTCCACCGCTGCGGGGGTGCCGCCCTCGGTGGTCTCCTTGGGCTGGTAGGTGATGGTAGCTCGGGTCAGGTCGTTCACCAGGTCCAGCTCGGTCACCTTGACCGAGGTGATGGCGTAGCCCAGGCGGGCGCCCAGGTAAGCCTTGAGCTCTTCCTCATCGCTAATCGCGCGATCGGCGGTGACGGTCTGGGTCTGTCCCTTGACCGCGGGGGCGCTACGCGCATCCAGGATTGCGATGAGAGCCACCAGGGCCGCCATCAGGATGAAGGCGATGTACGCTGGGCTGATGTTGATACCGGCGATCATGCCGACCGAGAGTGCTACGAAGTAGTAGCCGACTTCTCGCTGGCTCAGGGCGGTGGAACGCAGTCGAATAATCGACAGAACGCCGAAGAGGCCCATGCCCATGGCCGAGGCGTTTGAACCCGCCGAGACCAGGGCCACCGAGACGGTGAAGATACCGGCGTTGATGACCGCGTAGGAAATCATCATTTCGCGGTTGCGGTGACGCACCAGGTAAAGGGTGCACAGGATTGCGATCGCGAGGGCGTCTGCAATCGCCATGGTCAGGATTGTCATGGGGTGCTCCAGGTCGTGGGGTAGGTTTCCAGCTTCCCGAGCCGTCTGTTCTCGGCTCCGGCTTGAGTACCTACGTGTTCTGCTTGGTTTCTAGAATCCCGTCCGAAGCTGTGTCACGCCTGTGCGCTCTGTAATTCTCACTTATGTCTTCGCAAACACCGATTAAATGACTGGTCAGAGCGTTTTACCTTTAAGGTTTTTTCAATTACCGGGGCGCAGTGAGGCGGTCAGCCGCGCCCGGATACAACAAATGAGGCCCCCTCTACATCAGAGGGAGCCCCACTCGGGTTTCTAGGGAGTAACCCTAGAATTCAGTATGTACTTATGCCTTCTTGCGCATGCGGGTTGCCACCACAACAGCACCGCCAGCGCCCAGAGCAATCAGACCCAGGCCAGCAGCGGTCATCGCGTTGGATGCACCGGTCTTAGCCAGGGAAGAAGAGCTCTTGGAGGATGCGTTGGAGGAACCGGAGCCCAGGTTGTCGCCGGAGCCGGAGCCCAGGTTGTCATTGTCGGAGGAACCCATCACGAGGTTATCGGAATCCTTGGAGCTCTTGGGAGCTGCGGAATCGCCCTCAGCGTGGTCGCCCTCGGGAGCGGCCTGGTCCTCGGACTTCTGCTCGTCAGACTTCTGGTCCTCGGACTTCTGATCCTCGGCGGGCTTGGTTTCCTTAGCGTCCTCAACTGCGGGTGCGGAGGTCTCTTCAGCAGGCTTGGGAGCCTCGGTGGTCGGAGCCGGGGTCGAATCCTCGGAGGGAGTGGGGGTCGGGTCCCCGGAGGGAGCCGGGGTGGGCTCGGTGGACTCGCTCGGGGCCGGGGTGGGCAGCGACTCGTTAGCAGCGGCCTTAATGGTCACGGTTGCAGCCTTGCCGCCGCGGGGCACGTCACCATCCTTCAGAGAACCGGACAGCAGGTAGAGGTCAACCGAGACCTGGCCCTGCAACTCGCTCTGCCAGGGAACGGTGACGTTGAAGTTACCGGCTTCGTCGGCGTGGATCTCCAGGTAGTCCTGGCCGTTAATCTTCACTGCGCCCTTGTTCAGCTTCAGGGCCAGCACGGAGCCGGAAGCGCCGTCAGCGGTCTTGAAACCCTGACCCACGATGGTCAAATCATGACCCTCGACCCAGGTGTCGGGGGTGATGAGGCGTGCGGAATCTGCGTAAGTAAAGGAAATCTCCTGTGCAGCTTCGTCAGCGAAGGTAGCGGGGACGGTAGTAGCAACCAGGCCACAGCTAATCAGGGCAGTGGCGCCGATGCGTGCGATGTTGTTTCGAATGCTCATGCCCCCCATTCTAACGACCGAACCTGACAATATCGGGGTGCATGATGCCGATTTAACATGAGCTGACTCACTTAATGGGCCCTTCTTGAAGAATTCTTGAGGGGCGAGTTGAAGAATCAATCGCATATTCAAAGAATTCGAACGCTACCGGCGCCTTGGAATCCGGGCGTTAGTTTAGACGGTTTTCCGTCCGTAAACCCGCTCAACGCCCTACCGTTCGGGACCCCGTTAAACGCAGAATCCCCCACGCCCGCGAGGCGAGCGAGGGGGGTCCTGGAACAACGCATCCGATGCCCGGAGCACCGGATTCCTAAACTCTAAACTTAGGAGTTCTTGCGACGGAGCACAGAGGTCACGCCCGCAATACCCAAGCCGACGGCCACCATTCCCAGGCCGGCCACGGTGAACACGTTCGAGGCGCCGGTATTAGCCAGCGAGGAACGCTGCGCGCGACTCGAGAGAGAGGCGCTCGACGAGGAAGAGCCGAGACGGTCCTGGGTGCCCGATCCGCTGGAGCCGAGATTGTCCTGCGAGGAGGAGCTGCCGTTCGAGGAGGAACCACCGTTCGAGGAGGAGCCGCTGTCGACAACCTCGCAGCCGAGGCCATTATTATCGGCGTCGAACTGCTTACGGAAGTCCGGGTGGTTCGAGGGGATGGGGGCCAGGCCCGCGGCGGCGACCTCGGAGCAGTTAGCGAAGCGGGTGCTCTCGGGCGAAGGCTGCTCGGTTGCGGGGGCCTGGACGCTCGAGGAGCCACCCAGCTGATCCTGCGCGGCGGGAGCCTGCTGGGAACCGTCCTTCTGCTCGGTCTTCTGGTCGTTCTTAGCGGTCGATACCTTCTGGTCGGCCTTCTTCTCGTTCTTTACCTCAGCGGAGGCAGAGGGAGAGACAACGGTAGAAGCGGAAGCCGATGCGGTGGCGCTCGGGCTCACCGAGGCGGAAGCGGAGGCTTTCTCATCGGCACGGTTCTTCACCTCGGCATCCACCGAGGCAACGGTCTCGTCAGCTGCGGTAGCCGATGCCGAGGGGCTGGCAGAAGAATCAGCCTTGGATTCCTTCTTCGGCTCGGCGGTAGCGCTGGCGGATGCAGAGGGCTCGGCGCTTGCCGAAACACTTGCCGAGGCGCTGGGGCTCTCGGGGGCCACGGAACGAGCCTCAATCTTCACGGTCGCAGCCTTGCCGCCGCGAGCGGTGTCGTTGTCCTTCAGGGAACCGGAGAGCAGGTACACGTCAACGGAGACGCGATCCTCCAGATCGCTCTGCCAGGGGATCGAGACGGTGAATTCGCCCTTATCGTTGGCGGTTACCTCGAGGTAGTCCTTACCGTCGATCTTAATGGCGCCCTTGTTGAGCTTAATGGCGATGGTCGAGCCGGAGGCGCGGTCCTGGGTCAGGAAGCCCTCGCCGGAGATCTCGAGGGTTTCACCCTTGTACCAGACCTCGGAGATGTGGGAGGCGGCACGGTCCTGGTATTCGTGAGTGACGGTCTCGCCGTCATTCTGAGCGAAGGTGGCGGGGATGGCGGTCACAACCAAACCGCAACCGATGAGGGCCGTGGCACCGAAGCGAGTGATAGTGTTTCGAATGTCCATTCCCTCATTCTAGCCCCGGGTTCCAAGGTATTTTCACCAGTCAAGGGTGTATTTGCAATGAATTGCAACACAACCGCGGGCGGGTAGTCGCAGCGGCCGGGCCATCGAGAGCCTAGCCGTCAATCGCATCAAGCATGAGCTCCAGGGCCTCCCCCACCCCGGTGCGCCACAGGAAGGTGGCCTTCGCATCGGCGCGGCCCGGGCCGCCGTTGATGATTGCCACCGGCTTGCCGGCGCGCAGGGCCTCCAGCACAATCTTGTAGCTGCTCATCACCGCCACTGAGGAACCCACCACCAGCAGCGCCGAGCACTCGGCGAGCATGGCGTCCTTGCGCGCCTTGCGCTCGGCGGGCACGGACTCGCCAAAATACACCACGTCCGGCTTGAGGCGGGTCGAGCCGCAGGCGAGGCAGGGCACCATCCGAAAATCTTGGATGTACTGCTGATCCAGCTCCACGTCACCATCGGGGTTTACGCGCAGGTCCCGGCCTTCCAAGCGGTCCAGGTAGCCGGGGTTCGCGGCGTCCAGGCGCGCATCCAGGCTCTCGCGACCCTCATCTCGCCCGCAGTCCAGGCAGACGATGCGCGATAGGTCGCCGTGCAGGGCCAACAGATTGCGGCTTCCGGCGCGGGCGTGCAGGCCGTCCACGTTCTGCGTGATGACGCCACTGATAGCGCCCAACTGCTCGAGCTCGGCGAGCGCATAGTGGGCGCGGTTCGGCTGGGCGCGGCGCATGCGACGCCAACCCACGTAGGAGCGCGCCCAGTAGCGCTGACGGGCGTCATCATCGTAACGGAATTCCTGGTAGGTCATGGGACGGTGGTCGTGCAGGGATCCGCCCGGGCCACGGTAGTCGGGGATGCCGGATTCGGTGCTCACGCCGGCACCGGTCAGCACGAGAACCTTACCGGACTTGAGTAGCCGCGCGATGCCCTCGGCGGCGTACCCCTCCTCGTGGGGTTCGGCGGTATCCGCCACAACGCGCTGGATGGAACGAATCGCGGCCCTGTGTACGGAGGCGATTTCTTCGCGCTGCTCACCGGCGGCGGCGAAGTTCTGGTGGTCGGTCCAGCGGTCCATTCTTCTCCCATGCTCTGTGATCTAGTACGTTAAACGGCTGTGGGGCACCCCTTTTCGAGGGTACCCCACAGCCTATTTCTTATGGTTTTGAACTCGCGGAGTCAGCCACGGGCTAAGCCCGCCGAGCCAATCGGCTCCGTCCGGCTAACCGGTTGAGTTTAGTCCTCAGCCTTCTGCTCGCGCTCGGAGGTCACGACCAGGCCGTCGCTGGCAACGTCCGGGTTCACGTCCACGGTCACGGTATCGCCGTCGTGGATAGCACCGGAGAGGATGCCGCGAGCCAGGCGGTCGCCAATCTCGCGCTGAACCAGGCGGCGTAGCGGGCGGGCACCGAATGCCGGGTCGTAGCCGGTCTTGCCCAGCCACTCGAGGGCTGCCTCGGTGACGTTCAGGGTGAGGCGGCGGTCTTCCAGGCGCTTAGCCATGCTCTTGACCTGCAGGCCCACAATCTGGCCCAGGTTCTCAGCCGACAGGGGCTGGAACATGATGATGTCGTCCAGTCGGTTGAGGAACTCGGGGCGGAATGCCTGGTGCACAACCTCCATAGCCTTCTCGGAGCGTTCGTCGAAGGGCAGGTCCTGGTTGACCAGGTACTGCGAGCCGAGGTTCGAGGTCAGGATCAGGATGACGTTGCGGAAGTCCACGGTGCGGCCCTGACCGTCGGTCAGGCGGCCGTCATCGAGCACCTGCAGCAGGATGTCGAAGACCTCGGGGTGTGCCTTCTCGACCTCGTCGAGCAGGACCACCGAGTAGGGACGACGGCGCACGGCCTCGGTCAGCTGACCGCCCTCTTCGTGGCCGACGTATCCGGGAGGGGCACCGACCAGGCGGGAAACGGTGTGCTTCTCGGAGTACTCGCTCATGTCGATACGCACCAGGGCGCGCTCGTCATCAAACTGGAACTCAGCCAGCGCCTTAGCCAGCTCGGTCTTACCGACACCGGTCGGGCCCAGGAACAGGAAGGAACCAATCGGGCGGTTCGGGTCGGAGATACCGGCGCGGGCACGGCGCACGGCGTCGGAGACAGCCACCACGGCGGCTTCCTGACCGATGAGGCGGGCACCGATGCGCTTCTCCATTTCGAGCAGCTTCTCGGACTCACCCTGCATCATGCGGCCCGCGGGAATACCGGTCCAGGAGGAAATCACCTCGGCAATATCGTCCGCGGTGACCTCTTCGGAAACCATGGACTCGCTCTTGGCACGGTCCTCTGCACGCTGTGCTTCTTCCAGCTCAGCCTGCTTTGCGGGAATCTCACCGTACAGCAGGCGGGATGCCTCGGCGAGGTTACCCTCGCGCTGTGCGACCTCTGCGCGAGAACGCAGCTCGTCAATCTGGGTCTTGATGTCACCCACGCGGTTCAGGCTTGCCTTCTCAGCCTCCCAACGGGCGTTGAGGGCGTCGAGCTCTTCCTTCTTGTCAGCCATGTCCTTGCGCAGGGCCTCCAGACGCTCAACCGATGCGGGATCGGTCTCGTCGGCAAGAGCCAGCTCCTCCATGGTGAGGCGGTCCACGGCGCGGCGTAGCTGGTCAATTTCCTCCGGAGCGGAGTCAATTTCCATGCGCAGGCGGGATGCTGCCTCATCAATCAGGTCAATTGCCTTGTCCGGCAGCTGACGGGAAGGAATGTAGCGGTTGGACAAGGTTGCTGCGGCAACCAGTGCGGAGTCAGCAATCTGCACCTTGTGGTGTGCCTCGTAGCGCTCCTTCAGGCCACGCAGAATACCGATGGTGTCCTCGACGCTGGGCTCGCCCACGTACACCTGCTGGAAGCGGCGCTCCAGGGCGGGGTCCTTCTCGATGTTCTCGCGGTACTCGTCCAGAGTGGTCGCACCAATCAGGCGCAACTCACCACGGGCAAGCATGGGCTTAAGCATGTTGCCCGCATCCATGGAGCCTTCGGAGGCGCCAGCACCGACGACGGTGTGAATCTCGTCGATGAAGGTGACAATCTGGCCTTCGGACTTCTTGATTTCTTCGAGGACTGCCTTCAGGCGCTCCTCGAACTCACCGCGGTACTTAGCACCGGCGACCATGGAGCCCAGGTCCAGGCTAATCAGGGTCTTGCCGCGCAGGGATTCGGGCACGTCGCCAGAAACCATGCGCTGTGCCAGGCCCTCGACCACGGCGGTCTTACCGACGCCGGGCTCACCAATCAGCACGGGGTTGTTCTTGGTGCGGCGGGAGAGCACCTGCACGACGCGGCGAATCTCGGAATCACGGCCGATGACCGGGTCGAGCTTGCCGGCGCGGGCAATGGCGGTCAGGTCGGTGCCGTACTTCTCGAGCGCCTGGAAGGTGCCTTCGGGGTCGGGGGTGTCCACGGTGCGGTCTCCTCGGACATTGGGGATGGTCTGTGCGATGAGGTCTGCGGTAGCACCAAGCTTGTGCATGGCGGTCGCAGTGCTATCGGTTCCGCTGGCGATGCCGAGCAGAATCATTTCGGTGGAGACGTAGGTGTCTCCGAAGCCCTGGGCGCGGGTCTGTGCGGCCTGCAGAGCGGCGAGTGCGGAACGGCTGAAGGAGGCGTTCTGCACGGAGGCGCCAGAAGCCTTGGGCAGCTTCTTGATTTCTGCGGAAGCTGCCTCGGAGATGGCGTCTACATCCAGGCCTGCGGCCTTGAGCACCGAGACTGCGATGCCTTCGCGCTGGTCCATGAGGGCCTTGAGGATGTGCGCGGTTTCAATAGTGGGGTTACCGGCGGTTTGAGCGTTAGTATTTGCCGCCGAGATGACTTCTTGACTCTTGGTGGTGAACTTGTTGTCCATAATGTTCCTTTCGTGTTTCGAGGGCTTATCCTATGCGCCCCTGCATTACATAACTTGAGTCTACTACACTCAATTATTCTGCGCAAGGGATTAACCAGGGTTTTTGAGATTAAAATTTCGGCGACAACCATGGGCTCTTCGCACGAATAAAGCGGCAAAAACATACACTCCAGCCCATGAACTCCACCCAAAACCCCTATTGTTATAGTGACCGCACTGGGCACTTGCGAGTTCCCACAACAATCACAGACACAAATGGGGACCCACATGAAAATACTGGTTCTCGGCGCAACTGGCCGCACCGGCCGCTTCTTCACCCGCAAAGCCCTCGAGGAGGGGCACGCGGTCACCGCCTATGTGCGCAACCCCAATAAGGCGCGAGCGCTACTAGGGGCGCATCAGAACCTCACCATCACCCCCGGCGCCCTCAACGATGCCGAGCGGCTCGCCGCAGCATCCGCCGGGCAGGACGTCATGGTCAGCATCCTGGGGCAGAAGGCCACGGTGCGAGAGTTTCTGCACAGCACGTTCATGCAGGAGCGCCTGCCGCTCATCATGCAGACAGTCACGGGCGCAGGCGTGAAGCACTGCGTTCTACTGAGCGCCTACGGCGTGGGTGATACGGTACGAACCGCATCCCTGCCCATGCGCCTGGTATGCAAGGTCATCATGCGCGGCATTTTTACCGACAAGGTTAAGGCGGACGCCCTGGTCGCCGAATATCAGCCGTATATTTCGCGGGCGCATCCGGGCAGGTTGACCGATAAGCCCGGCAGGGGCGGGGTGAAGGTGTTTGATATGGCGAGTGTCGAACGGGTTCCGGGCATTCCGACGATTGCCCGTGAGGACGTTGCCGATGCCCTACTCACTATTGCCGAGAACCCGCAGAACGCGGGTATAGATTTTTTGGTGACGATTGGGGACGCCATCCTGCGGTCACCCCAGAAATAAACCGGTAGGCTTAATGGCATGACGACTACGAACACCTTCCCCGCCGCCATCCTCTTCGACCACGACGGAACCCTCGTGGACACCGAACCCGTATGGGCTGCCGCCAAGGTTGCTCTCGCCGCAGATTTCGGTGGCACCTGGACCGAGCAGGACACCCTCGATTGCCTGGGCCTGTCCATGCAGTTCACTCTGGATCGTCTGCGCGAGCGCGGCGTGAACCTGCCGGACCAGGAGATTAACGATCGACTGGTGGCGAAGGTGCGCGAGGCCCTGGCGCACCAGCCGGTCGAGTTCCTGCCCGGTATTGAACGTTTCCTTTCTGAGGTGCGCGAGGCGCAGATTCCGGCGGCTATCGTCACGAACGCCACCACCTCCATTGCGCGCCGTACCGCAAACGCGGCGCCCGAGGGCACGTTCTCGGTCATTATCGGTAACGATGAGACCACTCACCCCAAGCCGGACCCGCAGCCGTACCTTTTGGCGGCGGAGCGTCTGGGTGTTGACCCGACCCAGTGCGTGGCGATTGAGGACTCCCCTTCGGGTGTGCGCAGCGCGACCGCGGCGGGTATGCGCGTAATCGTGGTGCCGGGCGAGCTGGAGGTTCCGGCAGAACTGGGCACCGCACGCATGAGCCACGAGGAGCTGAATCTGGAGGCGGTTCGCGCGCTAGTGAACCAGTAGGATTCCACTACACCCCATCATGTGACGATTTATTACGAATTACTCAAAATAACCTTGACAGCGGTTCCTTAAAATGATTTACTCATAATAACGATTCGGCGGGGCACCAAACCCCACCGAACCACAAGCATCACAGCATCATGAAGGAGACCATCATGGCATTCGCAAAGTACACCGCTCCCGGCCTGACCCTCGAGACCGGCAAGGAACTCTCCGACGTCCTTCAGGCTCGTCTGCACGACCTGAACGATCTGCACCTGATTCTGAAGCACGCCCACTGGAACGTGACCGGCCCCGGCTTCATCGCAGTTCACGAGATGATTGACCCCCAGGTCGACACCGTTCGCGAGTTCGTCGACGCTATCGCAGAGCGTATGGCAACCCTGGGCGCAACCCCCAACGGCCTGGCTGGCGCACTGGTCGCACAGCGCCCCGTCGAGGATTACCCCGTTGGCCGCGCACGCGTTGCCGACCACCTGCGTGCCCTGAACGACGTGTACACCCGCGTGATTGAGGCTCACCGCAAGGCTCTGGCCTTCGCAGGCGAGGCCGACCCCATCACCGAGGACCTGCTGATCGGCCAGACCGCCGAGCTGGAGAAGTTCCAGTGGTTCATCCGCGCATTCCTCGAGAACAGCGCAGGCGAGATCTCCGAGTAAAGCTGGCGATAATCGCTAAATTCATCCCGGCCGCTACCGGCCGGCTGAGCGCTCCCGGCCCATAGCCGGAATAGATGTTTACCTTCGGGCGGGCGTTCCCACACACTGCGTGGGAACGCCCGCCCGTTTGCACACCCGCGTCGCGCTATCTACCCCTCTTTCCCGCAGCCTACCAACCGCATCGTTCCGGCACTTCGACCAGGAAAGATTCCTCGACGCGGGGGCTCCCAAAAGTACGTTGGGGCGAACTTCAACACCCGGTGGAGCCGTCCTAGATTTCCGATTCCAAGTGCTTTACAGTGGTTCACTGGTCAACACAGATTTGAACGCATTATCAGCGCGCGCGGGGCCGGACGCACCGCACGCACCGCATCCGCGGAAGGGATTTATGAGTACGCACGCACCCTACGAGCACGGCGCTGAAACCGAGATGCTCCAGAGCGAGCCGGCACGCCACCGGGCGGTTACCGACCCGACCCCGGCGCAGATTAAGCGTTGGCGCCGTTACCTGGCCGACGAGGAATCCGAGGCGCGCATCTATCGCTACCTGGCGAAGCGTGCCGAGGGTACCGACCGCGAAATTCTGCTGCAGGTGGCGGAGGCAGAAAAGCGTCACCAGCAGCACTGGCGCGATATGCTCGGTGAGCACGCGGATGTGCATGTGCGCCCATCCATGCAGTCCCTGCTCCTACAGTTCCTGGCGAAGAACTTCGGTTCCGTGTTTATTCTGGCGATGGCCCAGCGTGCCGAGTCCCGCTCCCCCTACGCCGAGGACCCCGACGCAACCGAGGAGATGGCGGCCGACGAGGCCATCCACGAGGAGATCATTCGCGCCCTGGCAACCAGCGGCCGCGAGAAGCTCTCGGGCAACTTCCGTGCGGCGGTCTTTGGCGCCAACGACGGCCTGGTCTCAAACCTGGCCCTGATTATGGGTATTACCGCCTCGGGCGCATCCAGCTCGATGGTTCTGCTCTCGGGTGTTGCGGGCCTGCTGGCCGGTGCGCTGTCGATGGCCGCGGGCGAGTTCGTCTCGGTGCGTTCCCAGCGTGAGCTGCTGGATGCGTCCCAGCCGACCCAGGTTACCCTGCGTGTTGCCCACGATTTGGATTTGGATTCGAACGAGCTGGAGCTCATCTACCGCGCCCGCGGCATGGAGCCGGAGGCTGCGCATCACCGTGCCCTGGAGCGTTTCGGCTACCTGGACTGCGATTGCGATCCGTCGCTGTCGCATCATGACGATGATGAGCGCGAGGAGAACGTGGCTCTGGGCACCGATATTGGTGCCGCCGCGGCGTCTTTCTCGTTCTTCGCCTCGGGCGCGCTGATCCCGATCCTGCCCTATATCTTTGGCATGTCGGGTGTGGGTGCCATGATTCTGTCCCTGCTGTTCGTGGGTGCGGCGCTGGGCCTCACCGGCGGCGTGGTGGGCCTGCTCTCGGGTGCGTCCCCGCTCAAGCGCGGTATTCGCCAGATTCTGATTGGTTACGGTGCGGCGTTCGTGACCTATCTGCTGGGTTTGGCGTTCGGTACGACGGTCGGCTAACCTCATCCTCTACATAAGCTTTAGACAAGTGTATATAGCCGCTCAGGTATGCTCTACACTCCCCCGTGAGTGCCGCATCCTGAGCATATAGAAACCCCCGACGAGTGAGTTGAACTCACCCGTCGGGGGTTTCTTTACGCCTTTACCCGAAGCTCTTACGGGTTAGCCCGATTACGGGTTGATCTGCGCGGTGGTTGCCTGACCGGAAACGCTCTCGGAGCCGGTTGCACCGTTGCTCGAGTAGGTCAGGTTAGCGACCTGCACGCTGGAGGCCTGCTTGTACGAGATCCAGCCGTCGTTTGCCGGGAATCGCAGCTGAGCCGGCATGAAGTTGGTCTGGCTGTAGTACTTGGTGCCGGACTGCTTCATGGTGTACGCCTTACTGGTGGTGTAGACGATACGACCCTTGAAGGTGTAGGTGCCGTCAGAGTTCTGGGTGACGGTCGGAACCTCTGCGGTCCAGGTGCCGGCAGTCTGCGCGACGGACAGGTACTTCGCCTGGCCTGCTGATGCGACCAGCTCGGTGGTCTTACCGGTCAGCTGGCGGCTAGAGGGGCTCCAGGACTGGCCGTTGATCTTGCCGAGCTTGGTGAGCGACTGGGCGCTGGCGGAGACGGTGTACTCAACCTCGGTCACGAAGGTCGCACCCGCTGCGAGGGTGACGCTGCCGCCGGGGATGTAGCCGGTGCCGGTTGCGGTGTCCTTGGTCGGTACGGACCACCAGAAGCCGCTGGAGGACATGTATGCGCCGTTAGCGCCGGTCTGGGAGTTGGTGACGGGGGTGAACTTACCTTCGCCGTTGACGTAGGTGGTGTACTTGGGCTTGGAGGTTGCGTCGTCCCAGTTGATGTCGGAGTCGGGGTTGGTGGTGGCGGTGAAGTGCGCCTCGGGGGTCGCCGGGTTGATGGTGCCGGTGTTGTTGGAGGACGCGTAGCCGACGTAGCCGCCGTTGTTCTGTACGCTGACGTACACACCGTACTGAACGCCGGGGGTTTCCTTGGAAGCCGCGTATGCGGGTACGGCTACGGAGGCCGCGACGACGGGCGCGGACCAGACGCCCGCCTTGGCGACGGCGCGGCGAGAGATGGGCTGGGTCATGAGTGTGGTGATCTCCTGTGAGTGGTGATGTTTCTTGGAGCCGCTAAGAATGATTCTGACTAGGCTCAATGCACTCCAGTATACAAAGGTTGAGGTCATATCTGCACCTTAATTAGGGCGGATGTGCACAATCTTACTTTCTGTCGCAAGTTCTACCGCTATGGTTCAAACACCTCAAAAGCACCCTCAAATCCCAGCACTGCTCGACAGCTGGAGCGGCTCAACCCTCCTCTTTTCCCCGGTGCACTCCCCCAGCGCCTCTGAGCGTTCTTCGGCGCTGTCTCTGTTGAGTTCCCGGTTAAAGCACAGATGCCGGCAGTCTTTCGACTACCGGCATCTGCCGCAATACTATGCTGTTTACTTCGCTGCGAAGATTTCGCGCATCAGGTTTG
>NZ_KV814486.1:0-33799 GCF_001813965.1 Rothia sp. HMSC072E10 | reverse complement strand
GAGGAACCGGAGACAATAGCGCCTGCGTGGCCCACGTTCCTACCAATATCGATATAGAAGACGTTCCTTATAACAAGACTCAGGTTCCTTAGTCACAGGTACCTCAACAAGACCTTTCTTGGCTATCAATTCCTCAATTTCAGTATGAGGATGATGAAACGTATACCCTGGATCCGAATGTACTACACATTCCACCCTAGATCGAGAAAAAATACTATAAAATTTTTCATTTGAGTTATTTGTTGAGCCATGATGAGGGACTGTTAAAACCCGTATACGATTTATCCTTTCCTGCCCCAGATTAACTCTAAGTTCATCAATGTTCAGGCAGTCCGCTAGCCGAGCATCACCTGTCCCTAACCATCCCCCAATATATTTTGAATTATCATTCTCAATGCGATAGTAAAAACTCTCTCGATAATGTTCATCTAAATTCTTGTAATCTACAATAATTTGCCGCCCTTTACTTACACGATGCACATGACAATAATTTTCACCGGAGCCTGTAAGATTATCAGCAGGACCACTATAGAGGATAACCGAGGAGGAATTGAATATATCTTTGCAATTAACACCATGTACCTCCTCCATACGTTTACAAGTTTTTATATATACTTCCTTAAGTTTAATCCAGTCATTACTTAAATCACTAGCGGTCATTTTATTCAAATCTTTACAATTCCTACGAAATTCTAACCTGTAGGAATTTTTAAATTCCTCAACGAATCTATCTTTAACAGATTCTTCTTCGCCAGCATATAAAGAGAAATGAAGAAACTCCCACAATTTGTAGGGCCAATATTTCACTTTAGATGTATCTTTATTCATATCAAAATATTCAGTGGATATATCTCTTGAGGACTCGACAATCTCTACATCCCCCAATTCTTCCAGGAAATGTCTATTCTCATCCCCAGATCTAATAATTGCACTTATAAGAGAAGAACGGGGACTCAGATAATCTTGTCCATGCAACATACTGCTACCACTAGGGGAATCCAATGCAAGCATTATCTTTTCAATTTTACTCATATACGGAATTACAATTTTCTTGACGTCAAATAATTCTATTAATTTTGATACGCCATTTACGTGATCCCTATCAAGATGAGAAATGACCAGTAAATCAATTTTTGCCTTATCTTTTCTATTGGGATTCAATTTTTCATATAAATTATTTACACATGTAGGAATCCTATTCACACCACTATCTGATCCACAATCATAAACACATACATATTTTGAGCCCCCCAGCCCTTTAATAATCTGAGCACTAAAAGTACCTTGTCCAATCGGGTAATGATAACGTTCTACACTAATTTTCATTCCTGCACTCCTTATATCTAAAAGCTAATAGAGAATAAAATAACCCCGGCAAACAAACATCGAATGTTTATCTACCGGGGTCATTTATATAGCTAGGCTATAACTACTTCGCTGCGAAGATTTCGCGCATCAGGTTTGCAGCCTCGGAGGGGGTCTTACCGACCTTCACGCCTGCTGCTTCCAGAGCTTCCTTCTTCGCCTGAGCGGTACCGGAGGAACCGGAGACAATAGCGCCTGCGTGGCCCATGGTCTTACCCTCAGGAGCGGTGAAGCCCGCAATGTAACCAACGACGGGCTTGGTCACGTTAGCCTTGATGTACTCTGCAGCACGCTCCTCAGCGTCACCACCGATCTCACCAATCATGACGATTGCCTCGGTCTCGGGGTCAGCTTCGAAAGCTTCCAGAGCGTCGATGTGGGTGGTGCCGATGATCGGGTCGCCACCAATACCGATAGCGGTGGTGAAACCAATGTCGGACAGTTCGTACATCAGCTGGTAGGTCAGGGTACCGGACTTGGAGACCAGACCAATCTTGCCCTTACCGGTGATGTTCGCCGGGATAATACCGACCAGGCACTCCTCGGGGGAGATGATGCCGGGGCAGTTGGGGCCGATGATGCGGGTGATCTGCTTGCCGTTCTCGTCCACGGATGCCTTAGCAGCTGCCCAGAACTCTGCGGAGTCCTGAACCGGAACGCCCTCGGTGATGACGACAACGAGGCCGATCTTAGCCTCGATAGCCTCGAGAACTGCTGCCTTGGTGAAGGCCGGGGGAACGAACACGATGGAGACGTTCGCACCGGTCTTCTCCATAGCCTCAGCCACGGTACCGAACACGGTCAGCTCGATGTCCGAGCCGTCCTTTGCCTTGTGGGTGACGGTAGTGCCGGCCTTGCGGGCGTTCACGCCGCCCACAATGTTGGTGCCAGCTGCGAGCATGCGTGCGGTGTGCTTGGTACCCTCGCCACCGGTGATGCCCTGAACGATGACCTTGGAGTCCTTGTTCACAAAGATAGACATATTACTTCCTTGAAATCCTTTGCTGGCGATTACGCCTTGTGAGCGAGCTCTGCTGCCTTGTCAGCGCCGGAGTCCATGGTCTCAGCCAGAACAACCAGCGGGTGGTTCGCCTCGGAGAGGATGCGGCGACCCTCAGCAACATTGTTGCCGTCCAGGCGCACAACCAGGGGCTTGGTTGCTGCGTCGCCCAGGATCTCCAGAGCCTTCACAATGCCGTCGGCCACTGCGTCACACGCGGTGATGCCGCCGAAGACGTTCACGAAGACGCTCTTGACCTGCTCGTCGCCCAGAATGATCTCCAGGCCGGCAGCCATAACCTCGGCGGAGGCGCCGCCACCAATATCAAGGAAGTTAGCGGGCTTGACGTTGCCGTGGTTCTCACCGGCGTAGGCAACGACGTCCAGGGTGGACATAACCAGACCTGCACCGTTACCAACGATGCCGACCTCGCCGTCCAGCTTCACGTAGTTCAGGTCGAACTGCTTTGCCTTAGCTTCCAGGGGGTTCTCTGCGGACTTGTCCACGAGAGCCTCGTGCTCGGGCTGGCGGAATTCTGCGTTGTCGTCCAGGGAGACCTTGCCATCCAGGGCCAGGATGGTGCCCTCGGGGGTCAGAACGAGGGGGTTAACCTCAACCAGGGTTGCGTCTTCCTTGCTGAAGACCTCACCCAGCTTGACGAGGACGGGAACAACCTTCTCCTGCAGTTCTGCGGAGAAGCCTGCTGCCTTCACAATCTCCTCGGCCTTAGCCTGGTCCAGGCCGACCAGCGGGTCAACCTCAACCTTGGCCAGCGCCTCGGGACGCTCAGCTGCCAGCTGCTCAATTTCCATACCGCCTTCAACCGAGCACATTGCCAGGTAGGAGCGGTTTGCACGGTCCAGCAGCAGGGAGAAGTAGTACTCTTCAGCGATGTCTGCGCCGTCGGCGACCAGCACGCGGTGAACGGTGTGGCCCTTGATGTCCATGCCGAGAATTGCCTTAGCGTGCTCGTAAGCCTCTTCGGGGGACTTTGCGAGCTTCACGCCGCCGGCCTTACCGCGGCCGCCGGTCTTAACCTGAGCCTTGATGACGGTCAGGCCGCCAATTTCCTCAGCTGCTGCCTTTGCTTCTTCAGGGGTGGTCGCAACAATGCCCTTGAGCACGGGAACGCCGTGCTTGGCGAAGAGCTCGCGCGCCTGGTATTCGAAAAGGTCCACAGGTGTCCTTCTTCTTCGAAGTGGTGCCGAGCGCGGTGTACGCTCGGCCTGGTCATTAGAGGAGTATTCCCCATGTGCCCGCTACGGTGCGATAGGGGTCTCTCGCACCCGGCGCACGCGCATCATTGACGCGGGGAATTTCTCTCGTTTCTACTCTATCGGATTCGGCGTGAGCTCGCACTCACGGAGCCCGAAATACGGGATTTTAGCGACTTAGGTCACAGATATTGCGGGGTGGATATCACCGCGTATCGCATGCCGGGAAAAGGTTTAGGAGCCAGGCACCTAAAGCACGCGCAAGGGAGCGCGCAAGGCAGGGGCGGACACCATCGGATACCCGCCCCTCCATCAGCTCTATCAGGTTCTCGCTCCTGACTCGCTAGCTCACCTTCTCCAGCGGCGCGTAACGTAGCAGCAGGCGCTTCTCTTCCGAGCCGAAGCGAACCTTCGCCACGGTCTTATCGCCGCTACCCTCAACGGCGAGCACGCGGCCCTCACCGAACTTGGTGTGGCGCACGGTATCGCCGACCGCCAGGGTCGGGATTTCCTTGCTCTGATGCACGCGGGAACGGTTCGTCACCTTCGAGGAGGCGGTAGCCGCCGCCAGCCCGTAGCTCGCCGAACCGTTAATATCCGCGGTGGACGGCTCGGAGCGGCGCACAGGGCGGGACTCATAGGAATCAGAGTAGGAACCTCGGGATCCATAGCTGTTAGAGCCATAACCCGAGCCGTATCCGGAGCGCGAACCGCCGGAGTAACCATTGCCGTAGGAACCACCGTATGAGCCGCCGCCATAGGAGCCACCACCGCGAGCGCCGTAGGCCCCCATGCCAGAGGCGCCGAAGCCAGAGAAGCCCGCGGTGCGCTTCCACTCGATGAGCTCCTCCGGGATTTCCTCCAGGAAGGGCGAGGGCGGGTTGAACTGGCTCTTACCCCACATCGTGCGAGTCTCGGAGCGGGTCAGGTACAGGCGCTCCATGGCGCGGGTCAGACCCACATACGCCAGGCGGCGTTCCTCGCTCATTTCCTTCTCATCGGTCAGGGCGCGCTGGTGTGGGAACAGGCCGTGTTCCATACCGGTCAGGAACACCACGGGGAACTCCAGGCCCTTGGCGGTGTGCAGGGTCATGAGGGTGACCATGCCCTGGGCCTTCGCCTCGGCCGCTTCGGCGGCAATCTGTGCGGCGGAGGCGTTCTCACCCTCCGCGCTGGCAGGGCGGTTCGGGATCGAGTCAGCATCGGCAACCAGCGCCACGTGCTCGAGGAACTGCTCCAGGTCAGCACCGGGGTTCTCGGTCTCGAACTCGACCATAGCGTCGAGCAGCTCGGAGAGGTTCTCCACACGCGACTCGTCCTGAATGTCCTTGGAGGCGCGCAGAGCCGCCAGGTATCCGGTCTGCTCCAGGACCGCTTCCAGGCAGGTTGCGGCGGGTTCGGTGCGGGCAATCTGCGCCAGGTCATCCATGAGGCGCACGAACTCGGCGTACTTCTTCACGGCGGCGGCACCCAGACCCGGAACATCGGCAGCCTGACGAGCCGCCGCAAAGAACGAGATGCGGTGAGCGGTCGCGTAATCGGCCACCACAGACTCGGACTTGGCCCCGATACCGCGCTTGGGCTCATTCAGGATGCGGCGCACGTTCACGTCGTCATCGGGGTTGCTCAGGGCGCGCAGGTAGGCGAGCGCATCCTTGATTTCCTTGCGCTCGTAGAAGCGGGTACCGCCGACCACGCGATAGGGCAGGCCGGCGCGCATGAGCATGTCCTCGAGGGTTCGGGACTGCGCATTGGTGCGGTAGAAGATGGCAACGTCGCCGGGCTGCACGCCGTGCTCGTCGGCCAGGCGGTCAATTTCGCGGGTGATGAAGCGTGCCTCGGCGTGCTCGGATTCGGCCACGTAACCGATAATCTTCGCGCCCGCGCCGGATGCGGTCCACAGCTTCTTGGGGCGACGATCGGGGTTGCGTTCAATGACCGCGTTCGCCGCCGAGAGGATGTTCTGCGTGGAGCGGTAGTTCTGCTCGAGCAGAATCGTGTGGGCGTTCGGGTAGTCCTTCTCGAAGTCCGTGATATTGCGAATGTCTGCGCCGCGGAATGCGTAGATGGACTGGTCGGAGTCACCCACCACGGTCAGCTCGGCAGGGGGCACCGCGTCCGGGTAGGGGCCGCGGTCAGCCGGCACCTTCGCGTGGGCGCCGACCAGCTCGCGCACCAGCTGGTACTGGGCGTGGTTGGTGTCCTGGTACTCGTCCACGAGGATGTGGCGGAACTTGCGGCGGTAGTAGTTCGCGATTTCGGGGAACTTCTTCAGCAGGAAGACGGTGCGGCCAATCAGGTCGTCAAAGTCGAGGGAGTTGGCGGCGCGCAGACGTTGCGTGTAGACGGTGTAAATCTGCGCGATGGTCTTCTCATACGGGTTATCGGAGGCCACGCGGGAGGCGTACGCCTCAGCGCTGACCAGTTCGTTCTTCAGCGCGGAAATACGGTTGCCCACTGCCTTGGCGGTGAACTTCTTGGGGTCCAGGTTGAGCTCTTTGATGATGAGGCTCAGCAGGCGCTGCGAGTCGGTCGAATCGTAGATCGTGAAGGTGGACTTCAGGCCCAGGGCGGCGGCCTCACGGCGCAGCACGCGCACACAGAAGCTGTGGAAGGTCGAAATCCACATGTGCTTGGCACGAGGGCCAACCAGCGCCTCGATACGTTCACGCATTTCGGCAGCAGCCTTGTTGGTGAAGGTGATGGCGAGGATCTGGCCGGGGGTCGCGCGGTGGGTTGCAAGCAGGTAGGCGATGCGGTGGGTGAGCACGCGGGTCTTGCCGGAGCCGGCGCCCGCGACGATGAGCAGGGGCGAGCCGGAGTGCAGCACGGCTTCTTCCTGACGTTCGTTGAGCCCGGCGGTGAGGGAGGCGGGGTCCACCGCATTGAGGCTGTGGGTGCGTTCATTGTAGGGGTCGGCAGGGTCGAAGTCCTCGCCGTAGCCGCCGACTCGGTAAGCGGGCGGCATGAAGTCGCCGAGCGGGTCTGCGGCGGTGAAGGCGGCGGGCGCGCCGGGTTCGGGTGCGCCGGGTTCGGGCGCACTGGTAGTGGGGACACTGGTAGCAGGGGCACTGTAGGCGGGCATGCCGGTGGGCAGGGCGACGGGTGCGTCCTGTGCGGGCGCCTCCATCACCGGGGCATCCATCACTGCGGCGTCCATGGGAGGCGCGTAGTAGTCGTCCTCGGCAGGGGGTACGTCGTAGTACGGGTCGAAGGGCGGCTCGTCCACCGGTGCAAGGTCAGCCGGTGCGGGTGCTGCGGGGGTGACGAGTTCGGCGGCGAAGAGGCCGTCCTGTTCGGTGAAGGGCTGCTTCTGCTGTTCGGGCTTGTCGCTCATCGTCTACCTCGCTGCCTAGAATACACGTTCGATATTCCATGCTACCGCATTTACTCCGCGGCTCCCACCCGTTCGGTCACCCACAGCTTATCTCCCGCCGGCAGCTACACGCCTGTATCCAAGGTTCCCCGTGCTAGGATGACCGCATGACTCAGACCGCAACCCCCACCCTGTCATGCGCCCTGTGGTGCAACGGCACCGCTGATGAAGCCGCGCAATTCTACACCGAGGTTTTCCGCAACGCCTCCATTACCGAGCAGATTCCCGGACTCACGGCGACTATCAGCATTCACGGTTTCAAGCTCACGCTCATCAACGGTGATAACCGGTACACCCCGAACCAGTCCATCAGCTGCATTCTGAACTTTGATCCGCTCCTGTTCGGTGGCGATGAGCAAGCGCGCGCCTACCTTGATGAGCTCTACGAAAAGCTGAGCAGTGGCGGTGTGCTGATGGAACTGGGCGAGTACCCTTTCTCTCCTCACTACGCCTGGGTTCGTGACCGTTTCGGTATGACCTGGCAGCTGATGCTCACCAACCCCGAGGGTGACCCTCGCCCCTTCGTCATTCCCTCGTTCATGTTTGGCGGTACGAATCACGGCAATGCAGAAGAAGCCACCAACGGCTGGCTTTCTATCTTTGATGATGCCCGCCGCGGAACCCTCTATCACTATCCGGAGGGCACCCCCTTTGGATCGGATGCAGTCATGTTCACCGACTTTAACCTGCAGGGCACCTGGCTGGCAGCTGCCGATTCTGGCGCTTTCCACGATTTCACGTTCACGCCAGGGGTTTCGGTCGTTGTTTCCTGCCGCGACCAGGAGGAAATTGACCGCTACTGGGAACGGCTCTCCGCGGTACCTGAGGCGGAGCGTTGCGGCTGGTGTGTAGACCGTTGGGGCGTTTCCTGGCAGGTTGTCCCGCATAATATCGCTGAGCTGATGGCGGACGAGGCCGCTCGCGAGAAGATTCTGCTGATGGGCAAGATTGACCTGTCTCAGCTATAACAACGTGTTTTCTTGAGTACTCGTTACGTGCAGAAACAGAGAAACCGCCCGCGCCTGCTAGTGCAAGCGACGGGCGGTTCTGTCATATGTGTGCCCCCGAGACGATTCGAACGTCCGACACCTTCTTTAGGAGAGAAGTGCTCTATCCCCTGAGCTACGAGGGCGTACCTATCCAGTATAAAGCACCGCGCGTCGCGGGTCGGCACGGTGTTCAGAAACCTCTGCGGCCTGCGCGATTCGCGTCCACTCTGCGTTCACCGCCCGAAGACACCCGCACCCGGCGGTAGAACCGCTCCTACAATGTACGAATGAGCATCTACATTGACCCACCCGTCTGGCCCGCACACGGCACCGTTTTCTCGCACCTCATCTCCGATGTGTCCCTGGCGGAGCTACACGAGTTCGCCGCGGCGGCGGGCATTAGCGAGCGCGCTTTCGACCGCGACCACTACGATGTACCGGCGCACCGCTACGACGAGCTGGTGCAGGCGGGCGCGATTGAGCTTAGCGGCGCACAGCTGACTCGCACGCTCATTGCGAGCGGTCTGCGCATCCCGCTGAAGGAACGCCCGGAAAAGATTCGCCCGCGCCTGCTTCGCGCCTGGGAGGCGGCGTTTGCGCCCCGTCTCGAGCGTGCGGATGCGTCCGCCGAGTCGCGGGCCCGGCTCGTAACGCAGGTGGCTGAGTTGGGCGAGCGCCTGTTGCAGGCGTGGGAGCAGCCGCACCGCGCCTACCACCACAGCGGGCACCTTTCGCAGATGCTCTCCGACCTGGACCGTCTCTACGCACACCGCACGCAGGGTTCTACTCCCCTGGCGTTGGTTCTGGCGGCGTGGTTCCACGACGCGGTGTACGAGGGCGCGCCGGGTGAGGATGAGCGCCGCAGCGAACAGCTGGCGGGCGCTTCCCTGGAGCCGCTGGTCGTCGCTGGTCTGCTGAGCGAAGAGGAGCTACAGCTGGTGCGCCTTCTGGTTCGCGCCACGGCAGCCCACGAGTTCCCCGAGTCTGCCGATCTGCCGGCAGGCTATGAGCCAGTAGATATTCAACTTTTCCTCGACGCCGACATGGCCATCCTGGCGGCCGAACCGGCGCGCTACCGCCGCTACCTGCGCGGGGTGCGTAGCGAGTACTCCCACTTCGATGATGAGGCGTTCCGCACCGGCCGCACAACCTTCCTGCGTTCCATCCTGGAGCGTGAGCGCATCTTCCTCTCCGAGCGAGCCCGCGAACTTTGGGAGGAGCCCGCGCGGGCCAATCTACGTGCGGAGCTCACCGAGTGGGACCAGGCCCCGCAGAAGCTCCTGCAGGCTCTCGCACCGTAGAGAAGCGGCCTCAACACGTACCGCCGAGAGTGCACGTGCACACTCGGCGGTATTCTGCGCGCTGAATGGGGCACGCAAAAGGCGCCCACCCCGTGCGGGGTAGGCGCCTTTTCGAAGTATGTTGGGCTAGACCCAGCTCTTATGCGCTAAGGCTTAGAGAGCGGTGTAGTAGCCATCAACGGACATCCAGGAGGTGGGGTGCACCAGGGTACCGTTGGTGGGGTTCAGAGCGGAAATCATCTTGCCATCGCCCAGGTAGATACCAACGTGGCTGTAGCCGTTCTGGAAGACGATGTCGCCGGGCTGGGGGTTAGAGGTGGGGCGCAGCTCGTTCTTCATTGCGTAGGTGAAAGCGGTCAGCTTGATGCCGTGCTGAGCGAAAACCCACGAGGTGAAGCCGGAGCAGTCCCATGCACCGTAGCTCTTGCCGCCCCAAACGTAGGAGCCGCCCAGACCGCTCATTGCGGTTGCGACGATTGCGTCGCGGGAAGCGTTACCGGTGTTGGAGGAAGCAGCGGGAGCAGCCTGCTCCTGGGTTGCTACGGGAGCAACGTAAGCCTGCTGAGTCTCAGCCTGGGGTGCTACGTAGGTGGTCTCAGCTGCGGGTGCCGGAGCTGCTGCGGGAGCAACGTAGGTCTGCTGTGCCTGAGCCTGGGGTGCAACGTAGGTGGTTGCGGGGGTGGTGTAGCTGGTGTAGTCGAACTCGTAGTTGGTGTAGTCGTAGGACAGATCAGCTGCAGCGGGGATCTGTGCGAATGCGTTCGCGGGAACGGTCGAACCGAGCAGAACTGCGCCTGCTGCGAGGGTTGCACCTGCGGTACGTACGATCTTCTTAGCCATTGTTTCCTCCATTGCCTGACGAGGTGAGCTGTCGGGCTCGAGCATGGATTCGCTCGGCCACCGAAGTGACTTAGCCCCGAGGCTTCTCGAGTGAGAAGCCGTATCCCAGCTTGGGGATTGGGTCCCCCGCTTCTGCCATTCTGGGTAGACGTTCATCGAAGCGTTGGCAGAACTCAGCGGAACCGCTTCGACGGTGCCCTCTTACGTTGAGGATTTGGGCACAGAAATGAGAATACACAGAAAACTCCCAGTTGTCACCTCTCTCGGGCTTAAATTTCGGCGTTTCACCCCTGGGTGAATACTTGATAGCGCAAGCACCTAAGCTCCAATCAATGCGACCCCTAGCAACCGTTTAATGGCTCTGACTAGGTATTTCATAAGGATGCACATTCTTTTTAAGGGCGCCACTGCCCCTTAAGAACAGGATTCAAAACTCTTAAAAATAAACCTCGTCTCTTAAACCGATCTCCCAGAAAACAGCATTCCGCCTCCTCTGAGGCCTCCCACACGACCGAAAAACACGAAAAATGCACTCTTCTGCAGTTGCCAAAGCCACGGATAGAGGAGTATAAGCACGCGCACGCGAGCCCGCGGGCGGCACTAGAGCGCTACGGAAGCCGTCAACAGAGGAGGCGGTGCCTCCCCCGCTCGGGGAAGGCACCGCCTCCACAGCTGTTTAACTACGTCTACAGGGCGCTGGCGCGCTTCACAACGATTGCGTTTGCCACGTCCATATCCAGGGACAGGGTATCGTCCTCACCGTCGGCGTGAACGATCACGTCATCATTCTGGCCGGCCACAACCGACACCGAGGCGCCGTAGACAATGCCGGCATCCGCCAGAAGCTTCAGCAGCTCAACGTCGGTCTGGATGGACTCAGGGAAACGGGAAATCGTGAAACGATCCTCGGGGCCCGAATCGCGAGCGGCCAGAGACATCGGCACGGTGCGCTCGTCGTTCTTCTCGCTCTCAATGCCCAGCTCTTCCAGACCGGGAATGGCGTTGCCGTAGGGGGAAAACTTCGGCTCGTTCAGCATCTGCAGGATGCGCTTCTCGACCTTATCGCTCATGACGTGCTCCCAGCGGCAGGCCTCTTCGTGCACATACTCGAGGTCCAGGCCAATAATATCGGAAAGCAGACGCTCAGCCAGGCGGTGCTTGCGCATCACCTCGACGGCCTTCTGGCGGCCCTCGTCGGTCAGCTCCAGGTGGCGGTCAGGCTCAACGGTGAGCAGTCCGTGCTTCTCCATGCGGGCCACAGTCTGGGAAACGGTCGGGCCGGAGTGCTCCAGACGCTCGGCGATGCGCGCGCGCATGGGGACGATGCCCTCTTCCTCCAGTTCGAGAATAGTGCGCAAGTACATCTCTGTGGTGTCGATAAGGTCAGTCATTATCTCTCCAGCCATCAGCGCGACAGTGCGTAGGTAGCCCTGCCTAAGTCGTTAGTTTACTCAATAAACCATTATGTACCCTTTGGGCGGTTTTTGCCACGAGAGAGCCCCGCGAGTTGCCCAGCGCGAACAGCCGGGCACCCCGCGGGGCTCCTTAAATCTCTATGGTGGTGGCTCTACTCGGAGACGCTGCCCTCAGACCCCTCGGAGTCCCGGTCGGAATCCAGAGAAACCTCAGCGGCCTCGGCAGGTGCAGTCTCGGTACCCTCTTCTGCACTCTCCGCGCTCTCCTCGGAGGCTGCGGCGGCGGCCTCAGAGCCCTCGGCCTTTTCCTCAGCTTTCTTCTCGGCGGGTGCCTCCGAAGAATCGGACGAAGAATCCTGCTCCAGGTCCTCGGGACGCACGCGGTCAGCCCACGGCACCCAATCCGGAGCGATGAGCGCATCGTCACCGGGCAGCAGGCCCACCTCACAAATCGTAGCGACCTTCGAGCGCGGGGCACGGGAGAGGGTCGCAAACCAGAACCAGCCGCGGTACCCGGGCATCGTGCACTCGAAGAGGTGGGTGCTCAGGCGCTCCTCCTCGGGGCGCACGTGGTGCACCAGACCAATATTGTGGTCGGGGGTAATCTCGCGGACGCCCTGCAGCGCTACATCCTTAGCCGCCGCTAGGATCTCATCCACCTTGGAGGTGCGACGGGCCTTGTGCGGAACGCCCAGGGAGGGTTCGCCCGGGTCCTCAGCCGGCGCGGAGAAAGGGTCGTTAGAAGTATCAGTGGGGGTCCGGGAAGATTCGGCTTCCTCGGCGGCCTCGGTGAGGGCTGCCTCCACGGTGGCCTCGACGACCTTTTCGGTCTTCTCCTCGGCGGCCTCATCCGCAATCTTCTGCGCGGTCTCTACTTTCTCAGGTACAGCACCATCCACCGAGGTCTCGGCCTCCTCCGGGGCGGCAGCGGGCAGAGCGCCATCTGCGGGAGTATCGGGGGCGGGCACGGTTTCGGGGAGCAGTTCATTCACCTGTTCAGACATACCCCTATTAAAGCATCTCGCGTACACGAACACCTCGGGAGGCCCTCTAAGCTTCACAAACGCTGTGAATTTGGGGCCCAAACCCCCGATTCTGGGGCTTTGCTAGCAGAGAGCTGGGCACAAGCTGATACGGTTAATTTTATGAGTAACACCTCCGTAGAGACCCAGCACAGCAGTTCAGACCGGGCGTCCGCGCCTCTGCCCTACGCCCGTGCCATTCGTTGGCTGGGCGCGGGAGGCGGTATTCTCGCCCTCCTCTGCCTGCTCAGCGGAATCGTCATGCTCCTCATGAAGTGGGCCGGGGCCACCCCGCCCGCCGTCATGAGCCAGATTCCGCTCGTGCTTCTGCCCGTCGCATTCATCGCGCTGATGGTTGCGCTCGGCCTGGCAGTTCTGCGGCGCTCTAAAGCCTAACCACACACTATTGCACACACTGCATTTCTCTACTCACCGACAGATCACCTTCCTGCCCTTCAGAACGAAAGATAAAGAGTATGTCTGCTGAAGCCAAGCTCCTCGTCGTTGATGACGAATTCAATATTCTTGAACTACTCGCCACTTCCCTGCGCTTTGCCGGTTTTGAGGTCGTCACCGCCGGTAACGGCCGCGACGCCCTCGAGAAGGCCAACACCGAATCTCCCGATCTGATTGTCCTCGACGTCATGATGCCCGGCATGGACGGCTTCGAGGTCACCCGTCGCCTGCGCGAGCTTGGAAGCACCGTCCCCGTCCTCTTCCTCACCGCGAAGGACGCCACCGAGGACAAGGTCACCGGCCTGGGTGCCGGCGGCGACGACTACGTGACCAAGCCCTTCTCGCTGGACGAGGTGATTGCCCGCATCCGCGCCATCCTGCGCCGTAGCCGCACCGTCCAGGACGAGGACGATGCCGTTCTGCGCGTCGACGACCTGAGCCTGAACGTGGATACCCACGAGGTATTCCTCGGCGAGGAAGAAATCGACCTCTCCCCCACCGAGTTCAACCTGCTGCACTACCTGATGCTCAACGCCAACCGTGTGCTGTCCAAGGCGCAGATTCTCGACCACGTGTGGGAGTACGACTTCAACGGTGACTCCTCGATCGTCGAGTCCTACATCTCGTACCTGCGCCGCAAGATTGACAACAACCGCGAAAACCACGAGCCGCTCATCCACACCAAGCGCGGTGTGGGCTACATGATTCGCGGTTCCCGAGGCTAACGTGGCGCTCAAACCCCTCGATCGCATCCCCCTCTCGCTTTCCCTGCGCACGCAGCTGGTGCTGGTGACCTCCATGCTCATCGCTCTGGCGATTGCCGTCACCAGCCTCGTGGCTATCTCTGCTCTGCGCGCCCAGATGGTGCACCAGCTGGACGAAGAGATGAAGACCAGCGCACCGGCACTGGTGCAGCTGGCCACCGTGCGACCTTCCGGAAAGCAGGAGGGGTCGCTCAGCACCTACCGCGTCTACCTGCTCGATAAGGACGGCAAGGTGCTGTACTCGCTCAGCTCCGAGCACGACGAGCAGGCCGGCGAACCTACCCTGAACGGTTGGACCGCTGAGAAGGTGCGCAAGCAGAACGAGGAGGGCGTGACCGTTGGCTCCTCCAGCGGTTCCGCCGATTGGCGTCTACTTGCCGTGCCGATTGAGGCGAACGACTCCTCGGGATTGACCGAGGCGAGCTCCCTCATCATCGCGATGCCGCTCAAGCAGACCAACCAGGTGGTCGCCCTGGTCGGCGTGCTCACCTTCGCGTTTGGACTCGCCACCCTAGCCTCGGCCATCGCCATGACGTGGGTGATTGTGACGCGCACCTTCGAGCCGCTCGCGCGCGTTGAGCAGACCGCCGCCAAGATTGCCGCCGGCGACCTCTCCCAGCGTATCGAGGACTACAACCCGAACAACGAGATTGGTAACCTCGCCATCTCGCTGAACACCATGCTCGCCCAGATTGAGGCGCTCTTTAAGGCCCGAGAGAAGAGCGAGGCGAAGATGCGGCGCTTCGTGGGCGACGCCTCCCACGAGCTACGCACCCCGTTGGTGAGTATCCGCGGTTACTCGGAGCTCTACCGCCAGGGCGCGCTTCCCACCGAGGAGGCGGTCGGCACCGCCATGAGCCGCATCGAGTCGGAGTCCAAGCGCATGGGCCAGCTCGTCGAGGACCTGCTGACACTGGCCCGCATCGACGAGCGCAGAGAGTCCAAGCTGGCGCCCTTCGACCTGTTCAACCTGGCGGTGGACGCCAGCAACGACGCCTACGCTACGGCCCCCGACCGCGAGGTTTCGCTCGTGGGCCTCAGCGACGATGTTGCCCCCACCTCCGCGCCGGTGCTCGGCGATGAATCGCGCATGCGTCAGGTCGTGGCGAACCTGCTGACCAACGCGATGCGTTACACCCCCGACGGCACGCCCCTGGAGATTGCGGTCGGCGTGCGCGAGGAGGTTGCGGGATTCCCGCTGGCCACCCTTGAGGTGCGCGACCACGGCCCCGGTATTCACGGCGAGGATCGCGAGCGCGTCTTTGAGCGTTTCTACCGCACCGACACCTCGCGTTCCCGCGAGACCGGTGGCACCGGTCTGGGCCTGTCCATCGTGGCCGCCATCATCGAACAGCACGACGGCCGAATCCACATTGAAGAGACCCCCGGTGGCGGCGCGACCTTCGTCATCTCGCTACCCTACTACCCGCCGCCCATCTCGGATGAGCAGCTGCTGAACTAGCGGGTTACGTGTCTCCGGCAGCCAGCGGCGTACCGAAACCCAGAAGAAGCCCCAAAGAAGCCCCCGAGCCTTACGCTCGGGGGCTTCTTCGTGTCCGGAGGGTTCAATCGGTCGGCTCCGGCAGGCACGACCGGGTGTGGACGCACCGCCGGATGGACGCTGCGCAAAGGGCGCAACGCAATATTCAGCCGAATTCTGAAGGCCCCGTTCGAAATTTTCGGTGCGTTGGAAGCAATCGGGAGGGTTTATCCGCAGATTCTCTCATTGAGGTATTTTTAGGTAGTTTAATGCATTTTGAAAGAATATAGTGGTGTCATGCACTCGGGATAGTTCATAACCCGGGGCAAACCCTCCCAGCGGCAACCCGCCGCCCACCACTCTCAAAGGAGAAACCCATGGCACAGTTCAACGTCGATTCTGAGGTCATTGCGGCCAAGAGCGCCCAGGCCAAGTCCTACGTCGCATCCATCACCGCGGATGTCAACGGCATGACCGCTTCCCTGCACGACCTGCAGAGCTCCTGGACGGGCTCGGCATCGGCCAACTTCCAGGGCGTGCTGGATCACTGGCACGCCACCCAGCGCCAGGTCGAAGAATCCATCACCCAGATCAACGAGGCGCTCTCCCGCGCAGGCGTCAACTACGCCGACACCGAGCAGGCCAACGCCTCGATGTTCGTGGGCTAAACGTGGGCTAGACAGCCCGCACCCGGTACGCCCCGCCACCACTGGATGGGCCCCGTGCGCGTGACGTACCAACGGAAAACCCGCCGCACCTCACTATTCGAGGGGCGGCGGGTTTCTCATGTTCTCTTTCCCGGTTCTTCCCAGAGATTCTTCCCAGCGGTTCTTCCCAGAGATTCTTTCCAGAGGCTCTTCCCGAGGCCGCGGGCGGCGAACCCACCGGGAGATACCGGGTGGGCGCTACGAGGCGGGAGTCTCCTGGCGGAAACGCAGGCGCCACAGGCCGCGCTCGGCGTCGTAATGCCAGATGCTCGAGCGGCTCACGCGACCGCGAGCGGTTGCCACGGCGGCCATGACCAGAACGCTCGAAGCATCAATCTGCTGAACCCCCTGCTTGGCCGGTGCACCCTGCTGGGTGAAGGCGCGCTCGCGATACTGCAACACCGAGGAACGCGAAACCGACTTGCCGGTGGCGGTCACCCACACCAGGCGCTCGTGGAGCAGGGCGTCCAGCTGAGCCGGGTCCATGACGGCGCCGCGGCTTTCCAATAGCTGTTCGGCGGCGGCGGCGTCCTCGGGACGCGGCGTGGCGGGAGCCTGCTGTGCGGAAGGCTGAGTGGCGGACTCAGAGACAGCGGGGGTGGAGACAGCAGGCGCGGCGGTCTGCACGGAACCGGGGGTCTCTGCAGGGGCTTCTGCGGGCGCCGGGGTCTCCGTGGGCGGCAGGGTCTCTGCGCCCTCGCCCAGCAGCTCGGCGGGATCCACATCGTTCGGGTCGAGGCCGGCGAACTCTTCCAGGCCGGTCAGGTCGTCCTCATCTTCCGCCTGCGCGGCGGAGGCCTGGTTGGCGGTTTCCTGCTGGCGGACCAGGGCCTGGGCATCGCGCTCGGCGGCACGCTCTGCGGCGAGGGCCAGCTGCTCCTTGCGGGTGCGGACCGCCTCCGGGTCGGGGGCGTTCACCGCGGAGGCGGGGCGCAGCAGGCCGGACAGGCGCAGGCTCTCCACACCGCGCTGGGCATTCTCAATCTCGGCGGCGGTGAACTCCTCCACGGGCAGGTGGGCATCCACGGAGGCAACAGGCTCACCCTCGGAAGCCGTGGTCGTGGCGGTAGCTTCAGAAGCCGCTTCAACCCGCGCTGTGGCGTCCTCTCGACCGGAGGCAAGCGAGCCGAAGCCGGGGCCGTACGCGGGTTCGCGGCCCTCCTGATAGGCGCGCGCAGCACCATTCGCCAGGGAGTCCGCCTTCTCGTTGAGCTCGTGACCGGCGTGGCCCTTCACCCAAATGAACTCGTAGTCGCGGCCGGTCAGCGCCCGATCCAGCGCCTCCAGAAGGTCGCGGTTGAGCACGGGCTTGCCGTCAGACTTCTTCCAGCCCTTCTTCTTCCAGCCGGGCATCCACTTGGTCAGCGAGTTAATGACGTACTGGCTATCGCAGTACACGCGCAGCTTCGCCTCCGGGCGGGATGCGGTCGCCTCGAACAGATCCAGGACAGCCTTGAGCTCACCCATGTTGTTGGTGCCGTGCGCCCAGCCGCCGCTCGCCCAGTGGTCGTCGTCGATATACCATGCCCAGCCCGCCGGTCCGGGGTTGCCCAGCGCCGAGCCGTCTGCGGCGGCAATGATCTCTTGCGTGCTGTTCACGGTACCTTCTTTCTAAGCTGCCACCTCTCTAGCGTGCAGGCGGCAGTCCGTAATGATGTCTGTGATGACTTTACCGCACCGGCGGCGAGGGTGCGTAGCGCGCGGTCACGGCTGTGGACAACCTCAAGCAGCCTCGCAACGCGAATTGCCGTAATGCCGGGCGGGTACACTAAACCTATGAGCTATTCTGCCCCCGAAACACCCAGCGCACAGCGCCCGGAGCGCCCTACCGCCCGTCCGAGCGAGCGCGTGCAGATTTTCGCTCTTCCCACCCGCACGATGTACGGTTCCCTGCGTTTTAGCTGGTTGAGCTACCTGGGGCTTGCTGAGCAGCAGCATGCGGCGCAGTTGCCGACCTCCACGGCGGCGGTCAGCTACCTGAGCACTCAGGCGCTTATGCGTGCCATGGCGGCGGCTCGTCTGGATGTGCCGTCCAGTGCCGCTTCTGAGATTGAGGTGGATCGTTCCTGCACCCTGTGCACCAGCGGTAAGAAGCACGGCAAGCCGCGTATTGCGGGCGTGAATTTCAATATGTCGCAGGTGAATCCGCTGGTCGTGGGTGCGTTTAGCCGTAATTCCTCGGCGGTGCTCGGCGTGGATGTTGAGACCCTGGATGCGCGCCTGTTCTCCGGTTTTGCGCGCCTGGCGCTCTCCGATGAAGAACGCGCGTTCTACGAGAGGGTAGCCCAGGAGCACCCCGCACCCGCCCTACGCCTGCTGTCGCTGGCCCTGTGGACCGCGAAGGAGGCGGTGCTTAAGGCAACCGGCCACGGCCTGAGCGTAGTGCCCTCCCTGGTTCGGGTGCAGCTCACCGAGGAGCTGTTGGATGCGCTCGAACTTGCCATGAACGAAGAGGTCCCGGGGGACTTTCTGGACAGCGACGCTCCCGAGCCGACCGCCCTGCGCGTACTGACTCAGGACAGCTTGACCGCCCAAGCGACCTTTAGCGCGCCCGCGGCTCAGGGCGGCGGCGATCAGGGCGGTAATCAGGGCGGCGAGGCTGCCGAGCGAAGCTTTAGCCTGCAGTGGGTACCCGTGGCGCTCCCCGACGCGGAGAACCCCGAGCACGCGCAGAAGATGCTTATCGCCCTGGCAGTGGAGAACCCCGCCGAGGGTGAGCCCGCGCAGGTTGAGGCTCAGCTTCTGCCGGTGGCTACTCCCCTGGAGCTCAAGCGCCTGCTCACCGATTAGCCAGGCTCAATCCCTCATAACAACAACGACTGAACGCGCCCGCCATGCCAGCGAGCGCGTTCCGTCGTTTTATTCAGTCATCGTATTCAGTCGTTTTATTCTGCCTCGTCAAGGCGTTCAAGGTAGAGCCTAAGGGGTGTCTTCCCCCAGGGTATCCACGCCCAGGGCGCGACCGAAGCTGCCGAGCTTCGTGCCGGTCTCCGTGTGCTCCAGCTCCGGGTCGGACTCAGCCACAATACCCGCGCCCGCGTACAGCACCGCCTCCTCCGGGCTGACCTGGGCGCAACGCAGAACCAGCGCCCACTCGCCGTTGCCCTCGGCGTCCATGTAGCCGACCAGGCCGCCAAAGTAGCGGCGCTCGAAAGACTCCAGCTGGCGAATCAGATCGAGTGCTTTCTCGGTGGGGGCACCGCAAATCGCGGGGGTCGGGTGGATCGCGCGGGCACCGTCCAGGCAGGTCAGTCCCTCCTTCAGCACACCGTCGATGGGGGTCGCCAGGTGCCAAAGCTGCGGGGTCTGCAGCAGCGAGGGCACCTGCGGCACGTTCAGCTCCTCGGCGATGGGTGCCAGGCGCTCGGCAATATCGTTGATGACGTAGGCGTGCTCGTGGCGGTCCTTCGGCGAGGCGAACAGGCGGTCACGAATCGCCTCGTCCTCGGCGCTACCGGGCTCGGCAATGCGCGGGGCGCTACCGGCAAGCGGGTGGGTCTTGAAGGCGCGGCCCTCGGTGCGGAACACCAGCTCCGGGGAGGCACCCATCAGGTAGCTTCCGCTCATACCGCGCTCACCGTCGGGCAGGCGCACCGCAAAGTTGAACGCGGAACGCTGCTGGGCGCGCAGGTTGTTGTACAGCGCCTCCAGGTTGAGAGCGCCGGGTGCGTAGCGGGCGGTGAGCACACGCGAAAGCACGATCTTGCTCAGCTCACCCGCCTTCATGCGCTCCACGGCGGTCGCCACGGCGGCACGGAACCGGTCGTTCTGCCGGCCGGTCACCGACACGGGCTCGGCCAGCTTCACGGTGTGCTCGGGGACGGGCACCTCCTCTTCCTCAAAGCGTTCGGGGACGAAGAGGTAGGCGGGGGCCTCCGGGTCGAAGGGGATGAGGCCCACGACGGCGGTGCCGGCGCGCTTTGCCTCTTCCTGGGCGTTCTCGAAGGTTACAGGGGTCATCGCACCGGCGGCGCGGAGCACGCGGGTGCCGGTGGCAAAAATATAATCAGGAAGGTTCGTCATTGTACTTCTGGTAGTGGCGTGTGGGCTCGCGCAGGGCGCCCCGAGGTGCAAGGGGCGGGGCGCGAACCGCGGTTTAGAGGGTAGCGCCGCCGTCGGCAACAATCTCCTGCATGGTGATGTGGCGTGCCGCTTCAGAAATGAGGAAGGCGTTGACCGCCGCAATATCCGCCGGGTCGGCAATACGGCGCAGCGGAATGCCCAGGCGGAACGTTTGCGGGTTACCGGCAACCGGCAGGGCGGAGCGGTCCTCCCCCTCCCAGGCGTCGGTCACCATGGGGGTTCGGGTGGTACCGGGGCAGACCGAGTTCACGCGAATACCGTGCGCGGCAAGCTGCAGACCGAAGCTGGAACTCACGCGCGCCGCCGACGCCTTCGATGCACCGTAGGCACCAAACTCCGCGCGGGGCACACGCGCCGCGTTGGAGGCGACCGTCACCAGGGAGCGGCTGTTGGTCGGGTCGGACTCCTGCTGGTCAATCATGATGCGCGCGAATTCGCGCAGGCACAGGAACACGCCGTCGGAGTTGACCGCGTGCAGGCGCTTCCAGGTGTCGAAGCTGGTTTCCAGCAGCGGCTGGCTGTGGGCGATGCCCGCGGCGAGCACCGCGCCGGTGATGGGTTCGTCGAGTGCCGCTACAGCGTTGGCGAGGGCGGTGACGGACTCTTCGCTGGTCACGTCTACGGCGCGGTAGCGGAAGATTGCGTCCCCGTAGGTGCCGAAGGAGGCAATGGGCTGCTCTGCAAGGTCAGCCGCAAACACCGAATAACCGTTCTTGATGAGCTGGTGGACGGTTGCCTCACCAATACCGCCGTTCGCGCCGGTAACAATTACCCAGCTCACGCGCGCGCCTCCTCAGCGCCCTCAGCCTTCTCAGCATCTTCTGCGGCCTGCAGGTCGGCGAGCACATCGGCGGTGTTCAGCACGCGGGCACAACGACCCGAAGCGTACTCGCACGCCATGCGGTGCTCCTCCTCCGAGAAGTCGGCGAGCGCGTCCGCAACCATAAACGGCTGAATATCACGCATGAACGCCTCTAGGGCGGTGGTCAGGCAGCCAATGTGCGCGTACACGCCGCCGATAATGAGCTGGTCGCGGCCAGACTCCTTGAGCAGGTCCTCGAAGGGGCTGCGCATGAACGCGGAGTAGCGCCACTTGGTCAGCACGGTGTCGCGGTCGGTGGGTGCCAGTTCGTCGAGCACGCGGGCGGACTCGTCGTTCTGCAGGCCGTCGCCCCAGAAGTCGATGAGCAGACGGCGGTCTTCGGGGTTCTGGCGCGGCGGCTGCGCGGTGTAGTAGACCGGGATTCCGGCGGCGTGGGCGGCGTCAATGAGGCGGCGCAGGTTCCGAATGGCGATGTTAATCTGGGCGTCCGGGTTGTCGTTGCCCTCACCCAGGTTGGCGCCTTCGAAAGCCTGGACGAAGTGTACCTGCATGTCGTGCACGAGCAGTACAGCGCGGGAGGGGTCCACAGGCCAGCTCACGCGGTTGCTGTGTTCACGGTCGACGTAGGTGTAGGGCTTAATTTTGGGCAGTGCCATGATTCTCCCGGTTCGTGCCTTTGGTTTTCGGTTGTATGCGCGGCGCAGGCCGTGCGCTGTGGTGGGTGTAGCAGCGAGTGAGGCTCGCCTCCGAGCCCCTTCGCGCTGACCACCCAACCGGTGAGCTTGCGCTTATCTCATAACCATCTTAGGGCATGCTTAGGTACAAGGTATATATGAGCCTTAACAAAAATGCTTCCCCACCCGCACCCCCGTTGACAGCACAACGGGCGGAACGGGCAGGGAAGCACTCGGACAAGCAGAAACGCTATACAAACCGCGAATTCAGCCGCGATTCTAGTTCAACTAGTTCACGGGCGCCGCGACGGCAAGAACCTCATTCAGACCCTCAGTGATCGAGGGGTGAGTGTAAATCTCATCGCGCAGCTGCGAAGCAGTAATGCCGTGGCGCATCGCCAGAGCCACCAGGTTAATAACCTCCATGGACTCGATTACCAGCAGCTGGGCGCCCAGAATCTGGTCGGTCTGCGCGTCAATCACGAACTTCATGATGCCGCGCGGGTTCTCCTGGGTCTTCGCGCGCGGCATCGCGGCAACCGCGGCAACCGGCTTCGAAGCGACCTTCACCTTGTGGCCAGCCTCGATTGCCTCACGCTCGGTCAGACCCACGGAAGACAGCGGCGGGTTCATGTAAATGGTCGAAGCCACTGCCTTACGGTCCTTAGTGGAGCGGGAACCGTCACCGACCAGCTGGGAGAGCACCACGCGGTAATCGTCGAGGGAGATGTAGGTGAACTGCGGGCCGCCGTTCACGTCACCGAGCGCGAAAATGTTCGGCACGGTGCTGCGCAGGTGCTCATCCACGACAATTGCGCCGCGGTCGTTGGTTTCGATGCTGGTGTTCTCCAGGCCCAGACCCTCGGTGGCGGGCTTGCGGCCGGTCGCAACCATCACGTAGTCCACCTCCAGCTCCCGGGTAGCGCCCTCGGAGTCGAGGTAGGTCACGGTCACCGAGTCAGCGCCGTCCTTGAAGGACTGCACGCGCACGCCGGTGTGAGCGGTAATGTCCTGGTCGGCAATAATTTCACGGGCAACCTGGGCAACGTCCTCGTCATAGCGGCCGAAGAGGGCGGGTGCGCCATCCAGAATGGTCACCTCGGTACCGTAGGAGGAGAAAATACCGGCAAACTCAACACCGATGGGGCCACCACCGATAATGCCCAGGCGCTTGGGGCGCGGGGTGAGCTTCTGCAACTCGGTGGAGGTGAGCACACGCTCAGATTCGCGGATACCCTCAATCGGCGGGATAACCGACACGGCACCGGTGTTGATGATGAAGTAGTCGGCGGTAACGCGCAGGGTGTCCTCGCCCGCGGTGACCTCAACCTCGGTGTCGGAGACGAAACGTGCGTGACCGTCAATGAGCTTAGCGGTCTCGTTGGACAGCAGGATCTCGCGGTTCTTGGCGCGCATCATGCCGGTCAGCTTGTCACGGAAAACCACGGCGGATTCGTAGGCGGCGTTTGCCTCCTCGATGGTGCGCTCGCCGCTGGCGCGGAACTCGTCGGCGCGGTGTACGAGCGCCTTGGTGGGTACACAACCGATGTTGATGCAGGTGCCGCCGTACATGTTTGAGGACTGCTCGATGAGGGCAACGTTCTTACCGGTCTTGGCGTATGCGCCGGCGAGAGTCTTGCCGCCCTTGCCGAAGCCAATGACGACCATGTCAAAGTGCAACTGAGCGGGGGTGGTCATAATATTCTCCTGTGAATTTTAGATGATGATGTCTTCACAGAGTTCAACGGAAAGAAATGAGTATTATTCCCGCGCGCCACATTTTTTCTTGACGCTGCGCTGGGGGTGCCTACCTTTTCCAGGCAGCCTAAAAAAGAGCCTTTATGTGAATAAAGCGGGATTTCCAACGCTATATTCACATAAAGGCTCTTTTTACACCCAGCAGCAGGGGTGTAAGCTAGCGCGACACCACGCTTACGCGTTCGCGCTGATGCTCCCCCGACTCAATAAGGTCAAGCACGGCGACCGCAAAATCCGCATAGCTAATTTCACTCTGCCCGGCGGCATTTATCGTCAGCACATCGCCTGCCAGCTGGTATTCACCCGTGCGCTCACCCTCAGGGTTAAACACCAGGGCCGGGCTCATGTAGGTCCAGGCAACATCCTCACGGATGCGCAGCGCATCATACGCCTGCGCCATCGCGGTAGCCAGCGGTTTGAATTCTTCGGGCATAGCGGGCGAGTCTACAAGCCGCTGATCCGTGGTCGAGTCGGGGTAGAGGCTACCGGCGCTGCCGATAACGAGCAGACGAGTTTGGGTGCCGCTGAGCGCCTCTGCAAGATGGACCAGGTGGTCCTTGTGCAGGTGCAGACTCTCGGGAGTCCACGCGCCGAAGGCGTCTACCACTGCATCGAACCCCGACAGGTCGTTGCGAGTGAGCGCGAAAACGTCCTTAATGAGTGCGTGCTGCGCCTGGGTGGGGTGTTCGGACCGCATGATAGCGGTAACTTCATGCCCGCGTTCGATGGCTTCACGCACGACGAGAGTACCGGCTTTACCGTTTGCACCGATGACTGCGATTTTCATGTTTCCTCCGCGATAAACGTTGTATTCTTAGGACGTATTCAACGCTACCGACGCGATAAACACCCGTCAATACGGCACTTTAACGTGCCCCAGTTACCCCAAGGAAACCATTGTGACGGACCAGTACCTTTACCAAAACGCTGAACTGCCGCAGTGCCCCGTCGAAACCACTCTGGAGGTTATTTCAACGCGCTGGGGCGCTCTGATTGTGCGTGATCTGCTCAACGGGCCCCTGCGGTATAAGGAGCTTCAGCGCTCGCTTGGCGATATTTCGCAGAAGGTGCTCACCGAAAATCTACGCCAGCTTGAGGCTCGCGGAATCCTCACCCGCACCGTCTACAAGCAGGTGCCGCTGCGCGTGGAGTATAAGCTGACCGAGCTGGGGCAGAGCATGCGCACCCTGTTCGATGCGCTGTGGGCGTGGGGCGAGCACTACCAGGAGGTCGTTGCGCAGAGTTAGTTGTGGAAGAACGGCGGCGACGGTGAGCGTCATTGCACCGGTTGGCCTTGGCGCCCTTGCCGAAGCCGATGACAACCATATCAAAGTGCAGCTAAGCGGGGGTGATCATAATATTCTCCTATGAAGTTCAGATGATGTTTTCTTCGCAGAGTTCAACGAGGGTGCGGGCGTATTATTTCCGGGTGCCGGTTTTCTTTGGGGCAGGCTCAGGCGATGGGGTATAAGGTGAGGCCCCCGCCGCAGGGGGCGCGGCAGGGGCCTCAAAGTAGGTTTTATGGGTGATATTTTGGCGGATTACTTGCCGTATTCGCCCATGTCAGTGGCCGGGACTCTAGCTTTCCAGGAACTTCAGCAGGTCCTCAGCGAACTCATCTGCATACTGGAAGAGAGCACCGTGACCGGAACGGTGGTACATCTTCAGCTCACTCTGGGCAACCTTGCGGTGCATATCGTAGGAGTTGACGCTGGGCACCATCATGTCGGTTTCACCGTTGACGATGAGGGTGGGCTGGGCAATGTACGCCATATCGTCCTGCGGCTGCTTGCCCCAGCGGCGAATAGCCACCAGCTGACGCAGGAAGCCGACAACCTTCATCGGGGCACCGCGGTGCGCCTCGGTGCGGGCATCCATGCGGTCCAGCACGCGCTGCGCCTCAATGCCGCCCTGTGCGTCGTGGGTGTAGAAGATGTAGCGCTTGGGGCTAATCTTCTCGCGGGCTGCACGCGCCATGTAGCCGAAGGTGGTTCCGGTGACGGCGTCGATTCCAGCGCCGCCGCGCGGGCCGGTACCGACCAGCACCATGCGGTTGATGAGGGCTGGGTAGGCGCGCACAACTTCCTGGGCAATCATGCCGCCCATGGACAGGCCCAGCAGGTTGACCTTCTGGTAGCCGAGGGCCTGAATAATTTCTGCTGCCTGGTGAGCCATACCGGAGATGGTGGTCGCAACAGAGCCTTCGCTGGAGCCTACACCGGGCAGGTCCATCACGATCAGGTGCTGGCGCTTAGCGAGCAGGTCAAGCAGCTTGGGGTCCCAGTCGTCCATGGTCGCGGCGAGGTGCACGAGCATGACCAGCGGAATGTCCGAGTTGCCTTCGCCGAGTTCTCGGTAGGCAATCTTCTGGTTGTTGACGGTGATGTGGCGGGTGGGAGGTTCGAGGTAAGACACGATTCTTCTTTTCGTTGAGTGAGGCGCTTATACGGTGAAGGAGATGACGGTCTTGCCGTTGGAACGGCCGTTAGCGACCTTGTCCAGGGCGGCGTTGACGTCTTCGAAGGGGAAGACAGTGTCGATAGAGGGCTTAATCTGACGCTCAGCGAAGATGTCAGCAACCTGCTGCAGCTGCGCGCCGTTAGATTCGACGAAGATGAAGTGGTAGGTCACGCCGTATTTCTGCGCCTTGCGGTCCATGGTGCGACCTGCCGCCCCGAAGAGCAGCTGCTTCCAGAGGGGCATGCCCATGCGCTGTGCGAATGCCTTGTTGGGCATGCCGCGCAGGGAGACGAGCTGACCGCCGGGCGCCATGATGCTCATCTGTTTTTCAGTCTCGTCGCCACCGAGGGTGTCGAGCACGTAGTCGATACCGCTGAGGGTTTCAGCGTAGTTTTCGGTCTTGTAGTCGATGAAGCGGTCAGCGCCAAGACCCAGCACGCGCTCCTTACCGGAGGCGCTACCGTTAGTGATGACGGTCAGGCCCTTTGCCTTTGCCAGGGGAATTGCCATGGCACCCACACCGCCGGTACCGCCGGAGATGAAGATGGTCTTGCCGGGCTGGGCGCTCATCAGGTCGAATGCCTGCATGACGGTCAGGGCGGTCAGGGGAACGCCCGCCGCTTCTTCGTCGCTGAGGTATTCGGGTACGCGAGCCAGAGCGGCCGCATCCACGGCTACGTATTCTGCGAAAGCGCCAATGCTGTTCAGCGGCAGGCGGGCGAAGACGCGCTCGCCGACCTTGAAGGAGGTGACGCCTTCACCGAGGGCTTCTACGCGGCCGACGATTTCGTTGCCTGCGATTTGGGGCAGGGCGTAGGGGGTGATGAGCTTGACTTCACCGCGGGAAATCATGTTGTCGAGGGGGTTGACGCCTGCGGTGCTGATCTTGACGAGTACCTGCTGTGCGGCGGGGCGGGGTGCGGGTACGTCAGTGACGGTGAGGGCGATGTTGTTCTTGTTGTATGAAACGATCTGTGCTGCCTTCATGGGGGTCCTTTCGGGTGTGGTGTTATTCGGTAAGTTCTGGTGCCGGGTTTAGCCGTGTTTGAGCCGGTTATGCGGGAGGGGTTTTCCTGCCGCGGTGTAGAGGTTCGTGATGACGTTGCGCAGGCTTCGCTGTGCGAGGTCTTGAGCCAGGTGCCGCTGGGTTTCTTCGAAAATGGGGTTGACTGCCTGGAGGATGTGGGCGCCGACCGGACATTCTTCGTTCGCGTTGTGGTGCGTGTGGAAGAGGTTGATGCTGTGGCTTTCCTGGACGGCAAGGTAGATGTCGAGGAGGCTAATGTTCTCTGCCGGGCGGGTGAGCTGGTAGCCGGGTTTGCCGCGCTGGGAGCTGAGGATGTCTGCCTTTTTGAGGAGGGTGATGATTTTGCGAATGTAGCTGGCGTTGGTGCCGACGCTACGCGCGAGGTCTTCGGAGCTGAGCGTTTTTTCGCTTTCGCTGATCATCGTTAGGACGTGCAGTGCTACCGAGAATTTGGTGTCCATATCCCCTCCTGGGTCGTGTGCCGCATACCTTAGTTGTATCCGTATCGGGTACAAGTACAACTATGACAGCAAAAACTTACACCGTCAAGTTTTATATCTACGACGTGCGCCATAAAAACAAAGGCCCTTCCCTCCTTCCACAGCCGCCCCTCAGCCCGCTCGGGCGTAGACTGAAACTACCCGGCTCCCTACGAGAAGCCAGCCTAAAGGAAGCCAGCCTACAAGAAGCCAGCAAATTCAGGAGGATTCCATGAAAACCCACGATATTCTGCGTGACGCCGCCAGCCGCCCCGGCATCGAAGCCGCCGTAGCAGTCAAGGGACTATCAGCTGAGGCGCTCAACGCCCACCCGGGCGGGCACCCGAACTCTATCGCCTGGCTGCTCTGGCACGCCGGACGACAGATGGACATGCAGCTCTCCGCGCTGAACGGTCAGCCGCAGATTTGGGAGGCTCAGGGCTTCAGGGAACGTTTCAACCTGGGCGAACTCGGCGACACCATGGGTTACGGCCACACCGCCGAGCAGGCACGCTCCATCGTGGTTGAAGATTCTGCCCTGTTGGTGGAGTACCTTGTGGCAACCGGCGAGGCACTCGCAGCCTACGCGCAGACGCTGAGCGAGGCTGATTTGAGCGAGATTATTGACCGTTCGTGGACTCCGCCGGTGACTCGCGGTGTGCGCCTGGTCAGCATGATTGACGACGCGGTACAGCACGTGGGTCAGGCAGCGTATGCGGCGGGTATTCTCGCGGCGCAGGGTTAGGAGCGGCGAGCTAAACCGCGCCCCAAGAATAGGCACGAAAAAGCGGTGGCGCCTCGGACACAACCATCCGAGACGCCACCGCCTACACGTATAAAGGCTACTACTGCCGCTGCAGCAGCACCATGACCTCGTAGTGGTCCGTATGCGGGAACATGTCCAGCACACGGCCCTGCACCGGCGCATACGAGGGCATACGCTCCAGGTCCTTCGCCAGGGTCACCGCGTTACAGCTCGAATACACCACGCGGTCAATACCCGAACCCTCAATCCACGCGCACAGGCTCTCACCAATACCGCGGCGCGGCGGGTTCACCACCAGCATCTGCGGCACCGTGCCCGAAGACACCGCAAACTCCGGCGCGTCCTGTGCCGAAAAGTCCACGCCCTCCAGCCCGTACTCGGCAACCGTACGCTGCGCCGAAGCGACCGCCTCCGCACTAATCTCAATGCCCGTCACCGAGCCGCCGCCCATCACCGAGGCAGCGTGCAGGGCAAAACCACCCACGCCGCAGTACAGGTCCCACAGCGAGCGCGGAGCCACCTCACGCACCCACTCGCGGCCCTGCGCGTACATCGCCTCGGCGACCTTCGTGTTCGTCTGGAAGAAGCTCTGCGGGCGCAGATGCAGGGTCAGGTCGTTCACCTGCATCGGCAGGGTCTGACGCTCCGAGAGAATAATCTCCTCGTCGCCCTCAACGCGCGCCACCGGCTCACGCAACAGGTTCACCGACAGAACCGCCAGGTTCGGCAGCCGCTCCTGCAGCCAGCCCAGCTGCCGGCGAATCGGCACCAGAAGCTTCTTCGAACGCAGCACGAAACGCACCATCAGCTCACCCGCCGCCGAAGCGGTAACCAGAATATTCTTCAGCTCACCGCGGCGATTCGGGATGTCATAGGGGGTCAGGTCTGCGCGCTGAATCAGCTCACGCAGCACCGGAATAGCCGCCTGAATCGGCTCCATATAGAGCGGACATTCGCTTAAATCCGTGGATGCGCCCGTACGGTAGTCCACGATGCCCAGGGTCGGGTTCTTCGCCGAACCGCCCACCACAAGCTTCGCCTTATTGCGGAAGCCCGCCTCCGCGCTGGTCACCGGATCCAGCCACTGCAACTGCGGGTGGGCGGCAAGCAGGGCGCGGGCATGCTCCTGCTTCGCCTGCACCTGCGCGGTGTAGGCGGTCTCAATGCTGGGGCAGGAGGAGCAGAGGTCATCACGAAAATAGGCACATTCCATAGGGGAACCATTTTACCGCCTCCACGAGCCGGGAACGCCGCCGGCCCATGACGCACGGGCGCTTAGGAACGCGAAGGACCCGATGGCCGAGTCCCCGGGCGACAATTTACTTTCAGCGCCGACCGATACGACCCCACCGAGAGCACGGAGAACCCCGAAAAGACTGACAGCACCCCAAGAAAGCCCAGGCACGAGGCGACGGCCCCGGCAGAAAAGACAGAGCCGATGGACCCAATCGAGAATACCGAGCCAATCGAAAACGCCGAGTTCACGGAACCAATACTGCAGAACGAGTTCACCGATCCGATGCTCAGAATCGAGCCCCGCGATCCGATGCTCTTCACGCTCCGATTGGCGCGGTCCGGGGCTGGTGAAAGATGAGAAGAAGACGTGGTGTTAGAGCTCATGTTCTCAGCATATCGCTTACCCCCTCCTCGCCTCGCAAACACCTCTTTGAGTTACCGCCCAAACGGCACAGAAAAAGCGGGGGCGGCCACCCTTCATGGGTAGCCGCCCCCGCCTCATACGGATGCGTGGACCTGCGCCGGTTTGGGTACCAGCGCCGGGTCACCACCGTGTCACGCTTCGCGTGCCACGGATTCCGTAGAAATTTACCCCATCAGGGATAAATTTCTACTACATCATGCCTGCCATGCCGTCCGCACCGGGAGCAGCCGCACCAGCGGGCTCCGGCTTGTTTGCCACAACAGCCTCAGTGGTCAGGAACAGGCCAGCAATAGACGCAGCGTTCTGCAGAGCCGAACGGGTCACCTTCACCGGGTCAGCAATACCGGCAGCCATCAGGTCCTCGTACTCACCGGTTGCAGCGTTCAGGCCGGTACCAGCAGGCAGGGAGCGAACGCGGTCAACCACAACGCCCGGCTCCAGGCCAGCGTTAGCGGCAATCTGCTTCAGCGGTGCATCAATAGCCACGCGCACAATGTTCGCGCCGGTAGCCTCGTCACCGGTCAGCTCCAGCTTGTCGAAGACCTTCACGCCGGCCTGAATCAGAGCAACGCCACCACCGGGGACGATACCCTCCTCAACAGCAGCCTTAGCGTTACGCACAGCATCCTCAATGCGGTGCTTGCGCTCCTTCAGCTCAACCTCGGTTGCGGCACCGGCCTTCAGCACGGCCACGCCACCGGCGAGCTTAGCCAGGCGCTCCTGCAGCTTCTCGCGGTCGTAATCGGAGTCGGAGTTAGCGATCTCTGCGCGGATCTGAGCCACGCGACCCTCAATAGCTGCTGCGTCGCCCGCACCCTCGATGATGGTGGTCTCGTCCTTGGTCACAACGACCTTGCGGGCGGTACCCAGCATGTCCAGGGTTGCGGCGTCCAGGGACAGGCCAACCTCTTCGGTAATGACCTGGCCACCGGTCAGGATAGCGATATCGGCCATCTGAGCCTTACGGCGGTCACCGAAGCCCGGAGCCTTCACGGCCACAGACTTGATGGAGCCACGCATCTTGTTCAGCACCAGCAGAGCCAGAGCCTCACCCTCAACGTCCTCAGCAACAATCAGCAGCGGCTTGCCGGACTGCATGACCTTCTCCAGGACGGGGACGAGGTCCTTAACGTTCGAAATCTTCTGGTTCACAACCAGGATGTAGGGGTCCTCCAGGACGGCTTCCTGACGCTCCGGGTCGGTCACAAAGTAACCGGACAGGAAGCCCTTGTCGAAGCGCATACCCTCGGTCAGCTCCAGGTGCAGGCCGAAAGTGTTGGAGTCCTCAACGGTGATGACGCCTTCCTTGCCGACCTTCTCCATTGCCTCAGCAATGAGCTTGCCGATCTCGGCGTCGCCAGCGGAAATAGACGCGGTTGCGGCAATCTCTTCCTCGGTCTCAACTTCCTTCGCGGAGGAGAGCAGAGCCTCGGTCACAGCCTCAACAGCCTTCTCGATACCGCGCTTGAGGCTCAGCGGGTCAGCGCCAGCAGCCACGTTGCGCAGGCCCTCGCGGACCAGCGCCTGAGCCAGAACGGTAGCGGTGGTGGTACCGTCACCGGCAATGTCGTCAGTCTTCTTGGCAACTTCCTTGACGAGCTCCGCACCAATCTTCTCGTACGGATCCTCCAGCTCGATTTCCTTCGCGATCGAGACACCGTCGTTGGTGATGGTGGGGGCGCCCCACGCCTTCTCCAGCACAACGTTGCGGCCGCGGGGGCCGAGGGTCACCTTCACTGCATCGGCGAGGGTGTTCAAACCGCGCTCAAGGCCGCGGCGTGCCTCTTCGTCAAAAGCAATGAGCTTTGCCATAAGTGTCCTCCTGAACGATAGGATTTTCTCCTGCATCCCGCTGGGATGCGGTACGTCTAAAATTGGGGCCCGGACCCTGGCGCGTGTAACTCACGCGCGCGCCATGCAGGGCGCCCAAATGCTACATCAATTGTGGCACCCGCACCGGCAGGGGGCAAACGTTTAAGCCCAAGGTTGAAGGGTTAATCGCCCAGTGCTTAATCTGCGCTCACCCAACCCACCATCGGGGACCTCAACACCCTCTCGAGGGGGACGTTAAAGCATCAACCCCACCCGGTACCTGATTGGAATTGCACGAGTGGGGTCGGTGAAAGTTTGTCATGACAAAGCGGCGGAGGCGGGGGCCTAGCCGGTGTAATCGGAGGCCAGAACCACAATCACCTCGTGGTTGCCCATCGGCACGGCGGAGGTCGCCTGGCGCACCTGGGAAATGTCCAGGGCCGCGGCGATGCTCTGCGCCTGCGCCTGGTAGCCCTCCGCGTAGTAGACCACACTGGTCGCCGGAGCCGCGCCGGTGTAGTTGGCGGTCTCATTGACGGTGTAGTTGCTCAGCAGAGCCGCCGCGCTCGAGGCGCTACCGGCCGGGGCAGACGCGTTAAACACGCCCACCGAAATGCTGTCCACCAGGCCCGTCTTCGAGGGGGTGGCCGAGGCCGTCGCGGACGCAGAGGCAGAAGCGGAGGTAGCGGATGCCGAGGAACGGGCCGAAGCAGAGCTCGACGCGGACTTCTGCGCCGAGTACTCGGGCGAAGCCGTGCGCGGGGCATAAATGTACATGGCGGCACCCACCAGCAGGCCGACCACGCCGGCGGCAACCAGCGGAATAGCACCCTTCGGGCTCTTTGCGGGATCGGCGTTGACCGCGCGGTAGGTTCCGCGGCGTGCGGTCTTCTCGTCCACCTCATCAAACTCGTCGCGGGGATAGCTCATGGTCTCCTCAATTCACGGGTACTTCATCGCGGTGGTCCGCGCGGTGCTTCTTCGAGGTAGCGCGGCGGATGACTCGGCGCTCCCTGTACCTAGAGTACCGTCTCGGGCCGGCGGGACCAACGCGGGCACGCACCGCAAAGCGTCACGCCAGGATTGACTAGTCGGCGTCACGACGGGCGCGCAGCGCATCCACGAGTCGCGGAGCCGCCGCGCGCACGCGCTCGTCGTCCAGCATGACGTTCAGCATCTGGTAGTAGGCAATCGGGGGGAATCCGAGGGCTTTAATGGCCTTCTCTTTGGAACCCTGATGCTTGAATCCTCGGCGTTCCAGGGCCAGGATGCGCCGCTCGAGCGGGTTCAGCCCGTCGTTCAGCTCATCCGATTGGGTCTCGGCACGGACGAGGGGCTCGGCCGAGGTTTCAGCCGGGCTTTCGGTCTTTCCCGGAGTTTTGTTCTCGGGAGTTTTGTTCTCCGGGGTTTCGGACTGCACGGCTTCGGCGTGTTCCTGCTTCGGCATATTCCCTCCTCATTCTGTCTGCGGCGTACCATCGCGGCCGACATTGCCACCGCGAGTATTCGTCTTCCCTTAGTCTAGAGGAGAGCCTCAGTCTAGAGGAGAAGCAAACGTCGCGCGCCCGGCACCGAAACCAGCCGGGCCGCCCCAGCCCGAGGAGTACGCTTGAACCAGCCCCTGAACACCATCATGAGCGAGGACTGGGCCGCGGCCCTCGCCCCGGTCGAAGAGCAGATTCACGCCATGGGGAATTTCCTGCGCGCCGAGCACGCCGCCGGCTACCGAACCTTCCCGCCGTCCGGCGATATCTTCAACGCTTTCCGCCGCCCGATGAGCGAGGTTAAGGTTCTTATCATCGGGCAGGACCCCTACCCCACCCCCGGTAATGCCATGGGCCTGTCCTTCTCGGTGCATCGCGGCATGCCCGTGCCCCGCTCGCTCACCAATATCTATAAGGAACTGCAGGACGACCTGGGCATCGCTCCCGCCGAACACGGCGACCTGTCCTGCTGGGCTGATGAAGGCGTCATGCTCCTGAACAGGGTGCTTTCCGTGCGCGAGTCCGACGCCGGTTCGCACCGCGGCAAGGGCTGGGAAGAGATTACCGAGTGCGCTATCCGTGCCCTGGTGGCGCGCAATCAGCCGCTCGTGGGTCTACTCTGGGGTGCGGATGCACGCAAGTGCGCGCCCATGCTGAAGCCGTACCCGAGCGTGGAGTCGGCGCATCCCTCGCCCCTTTCGGCGCGACGGGGTTTCTTCGGTTCCCGCCCCTTCTCCACAGTGAATTCCCTGCTCGTGCAGCAGGGGGCCGAGCCGGTGGACTGGACCGTGCGCTAGAGCTTTCAAAGATAGCGTGGCGGCCCGTGAACCGAGGTTCACGGGCC
>NZ_KV814485.1:0-30866 GCF_001813965.1 Rothia sp. HMSC072E10 | reverse complement strand
TTGCGTTCACTGTATGGTTTTTGGATAACAATCCAATAGGCAATAAAAAGAGCCCGCTTGCGCGGGCTCTTTTGCTTTAACAGCTAAAGCTGGGAAGGGGGCAGGCCCAGGTGGGTCTGCCCCTTTTTTGTGCCCTCGCACCCCTTCGAAGGGAGAGGAGGCAAGGAGGAAGAAAGAATATTTCCTCCTGAGAGGTGACCAGTGGGATAGAGTAGAACCATGCACTACCCCATGTTTTCCCACGCACCAGAGCCTACCGACCAGCAGCAACCGGTCAGCGAAGAACGCACTGTAGCCCTCTATGTAGAAAGCACTCTGGAGCCCCACGAAGTATGGGCAGCACTCACTGAATACATTCACCTCTGGTGGCCCAGGCAGCTCCTACAGAGCGAGGAAAGCCATATAGACCTCTCCGCTGAGCTATTGTTCAAAGAGACCGAGAACGGTGATGTTATTCCTATAGCCCGTGTTATCCAATGCGTAAACGAAGATGTACTTACCATTGCCCCCTACCCGGGTACACACCTGGGGCGCCTCATGGGAGCGGATGAAGAGATAGAAGAGAGCCTGAGCTTCATCCTGGATGCCCTAGCACCGGAGACTGCAGAAGGACCGCTATCCCTGCTCGAGATGAGTAGCGGTACCTACAAAGGACTAGAGGATGAGGAGTTAGGCATCTACGCGGGACACGAAGAAGTAGCTGCGCTACTCATGGGTGCGTATGCCCGTTTCATTGGAGCTGAACTCCAGAAGGAAAAACTATAAGGTATTCTCGACCCTGTAGAGTGGTATGTCATGAGCACACAGGAGCAGAACACCCCGCGGAAAAAAGGCGCACGCCCCACCTGGGCGCGGCTGCGCACCAAAGCCGCAGAGGGACGATCTCTGCAATACAGCAGAGCCGATATGCTGAGGTAAAGCAATATCTGGTTCCGCAAGCAGGGCGTGCCCCTCATCATTCCTGCACGTCAGCGTGCTCTCGACGCGTTCCCGCGCTCCGTTCCCTGGATTCTGTGGGTGAGCATCATGCACGTCTGCTATATCTTCCTGCGCAACATTCTCCTCTTCGTAGTAGAGGACGTGAAAGGTTCCCTACCGAACTACATCAAAGCTCTCACAAGCGATAGTGCCCTCAGCAACGAAGCACTCCCAGTGCTCGTACTTGGCGGGATTTTCCTCGTTATGCCGGTTATCTCCGGTGTGTTCATTACTCTTGCCCACAAGCTGATGGTTCGCACCCCGCAGTGGGTTCAAATCACCGCAGGTGCTTTTACCGTACTCGTTGCAGGGGCTCAGCTTCCCGCGTGCCTGGGCTGTTCTGGGGCTCATGGGGCTTGCCGTGTTCGTGGTCGTCACAACCTCCCTGGAACGCACAGCGCGCCTGCTGGGGCGCTCCAGAGGCGACGACATCGCACGCTTTAGCGACAACGACTACGAGCATGCCGCAGCCCTCGAAGGCGGAATCTGGAACACCGCTCAAGACTGGGTCGAAGAGAAGAAAATCCTCAAACACCGACCCCTCAAAATCGCACCCTGGAGCAACCTCATCATCATCCCCATAATCGGGCAGATCATTCAGGCGACCCTCTTCATGCTGCTCGTCTTCGGGTTCTTCATGGGGTTCTCATCCGTAGCCATTAGCGACACCATCATCGAATCGTGGATGGCCGTCAAACCCAAACACCTCAAAATCCTCGGCGTAGACACCAATATCAACGCCGTGGTCATCAAGGTGTCCATGATCGTTGCCGTGTTCTCCGGGCTCAGCTTCGTCGCAACCACCAGTAGCGACGAAAAATATGCCCGAAGCTTCCTCAAACCCATGATTGAGCAAATCAAGCACATCCTGATTATTCGCGATATCTACCTGGGGCTTGCTCACCATGCCTAAAAGCGAAGTACTCGTACCCCTTAGCGAGGAGGAGACTGCGGAAAAAGAGCCTGACAAGGGATAAAAGGTATGGTGCTAGTGGGCGGATAGGTCCATAGTGAGCAGGTTGAATACCAGATACACCATGAGTAGGGCCACCGCTGCGTCAAGTACACGCCAGGCCTCCGGGCGGGCGAAGAGCGGACGTAAAATTCGTGAGCCGTAGCCAATCATGAGGAACCACAGCACGCTACCGCAGCAGCAGCCCAGGTAATACCACCAGCGGCCGGGATCGCCCTGCGTATTAGCCAGAGAACCGAGGAAAATCGTTGTGTCCAACCATGCCAGCGGGTTGAGGTAGGTGACCGCCGCCGTGGTTAGCAGGGCCGCCTTCAACGACTGCGCATCCTCGGTACCCTCCTCAACGACAACCGCATGCGGGGTGAAAACACGCTTCGCCGACTCGTAGCCGAACCACGCCAGAAAAGCTGCGCCGACGTAGCGGAGAACCTCCATAACCCACGGGGCGGCGTCAAGTAGCGCACCAAGACCCACGACACCCAAGCCAATCATGAGCGCATCCGAGAGCACGCAGAAGATAATAATCGGGGTAATATGCCGACCCGTAATGCCCTGACGCAACACAAACGTGCCCTGGGCGCCAATGGCGGCCACCAAAGAGATAGTGGTGGTGGCACCCAGAAACAGCAGGGACAGGGATGTGGACATCGTGAAACTTTCTATGTCGATCAAACGGGGTGTGAACCCGCGTACGCAGTGGCGGGTAGCGGCTCCCTTACTACCAGCTTGCCAGGCAAAAGCTCGCGACGCAGGGATAAAGCCTGCGTTAGCTGAAGTGTGAAGTGCCAGAGATGAGAATACGGGAAAAAGGACCCTAAATCTATCTAAATATTTTCACACTGCGTAAGATATTCTTATGACACGTTTCAGTACCGACCAGCTCACCACCTTCGCCACCGTCATCGAATATGGCACCTTCGACGCGGCGGCAGATATCCTGCGAGTGAGCCCCTCCGCCATCTCCCAGCGCATCAAAGCCATGGAGCAGATCGCCGGAAAGGTTCTGCTGCGCCGAAGCAATCCTGTGACCCCCACGGATGCCGGACAGAGCGTGCTGCGCATCGCCCGCCAGAGTGAATTCCTGCAGCAAGAAATGGAACGCGAACTCATGGGTGCCGGCGGCTTCCAAAGCGTGTCTGTGGCGGTCAATGCCGATTCGCTTGCCACCTGGTTCATCGACGCCGTCGGAACCCTCAGCCGCGAAGACAGCATCTTCTGCGACCTGCGACGAGAAGGCGAATTCCACTCCTCCGCCATGCTCCGCTCCGGAGAAGTCATGGCAGTCATCACCTCCAAACCCGAAAAAATCCCCGGCTGCTCCGTTGAAACCCTCGGTGTGGCACGGTACTGGTGCGTCGCCACCCCCGACTACGTGCGGCGCTACCTGCTCGGCTGGCCCAAGCGCGTAAGCCGCGAGGAGCTCAACCAGGCCCCCGTCGTCGAATACGACCGCAAAGACTTCGTGCAGGACGTAGCACGAGTCCTCATCGAACAAGAAGTAGGTCTGGAGGCTGAAGAAACCTTCACCCAAAGCCCCACCATCTACATTCCCTCCTCCCCGGACTACGCGCGTGCTGTCAGCGCCGGTATCGCATGGGGTCTTATCCCCGAAGCGCAATGCGCCGAAGAACTCGCAAGCGGGCACCTCATCAAGCTCGCCGTAACCCCCGTAGAATTCCCTCTCTACTGGCAACGGTGGAACATTAACTCACCCGTCATGGAGACCGTAACCCGCCGCGTTCACGAAGCGGCACGAGGCGACCTTATCTACTAGAAGGGGGCTTTGTGGAACGTCACCAGGTGGCCCTCTACCTTGGCTCCATGGCTGTGGGAGTTGCCTGCGCGGGGCTGGGCGGATGGAGTCAGGTCTCCGAGCATCTCGTGCCCTACGCGCTCGGTGCGCTACTGTGGACCAACTTCGCCCTCATGCCCCTGGCCGGCATGAATGTTGGTCAGCATAAGATGCTTGTTCGCAGGGTCGTGCTGGCGGCTACCCTTGGAACCCCGATTCTAGTTGCGCTGCTCGTTCCCCTCTTTATTCCCGAGGGTGGTCCCGTTGCTTTAGCTGCAGCGATTGTTCTGCTGGCTCCATGCGTGGATTACGTTGTGGTCTTTACGTGTATCGCCGGAGGGGAATATTGAGGTTTGCTGGCGGCAACACCCTACCTACTTAGCGCCCAGATCCTTTCTATTTCTATATGGACTAGTGTATATATTTATATTAGAATATTAAATATGGGGACAGTGGGAGAAATATTCCCTCTCCCCGTCGAAAGCTACATCAGCCTTGCACCGCTCATCGTGCCCCTAGCAGCCGCCTATCTGGCGCAACGCTGGTCAGCCCGCTCACCGCAGCGTCAGCAAACCTCATGAGCGCCACCGTACTCACCCAAACCCTCACCGAACTGCTCATCATGGTCGCTATGACCGCGACCTTCCGGACTGCCTTTCAGAACAGAAAAACAGGGGCAGAGAGTCACTAGCCCCCGGTTCTTCGAGAACGACAGAGGCGGCCGCCCAGTAATGGGACAGCCGCCTCCTCAATACGCTCTAGCGCCAGCGGGTCATCATCAGCATACTCACCATCATGGCGCCCACGCCGATGCTGACGTTCCACATACCCAAGTCAGGAATCGGGAATAGGCCCTGCGTAATGTAGAAAACAATAATCCACAGGATGCCCAGGGCCAGCAGCGAAAACATGATGACTCGGTACCACAGCGGAGTCTGCTCCTTCAGCTGCGTACCGCTCTCCATCTCATGGGCAATCTCGCGCAGACGAATCTCGCTTGCGTCCTCCACCTCAGACTTCTCGGACTTCTGAGACTTCTTCTTGGACGATGCCTTAGCCGAGTTGGACGACATACTTCCTCCGCTTATTGTTGTATGGGTAACCTAAAAATATACGTTTACACCTATCTTTGCAGACTTGCGGGATGATTTCACCTCGCCCGAGCGTTAAACACAGCGTATGACGGCTGAGAAACGCAATGCCACTAACCCCAAGGAGAGAGCATGAGCCACGGAAAGGCACATAATGCCGCGCGCCGACCCCGCACCGTGCTGCAATGGATCATCCAGATTACCGGCGAGCTCCTTATCACCGCGGGCGTTATTCTGCTTCTCTTCGTTGCCTGGCAGCTGTGGTGGACCAATATCGACGCCGACCGTACCCAGTCCCAGGCCGTCAGCACCCTCGTGCAGGAGTTTGACGCGCATCCGGCCGAAGCCCCGCCCAGCTGGGACCCTAACACCCCTCCCGCCGGGCTGAGCGAACCCGAACACGGTGAGGTCTTCGGAGTCGTCTACATCCCCAAATTTGGCGCGGATTATCATCGTCCCGCCACCCAGGGCACCAGCGCCGACGTGCTCGACTCCCTCGGTCTCGGACACTACGACGGGACCGCCATGCCCGGCCAGGTCGGCAACTTCTCCCTCGCCGGCCACCGCCAAACCCGCGGTAAGGTCCTCAACGACATCGACCTGCTCACCGAAGGCGACCACATCTACGTGCGCACCAAAGACGGCTACTACACCTACACCGTCTACAGCCACGAAATCGTGCAGCCTGACCAGGTTGAAGTCATCGAACCTGTGCCCGGCCAACCCGGTGTGGCCCCCACCGAGCGTCTCATGACCCTCACCACCTGCCACCCACGCTACGGCGATACCGAACGATACATCGTGCACGCCCGATTCGAATCGTGGCGTCCCGCCTCCGCCGGCGCCCCCGCAGAAATCGCCGCTTCGGTGGCCGGATCTTAAGGAAAGGAAAAGAACATGTACGGATGGATTTTCCGACACCTGCCCGGGCCCCTGTGGCTGCGCATCATTATTGCCATCGTGCTGGTGCTCGTAGCCGTCTACCTGCTCATGGAGTACGTCTTCCCGCACTTCGCCGAGTACGGCCCCTTCAACCAGAACGTCACCATCAACCATTAGCACTAGGACAACACCATGACCCGCATCCTTGTCATCGACAACTACGATAGCTTCGTCTTCACCCTTGTGGGATACCTGCAGCAGCTCGGCGCCGAGACCACGGTCATCCGCAACGATGAATACGACCTGGACCACGTGCTGAAGCTCGCGGAAGACCACGACGGCGTGCTCATCTCTCCAGGCCCCGGAGCGCCCTCTGAAGCCGGCGTCATTATTGACACCATCCGCTGGGCGGCTGAGGCAAAGAAGCCCCTGTTGGGCGTCTGCCTGGGCCACCAGGCCATTGCCGAGGCTTTTGGCGGCACCGTTACCCACGCCCCCGAACTGATGCACGGCAAGACCTCGAAGATGGTGCACGAGAACGTTTCCGTCTTCAAGGACGTGCCCTGCCCCTTCACCGCGACCCGCTACCACTCGCTTGCGGTCGTACCCGAGAGCATGCCGGACGTCCTGGAAACCACCTCCACGACCGACAACGGCATCATTATGGGCCTGCGCCACCGCGAAGCCCCCATGCACGGCGTGCAGTTCCACCCCGAATCGGTCCTGACCGAAGGCGGCTACCTGATGCTCGGCAACTGGCTTGAAGAAACCGGCCTGCAGGGCGCCGCAGAACGCGCTAAGAGCCTCTCGCCCCTCATGGCCTAATCCCTCTTAAGCCTTTAGCGTCCTCAGTGGCTTATATCGCCTCCAGAAGGTCCGTAGTAGGCGCATTACAGGGAAGCTGGAGGCGATACTCTATCTGAGCCCATAGTCGCGAGCAAGCCCGGGCACACGGGCAGGCACACGAAAGGGGCGGCGCCCCACACCCAACGGTGTAGAGCGCCGCCCCTTTTTTTCGCGGCTAACCTCTAAAACCCCTTAGCGGGAGTTAGCGTTATTTGCATTGGCGTTCGCGTTATTACCCTGAATCGTACGGGTACCTGCAGTAGCGGACGCAGCCGGTGCCGGAGTAGCCGAAGCGGTAGAATGCTGCTGGTTCTGGTTACCGGTGGTAGCGTTCTGGTTACCGGTCGAGGCGGCAGGCTGAGTAGCCTGCTGAGTGGCCTGACGCTGCTGGTTACCGGTGGTAGCGTTCTGGTTACCGGTCGACGCTGCCGGCTGAGTAGCCGCAGCAGTCGGGGCAGTCGTCTGAGTCGGGGTAGCAGCCACGCGAATCGTCACGGTGCTGTTCTGCGGCACCAGGGTACCGGCCGCAGAGCTCTGCGAAAGCACGGTACCGGCGGGACGCTCGGTCGTCTGAACCGTCTCAATGTTGGTGTTCAGCAGAACATCCTGAGCGGTCAGAGCGGCAATCGCCTGATCCTTGGTCAGACCCACCAGCGAGGGGACCTTCACCTTACCCGAGGACAGGACAATGTTCACGGTGCTACCGGCCTCAACCGTCTGAACACCCTTATCGTCCGTCGAACTCTTCTCGGGGGACAGCTCAACCACCATACCGGCAGGCACCGAAGCGCTCTCCACGGTGGAGACACGGCCGTCCACCAGACCCAGGTCCTTCAGCGCGTTACGCACGTACGCCTCGCTCTGGCCCTGCAGGTTATCGGGCAGCTTAATCTTCTCCGGGCCGCTTGAGACGGTCACGGTCACGGTCGAGCCCTTATTAACCATAGAACCGACACCCGGCTCGACGCTGATCACGTCGCCCTTCTTGATGTTGTCGGAGTAGCCCTGACGGTACTCCACCACGAAGCCTCGGTTACGCAGCTGGTTATCGGCATCATCGCGGGAAACGTTCACCACGGCCGGAACCTGAACCTGCGGAACCTCGTTCAGCTTGTTCTGGTAATACAGCACCGAGCCGACGCTAAATGCCAGTAGCGCGGCGATGAGAATACCAACCAGGAAGCGCGTCCACGCACGCTTACGGGGCGAACCCTCATCGTATTCGACGTACTCCTCATCCTCGTACGGTTCCTCTTCATCCTCGTAGTCGAAGAATCCGTTGAGACCGCCGTCCTCCACCGAAGCCTCGGTAATCGAGGTGGTGTACGGGGCGTAATCTTCGCCCAGAGACGCGGTGGTTGCCGACGGCACGAACGCGGTCGTCATGGCGGCGTCCTGAGCCACGGTTTCCTCGCCGGGACGAATCACGGAGACCAGTGCCTGCTCGAACTCGGCAGCGCTCTGATAGCGGTCGTCCGGGTTCTTAGCCAGACCCTTCAGAATGACCGCATCCAGACCTGCCGGAACCTCGAGCGGGGTGAACTTGCTCGGGGGCTCAGGGGTGTCGGAGAGGTGCTTAGCAGCCAAATCCACATTCGACTCGGCATCGAAGGGGGAACGGCCGGCAATCATCTCGTAAATCACGCAGGCGGCCGAGTACAGGTCGCTACGGGCGTCGACCTCCTTGCCGCTGACCTGCTCGGGGGACATGTAGCGTGCGCTACCCATCACCACGTTCGCCTTGGTCAGCGCCTCGCCGGCCTCCTCAATCGCGCGAGAAATGCCGAAGTCCATGACCTTAATCTGGCCCGGCTGACCCTTCGCGATATCCTCGCTGGTGCGGTCCAGCACCATGATGTTCGCCGGCTTAATATCGCGGTGAATGATGCCCATCGAGTGGCTGTACTGGAGCGCGCCCAGCAACTGCTCGGCGTAGCCCAGCGCATCGCTCACCGGCAGGTGACCGCCACGCGACAGGATGGTGCGCAGGGTGTGACCCTCCACGTACTCCATCACGATATAGGGGATGAGCGTAGACTCGCCCGCGGCCTCATCCACGCCGTAGCTCTGGGAAGGATCGAACGAACCGGTGTCATACACCGCAACAATCGCAGGATTATTCAGAGACGCGACGGCCTCCGCCTCCCGCTTGAAACGGGCACGGAAGGTCTCATCCTGGGCCTGCTCCGGACGCAGAATCTTAAGAGCCACCTTGCGGCCGAGGCGGGTGTCCTCGGCAGCGTAAACGGTCGCCATCGCACCGGTACCGATTACCTCGAGTACCTTGTAACGGTTATCAACCGTGTCGGGAACCGACAGGTCCATAAGTTCTCCTGGATCAATAAGACAAAAACTAAATCAAAACGTAGGGGCTAACGCGCCGTGGCGGAAGCCGACGCAGACGGTGCAGCGGAAGCGCTGGCACTCGATCCCCTACCCGAATTGGAAGAGGCCACATACATGTCTACATTACTACCAACCGTCACCTTAGTGCCAGATGAAGGTGTAGTACGAAGAACCGTGCCGGGGGCCGCGGTATCCGAATTCTCGTAGTGAAGAGAAACATTCACGCCGAGCGCTGCGACGGCCTTCGAAGCCTCGTCCACGTTCTTACCCTCAAGGTTCGACGGGAGAGTCACCGACTTCGGACCGGTCGAATAGCGCACGGTGACGCTATTGCCCTGCTCCAAAGTACCCGTCGGAGAAACCGAAATCACCGTGTTCTCCGGTTGAGTGGACTCCACACCCTCCGTCTTGGGGGAAAGGCCGAGGTTCTTCAACTCGTTCACCGCATCCTGCAGCTCACGACCCTCGTAGTTCACCGCGTTCACGGTCACCTTCTTCTTGGAAGAGGTCGTGGCAGCGGCCTCGCTCGTCTCCACCGTCGACACCTTACCGGTGTTCGTCGGTTCCGAAGAGGCCGAAGCGCTCGCCGAAGACTCCGGGGACGTGCCGCCTCCACCGTTATTGGTGAAGAACACGGTCCAGATGCCGCCCAGAATCAGCAGGATTGCCAGCAGCATCGCGACCCACATCCACACGTTCGGGCCGCGCTTCGTCGAGGAACGGGGCGCCGCGGCAGAACGCTCCGCACTCGTGCGCACCGTCTGGGCGCTCGTGCGAGGAATCGGCGCTGTCGTCGGTTCCGGCGAGAAACGCCCGCCCGAACCGAAACGCGGTGCGGCGGAGGCGCTAATCGGCTCAGCCGCAACGTTCATAGCGTCCATGGCCACGGTTGCATCGTCGGCATTCTCCTCGGCCAGGAACTGGGCAAGGGAGGGCACAGCCTTCACCGCTGCCTTCAGGTCGCGGCGGCGAATCGCATCCACCGCAGAAGCCAGAGCGGTCGCATCCTTAGGACGCTGAGCCGGGTCCTTCGCCAGCAGGCACATAATCAGCGCGCGTGCCGCGGCCGGAATGCTCTCCGGAAGCGGCGGCGGCGGATCGTTCACCTGAGCCAGCGCAATCGCAATCTGCGACTCACCGGTGAACGGGCGTCGTCCCACCAGGCACTCGTAACCGATGATGCCCAGAGAATACATATCAGAAGAAGCGGTCGCAGCCTGGCCGGTAGCCTGCTCGGGAGCCAGGTACTGGGCGGTACCCATCACCTGACCGGTCGCAGTCAACGGCACCTGGTTTGCCAAGCGCGCGATACCGAAATCGGTCACCTTCACGCGGTCGTCCGGGGTGATAATCAGGTTACCGGGCTTCACATCGCGGTGCACCAGGCCCTGCGAGTGAGCGGCAGCCAGCGCACGAGCGGTCTGCGCGATAAAGTTCAGGACGCGGTCCGGCGGCAGGGTACCCTCGCGCTCGATGATACTCGACAGGGGGCTACCCGGCACAAGCTCCATCACCAGGTACGCGGAGTTATCCTCCTCGCCGTAGTCGAACACGTTCGCCACGCCGGGGTGGTTCAGCAGCGCCGTATTGCGAGCCTCCGCGCGGAAACGCTCCAGGAAGCCGGGGTCGCCGGTGTACTCTTCCTTCAGGATCTTGACCGCAACGATGCGACCAAGCACCTTATCGCGAGCCTTCCACACCTCACCCATACCGCCAATTGCGATACGCTCGGTCAGGGTGTAGCGCCCGCCCAGGGTAATATCAGCCGCAGGCCTCACTTGTTCAACACCGCCTCAAAAAGTTGCTTACTTGTACCGGTTGCCAATTGTGCGCCGGTCGCCACGTCAATATCCTCGTACACCACCGCGATGGCAATCTGAGGGTCATCGGCCGGAGCGAAACCGGTGAACCAAGAATTATTCAAACCCGCCGTCGTCTCTGCGGTACCGGTCTTACCCGCCACCTTCACGCCCGCGACACCGGCATTACGTGCAATACCATTATCAACCGAATTCACCATCCACTGCTTCACCTGGTTGGCCACCTCGGGGGAGGTGGAGGTGCGGAGCTTCTCAGCCGAGAACTCCTGCAGGGTGCTCAGGTTGCTGGTCTTCACCAAACGAATCAGGTTCGGCTTCATCTGCACACCGCCGTTCGCAATCGCCGCGGAGGTCATCGCCACCTGCAGGGGCGTGGTCTTCACGTTGTACTGGCCGACGGCCGACTGAGCCAGCTGGCTCTGCGTCATATTCGAAGGGAACGAAGACTTCGACACGGTCAGCGGAATCTTCAAATCCTGACCGTACCCGAAGTTCTCGGCGGTCTTAGCGATACGCTCCTGACCCAGGTCCATCGCAATCTGCGCGAACGGGGTGTTACAGGACTGCGCCAACGCCCACTCAATCGTTGCCTGAGTTCGGGTGGAACACTGGCCGCCCGTGTAGTTCGGCAGGCTGATGTTCGTGCCCGGCAGAGGCAACTGCGCGGGGTTCGCGATAACCGACTCGGCGTTGTACTTACCCGACTCGAGGGCCGCGACCGCGTCAATAATCTTGAAGGTCGAACCCGGCGAGTACGTATTACCGGCAATCGCTCGGTTGAAGAGGGGCTGATCCTCATCTGCCGTTAGCGCCTGGTAGTTCGCAATCACGGAAGAACCCGAGTGGGAGGACAGCAGGTTCGGATCGTAGGAGGGGGATGAAGCCATCGCCAGAATCTCGCCGGTCTTCGGGTTCAGCGCCACGACGGCACCCTTACGGCCCTGCAGAGCGTTGTAGGCGATGTCCTGAAGCTTCGAGTTGATGGTCAGCTCCACGCTGGCACCCTGAGCGGAGGAACCGCTGAAGAGCTGCGCCACGCGATCGTAGAACTGGCTATCGCTCGTGCCGGCGAGCTCCTTATCCATGGCGGCTTCCAGGCCGGTCGCGCCGTAGATGGTGGAGAAGTAGCCGGTCAGAGCCGCGTACTTGAGCGGGTGGTTGTACACGCGCTGGTAGTTGTACTCATCATCGGACTTCACCGAGGAAGCAATCTCCGTGCCGTCCACCACGATGGAACCACGCGCCGAACCGTAGTTGTCGTACAGTGCTCGGCTATTCCACGGGTTAGCCATCAGGGTCTTCGAATCGAAGAACTGAATATAGCTGAGGGTACCCATCAGCAGGACAAACACGCACGCGGCTGACATCCACATGCGGCGAATCGCCCTATCCATTCTTCTCACCTCCAGAATCCTTTGCCGTGATACGGGCCAGGACGCTCGTCGCGCCCTCGGGCTCGTAGCTGGTATCCATATGGTCGATACCCTGCGATGCATCGTAACCGGCCACCAGGTGCGGAGCACGGGCACTATGCGAAATCGACAGCCACAGCGCCACAATAATCCAGTTGGCCACCAGCGACGAACCGCCCGCCGACATAAACGGAGTCGTCAGACCCGTCAGCGGAATCAGACGGGTCACGCCGCCAATCACCACGAACAGCTGCAGCACCATGACCGTGGACAGGCCCGCCGCCAGCAACTTACCGAAGCCGTCGCGGGTGCCCAGAGCCGCGCGGTAGCCGCGCGAAACCAGCAACATGAACATCATCAGGATGGCGCCCAGACCAATCAGGCCCAGCTCCTCACCCAGCGAAGAGATGATCATGTCGGAGTTTGCGTACGGGACGAGGTTCGCGCGGCCCTGACCCCAGCCGCGACCAAACAGGCCGCCGTACGCCAGGCCGAATACGCCCTGTAGAATCTGGCCCGAACCACCCGGCGAAGCCTGGTAAATATCCGGGTCAAAGGCGTGAACCCACGCGTAGATGCGGGCGTGCACGTGCGAAACGTAGTTGTACGCGAAGTACCCACCCACAGCGATACCGATACCGGCCACGACCAGCCACGACAGGCGGCCCGTCGCCAGGTACAGCATCGCCATGAACAGGCCGAAGAACATGATGGCCGAACCCAGGTCCTTCTGGAATACCAGAACACCCAGGCTCACGAGCCAGGCCAGGAACACCGGTGCAAGGTCGCGCAGTCGCGGCAGGTTTACCGGACCGATGCGGCGGCCCGCCACCAGAATCAGGTCGCGGTGCGTTGCCAGGTAACCGGCGAAGAAAATCGCCAGCGTAATCTTCGCGACCTCGCCGGGCTGGAAGGTGCGGTTGCCGATGTGAATCCAGATGCGCGCACCGTTCAACTCCATGCCCAGGCCGGGAATCAGCGGCATGATGAGCAGAATCATCGACAGCACCAGGGAGGTGTACGTGACCTTGCGCAGCACGCGGTGGTCGCGCAACACGAACACGATGACCGCGCACAGCACCATGGACACGCCCGTCCACATGAGCTGGCCGTCGCCCACCGGCGCGGCAATCTGCGGGTCCAGACGGTAAATCATCGTCAAACCGATACCGTTCAGAGCCACCACCAGCGGCAGGATGAACGGGTCGGCGTAGCGGGCACGGAACTGCAGGACCAGGTGAATCAGGAGCGAACCGGCGCCCAGCACGATGGTGCAGGGAAGCCACTGGCTCTTCGCAGTGTCCAGGGCGTGCTCCGGGTCAATCAGGTACATGCTGAAAGAGCTAATACCCACGGCCACGACCAGCAATAGTAGCTCCGTGAAGCGACGCGCGCGCGGCGCATCGGAATCGCGTCGGAACGACAGCTTAGCCATGGTTCTCACCGCCCTCCGTGCTCGGGGATTCGGTCGGGGTTTCAGCCCCTGATTCCGCGGGCTCGGGAGCCAACGATGCGGTCGCCGTCGGATCGGGAGTCGGCGAAGCGGAGGCGGACGCCGCCTGCTCCGCCTTGATGCGGTTCTGCTCGGCCTGGGTCTTCAGGCGCGACACAATCTGGTGCGCCTCGTTCAGGTCCTTCGCGGTAATCGAATTACGCAGCAGGGTGCGGGTGTGGTCGGAGAGCTGCGAGGTCGAAATATCGGTATTCTCCACCACGTGCGAGAGGCGAATCGGGCCCAGCGCATGCGGAATACCGTTGTACACCGCCACCGTGCCGTCGCTCTCGCCCACGTAGTAGCTACGCTCCACGTAGCGCAGGCCGGTCCACGCCGCCAGGGTCAGCAGAGCCGCCACCAGCAGGAAGATGAAGAGACGCACCGACCAGGAACGGCGGGAGGTGCGTTCGGCCGGCTCCTCCGCGATGAGCTCCTCCAGCTCGGCGGGCAGGGGCGCTTCATCCACCGTTAGCGGCATGCGCTGAGCCACCGTGGCGCGGTGCTCCAGGGTACGGGAGGTCACCGCCGGAATCATGCCGGTCTCGGTCGCCACCGCGGCGGCACCGACCAGCTGATGCGGACGCGAACCCAGCTCGCCACGCAGAATCGCGGCGTTGGTGAGGGCCGCATCCACGGCGTTGTCGTAGGTTCCGATGTGGTGGCGCACCGCATCGGAACCGCTGTGCAGCAGGGTTCCGGCAAAGTCGCGGGCACGGCGGAAACGACGCACGTTGTGGTGAGCGGACTCTTGCTCCAGCGCGGCGAGGGTTGCCTCCGCGGCCTCGGCGGTTGCGGCAATCTCGGGGAGCTTCTGCGTATTCACGCTGACTTCCTGCTCCGCCGCAATCGAGTCGGGCAGCGCGGAATCGGGTAGCGCGGAGGGGCCCACCGGCTCGTCCACCGGCAGTTCCTCGCGGTCGATGACCTGCAGGGCCACGACGGTCACGTTATCGGGCGCGCCGCGCTCCAGGGTCATGGAGATGAGCGTGTCGGCAACCTCCGCGAGGTCGTCGTGCGAACGCATCACCTGCTCAATTTCGGGTACGGAAACCACGGCGTCCAGGCCGTCCGAGGACAGCACCCAGCGCTCGCCCACGACGGCGTCCAGGGTCTTGAGCTCCAGCTCGGGGGAGGCGTCAACGTCACCGAGCACGCGCATAATCACGTTCTTATGCGGGTGGTGTTCGGCCTCCTCCGGGGTAATGCGGCCCTCGTTCAGCAGGCGCTGCACGAAGGTGTGGTCGGTCGAAATCTGCTCGAACTCACCGTCGGCACCCGGGCGCAGGCGGTATGCACGCGAGTCACCGATGTGGGCAAACTCGATGCAATCGCCGTCAATCAGCAACGCGGTGCAGGTGGTGCCCATACCGGCAAGCTGCGGGTCGTTTGCGGCCAGCTCGTTAATAATCAGGTTGGCGCTCTGAATCTCGTCGGCCAGGTAAACGCCGCCGGTGCCGTTCTCAAAGTCGGGGTGGTCCAGCGGGGTCAGGTTCAGCACCGTGGTCGCGGAGGCGACATCGCCGCCCACGTGGCCGCCCATGCCATCGGCGACGACCGCAAGGTAGCGGCCGCCGTAACCGGAATCGTCGTTCTTGGAACGTTTGAGGCCCGTATCGGAGCGCGCCTCAAGACGGAAAGCAATCTTCATCGGCTACCCCCTCAGTTGCATGGTGGTGCCGCCCACGCGGAATTCATCACCGGGCTCAATCGGGGTAGCGCGAGTCAGCCGCTCACCGTTGACGTACGTGCCGTTGGTCGAGTTCAGGTCCTCCAGGAACCAGCGGGAACCCTGGGGGAACAGGCGGGCGTGACGGCCCGAAGCGTAATCGTCCTGCAGGGACACCTCAATATCGTTGGCGCGACCAATCGTGATGGGGTGGTCGCCCAGCTGCATCATGGCGCCGGCCTGCGCGCCCTCGGTAATAATCAACTGCGAGGGGCGCGAGGGCGGGGGCGTGATGTGGGTGGCCTCGGCGGAAGCCTCCACAGGCACTGCGCGGTAGTTCTTACCCAGACCCAGGTCGCGGCGTGCAGCGGAGACCACCAGGAACACGAAGAACCAGATGAGCGCCAGGAACGCGTAGCGAAGAATAGTGACTGTTAGTTCGGACGCCATTAACGGGCACCTCCGGTAGAACTATGGAAGATGATGCGGGTATTGCCCATGCGAAGGAGCGAACCGTTGGTCAGCACCACGGGAGAGCGAAGCGGAGCACCGTTGACGAGGGTGCCGTTCGTGGACCCCAGGTCGGTGGCGACGACTGCGCCGTTATGCGCCGACAGCTGCACGTGACGACGGGAGACACCCTTATCGTCCAGGAGCAGGTCAGACTCCGAACCGCGGCCCAGCGTGAAGGGCAGGTGGCTAATCGGGTGCATGCGCCCGTTGATCTCCAGGAAAAGACGGGGAGCCGCCGCGGCGGGAGCGGCCGGGGACGCCGGGGCACCGTGGGCGCCCTGCGGGGCGTGCCCACCCTGGCCGCTACGCGGGATGCGCGAGAGACGAGAGTTCGGCTGCGCCACCGGCTGCTGCGGCTGAACCGGCTGCGCGGGCTGAGGCTGGGCGGTGGGTTTTGTGATGCGCGTGGGCAGCGAAGACTCCCGGGGCGGGCGCACCGGCGCGTAGTTAGCGGCGCCGCGCAGGGTGGGGGAGGCGGGCGCATCCGGAACCGAGAACGGCTCGAAGGTGGCCACCACCTCGAATTCACCCTCGGCCAGGGAATCGAGAACGTTGAAGGTCACGCGCACCGCGCCGATGAGGGTGTATCCCTGGGCGCGAGCGTGAGAGATGGCCAGGTCGCACAGCTCCACGGCGAACGGGTTGCCCCACTCGCGCACGCGCGGAAAATCGACCGGCGCGAAGCGGAGCGTGTAAATATTCGGGGCCATGGTGCGGCCGCTGCCGTCCACGTAAGACTCGTCGTCCATCATGATGCGGACGCGGTTGGCGACATCTGCCTTCTCAAAGGTGCCGAAGCCCTTAGAAAAGCCGACGGTGCGGCCGATGCCCTGTTCCAGCTTTCCTAGCTTGTCGAAAAACTTCATGCCGCCTCCTTCTCAACGACCAATCCGAGCAACTACTGCGCTCGCGGTATACCTCAAAGGGTTCAGTTTAACGAGCGTGCCTGTGCGTTAGCTGTGTGTTCTGTGCGTGAACACACCCGGTTCCATTTTAGGGGATGCACGGGTGAATCGGCCCGGAATCCCGCGTATCGTCTGGGGATTGGGCCGTTAATGCATGAAAAAATCCCCGGTTCTTTCGAACCGGGGATCGTTGGTGCGCGAGGGGGGAGTTGAACCCCCACGCCCTCACGGGCACACGGACCTGAACCGTGCGCGTCTGCCTATTCCGCCACTCGCGCAAGTGTCTTACGGTGTATCACCGCAGGCAACACATAGAACTATACGGGGTGCGTGATGCACTGTCCAATTGAAATGGTGTGACCTTCGTTACCTTAATGGTTGGGGTGGGGGTGTTAGACCCGGACTACTCGGCCCGAGCCGCAACCTCACCGGCTTCCCCAAGTGGAGCCCCGTCCCGCTTCGCCGCCTCCAGCTCCCGCTGTGCGGCCTCCGCGCGCTCGGTACGAACCCGCAAAATCCAAACCAGGGGGCCAAGATACGGCAGGAACAGCACCAGCAGAAGCCACTTAAGCTTCTGCACCTCGGAAAAGTACGGGCTACGGTGCACCGTCAGCAGACCCCACAGGGCCAGGCCGATACCCAGCAGGAAAACCGCGGTCACCACGATATCCACTACGGGCTTCCAGTCCATTACTTCTCCTCACAATGCCTCAATAGCGCCCCGCCTACGCGCGGCGCACCTCCACCAGAATACCGGTGCACGCGACGCCCACCGGCCGAATCGCACCGTTGGGCCCCCGAATAGCGTGAGGGCCCGCCCCCACATTCGGCGGGAAAGGGCCCTCACACAGCTCTCAGTCGACGGCTCACGCTCGGTGAACCGCGTCAGCTAGCCTAGCGACCGGCCTTCGCAGCCTTCTTGGCAGCCTTCAGCTTGCGACGCTCGGCCGTCTTCGCATCGTACTCGGCCCAGAACTCGCGGGTCGTCACTACGTCCGTGCCATCCCAAGCCGCAAGGTTCTTAATCTCCGGAAGGTCCGAAGCCCTGAAGATCGGCTCCAGGCCGGCCTTACGCTGCGCCTCGTAATTCTTCAGCACCGCAACAACCTTCGGCGTCATCAGCAGCACCGCCGTCAAGTTCACAATCACCATGCCAGCGTTCAGCATATCCGCGGTCGTCCACACCAGATCCAGCGAAGAAATCGCGCCGAAGAACACGAACACCAGAACCAGCACGCGGAAAATCGTCAGGACCACCTTGTTCCCGGTCACGAAGCGCATGTTCGACTCGCCGTAGTAGTAGTTACCAATCACAGTCGAGAACGCAAACATGAAAATCGCGATAGTCAGGAAGTGAACCGCCCAATCGCCCAGCTGCATAGCCAGCGCCGACTGAGTCAGCGAAGCACCACGCGACTTATCACCGTAGGCCGGGTTTGACAGCAGCACGATAAACGCGGTCACGGTGCAGGCCATCATCGTGTCAAAGTAAACACCCAGGGTCTGCACGTAGCCCTGCTTAGCTGGGTGAGAAATAGTAGCGGTAGCGCCAGCGTTCGGGGCGGTACCCATACCGGCCTCGTTGGTCAGCAGACCGCGCTTCATACCCCAAATCACGGCACCCATGGTACCGCCGGTCACGAACTCCTTAATGCCGAACGCGCCCTGGAAAATCATCAGCAGCATGTTCGGGATCTCGGTGATGTTCAGCAGAACCACCAGCAGACCCAGCAGTAGGTACAGCACCGCCATAATCGGAACCAGCCACTCGGTCACCGAAGAAATCGCGCGAATACCACCGAAAATAATGGCCGCGGTCAGCAGCACCATGACGGCGCCCACGACCATGCGGAAGCCCATGGAGTTCGTACCCGACACGTCGATGCCCAGGGAGTTCGAGGTCGCATCCACCACGGCGTTAGTCTGCACAGCAACGAACACGAACGCATAGGTAATCACGATGAACGCCACGAAGATGTAACCCATCCAGCGAGCGTTCAGACCGCGCTTCATGTAGTACGCCGGACCACCGATGTAGGAATCCTTACCGCGCTCCTTGTACAGCTGACCCAGCAGAGACTCCGCGAAGGCAGAAGCCGCGCCCACGGCCGCGATAACCCACATCCAGAACACAGCGCCGGGACCGCCCATAGCGATAGCCAGGGCCACACCCGCCACGGTACCGGTACCCACGCGGGATGCGGCAGAGACCGTAAACGCACGGAACGAAGAGATGCTCTTCTTACCGTCAGCCTCACGAGCAACCGGGTCACCCAGAACACGGACCATTTCCTTAATGGAACGCCACTGCACGCCGCGAGTACGAATCGTAATGTACAGACCAGCCGCAATCAGGGCGTAGTAGAGGAAGTTGCTCCACATCCAGTTCTGCACAGCATACACGGAAGAAGTCAGTCCCGAGGTCTGCTCATTTATGTCCCCGATGATGTTCAGAAGAAAATCCACTCGGTACTCCAATCTAGAAAGCGCGAAAGCCCACACGTTCACACCGAAGGGTGGGTTACGAGGGGCTTCTCTGCTGGTGATGCGGCTTTAGATCCGCGGCGCGCGGTCAAAATGCGCACGATTAGTCATCTCATTGTGGAGTTCGTGGGCTTCGTTCGGCAACTTAAAAGTGGGGCAGAGCTCAAATTGTAACGAATACTTAATATAGGGTCGGGTTAAACATTCACGCCCCGGCGGGCCGCGAAGAGGCGGTGCCGGGGCGAGAAGGCGCGATGCTGTGCCCTATCCTTGCCCTCTAATCTTGGCGGGACTTCACGAGCGCCGGGGTTTCACGAACGGGAACGAAAGCACGCCGCGAATCTGCGTCTGGGCCAGTAGCATCACGAGGCGATCAACGCCCAGACCCAGGCCGCCGGTCGGGGGCATACCCGTCTCCAGGGCGTACAGGAAGTCCTCATCCACCTCCATTGCCTCCGGGTCACCCGCGGCGGCCTTCAGTGACTGCTCCGTCAGACGCTCACGCTGCACGAGGGCATCCGTCAGTTCCGAGTAGGCGCACCCCATCTCCATGCCGTTAATGACCAGGTCCCAGCGCTCCGCCAGGCCCGGTACACTGCGATGCGGAGCCGCAAGCGGGCTCGTTTCCGCCGGGAAATCCGTGTAGAACGTCGGCTCCACGGTGACGGCCTCCACCAACTCGCCGTACAGCTCCTCGATGATGGCGCCCGGCCCCATGCCCTCGTGGACGCGCACCCCGTGATGCTGCGCGAGGGCCAGGAGCTCCTCGAAATCTGTCTGCAGGTCGACGCGGCGGCCCAGCGCCTCCGAAAGGGCATCGCACACCGAAACCACGCGCCAGGGGCCCGAAACATCTGTCAGCACACGCTCCAACGAGGACTTGGGGCCAAGGGGCAGCTGAACCGTGCCGAACACGGCCCGCGCGGCGTCCTTGATGAGCCGCTCGGTCAGCTGGCGCATCTGCACGTAATCGGCGTGGGGGCGGTACGCCTCCAGCACCGTGAATTCGGGGTTGTGGGTTGCGTCCGCACCCTCGTTGCGGAAGTCTCGGCCCAACTCGTACACCGGGCCGCTACCGCCAACCACCAGGCGCTTGAGGTACAGCTCGGGGGCGATGCGTAGCGTCAGATCCTCGCCGTAGGCGTTGATGTAGGTACGGAAGGGGCGTGCGCTCGCCCCGCCGTGCACCGTGTGCAGGATGGGGGTCTCGACCTCGAGGAAGCCCTCGGCGTCCAGACGCGCGCGCAGTGCCTTGATAACCGCCGTGCGTAGGCGCAGGTTGTGCATCTGATCGGGATTCACGATCAGATCGGTCGAGCGTCGGCGCAGGCGGGCCTCGGGGTCGGTGAAGGAATCGAAGGGGATGGGGTGCAGGCTCTTAGCGGCCATACGCCAGCCGGAGGCGATGAGCGAGGGGGTGCCCGTGCGGCTCGTGCCGTAGGTGCCGGTGGTTTCGATGAGGTCACCGGTATCGAGAGCTCGGGAGGCGAGGCTCAAAAGCTTCTCACCAACGAGCTCACGCTCTAGGATGACCTGCAGGGTCTTGCCAGCCTCAAAGAGCGTCACAAAGAGGACTCCACCGTGGTCACGCAGAGCGCGAACGCGACCCGAAACAGTATATTCTTTTTCAGGAATATTTTGGTGGGAGAATATATCGAGGGCCTCGGGCACGCTGAGCACCATAACAGAGCCATCCCAACCGTGGGTTTCGGCGACATCCTCACCCTCGATGGGGTACGGGTTCATGCCAGCATCGCGTAGCTCCTGCAGGTGGCGCAGACGGTGCTGCGTCTGCTGGCTACGGGGCACCTGCGGGTGCTCCTCGGCGCGCACCTGCTGCATCTCGCGCAGAAGAACCAACTCACCCTCGCTCAACGTGCGATGCTCCTCCCGCGAGCGACGGGCGGACAGATCCGGCAGGAAGCCCTCCGCCACGCCCGCCGCAACCGCAACGTTCACAAGCGCCAGCGTCGGCTCGCAAGCAAGGTAGCGGGGTACCCAACGCGGGGAGAACTTCAGGTTGAAGCGATACAGGCGACGCAGCTGTAAGAAACGGTCCAGCACGCCCAGGGAACGGGAAGCGAAACGATTCCACGCCGAGGCACCCACCCGGTCGGCCGCGGCGAAAATCTGCCCAAACATCGCGAAATTCAGGGACACCCTGCGCACGCCGAGTGAAGCGGCCTGCTCCATGAGGGAGGCCACGATGAACTCCACCACCCCGTTGGGGGCCTCGGGGGAGCGGCGCATGACATCCAGAGAGAGCCCTGTGGGTCCCCAGGGCACGAAGGACAGTAGGGCCACCATGCGGCCCTCCCCGTCGTGGGCCGATACCAGAACCGTGGACTGATCCGCCGGATCATTGACGCGGTTCAGGGCCATGGAGAAGCCGCGCTCCACGCGACCGTGCCGCCACGCCTCGATATTGTGCTGGATCTGCCGCTTCTGGTCCTCGTCAAGCTCGGAGTAGCGGCGAATCTGCACGCCGTACCCGCCGCGTCGCACACGCTGAACGGCCTGACGCACCGCGAGCATCGAGGTGTCGTTGAGGGTGAATCGGTCGGTCTCGAGCACCGCCTCCTCGCCCATCTGAAGCACGCTCAGGCCCGCGCGACTATAGGCGCGTGCACCGGCCTCGCTGACGCTCAGGGCCGCTGGAACCCAACCGTAGCTGCGGGCCTGCAGCATCCAACGTTCGATGACGTCCTGCCAGGCGTGCGGATCGCCCACGGGGTCGCTGGAAGCCAGGCACACCGAACCCACAGTGCGGTAAGTGATGGCCGCCCTGCGGTTGGAGGAGAAGATAACCTGCTTATCGCGACGGGTCGCAAAGTACGAGAGGGAGTCGTTTGCGCCGTAGTACTGTAGCAGGGCGCGAATCTGTAGCTCCTTCTCGCCGTCCCACTCATCGGGGGCGCGGTACCCGCGGGCCAACTGGTAAAGAGCCAGCACGAGGAAGAGACCATCGCCGACGGAGGCGATAAAGCCCACGACATCGGCGGACCACAGTCCCGGATGCATACGCTCGATGCCCAGCCCGTGCAGCAGCAACTCCCACGCTGAGACGTGGCGCAGCTCGGGCCACCAACCCACCTTGCAGAGGTACCACAGGGCAAGGGTCGTAAGGGCAATACCGCCCACCGCGGTCGCCAGGGCCCCGGCCCAGGAGAGGCGCCCCACGCGCGCGGGGAATGCCGAACGAATCGTTACGAGGAAGGGAACCAGCAGCGTGGCGCACAGAATCGAGAGCGTGTCGATGCTCGAGGAGAAGAGCCGGTCCTTGGGCATGATGCCGGCGGGAAAAAAGAGAGTGAAAGCGCTGTGCGAGGCCAGGAGAGCGCCGAAAATCTGGAAGGCAATGACGACGTATAGGGCGGCGCGCTTACGAGCGATAAGCCCGGAAACCACCACAATCAGGGTGATGGCGCTGGGCAGAGTGTGCGTGGACGGGATGTTGAACAGGTCGGCAATGACCTCCCACCAGGTAAACCCGCGGCCGTGGCGTAGCGGCGAGAGAATCCACGCGAACGAGGTGAGAATCGCGGCAAACGAGTACACCCCGATCACCCAGCGTGCCGAAATTTCCGCGTACCGGGAGGGGACGGCGAGTTTCTGCCGCCTCCTGCCGGTTGAGCGGTGGCGAGCATGCCCATCCGCTACGTATTCCGCGCGTTCAGCGGGGTTGTCCGTCGTGCGACGGTCCCCGCAGGGAGCGTGGTTTTCGGTGGTTTCGATGCGGTGAGACATGGTTATCTTCGGCTGGGAATCGGGGTGTAGCGGGTGAGCGTTTTAGGCCTTCGGCTCGGTCTTCGGGTCACGGTAGGTTCCCTCGAAGACGTCGGGGATGCCGTTGTCGTCAGCGTCCACGCTTTCCTTCTCAGCCAGGGCACGGTAGTGCTTGTTACGGCGAGACAGGATAGCCGCACCCACAACAGCAGCCAGAACAGAGCCGACGAGAATCGCAATCTTGGCGTCCTCGGTGTGCGGAGAGCCGTGCGGGAAGGACAGCTCAGCGACCAGCAGAGACACGGTGAAACCGATACCACCGGTTGCAGCCAGACCGATCACGTCAATCCAGGCGACGTCCGGGTCGAGGTTAGCGTTCTTGAAACGGGTCACGAGCCAGGTAGTACCGAAAATACCGATGGTCTTACCTGCAACCAGCGCAACCATAATGCCGACCGCCACAGAGTCGGTGAGGGCGCGTCCGAGGCCTTCAAAGCCGCCTACAGCCACACCCGCGCTGAAGAACGCGAAGATGGGCACGCAGATGCCGGTAGAGAGGGGGCGGAAGCGGTGCTCCAGCACCTCTGCCAGGCCGTGTTCAGCGTGCGCTGCCTCGGAGCGTGCGGACATCTTCACGGGCACCAGGAAGCCGAGAACCACGCCGGAAATGGTGGCGTGAATACCGGATTCGAGGAAGAGCGCCCAGGTGATGACGCCCAGGGGGAATAGAAGAATCCATGCGGCGAGCGGCTTCAGGTGCAGCATGGTCTCACCGCGGTAGGCGATGAACGCGAAAAGGGCGAGGGGAATCAGCGCGAAGAGCAGGTACTCGCCGTGGAAGTTATTGGTGTAGAAAATCGCGATAATGCAGATTGCGATGAGGTCGTCGACAACAGCCAGGGTCAGCAGGAAGACGCGCATCGCCGAGGGGAGGAAAGTACCCACGGCGGCGAGAACAGACACCGCGAACGCAATATCGGTTGCGGTGGGGATAGCCCAGCCGTGCAGAGCGCTGGGGCTACCGAAGTTAATCGCCGCGTAAATAATTGCGGGGGTGATGACGCCACCGAAAGCAGCCGCAATCGGCACAATTGCGGTGGAGGGCGACTTGAGGTCACCAATCACGAATTCCTTCTTCAGCTCCAGGCCGGTGAGGAAGAAGAAAACGACGAGCAGGCCGTCCGCCGCCCAGGTGCCGATGCTCATCTGCAGGTGGTTGAAGCCGGGGATAGCCGGGCCGACCACGGTGTCTCGCACGTCAAAGTAGAAGGTGGAGGCGGGGGTGTTGGCGAGTACTACTGCCAGCACCGTTGCGATGAGTAGGACGGTACCGCCGACGGATTCTGCGCGCAGAATGTCGGCTACGCGGAGTGAGTTGCTATATGAGCCGCGGCTGAGGGTATCTGGGTTGGTGTGAGTCATTCTCTCCTCTTTCTGCCGCGATATTATGCGGCATCTAAGGCTTTTAAGTTTACTCTGCACTGTATGAGTATTCGAGTATCCGCTGGCGGCTTTTAGCTCCTGGACGGTGCACTGTGGTGAGTTTTCAGGTGTTAAATGCATAAACGTTCCGCCCTCGCCGCGGTATGCGGTGAGGGCGGAACGTTAAAGATTCTGCAGGTATTCTGCGGGCTCGACTAGGGGCCTAGCCGCACGAATACGAGATTATGCGCCTGCGATTGCGGGTGCGCCGGACTCCTGACCGTGGTCGTCGCCCAGCTCGCGTGCAACGTAGTTCTCCAGGTCGAAGAGGTTGCCGTTTGCGCGCTTTACAACGGTTACGAGGGTCTCCATGGTTGCAACTTCCTCAACCTGTTCCTTCAGGAACCAGAGGATGAACTGCTCGCCCAGTGCGTAGTTCTCGGCGCGTGCTGCGGAGAACAGTGCCTCGATCTGGCCGGTGACAACCTTCTCCTGTGCCAGGGACATGTCAACGATTTCCTGGACGTTCTCGAAGTCGTTCTTGACGGCGGGAACAGCGGGGATCTCGACCTTGTGGCCGCGGTCCAGCTTGTACTGAACCATCATGAGTGCGTGCTCGCGCTCCTCGAGGGACTGGCGGTAGAAGAACTTAGCCAGCTGGGGCAGGTCCTCACCGTCGAGCCAGATAGCCATGGACAGGTACTGGTGGGATGCTGCGAACTCGTGGCCGATCTGCTCATTCAGAAGGTCGTAGAAAGACTTGGACATATGGTTTCTCCTTATATGGTGGTTGCTTTTAGGCGCCGGGATGGCGCGGTGCAACCTGTTGGTATTTATCGTACGGGGTACTGTGGGGCGTGTACAGAGAGAAAAGGCTAATCGGTGGGGCAGATGAGGTATCCCTGACATATTGTCACCACAACCCTTAGTGTGGATGCCCCGAATACTTTCTTTGGATTGAGTGGTATTGGGTGTGTTTCCTTGAGATTTCGCGGTTTAAAGCGGCATTAGACACCCCAACATCCCGCGTATATGCATGATGCCCCGGCGTCCGACAGCCGGTCATCCGACATTTCAAAGCGGTACGTGATACCGCAAAAATTTTTTTAAAATTCTTCGCATGTATCGATGCTCGGGGCAACTTTAAGCGGTTTTAAGGTTCGCGCGTACCGCAGCGCTCGCGACTGCAAGAGCCTATTTAAGAAATCTATTAAAGAGATAAGGCACGTTCCCAGTGGGGAATGTGCCTTATCTCTGGTTCTCTCAACTCTCGCCCGGGGCGAATCTTACCCGAAGGCGGAGGAGGTTATTGTGTGGGGTAGTCCCCACGCTGCAGTGCATCAATCGAGATGACATTCGAGGGGGTGTTGCCCAGGACTGCCTCGCCAATCTCCGCAAGCTGCTTGACCTGCTGGGGTGTGAGGCGGTCAAAAATTTGGTGGCGCACCTCAGCGACGTGGCCGGGGGCTACTTCCTGAACCTTCTTCTGGCCGGCCGGCAGGAGGTGACAGATGCTGACGCGGCGATCTTCCGCGCTGAGGGAGCGGCGCACGTATCCGTCCTTCTCGAGGCGGGCCACCACGCGGGAGAGGCGCGCGGGGAGAGTATTTGTGGTGATGGCCAGTTCGGTCATGGTCAGAGAGAGGTCGCCTGACTCGGAAAGCATTGCGAGCACCATGTACTCGACGAAGCTAATGCCGGCCTCGCTCTGAAGCTGGTTCTCGAGGCGGCGGGTGAGGTTAAAGATGATGGAGCTGATAAAGAGCCAGCCCTCACGTTCTTCGGCAGAGAGCCAGCGCGGAGACTCAAGGCTTGCAGTGCCGTCCGGTTGCTGTGGTGTGGTCGGTGTGGACACGGAATCGGTTCCTCTTTTATCGGATGTGAATTTTATCGAATAGGAACTCTCCGAGGGAGAGATGTGGTGTGGTTGGCACCCATTGTAGCGAAGCAACAACCGCTCAAGGTTGAAATTGGTACGGTCAAGTAATGCTTGACACTTTGGTGCTAATTTTTAGGAGGGTGCTAGGGTTGTCGATTTATGAGCATCAAGTGCAAAAACAGCAATCTGCCTAGTGACCCAAGACACTTATAAAAAGATTTCCACCGCAAGTATAAACGAGAATGACTCAAAAATCATCTTTGGCCCACCGGGAAACTTCCGCGAAATATCAAGGATTTTAGGGGTATTGATGAAAATTCTGGAGAGTGCAAAGAACTTGCCCCGGGTGAAAAATAACAAAACGATAACAAATTTTTTAAAAAACCCCCGGTTTTAGGTTTGCAGACGTTATGAAACCGTGTACACTGGTTACATAACGGGGTCGAAGGAAGCCTCCGAGGCGAGACCGGAAGCTCGCTTCGATAGGTTCGACTCTCTATTTATCGGTGATTGTCGTCGGTGTACGAGTAACTCGTATTTCTACCGACGGATGTGCGGTGCGGATGCAGTTCGTGGTTGGGCTGCATTCCGTACCGTATCTTTTTAATTGCGTTTCTCTATCACTCACTCAAGAGCATTCCGCGGCGGGATGCTCTTTTCTTTTGCCCTTTTACGCCCCGACGTCGGCGTTGACGGAAATTTGGCACTCTGGTGCGGCTCCTCGGGGTAGTTTGGTTCCCTGGCGTTCCGGGGGTACGTCTCCCCAATCTTTTCTCCCCCGTTCTTGTCGGAAAAGAGGTTATCCACAGGAGTTTTCCACAGTGTGGAGAACTTACATGCGTGTGATTCTTGCTCCCTGCGCAGGGGGACCGATGTGCCTTAAAAATTCTGGGCGGCTGGAAAATTCTTGTAATTACAGGCTTCTGCGCTCGTTAAAACCGAGGGGGAATTCTTAAACCGAAAGGTTTCTCGCCTTTAAATCCGCGGATGTAGATTTTCTCCACAGTTGTGGATAACCCTGTGCACTTAATCCACCGCCTCCGGCGCAAGGAGGCGCGTAAGATCGCTCGACGGCCCCGCTGGCACTCAATATTTTGGCTAGTAGAAGGAAAAACGCCTCGAATGAGAGCGAAAATTCTGCAGTTTATCCCCCGCGCATCCCCAAAATAGGATGTTATCCACAGGAGTTTTCCACAGTGTGGAGAACTTACAGCACTGTTATTCACATGAGCGCATACCCCGATATTTCAAGGCAGAATAGGGTTCCGAACCTGAAAATCCTGTTGATACATAGGATTATCCACAGATGTGGGGAAAAGTCTTTGCCTAAAATCCACAGGCTCGAGCGAGGTTTTACATAAATGTGACGCTCCCCAACTCATGAAAAGTAAAGTAAACGCTACGCTGGTAATCTTTAATACGAGCCAAGCATTCTATTGAAAGGCATCATCATGGCTGAAAAGTACACTCTCCCCGAGCTCCCCTACGACTACGCGGCGCTCGAGCCCCACATCTCCGCAAAGATCATGGAACTGCACCACGACAAGCACCACGCAGCATACGTTGCAGGCGCTAACGCAGCTCTCGAGCAGCTTGAAGAGGCACGCGAGAACAGCGCATACGGCAACGTCTCCAAGCTCTCCAAGGACCTGGCGTTCAACCTGGGTGGCCACACCAACCACTCCATCTTCTGGAACAACCTGTCCCCCGAGGGTGGCGACAAGCCCACCGGCGAGCTGGCAGCAGCAATCGACGAGTTCTTCGGCTCCTTCGACAAGTTCCGCGAGCACTTCACCAGCGTTGCACTGAGCATCCAGGGCTCCGGCTGGGCAATCCTCGCGTGGGACACCGTCGGCAAGCGCCTCATTATCGAGCAGCTCTACGATCAGCAGGGCAACATCTCCGTTGCACTGATCCCCGTTCTGCAGCTGGATATGTGGGAGCACGCATTCTACCTGGACTACCAGAACGTCAAGGGCGACTACGTCAAGGCATTCTGGAACATTGTGAACTGGGCAGATGTTCAGGCTCGCTTCGAGCGCGCAGTGTCCCAGACCAAGGGTCTGGTCCTCTAATCTAAGGTTTTCGCCGACGCGGTGACGTAGCCGCGGCGGAATAACCGAAACGGGTGCCCGGCGCCTCCTGAAGTGGAGGTGCCGGGCACCCGTTTGTTGTATGGTGCGGCTATCAGCCCCGTGAGATTCGGTGCGGAACCCTAGAGCGCCAGCGTGCGGTCAATGCGGATGCGGCGGCAGAAATCCTCATCGTGGCTCACCACGATGAGCGCGCCGGTGTATGCTTCGAGCGCCTGCACCAGCCAGTCCACCGAGGAAATATCGAGGTTATTCGTCGGCTCATCCAGCATGAGTAGCTGCGGCACCGGATCTGCCAGAAGCACCTGCGCCACCGCGGCACGGAAACGCTCACCACCGGAGAGCTCACCGGTCTTGTGGTGCACGCTCTCTCGGCGGAAGAGCAGGCGCGCCAGTTGGTCACGCAGATGCTGTTCGCTCACGCCGGGATTAGCCCGCTGCACACTCTGCAGGAGGGTCAGCTGCGGGTCGAGGGTGATGCGCTGAGGAATGTACGCCCCCTCGAGGCAATAGTCGACGCGGTAGGCGGGCTGCACGGGGGAGCGGTACTCCGGGTCTTGTGCGTGGGCAATTGCCTCAAGGAGGGTGGTCTTGCCGCTGCCATTCGCGCCGGTGATGCGCAGATGCTCGGGGCCGCTGAGAATCAGGTGTTCTGGGTACTCCGCAGGGGTTCCCTGATTGCACTCGCTATCAGTCTCAGTGGGTGAAAAATGCAGAGAATCAACCTTAGTGGGTTGCTGAACAGTAAATGTTTCACGTGAAACCCGAGAATCAACACGGTGAGAATCAACCCTGTGTAGCTCCAGCACCTTGCGACCTGCGGGTAGGGGCTGCTGGCTCAGCTCGGCATAGATTTTCTCCTGCACGCGCACCTCATCCTGGGCGTTCTGGTATTCCTCCTGAGCCTGCTCCTGCTTGCCGATGCGCAGAACTCGAAGCTTTGCCGCCGCCTGACGCGAGGCGTCCTTGGTGAGGGCAAGAATCGTATCCGGCTGGTCGTCTTTCCACACCTGCGCCATGTTCTTCGAGATAATCTCCTGTGCATGCACCCACTCGCGATGCGCCGAACGCACCCGGTTTTTCGCCTCGCTCACGCGACGCTGAGCTGCCTGCTGTTCGGTCTCCAGCGCCTGGCGGTAGGTGCTGTAGTTACCTTCAAAGAGACGCAGATGCGCCAGCCCCTGGCGGTCGGCGTGAAGCTCGGCAATCACGTTTACACGCTCCAGCAGGTCGCGGTCGTGGCTGATAATGAGCGCCGGGCAGGGTAGCGCCTCCAGAGCGGTGAAGAGCTGAGCCTTCGCTGAGGAGTCCAGGTTGTTCGTCGGCTCATCCAGCAGAATGAACTCGGGGTCAGAAATCATCAGCGAGGCAAGCGCGGCAATGACCGCCTCGCCACCGGAGAAGCTGCTCATGTTGCGGGCAAAGAGCGCCCGAACAGCCTCCGGGTTATCACGATCAACCACGGTCGCCGGGGTGAAACCGTAGGTCGCCAGAGCCGCGAGGGTGCGCTCTTCAACGTCCCAGCTATCGCCGATGGTCTCGTAGAGTTTGGGGGAGTACTCGCCGGATTCCACCGACTGCAGTGCTCGCAGAATCTCGGAGATTCCGCAGAGCTCGGCGAGGGTTTGATTCCGATTCAGACCCATATCCTGAGGTAGATACGCCATGTGTTCCGGTGCCGCCAAAGAACCGGAACTCGGGGCCAAATCACCCAAAATCAACCGCATAAGGGTTGTTTTTCCGCAACCATTGTCACCAATGAGTCCGGTCAGAGGTGCCGAAAATACCGCCGAAAGGTCCGCAAAAAGCGGAGGCTGGCTCGGGTGCGCAAAGTGCAGATGAGCGATACTAATGTGCGCCGCTGCATGGGAAGTGGCGTGCGAGCGGGCATCGCGGGAAGAAGCGGAACGGGGAAAGGTCGCCTGCGGCTGAAGTACGTGTGTCATACGAGCTCCTTGAGGTATGGATGCTCGGGTGCTCTCAAACTCCGACGGTGGTGCGTTGCAGTAGTGTGCCGGCGGTTTGGGTGCCTATGCTGAGCGCGTGGCGGTAAGAGGATCGCCCCAAAAAGGGTGCGAAAAAACCCGAGCGTAACGGTGGATGTACCTGTGCCCGGGTGCGTGCGCGCTGATTGGAACACGTAGGAAACGTGTCCGTAGAGCTGCTACGTGAGCGCACGAAAAATTCTTCTGAGTCCGGGCTTATGCTCGGTGGGTCATTTCTTTGATGCCTCCTAGATTCCGAAGGGCACCCCGGTCGCGCCTTGGGTGGCTTCGGTCAAACGATACGTTCAGATCCGCCAGCTACCCCCACGGTGGGGTAGCGCGGATAGAGAGCTGATGGCTCAAGCATAGAAACTATGTGGGTGCTGAGTCAAACACCCTCCCATGTAGGAGAAGATTCAGCGTGCTGATTCCCCGAATGGTTCCTTCCCGAGAGTTTTTGTTGAAAGGTTGAGTGTGCGGTCAATGCGGATGCGGCGGCAGAAGTCCTCATCATGGCTCACCACAATGAGTGCGCCGGTGTATGCTTCGAGCGCCTGC
>NZ_KV814484.1:0-1822 GCF_001813965.1 Rothia sp. HMSC072E10 | reverse complement strand
AGTGGTGGAGGCTATGCGAGTGAGAATGCAGGCATGAGTAGCGAAAGATGAGTGAGAAACTCATCCGCCGGATGATCAAGGGTTCCAGGGTCAAGTTAATCTGCCCTGGGTTAGTCGGGGCCTAAGGCGAGGCCGACAGGCGTAGTCGATGGATAACGGGTTGATATTCCCGTACCGGTGAAGAACCGCCCATACTGATATTGTGATGCTAACCATGCGAAGCATGATGTGCAGGCTTTTGTTTGTGTGTTGTGTGGGTTGTGGGACCCGATCTTTGGAGGTAAACGTGTTAACAGGTGTGACGCAGGAAGGTAGCCAAGCCACGCGATGGTTGTCGTGGTCTAAGCGTGTAGGGTTGTCGGTTGTTAAATGCGCCGGCTGTGTGCCTGAGACGTGATGGGACCCTGTTTTTGGGGGATTTGGTGATCCTATGCTGCCGAGAAAAGCATCGGCGTGAGGTTTTAGCCGCCCGTACCCTAAACCGACACAGGTGATCAGGGAGAGAATACTAAGGCGATCGAGAGAATCATGGTTAAGGAACTCGGCAAAATGCCCCCGTAACTTCGGGAGAAGGGGGACCTTGAGCGTGATGGGCACTTGCTGCCTGGAGCGTGTATGGGTCGCAGAGACCAGGGGGAAGCGACTGTTTATCAAAAACACAGGTCCGTGCGAAGTCGTAAGACGATGTATACGGACTGACTCCTGCCCGGTGCTGGAAGGTTAAGAGGATTGGTTAGCTCTTTTGAGCGAAGCTGAGAATTTAAGCCCCAGTAAACGGCGGTGGTAACTATAACCATCCTAAGGTAGCGAAATTCCTTGTCGGGTAAGTTCCGACCTGCACGAATGGAGTAACGACTTCCCTACTGTCTCAACCATGAACTCGGCGAAATTGCAGTACGAGTAAAGATGCTCGTTTCGCGCAGCAGGACGGAAAGACCCCGTGACCTTTACTATAGTTTGGTATTGGTGTTTGGTTTGGCTTGTGTAGGATAGGTGGGAGACTGTGAAGCATGGACGCTAGTTTGTGTGGAGTCGTTGTTGAAATACCACTCTGGTCAATCTGGATGTCTAACTTCGGGCCATGATCTGGTTCAGGGACAGTGCCTGATGGGTAGTTTAACTGGGGCGGTTGCCTCCTAAAGTGTAACGGAGGCGCCCAAAGGTTCCCTCAGCCTGGTTGGCAATCAGGTGTTGAGTGTAAGTGCACAAGGGAGCTTGACTGTGAGACTGGCAGGTCGAGCAGGGACGAAAGTCGGGACTAGTGATCCGGCGGTACGTTGTGGAACGGCCGTCGCTCAACGGATAAAAGGTACCTCGGGGATAACAGGCTGATCTTGCCCAAGAGTCCATATCGACGGCATGGTTTGGCACCTCGATGTCGGCTCGTCGCATCCTGGGGCTGGAGTCGGTCCCAAGGGTTGGGCTGTTCGCCCATTAAAGCGGTACGCGAGCTGGGTTCAGAACGTCGTGAGACAGTTCGGTCCCTATCCGCTGCGCGCGTTGGAAATTTGAGAAAGGCTGTCCTTAGTACGAGAGGACCGGGACGGACGAACCTCTGGTATGTCAGTTGTACCGCCAGGTGCATGGCTGATTGGCTACGTTCGGGAGGGATAACCGCTGAAAGCATCTAAGCGGGAAGCCTGTTTCGAGATGAGATTTCCTGGCACTTTTTGGTGTGTGAGGCTCCTTATAGATGATGAGGTTGATAGGCCGGGTATGGAAGCGGGGACTGAAGACTCGTGGAGTTGACTGGTACTAATAGGCTGAAGGCTTATTTTTTCGAGAAATTGTTGTTTGCGTTCACTGTATGGTTTTTGGATAA
>NZ_KV814483.1:0-2326 GCF_001813965.1 Rothia sp. HMSC072E10 | reverse complement strand
ATCCGTGGGGTTTGTCGCCGGTGTCGGTGGAGGACTTTGAGAAGTATCGCGAGTCCTGTGCTGATAGAGGCGTGAATGGATGGCTAAATCGACATTCAGATGCAATACAAACCGCTCTAACTGTTTTGGGTATCGGGCTGTCTTTGTTGGCTTTTGTCGCTACAGGTCCAGTAATGCTTCTGGTACTTGGTGCAGTATCTGGTGCAGCTTTAGCCGCTTCCACCTCTATCTCCAATAACCGGGACGAAAATGGTCGTGTGAACTGGGGCCGTGTTGGAATCGATGCGGCAATCGGTGGAGCTTTTGGTGCTATCGGTGGTGGCATCGCGGCGAAGGGTCGCGGTGTGATGGTTGCCCTGGGCCGCACCAAAGCCGTTGGTGCTCTAGAACAAGCTATCACCGGTGGATGGTCGAAGGGTGCGCAGGTATTCGCGACTAGGGCGAGCGTAAATGCAATTCCCGAGGTTGCAGCCGGATTTGTGGGCGGCTTTGAGAACCTTGCCCATGATGCCGTGAACGGCAAGATTGGTGATAAGGGGCAGTATTCTATTCGTGAGCATGTGGTTTCTACCGTCAGCGGTGGTATCTTTGGCGGTTTGTCCAGTGCTCCTCGTGCGCTTTCTGGTTCGCTTGCCAAAAAGGCACAGCCGATGACTCAAAAAATGTATGATACGGCGCGATCGGTAAAAAATAATTATCTTGCTCCTAGTGTTACCAAGCTAGATAATGAAAAAGTTACCCGTGCGTTTAACGTTGTATCTGAAGGACTGAGTAAATTAAAGCCTCGTCCTGTGGCCCAATTTGCCTCTGATGTATTGACTCCTGCTTTTTTGAAGACGAGTCAGAGCCTTGTTGATACGTGGGGAAGAAATGGAGAAATAACCATGTCAGACCTTCTTTGGAGCGGTGGTAAAGGTCTTATTGGTGGAGGACTCGGAGCGGTGAAGTATCACGAGGGATCTTCGGTTAAGGATCCGCGTACTATTGCGCAGCTGGGTATGAGCCATGATACGAGTATGTCTCGAATTGCTTATGTCCGTGATCCGGAGAAGAATAAAGCTCGTTTGGAGCAGAAAATGAAGGATCTGGATAAGACTATGCTTGGGATTGGTCGTGGCAAGGTAGTCTCAAAGGGACTAGATGAAATGCAGGATACGCACTCATATATTGAGAAACAACCAGGAGATTTTGAAAGTAAGTATGAGAAGCCCATTAGTGAAATTATAGTTGGTTATAAAGATTCTAAGGTAAAGAAATAGTGTATTTTGTGAATAGGTTTATATCTGAAACAGTAACTAATGGTTCAATTGGTTTGGTGCGTCCCAAAGGCTATATTCCTCTGGGACAGCGGCAGAAAAACCCTCTTCTGGTTCTTGTATATGTAGATGTATTGACGTTTCTGATGTGCATTGTTACACCCTTTGTGATTTCAGAGGATATTGAATCTTTAATAGTCTTCTTTCTTATGATGAATATCCTTGGGTCTCCCGCTTGGTATTTGGTTTTACATGCGCATTTCTTTTACATCCAGCAGAATGAGACCTCCGTAAAATGGCGGAACTGGCGATTCAAAACCCGCGAGTTCGACTACAACAGCATCACCAAAATCCATATGAAAGAGAACGGCAAGGGCGGCTACTTCGTAATTAGCAGTAGCCAGATGGGTAAACGCCGCCTAGCGTTCAGTCCGGTCTTCTTTGACGCCACCTACATCTACCACATGATTCTCTTCCGCGAGCGTTACGGTGTTTGGCCACCCAAGTACATCCCCGAACTCTTCGTAGAGTTCGGTGATTACGAGGACATGGACGCCCTCATCAAGGGTCTCTGTTACGCCCGCAAGTATGAGATTGGCTCCCCCGAGGCTGGGGAGTACCGACAGATCCCGGAGCACCTGCAGCGCATCCTTGATGCCTCATCTAAATAGTGTCATTCAGATGTAGCACCGCATAGAGAAAGCCCTTGGGCTTGAGAGATTACCTCTCAGCCCAGGGGCCTTCTGCATACCAGCGGCAACTCACCTGAGCGCCACCCGCCGGTGAATGGTCGCCTGGTCTTGACCCGGGCCTTGTGCCTAGTTAACTTTTTTAGCCGCCTAACCCATAGACCATCAAAGTGCTCGACATTTCCACTTATCAGAGCTTTCAAGCACATAGAGTATCCTTGGGGAAGGTACGCCACCTGCCGGTAGCCCACTTCCGGATATTCACCAACCGCACGAAACGAGAACCCGTCATGCGTACTTTCCTGATTATTTTCTGAGGCGTTGATGCGTTTGGCGCGCTGGTGCGTGTTGAGTACTTTGATAGCGCCCAGCCGCAGAATG
>NZ_KV814482.1:0-582 GCF_001813965.1 Rothia sp. HMSC072E10 | reverse complement strand
GTTGAGTACTTTGATAGCGCCCAGCCGCAGAATGCTTGGGTGAAGGTGCTGGTCACTGATGAGGGTGCCCGCGTTCGCGCAGTGTGCGTCTATGGTGTGCAGGATGAGGCGAAGACTGACTCCCCGTCGGTTGAATTTGCGTCTGCTGTTGAGGATGCTCAGGCGTGGCTGGGTCAGTGCCCGGAGTCTGTGGAACTTGAGGGTGTCACTTTGGTGCCGGTTGCGACGAGCGTGTTCTCGTATGACGGTAATGATTCGCGTCTTCTGCAGGTTTCTTCGGATGGTTCCGGCTCGTCCGTAACTTATGGTGCGGCTGGGTTTGTGAACTCTGTGGCGTCGTGGGGTTCTGCTGACGATTCTGCCGTGTCTTTCTCGCTGTTGTGTGCTTCTACTGATGGTCGTGTGCTTGCTGCTGGTGGTGCGCCTGCTGGTGTACCTGAGTTTGGTGTACCCTCAACCGGTGCTCGCGCTAATGCTGGTGCCGGTGCTGGTTCTGTGGCTGGTTTTGATGCTTCGGTGATGCACCCGCTGGTGTGGGACGAGAACTCGTTTGTTCCGCGTGTGCTGGGTGTGGGCGGCTCG
>NZ_KV814481.1:121577-191819 GCF_001813965.1 Rothia sp. HMSC072E10 | reverse complement strand
CACAAATAAGGGCCTTTAGGTTCATTCTGACCTGAACAGTGGAACAAAACCCCTAGTCAATGCGGGGTAAAGGCGTCAAAAAATCTTCGAAAAAATCTTAAAAATCCCCACGAAAGCCCGAAAATCCCCAAAAATCACTCCGGAAACCCCCTACGGAAGCGCAAAAGGCCCCCGAAACGAAGAAAAGATGGGGGAAGGGGCTACCGCCCCTCCCCTGCATCCTTATGTTTCCGCTCCTCGACCGGTTCCCTGGCGTACCCGCCATCAAGAGCAAAGGGGGAGGGCGCCCCTCACGGGACGCCTTCCCCCTTACGTTCATAAACCTACAGAACGGTTATCGCGACAACCTACTCGGCAGCCACCGCACGACGACGGGACACATCGTACAGAGTGATGCCCACAGCCATCGCCGCGTTCAGCGACTCCATCGCCGAATCAATCGGAATCGACACAATCTGATCGCAGTTCTCGGTCACCAGGCGGGACAGGCCCTTACCCTCAGAACCAACCACCACGCACAGCGGCTCGTTCGCAAGCTCCAGAGCCGGCAGCTCAATATCGCCACCGCCATCCAGACCAATCACAAAGATGCCCTGCTCCTTAGCCTGCTGAATCACGCGAGTCAGGTTAGTCGCCATTGCAACGGGAATACGAGCAGCCGCACCGGCACTGGTCTTCCACGCACCCGCGGTCACCGCAGCCGAACGACGCTCGGGAATAATCACGCCGTCACCGCTAAACGCCGACACGCTACGAATAATCGCCCCCAGGTTACGGGGATCGGTAATGCCATCCAGCGCCACAAACAGCGGCGGAGTCGACAGCTTACCCGAGTGCCAGCGCTCCATCGTATCCAGCACCAGATCGGTAGCATCCGGGTACTTGTACGGCGGAATCTGCATCGCCACGCCCTGGTGCACCGCACCATCGGTCAGACGATCCAGCTCGCTACGCGGAATCTCCAGCATCGGGATGTTGCGCTTATTCGCAATCGTCATAATCTCGCGAACGCGGTCATCCACCTCAATGCGGCTCATAATATACAGGTGCTTCGAGGGAATCTCGGTACGTAGCGCCTCCAGCACCGCGTTACGACCCGTCACCAGCTCATCGCTGGCGCGCTTACCGCCCAAACGAGTCTGGAACTTACGGTTCGTACCGGTCGCCGCACGACGCTCAGCCGCACGCTTCATCTTGTACGCCTTGTGGTAAACGCGATCCTCAGCCTTCGGAGTCGGGCCCCTGCCCTCAAGGGCCTTACGGCCGTGACCGCCGGTGCCCTTAGTAGCACCCTTCTTCTTGCTGGTAGCGCCCGGGCGCGAACCTGCCTTAGCCATTCTTCTCTTCCTTCGTCAAAATAATGAATACGAGTCTACGCGAAAAGACCCGCAACGCCTAAGCCCCCAACGCAGAACGCGGGGCACGCCACCAACCTACGCAATGCTCCAGCTCGAACCCTCAGCGCCGTCACGCACCTTCACACCCGCGGAGAACAGCAGGTCGCGCATCGCATCGGCCTTAGCCCAATCCTTCTGGGCACGCGCATCCGCACGCTCCGCCAGAACCGCCTGAATCAGGGAGTCCAGGGCCTCGTGCTCGGCATCCGAGGCGCCCTCAGCGTTAAAGCTCATCAGCTGCGCCAGGCCCAGCACCTCAGCCATAGCCATCACGGCATTAGCGGCCTCCGAAGCGTCCTCACCGGCAGCGAGCGCTGCATTACCCGCGCGAGTCTGCTCATGCAGAACCGCCAGGGCACGAGGAATGTTCATATCGTCATCCATCGCCTCGGCGAAAGCCTCGGGCACCTCGCGGTCGGGCTTCAGCAAATCCTGAGTTGCGGCCAGGAACGACTCAACACGCTCAATAGCCGTTGCCGCCTCCTGCAGAGAAGACGGGCGATAGTCCAGCACCGAACGGTAATGCGCGCTACCCAGGTAGTAGCGAACCACCAGCGGACGAGCCATTTCCAGCATCTGCGCCGGCGAAATCGTATTACCGATAGACTTCGACATCTTCTCACCCTCGTAGGTGACCATGCCGTTGTGCATCCAGAAGTTCGCGAAATCATCGCCGGCCGCGGTCGACTGGGCCAGCTCGTTCTCGTGATGCGGGAAGCGCAGATCCAGACCGCCGCCGTGAATGTCGAAGCGCGAACCCAGGTACTTACCGGCCATCGCCGAGCACTCCAGGTGCCAACCCGGGCGGCCACGACCCCACGGGGACTCCCACGAAGCGGTCAGCGGCTCGCCCTCCTTATAGCCCTTCCACAGCGCAAAATCACGAGGGTCGCGCTTACCGCGCGGATCGGCATCCGCCGAATCCTGCATATCGTCAATGCTCTGGTTGGTCAGCGAGCCGTATTTCTCCCAGGAACGCACATCAAAGTACACGTCACCCGAGTCATCCAGCGCCGGGTAGGCGTGGCCGCGGTCAATCAGGCGCTGAATCAGAGCAAACATCTCGGGAATATGGCCGGTCGCGCGCGGCTCATAGGTCGGCGGGTCAATACCCAGCGCCGCGTAGGCCCGAGCAAACACCTTCTCAAAACGATACGCGAGCGCCCACCACTGCTCATTCGGGAACTCGCCCTCAAAACCGGGCTGCATGGAATCAGCGGACTTCGCCAAAATCTTATCGTCAATATCGGTGACGTTGCGGACCGTCGTCACCTTCAGGCCGCGGTAGCGCATCCAGCGGCTCAGCTGGTCGAACACCAGCGCAGAACGGATATGGCCCAGGTGCGGTTCACCCTGCACCGTGGCACCGCAATAGTAGATACGCGCCTCACCGGGCACGACGGGCTCAAACTCGCGGATAGTTGCGGAAGCTGAATCATAAAAACGCATAGTCACACTCTCATTTTACGGGGTCGGTTCAGGCACCGGGGCGATAGGTTACGGAATGGGTCAAGCCGAGCATAAGCCTAGTGACGCTCATACACCAGGGCCGTCGCAATCGCCGCCACGCCCTCTCCGCGACCGGTCAAACCCAAACCGTCGGTAGTCGTCGCAATCACCGTCACCGGGGCACCCGCCGCCTCACTGAGTACGCGGTTCGCCTCCTCACGACGCGGCGAGAACTTCGGGCGGTTACCAATCAGCTGAACGCTCACATTGCCAATCTCGAAGCCGGCCGCACGCACAATCGCCGCCGCCTCCGAAAGAATACGAACACCCGAGGCGCCCTTCATATCCGGGCGGTCCACACCAAAGTTCGAACCTAGGTCCCCCGTGCCGGAGGCGGCGAAGAGCGCATCCGCGGCGGCATGAGCCACCACGTCGCCATCGGAGTGGCCGCTCAGGCCCCGCTCCCCCGGCCAGTGCAGGCCGGCGATGTGCAGGGGCGTGCCCTCCGGGCCAAAAGCGTGAACGTCAACGCCGGTGCCGACGCGCGGAATAACAGTCATGATGGGTCCTTCGCTCAATAGATATTAGACAGAAGAAGAGGGGATACTCAGGGGCGCGTTCCGCCAAAGAGCGCCCGCGCCACCTTCAGATCCATGGGGGTGGTCACTTTAAAGGCGTCCTCGTGCCCGGCCACCGTCAGCACCGGTTCGCCGGCCGCCTCCATCGCCATCGCGTCATCGGTCAGCAGCTCGGCTTCCTCGGGAGGCAGGGCTCGGCTACGCTCATGAGCCGCCAGTAGCGCCGCCACCTCGAATCCCTGCGGGGTTTGTACGGCGCGCATGCTCGAGCGAGCCGGGGTTCCAGTAACCACCGCGGAGGCATCCACCGTCTTGATGGTATCGACCACCGGCAACACCGGAATAACCGCGCGCACCGTCCCCGCGGCAACGCGGGTGCCCAGGCCCTCCAGCACGCGGTGGTACACCTCCGGCGGGGTGAAAGAGCGGGCACAATCGTGAATCAGCACGTAATCCACCGCGATCTCGGCCTCGCGAAGCGCGTCAAGAGCCGCCACCACCGATGCGGTGCGGGTGTCACCGCCGACCGTCACCAGCGCCTCGGCGCGGTGCGCGTCCTCAAGGAGCTCCGGGCAGAGGCTCTCGCACCCGGCGGGCACCGTCACCACCACGTGCTCGGCAATCCGCGACTCGCGGGCGCCCTGCAGGGCATGGTCGAGTAGCGTACGCCCCTGCACGCGGACCGCGGCCTTCGGAATCGGCTCACCCAGGCGCGTTCCCGAACCTGCGCCCAACACAATAATGGCCACGCGCGAGGGGTCTTTGCTCTGCCGGTTCTGCGCGGGCTGGTTCTGCGCGAAGCGGTTCTGTGCGTTGGCCTCGGCGGTCACGGAATCAGCGGTAAAGCTCATACGTACTCTCCTCGGCTCGACGCTAATTCTCGAACTTATAGCCCAGGCCGCGAACCGTCACCACGTAGCGCGGTGCCGAAGAATCCGGCTCAATCTTGGAACGCAGGCGCTTAATGTGCACGTCCAGGGTCTTCGTGTCACCCACGTAGTCCGCGCCCCACACACGCTCAATCAGCTGTCCGCGCGTCATCACGCGACCAACGTTGCGCAGCAGAATCTCCAGCAGCTCGAATTCCTTCAGCGGCATGGGTACTTCCTCGCCGTTGACCGTCACCACGTGGCGATCGATGTCCATGCGCACGGGGCCGCCCGTAAGAACCGCGTCCATCGGCATGTCGGGCTCGGCGGAACGGCGGCGCAGCACCGCGCGGATGCGTGCAATCAGCTCGCGCGCCGAGTAGGGCTTCGTCACGTAGTCGTCGGCGCCCAGCTCCAGGCCAAACACCTTATCCAGCTCGGAGTCCTTGGCGGTCAGCATGATAATCGGTACCGAGGACACCTCGCGGAGCTTACGGCACACCTCCGTGCCGGGCATGCCGGGAAGCATCACGTCCAGCAGCACCAGGTCGGCGCCCTCGCGCTCAAAGGTGGGCAGCGCGTCCAGGCCATTGTCCACCACGACCGTCTGAAAACCCTCACGCCCCAGCAGGAAGGCCAGGGGATCCGACAGGGCCTCTTCGTCCTCAACAATCAGAATTTTCGTCATACTTTATCCTTGATTCCCATAAAACCTATACCGCTAACACTACACTGTGAGCGGTGCCTCCGGCGCCTCGGTCAGCGGCAGGGCCAACGTAAACGTCGAGCCCTCCTGCGGCATCGAACGCACCGTCACACTGCCGCCGTGCTGAGTCATCACATGCTTCACGATGCTCAGGCCCAGGCCCGTGCCGCCGGTCTGACGCGAGCGAGCCGGGTCCACCCGGTAAAAACGCTCGAAGATGCGCTTCTGCTCATCCTCGGGAATACCCACCCCCTGATCCGACACCTCAATGAGCAGCTGATCAGCCACGCGGTGCACCAGAATGTCCACCTTCGTATGTTCGGGCGAGTAGCGAATCGCGTTCTCCACCAGGTTCTGCACGGCCATACCCAGAAGCTCGGCGTCGCCGTACACCTCGGGGGCGTCCTCAATGCGGCTGGAAACCTGAATGTCCTTCTCCTCGGCAGCCAGGTGGGAGCGGTCCATCGCGTCCGCCACCAGGGTGGGCACAGACACCGGGCCGCCACGGGCAATCACGTCGGTCGACTGCAATCGTGAGAGCTCGATAATGTCGCGCACCAGCGCGGAGAGGCGGCGCGTCTCCTTGTGCAGGCGGCCCACGAAGTACTCAATCGCCTCCGGGTCATCGCTAGCCTGCTCAATCGCCTCCGCGAGTAAGCTCACCGCGCCCACGGGTGTCTTCAGCTCGTGCGACACGTTCGCCACGAAGTCGTTACGCATGCGTTGCACGCGAGAAATTTCGGTGCGGTCGTCGGCAAGCACCAGGATGTATTCGTCGCCCAGGGAGGCCACGCGAACATCCAGGACCAGTGCCTCGCTCTCGCCGCGGTCAATCTCAAAGCTTTGCTCGGCAAAAATGCCGCGGTGGCGCACCGTGCGAATCATGCTAGCCAGCTCGGGCGAGGTGACCGTATGCCCGCGCACCAGGCCCATCGCGTAGGCGCCCGGCGAGGCCTGAACCACTCCCCCCACCTCGTCGATGACCAGGTAGGCGCGGCCAATCACCGCCAGCACCTGAGCCGCACCGTCACGCAGCGTCGGTGCGGATACGAGGCTACGCTCACGCTCACGCTCACTACGGGCCACCGCGTTCATGCTCAGAACGCCGACCAGCAGACCTATCATGCCCGCGATGAAGGCGATCAGACCGGCATCCATACGTTCTCCTCCTGCGTGGGTATCTTCCACAAGTATATTGAACAGCCGCCCACCCAAGAGGCCGGCCCACGCAATGAGCCGCCCACCGAAACGGTGAGCGGCTCATAATCACGCGGGCGCTCTGCAGAGCGAACCTCGCGAGAGGTAATTACTTACCCTGGTTTGCCACGGCTGCGATGGCGTCCTTAGCGGCCTCGGGATCGAGGTACTCGCCAGCCTTAATGGGCTTGAAGTTCTCATCCAGCTCGTAGTACAGCGGGATACCGGTCGGGATGTTCAGGCCGGCGATGTCCTCGTCGGAAATGCCCTCGAGGTGCTTCACCAGCGAGCGCAGGGAGTTACCGTGCGCTGCCACCAGAACGGTCTTGCCTGCTGCCAGGTCGGGCTTGATGTCCGACTCCCAGTAGGGGAGCATACGGCCCAGAACGTCCTTGAGGCACTCGGTGCGGGGAGCGTTCTCAACGTTGGCGTAACGAGGGTCGTGTGCCTGCGAGTAGGGGTCGTTGTCGTCCAGCGGGGGCGGCGGAACGTCGTAGGAACGACGCCAGGTCATGAACTTCTCGTCGCCGTATTCCTCACGAATCTCGGACTTGTTCTTACCCTGCAGGGCGCCGTAGTGACGCTCGTTCAGGCGCCAGGTGCGCTTGACGGGAATCCACAGGCGGTCCGCTGCATCCAGGGCGATGTTTGCGGTGTTGATAGCGCGACGCTGCAGGGAGGTGTGCACAACATCGGGGAGGATGTTGCGCTCTGCCAGCAGCTCGCCGCCGCGCTTAGCCTCGGCGCGGCCCTTGTCGGTCAGGTTGACGTCCACCCAGCCGGTGAACAGGTTCTTCTCGTTCCACTCGGACTGGCCGTGGCGCAGGAGTACTAGTTTGTAAGTCATGCTTCTATTTTTTCATTTACCCGCCGGTTTGTCATGCCTTCGAGGGCAGAAAATACGGGTTCTCCCAAAAACTTGCCGGATGCACCGCTCAGTTGGCAGAAAGCCCCGCATCCCGCGCCCGGAAATCGTTCCGGAACGCGGTATGCGGGGCTCACCGTATGCGCTTGCGGCGGCCACAAGGTGGGCGCGGATGCTTCGCTGAAAACCTCTTAGAAGCGGCGGCCACCCACGACGGGCCACACGCCGGCCAGGAACACGCCACTCACTACGGCGGCCATCAGCTGCAGCATCAGCATCGCGTTGCCCGCGCCGGTGAAGGCTGAGAAGACGCCCAGCACCTGCACCGCGGCGGAAACGCCAGTCAGGGCAAGCCAGGTGTTCTTGGGGCGCTTGCCCGCGAACTCGTAGGCGTTGGCCGGTGCGGTCCAAGCACGGTACAGCGCCAAAACGCCAATCACGGCACCGGCGGCCGACAGCAGAACGTTAATCAGAAAGGTCGCGTAGAGGACCAGGACAATAGGAGACATCGTATTCCTTCACTCGAGCGGCCGTGTAGCCGGGTACCCAGTACCCTAGCACACTACCGTAGCTAACGGTGCCTTATCGAACGACCTTGAAGGCCTCGACCAGATCATTGTAGAGGTCATCGACGTTCTCGATACCCACGGACAGGCGCAGCATCGACTCGGGAATCGACTCCGGCTCGCTGCCGTGGCGGCGGCGGCGCTCCACGAGGGATTCCACACCGCCGAGGGAGGTGGCGGGGGTCCACACCTTCAGCGCCTCAACCACGTTGCGGGCGCCCTGCGCGTCGGTGTCCAGCGTGATGCAGAGAATCGCGCCGAAGCCGGACATCTGCTTCTTCGCGACCTCGTGGCCACGGTGGCTCTCAAGGCCCGGGTAGCGCACCTCCGAGACGAAGGGGTGCTCGCTCAGACGCTCGGCCAGCACCTGCGCGTTCTGCACCGCACGCTCCACGCGCAGCGCCAGGGTGCGCAGGCCGCGCAGACCCAGCCAGGCCTCCATGGGGCCGGGAATTGCGCCGTTGGTGATGCGGTAGTGCAGCATCGCCTTGTACAGCTCCTCGTTCGAGGTGAGGGTCATGCCCAGCAGCACGTCCGAGTGGCCGGCCAGGAACTTCGTGGCCGAGTGCACCACGACGTCGGCGCCCAGGTCGAGCGGACGCTGCAGAATCGGGGTGGCGAAGGTGTTGTCCACGGCGGTCACGACGCCCAGGCGGCGGGCTGCGGCAAGAATCTCGGGAAGATCTCCCACCTCAAGCATGGGGTTGGTGGGGCTCTCAAGCCAGGCCAGGACCTTCGGGGAGGAGTAGTTCACGTTTTCCGGGGTCACACCGGCGCGGGATGCGGCGTCCTCCATGGCTGCGATAACGCTGGCAGTGTCCTCAATGTCCACGCGCACCAGCTCGATGATGCCGCGGCGCTCCAGGTCCTTGCACAGGGTCACGGACGCCATGTAGGCGTGCTTAGGAATCAGGACGATAGCGCCCACCGGCACCAGGTCAATCACGGAGGAAACGGCGGCCATGCCGGAGGGGAACAGCAGGCCGGGCTGGGAAGCGTTCTCCAGCTTAGCGACAACCTCTTCCATGCCTTCCCAGGTCGGGTTCGAGAAACGGGCGTACACGCGGTCGTGCTCAATGTTGACGGCGTCCACGCCGCGGTAGGTGGAAGTCAGAACAATCGGGGGGTTCACCGGCGCATCGTGCTCGTGGGCGGGGCGGCCACCGGCGACTACATAGGTTTCAGCGGAATAGTTCATGTCATGGTTATCTGCACTCATGCCTTTAAGCCTGGCACACCGAGGCCTCGAACGCATACCTCATCCAGCACTTTCCGATCAGGATTAACACGCTTTTTACGCGGGGGCACTGCCGAGCCCCGCGCGAAGGCCGTTGCGGCTCCCACCAGCAGGCCGCCGACGCGCACCGCAGGCCCACGGCGAACCCGGTACCCTTAAGGGGTGATGGATACTCTCAGCTACACCCCCCTCCCCGATTCCGCGGACCCCGCCAACCGCCGCGGGCTCTTCATCGTGGTCGAAGGAGGCGACGGCGCCGGCAAAACCACCCAGCTCACCCTGCTGGATGAGGCACTCCGTGCCCGAGGCTACCGGGTCGTCACCACCCGAGAGCCGGGCGGCACCGAAATCGGCGAGAAGCTACGCGCCCTCGTGCTCGAGGCGGGCCAGGGTGCTATTGACGACCGCACCGAGGCGCTCATCTTCGCGGCCTCCCGCGCCGCGCACGCGGCTCAGCTGATTCGCCCCGCGCTCGCCGAGGGAGCGATCGTGCTCTGCGACCGCTACATCGATTCTTCCGCCGCCTACCAGGGCGTGGGCCGCGACCTCGGGGTGAATACTATTGTTGACCTGAGCCGCTGGGCCACCGAAGACCTGGTGCCGGACGCAACCCTGCTTCTGAGCGTGCCCCTGCGCGCCGAGCAGGAGCGCATGACCGAGCGCGGCACCGTGGACCGCATCGAGGCCGAGGGCGCCGATTTTAAGGCGCGCATCCACTCCGCCTTTGAGCGGATTGCTCGCGAGGATTCCAACGGTTCGCACCGCATCGTCGACGGTGTGGGAACGATTGAAGAGGTGCACGCCCGCGTCCTTGAGGTGGTGGAGCCTCTACTGAGCCAACGTATCCTCGATCGTTCCGCCGCGCCGCGGGTGACCGAGCAGAAGACCGAGGGGGATGCATGAGCCTGTGGGATTCTCTGCTGATTCCTGAGCGCGAGCGCGACCAGTTGCGCCGTGATGCCGCTTCCTCACGCCCGACCCACGCTTGGCTGTTTACGGGCGCGGCCGGCGCGCCCCATCGCGAGGCGGCCAAGGTGTTTGCCGCGGCCCTGCTCTGCGAGCAGCCCGAACCGCAGAACCGCGGATGCGGTGAGTGCAAGGGCTGCGTGACCGTGATGAACGGTTCGCACGCGGACTTCACGCACTTTAGGACCGAGGCCACGAACATCAGCATCGAGGAGGCGCGCGAGCTGGTCATGAAAGCCCAGGACCGCCCGACGGTGGGTCGCTGGCGTGTGATTCTGCTCGAGGACACCGAGCGCATGCCCGAGCGCACCTCGAACGTACTGCTCAAGGCCATCGAGGAGCCACCTCCGCACACCATCTGGCTGTTGACGGCCCCCTCCCCCACGGATGTGCTGGTCACGATTCGTTCGCGTTGCCGTCCGGTGCAGTTGCCGGTTCCCTCGGAGGAGCAGGTGCACGGGTATCTTCTCTCGCGCGGTGTGGCCGACCCGCTGGCGCGCCGCGCGGCACGCCTGGCCATGGGCGATGCCGAGGAGGGGTACCGCCTGGCCACCGATGAGCAGGCCATGGCTCGCCGGGAGATGACCACCTCCCTCATTCTGAACGTCCGTTCTATTTCTTCGGCCTTTAGCGCGGCGGAAAAACTCACCGACCTGGCAGAACAGGATGCCCAGGCGGTCTCCGCCGCAAAGGATGAGCGGGAGCGCGCCGAGCTGATGGCGCTGTTGGGCATCCGTGAGGGCGAGCGCGTGGCCCCGACCCTGCGCGCCCAGGTGCGCCGGCTTGAAGACCAGCAGAAGCGCCGGGCCAAGCGCGTAGCCTCCGATACGCTGCTGCGTTCGGTGGCCCAGGTGCAGACCGTACTTCGCGATGCACTGACGCTCTCCCTTTCGGCACAGCTGCCGCTCATTAACGAGCACCTGCGCGAGCCGCTGACCGCGTGGTGCGAGCGCCGCTCCCCCGAGCGGCTCCTGCAGGACGTGCAGGCGATAGAGATTACCCTGCGCCGCCTGCGCACGAACGCGAACGCGCGCCTGGCCCTTGAGGCACTCATGAGCCGCTTCGTCGCGTAGGCTCGCACTCGAGGTTACGCAGCGCCGCACAAAACTAAAAGGCGGGGGCCGCTATTCAGAGAACAAACATTCTTTGAATAGCGGCCCCCGCCTTTTATACAGCGATTTTTTCGCCCGGTACCGCGGGCTCGCGTCAGCCCGGGCGAACCGGCACCCGCCTAGTTACGGAAGCCGTGCACCGGCGAGGGAATACGGCCGCAACGGGCGATAAACGCCTCCGCGCTCGGGGTGTGCGTGGGCATGACCGGCGCGCGGCCCAGCAGGCCACCAAACTCGACCATATCGCCCACGCCCAGGCCCACGGCCGGGATAACGCGCACAGCGGTGGTCTTGTGGTTCATCACGCCGATGGCAGCCTCGTCCGCAATCATGGCGGCGAGGGTTGCGGCGGAGGTGTCGCCGGGAACGGCTACCATGTCCAGGCCGACGGAGCAGATGGCGGTCATGGCCTCGAGCTTGTCCAGGGTAATCTGGCCGGCGGCGGCGGATTCAATCATGCCGATATCCTCAGAAATCGGGATGAAGGAGCCGGAGAGACCGCCGACGTTCGAGCAGGCCATGAGGCCGCCCTTCTTGACCGCGTCGTTGAGCAGCGCGAGGGCCGCGACGGTGCCGTGAGTGCCGACGGTTTCCAGACCCATCTCCTCGAGGATGTGAGCCACGGAGTCACCGATTTCGGCGGTGGGTGCCAGGGAGAGGTCGATGATGTTGAACTGCACGCCCAGGCGCTCGGCGGCGAGGGTGCCGACCAGCTGACCCACGCGGGTGATTTTGAAGGCCGCCTTCTTGATTTCTTCCGCGCAGGTGTCGAAGGATGCTCCACGCACCTTCTGCAGGGCGCGGTGCACCACGCCGGGGCCGGAGACGCCCACAGAGATGGTGGTGTCTGCCTCCTGCACGCCGTGGAAGGCGCCGGCCATGAAGGGGTTGTCACTGACGGCGTTGGCGAAGACCACGAGCTTGGCGCAGCCGAAGCCGTGCGTATCGGCGGTCAGGTCGGCGGTGGCGCGGATGGTTTCGCCCATGAGCTTGACGGCGCTCATATTGATGCCGGCACGGGAGGAGCCGATGTCCACGGAGGAGCAGACCACGTCGGTCTCGGCGAGGGCGCGGGGAATGGAGCGAATCAGCTTCTCGTCGGCGGGGGTCATGCCCTTGTCGACGAGGGCGCTGAAACCGCCCACGAAGTTCACGCCCACGGCCTTAGCCGCCGCGTCGAGGGTGCGGGCGAACTCCACGTAGTCCTCATCCTCGGATGCACCTGCCACAAGCGCGATGGGGGTGACGGCGATGCGCTTGTTGACGATCGGGATGCCGAGCTCGGCCTCGATGCCTTCGCAGACGCTCACGAGGTTTGCCGCGCGGGTGGTGATCTTCTCGTAGATCTTGCGGCGGGCTACTTCGCCGTCGGAGTCGGCGCAGTCGAGCAGGGAGATGCCCATGGTGACGGTGCGGATATCGAGTTTTTCTTCCTCGATCATGCGGATGGTCTCGAGAATATTGCTGTTCATCATGGTGGTCGCCTAGAGGGTGTGCATTGCCTTGAAGATGGACTCGGCCTGAATACGGATCTGCACCCTCTGCTCGCGCTCGACGCCGACCATGGCTTCCTGCAGGTCGATGAGGTTCTGCTCGTCCTTGTTGAAGGAACAGTGCATAATCATGGTGAAGTATTCGCCCATGATGGTCTGGGAGACGTCCAGGACGTTGACCTTGCGCTCAGCCAGGGCGGTGGTGACCGCGGCGATGATGCCCTCGTGGTCGATACCTGTAACGGTGATGATGATCTTCACGGTGTTCTCCTTGGGGATGGTGCGAATACTGACGGCGGATGCGTCCAGCTGCCGCGGCGGGCGGAATCACCCGGGTTTTATGCATAGAAGAACGAACCTATGCATAATTATACCGACAATTATAGGTTACCCAGGCCACAGATAACAGGGGAACGCGCACTATTTTGCAAAGCCACACCCCAAACCCTCAAAACCCGAGAATAAAAAATCCGCGGCTTCCCCGATATAGATATCGAAAAAACCGCGGATTCTTATAAACCCGTGTATCTAAAACCTCTAGCGAGACTTAGATATTAAACGTAGGATGCGATATACAGCTCACCGCTACCGCTCAGCACGGCCTCGGAGGGCTCGCCCACGTGCAGTACCGACTCGGTGGCGCCGAGCACGAACTCGTCCGTACCGTTGCCGTCCTTGGCCTGAATCGTTACCTTACCCGCGACGCTCAGGGCCGCGCTAATGCCCTTGAAGGTGTAGTTCAGCGGCTTGCCCTCTTCAACGCGAACACGGGTCACGCTCATGCGCTCATCCCACATGGCGTAGGTGCCCAGGGGACCGTCCTCGGGGTTGGGGCGCTGGATGACGGGTGCATCCTGCTTCTCGCCGAGCACCTTAATGAGCTCCTCGGTGTCGATATGCTTGGCGGTCAGGCCGGCACGCATCACGTTATCGGAGGGGTTCATCAGCTCAATGGCGGTACCCGAAACGTAGGCGTGCACCTGGCCGTCGGGGGTAAAGGCGGACTCGCCGGGAGCAAGGTGCACCAGGTTCATCACGAAGGCCACGAGCAGACCGCGGTCACCGGGGTACTTGCCGTCCACGATGCGCACGAGCTCGGCGGCGTCGGCTACCACATCGTTCGAGGCGCCCAGCAGCCCGGCGGCGGTGTCTACCAGGTGCTGCACTGCGGCGGAGGCGGTCTCCTCGGGCAGGCGGATAATCTCGGTCAGAAGCTGCTTGGGGCTGAGCTCGGCACGCTCGTCCAGCCAGGCGGCACCGAATGCGGCGGCCAGGGTCTTGAGCTGCTCGACGGGGCGCACGCCGGTGAGCACGCGCATCGGGCTCAGCGCGATGACGGTCTCGGGCTTGGAGTAGCGGTCCTTGTAGTTGCGGTAGGGCGCATCAATCGCGATACCGCGGGCCTGCTCGTCCTCGAATCCGGCGATGGCCTGTTCGGGGGTAGGGTGCACCTGAATGGACAGGGGGGCGTCAATCGCAAGGATTTTAAAGAGGAAGGGGAACCAGTCGGAGGTTCGGTCCGGGCGCAGGAAGCGGGAGGGGTTCTCCACGATCAGCTCGTTCAGCGGGGATTCGGCGCCGTCCACGGTAGCGCGCGAGGGTGCAGCCGGATGCGCACCCACCCACACCTCAGCTTCGGGCTGTTCGGTGGGTACGGGCACGCCACGCATACGTCCTAGAATTTCGCGTGAACCCCACGCATAATTCTGAATCTGGTTTTTAAGGGAAAAAATCTCACCCATGGGGAAAAATACCTCTCGCCGGGGGCTGTTTGATGTAAGTGACGTGATAAAAAACCCATATATTCAGCGGAATTTATAAGGTTTTACCTGCCCATTATAGGGGCTTAGTAGACTTCTTTACCGCTAAAATAAAAGGCGTGACTACTATTAATCTACATGACTCATTCAAGGCGTACGACGTGCGTGGCATCGTCGGCGAGACCATTACTGCAGAGACTGTTCGCGCTACCGGCGCGGCATTTGTCGATGTTCTGGGACTGCAGGGCCAGACCGTCCTGGTCGGCGGCGACATGCGTCCCTCCTCTCCCGAATTCATGGATGCATTTGCCCAGGGTGCAACCGCTCGCGGCGCAAACGTTGAAAAGATCGGTCTGATTTCTACCGACGTTCTTTACTTTGCATGTGGCGTTGAAAACGCCGCCGGTGTTACCTTTACCGCTAGCCACAACCCTGCCGAATACAACGGCATGAAGATGGCTAAGGCCGGCGCCGTTCCGGTGTCCTCCGAAACCGGTCTGTTTGACATCCGCGACCAGGCACAGAAGTACCTGGACGCCGGCGAGATTCCCTCGGTTGAGAAGGTCGGCACCGTGACCGAGAAGGACATCCTCAAGCCCTACGCAGAGTACCTGCGCAAGCTCGTGGACCTCTCCTCCATCCGCCCGCTGAAGGTCGTGGTGGACGCCGGTAACGGCATGGGCGGCATGACCACCCCCGCCGTTCTGGGCGACACCATCCTGCCGGGCCTGCCCCTGGAAATCGTCCCCCTGTACTTCGAGCTGGACGGCACCTTCCCGAACCACCCGGCCAACCCGCTGGAGCCGGCCAACCTGGTCGACCTGCAGAAGGCTGTCGTGGAGCACGGCGCAGACATCGGTCTCGCTTTCGACGGCGACGCCGACCGCTGCTTCGTGATTGACGAGAAGGGTAACGCAGTGACCCCCTCGGCCGTGACCGCTCTGGTGGCCGAGCGCGAGATTGCCCGTGCCAAGGCTGAGGGCAATGAAGAGCCCGTCATCATCTACAACCTGATCACCTCGAAGGCTGTGCCCGAGCTCGTTGAGAAGCTGGGCGGCCGCGCCGTGAAGACCCGCGTTGGTCACTCCTTCATCAAGGCCGTCATGGCTAAGGAGAACGGCGTGTTCGGTGGCGAGCACTCCGCTCACTACTACTTCAAGGACTTCTTCAACGCCGACACCGGTATGCTGGCCGCTATGCACGTGCTGGCAGCTCTGGGTGGCGACGACAAGTCCCTCTCCGAGATCAGCGCGAAGTACTCCCCGTACGTTGCCTCCGGCGAGATTAACTCCGAGATTGAAGACAAGGCTGCCGCTGTGGACCGCGTGCGTGCACACTACGCTAACGCTCCCGTGGTTGTTGAGGATTCCGACGGCACTACCTTCACCAACACCGAAGAGGGCTGGTGGGTTAACCTGCGTCCGTCGAACACTGAGCCGTTCCTGCGCCTGAACCTTGAGGCACCGGATGTCGCCACCATGGAGCGCGTCCGCGACGAGGTTCTGGCTCTGGTTCGCCAGGGCTAAGCTCTCCGCTAGCTACTAAAAAATCCCGCCCCGCAGAATATGTCTGCGGGGCGGGATTTTTATTTTGAGTTCTTAGCCCGGCTAGATTTTCTGCCTAATAGGAGAACCTAGCCGGCCATAAGAAAGCTAGCCGGCGAACCGGAGGTTTTTATGCTTCGCGTGCCTGGTCGTGGAGCATCCACTGGTCCGGGCCGAAGATCTCGTAGTTGATGTTCTTGCCGGGGACGCCCGCATCCACCAGTGCGGAACGCACGCCCTGCATGAAGGGCAGCGGGCCGCAGAGGTACACGTTGGCGTTGGAGGGAACGTCCAGCTTGGAGACGTCCACGCGGCCGGTGTAGTCACCGCCCTCGCCCTCGATGAAGGAGACGAGGCGACCGTTGGGCAGCTTGCCGACGAGCTCGACGAGCTCTTCGCGCAGGGGCCAGGTGTCCAGGCGGCGGTCTGCGTGGACCACGGTCACGGGGCGGGTCGAGCCCTTCTCAACCAGCTCGGAGAGGAAGCTGAGCATGGGGGTGGTGCCGATGCCCGCGGAGAAGAGGTACAGGGGTGCCTCGGGGTCGCCGAAGCCCTCCAGGGTCAGGTCGCCGTAGGGGTTGGAGAGCTCAACGACGTCGCCGACCTTCAGCTCGTGCAGGATGGAGGTCATCTCGCCGTTGGGGTCGAGCTTCACGCCGATGCGGCGCTGGTTCTTCTCGCTGGGCAGCAGGGTGTACTGGCGTGCCTGGCGCAGACCGTCGCGCGCGGGAACGGTGATGGAGACGTACTGGCCGCCCTTGGACTCGGTCATGGGGGTGTCATCGGCAGGCTCGAAGGTCAGCACGACGACGTTCTCGCCGGTCTCCTTGCGGTCCACGACCTTGAAGGGTGCGCGGGTCACATCGTTGGCCTGAGAAGCATACAGGCCCTTCTCCAGCTTGATGAGGGCGTTGCCCATGAGCCAGTAGACCTCGGTCCAGGCGTCGACGATTTCGGGGGTGGCCAGGTCGCCGAGGTTAGCGGCGATAGCCTCGAAGAGGTACTTGTAGACGGTGGGGTACTCTTCTTCCTTCAGGCCCAGGGAGGCGTGCTTGTGTGCCACACGGGAGAGGACCTCGTCGGGGTAGGAGTCCGGGTGCTCAACAATGTAGGAAGCGAACACGGCGATGGAGCCTGCCAGTGCGCGGGGCTGGGTGCCCTCGAGCTGGGAGGAGCGGGAGAACATGCCGTCCATCAGGTCGGGGCGGGCGGCGAACATTCGACGGTAGAAGTCGGGGGTGATGTCGTTAATGCGCTCGGCGATGATGGGCAGGGTCGCCTCGATAACCGGGCGGGACTTTTCGGAGAGCATCGGTGTATGCCTTCTTCCTGTAACGGTCACCCGCGGGATCCGGAAGCGTTGCGGGCCGACGTTGGTGGCGGCCCCGAGGTGCCCCGAAGGTCACCCCGTTGGTGACAAAGTGTTTATAAAACACCCCTACCCTAACACTTTGACCTATGTTTGCGTTTTCTCAGGGCGTACTGTGTGCCGGGAGCACCCCGACTCACGGGTACTTAAGGTTTGTTTAGACCTGAAGTGTCAACTAAGTGAGACACAATATATTTGCGTTGGAAAAGCTGATTTCGCGAGTGACTAGCGACGGTGCATGCATAAAAATTCTGCAATGAATATATATTTTCATGAGAAAGTTTGCACACTCACGAAATAATGACTCTGCTCACATTTTTATACCGTGAGCTCAAATCTGCATATTTTCGAAAATAGTGCACGTTTACAGCCCCGAGTAGTCGTCCCGGAACTAGTCGGCAAGGCTCTCCACCGAGCCTCCAGATGACCTACGAAAAAGCGGGAATCGCGTTCTCCGGAGGAGCCATTCCGAGCTCCAGAAGGATCGGACCCACGGGGCTGGCACCCGCGGTCAATTCGGTAATCGTCACCGAATCCACGGCAGCATAGAAAGCCTCGCGAGCCCTCGCCAGTACGTTGCGCAGGCGGCAGAACTTATCCAGGGGGCAGTGGCCGTTCTCATCCTCACACTCAATCATGGGGATGTCACCCTCAGTAGCACGAAGAATGGTGCCCACCGTCACCGAACACCCGGATTCCGAGAGCATTACACCTCCGGAGCGACCGCGCGTCGAATCCAGATACCCCTGGTTCACCAGGAACGCCACGGCCTTCGCCACGTGATTGTAGGGAGTATCCACGCCCTCCGCGATCTTCTGGGTCGACAGCTTCTGCCCCGGCTCCAGGGCAGACAGGAGCATCAGCACACGGAGCGAGACATCCGAGAATGCTGTCAAACGCATGGATACTCCTTTACTACTTCGCCTTCAGCGGGGAACCCGCCGAGCATCCGGTGGCACGCGCACCGCATCGACCGACCGGGGCGCGTCAAAAACATACACAGGCATTGTATCGATGCGCTCCATGTACTGAAAGTTAGAGGCCTCTTCCCCACTCGATTGAAGGTGTCCAAATATTTCTTCGGCTCGTTCGCATTATCTTTTACGGTGCATAGCTTTACATTTCAAATTCGCGCGCTCGGTGCCCGGCAGATAGGCAAGGGGCGGAACCTCAACCGAGATTCCGCCCCTTCAACCACTCAAAGAGTTAGCGATTTAACCTCACCAAATTAGTCCTCCAGGGACTTGGCCAGGGCATCGCGCTGCTCGCGAACCTTGGCGGGCAGCTTATCGCCGAACTTAGCCAGCCACTCGTCGATGCCGGGAAGCTCAGCGGCCCACTCGTCCTTCGAGACAGCCAGGGCAGCCTTCAGCTCTTCCTCGGAGATTTCCAGACCGGTCAGGTCCAGGTCTTCCTTGGTGGGAACGGTGCCCAGGAAGGTCTCCTCGCCGCCGGCCTTGCCATCCAGGCGGTCGAAAATCCACTTGACCACGCGAGAGTTCTCGCCGAAGCCGGGCCATGCGAAGCCTCCGTCGGGGGTGCGGCGGAACCAGTTGACGTAGTAGACCTTCGGCATGTTCTCTGCACCGTGCTTCTTGCCCAGGTCAATCCAGTGCTGGAAGTAGTCACCGGCGTTGTAACCGATGAAGGGCAGCATGGCCATCGGGTCGCGGCGAATCACGCCGACGGCGCCCTTAGCGGCCGCGGTGGTCTCCGAGGACAGGGTGACGGCGCGGAACACGCCCTGCTCCCAGCTGTCGGACTCGGACACCAGCGGAACGGTGGTCTTGCGACGGCCACCCAGAACGATGGCGCTCAGCGGCACACCCTCGGGGTCGTAGTACTCGGGAGCGAGCATATCCACCTGGGATGCGGGGGTGCAGAAGCGGGAGTTCGGGTGAGCTGCCGGGCGGCCAGACTCGGGGGTCCAGTCCTTGCCGGTCCAGTCAATCAGGTGTGCGGGAGCCTCGTCGGTCTTGCCCTCCCACCAGACGGAGCCGTCGTCGGTCAGTGCAACGTTGGTGAAGATGGTGTTGCCCTTGGCGATAGCCTTCATAGCGTTCGGGTTGGTGGAGTAACCGGTACCCGGTGCCACGCCGAACAGGCCGGCCTCGGGGTTGACCACGCGTGCCTGGTGGTTCTCGTCGAACTCAATCCAAGCGATGTCGTCGCCGACCATCTCAGCCTTCCAGCCGTCAATGGTGGGCTCCATCATTGCGAAGTTGGTCTTACCGCAAGCCGAGGGGAACGCTGCGGAGATGTAGCGAACCTTGCCCTCGGGGTTGGTCATCTTCAGGATGAGCATGTGCTCTGCCATCCATCCCTCGTCGCGACCGATGACGGATGCGATGCGCAGTGCGTAGCACTTCTTGCCCAGCAGTGCGTTGCCGCCGTAGCCGGAACCGAAGGACCAGATTTCGCGGGTCTCGGGGAACTGGACGATGTACTTCTCGGGGTTGCAGGGCCAGGAAACATCCTTCTGGCCGGGCTCCAGGGGTGCACCAACGGAGTGCAGGGCCTTGACGAAGAAGCCATTGGTCTCGTTCAGCTTGGCCAGAACGTCCTTGCCGATGGTTGCCATGATACGCATGGAGCAGACAACGTATGCGGAGTCGCTGAGCTCAACAGCAATCTTGGGGTTCTTAGCCTTCAGGGAGCCCATGACGAAGGGAATGACGTACATGGTACGGCCGCGCATGGAGCCCTCGAACAGGCCGGTCAGGGTCTGCTTCATTTCGACGGGGTCGCGCCAGTTGTTGGTCGGGCCGGCGCCCTCTTCGGTCTCGGAGCAGATGAAGGTGCGCTCCTCGACACGTGCCACGTCGTCAGGATCGGAGAAAGCTGCGTAAGAGTTCGGGAATTCGTGATCGCTCAGGCGAACAAAGGTTCCGGCATCCACCAGCTCCTGCGCAAGGCGGTTATATTCTTCCTCGGAGCCGTCCACCCAGTAGATGTGGTCGGGCTGCGTCAGCGCGGCAACCTCGCGAACCCATTCCAGAAGACCCTGGTGGGTGGTGGGTGCGCTCTGCAGCTCCTTTTCGAGTTCGGCAGAGAGAGTACGAGTTGAGGTGTCAGCCATTGACGTTTTCCCCTTCAATCGGTAAATACCACGGATACTACGTTGATCCGCGATAGGTCTGCGGTAGCGAAGAAGCAGTTAAAAACTACAAGCGTGCAAATAATGGTGAATATGCACGCTTGGACAGAAGCCACTTCCTCGTGATGCTTACAGAATAACGCATTAACGACCCGAACATCCTTCTATGACGTTATTTCTTACGTTCCGCCCGTCACACCTTCAGCAGGAAGACACCGAGGGTAATCAATGAGAAATTCGAGGGCCGGAGGGTAAGAATCGTACGGGGCGGAGGGTTCTCGCAGGGGATCCCCACCTCCCGTTCGGAGCAGCACAAAAAAATATTTTAAAAAATTTTCCGGGAACCAAAAACCCCGGAATTTCGCGGTAAAACAAGGCATTACAACACTCCGGTGACCCAAAAATGGGACCCTTTTGAGTTTTTCGACTTGCAGGCCCCTCGTAACCTCCGTATAGTATTACCTGTTGCCGCGACGGATTGAAGAAATCCGAGGCGAGGAACATGCGCCTGTAGCTCAACGGATAGAGCATCTGACTACGGATCAGAAGGTTGGGGGTTCGAATCCCTTCGGGCGCACCACCGATCCCCGGTTCTTCGGAACCGGGGATTTTTTGTATCCCCGGACATGTGAGCCCGGACGGGGTCACCTTCCCCCGCCTATTGTGGGCGCGGCGGGTGCATCCTCACCAAAAATCCGCATTTCACCCGCACAATATGACGTGCGCCGGCGCACACCGGTGAAAAAACGCATAGGATGGAAACAAGACCTTCCACGCCCAAGTTGGAGGGACACATCACGCGAAGGAGCACCATGGCTCAGTTATCCATCCCGCAATCCCTCATAGGTGCGCTTATCGATATTGCAGATCTAGGAACACTCGACTACTTCGCCCCCAGCGAGCGATGCGCGCACTGGGCCCTCTACGACAACCAACGCCGCGAGTTGCTCTGCCCCTGCGCCCCCGCCGAGGTGCCGAGCGTTGAGAAGCTCTTCGAGAGCGCCGCAAAAATTCTCTACGAAAACTTCCCGCGCTATATCGATACGCCCGACCAAATCATCCCGTACACCTCGCGTCAGGAGCTTATGGCCGCCCTCCTGCGAGGAGAGGACACCGCAGAAGGCCCCGAAGACACCGGCGCAGAGGGCAACGACGCAGAAACCGTTACCGAGGCCGGGGAAGCTACCGAGGGAATCGTCGTGCAGAGCGGCGAAGAAACGAGTGAATCGGCCGAGGCCGTTGCACCGGCTGCGGAGAAGCCCAAGCCCTCCCCCGCGCTGATGGCTCGCCGCGCCCGACCGGTAGCCGAGCAGGAGACTCCCGGAGAGCAGACGGTCGAGGAGAAGGGTCTCGCCCCCTCGGAGGCCCCCAAGCCCAGCGTCCCGAAGCCCAGCGCACCCAAGCCCTCCGCCGCCCAATTTGCAGCCCCCAAACCTGCCCCGCCGAAGCCCAGCGCACCGGTTGCCCCCGCGCCCCTCGAGGTTTCCTCCGAGACGCGCCCGGCCGCACCGAAACCGCCGGCGCCCTCCGCGGCCCCCTCACCCAGCATGTTCCGCAAGGCGACGCTCACCTACCGCCCGCCGCAGATCGAGGAGTACCTGCAGGGCCTGCGTGCCCGGCAGCAGGCCGCCGAGCAGGCCACTGAGCAGAACGCCACCCCCGAAAACATCGCTTCGGAGGCCCCGAACATCCCGGCGCCGGTGCCCGTGCCCTCCGCCGGAGCCGCGCGGACCGCGACGAAGAACGTTGCGCCCGAGGCTCCCACCCGCCCCGCAGGGGTCACCGCGGAAGATCGTGAGCGCGCCTACCGCATCCGTCCCGGGTTGCGTCAGCGCATGGAGCGCGAGGGACTCACCGAGGACCTCGTGCGCACCGTCCTGCGCGAGGGCGCAGCGGAACGAGTCAACGACTGGACGATTCGCTTCAGGCATGACGACTACCGCGTGGACGTCAACACCGCCTCCGCCGAGCTAATAACCGTCGTCGACGAGTACGAAGCCGAGTGCAATGACGGGGCCAATACCGCCCTGGCCCGCGGCGAGTACACCCCGCTCAATGCTCTCAAAATGGCCTTCAGCGAGCGCGCCCGCGTCTTCCTCTCCAAGAACCCCGAGTTCGTCTTCGACCTTATGGTCCGCACGCTCGAGAACCCCGAAAGCGTGCGCATGGGTGAGGGCTGGACCCGCATCTACGCCGCGGAGGGGCTGGAGATGACCATCTCCCCGGATCAGCGGACCGTACTCTCCCTGACCAAGACCCCCGATTTCCAGGCCCTGCACGCCGAGAGTCTGCGCCGCGCGCAGATTGAGGATCTCAGCGATGCCATTAACCGGCAGGCCGAGGCCGCCACATCCGAACAGCCCAAGCCCCAGAACGCTCAGAACGCCGAGGAGGAGAAGTAATGTCGGCCAAGCAGATTACCGTTCCCCTCGAGGTGTACGTGCGCCTGCAGGAGCTGGCCTCCCTGGCCGGCTACAGCTACCGCGAGGCGGAGGAGGGGACGGAGCGTACCTGGGACCTCGCCAACGACGAGGACGCCTCCCTGCTCGATGAGCGCGGCGCGATTCGCCCCGAGGCCGCAGAGCTCTACTTCACCCTGATGCCGCTCATCGCCCACGAATTCGTGCAGCAGCAGCAGGCCCTCGTGGAGGCCTACCGCAAGACCCCCAAGCCCGCCGCGGCGCGCGCGAAGATTCGTCCCTCCAACCAGCGGCTCATCCCGCTGACCGAGGTGCCGCTCGAGAATCAGCGTATCGCCGCGCGCATCGAACAGGAGTTTTACGGCGAGGTGCCGGAGAGCCGCCGCATTTACGGGGTGCTGCCCGGCGTCATGGACTACATGATGCGCCACGACCTCGGCTACGCCCTGCTGCTCGAGATTATCGAATCCCCCAAGAGCGTGGTACGCGAGGAGACCGCCGAGGAAAACCGCTACGGCCGCGAGGTCACCCTCTACACCCACGAGGATCTGGGCTACCAGGTTGTGTTGAACCCCCTCACCGTGGAGGTTCTGGCCCTGCGCCCGCTCAAGGCCTCGGCCGGCGGCTACCAGCTCTCCCTCGAGGCTCAGAGCCAGCTCAAGGCGCTGGGCCTGACGAGCGAGTACATTACGCGCATCCTGGATGAGGCCGATAACCGCCAGCCCATTCCTGGTACGAGCCGCACCGTGTACTCCCTCAACGGCTACCAGGTGGAGTTCTCACACTCCGATCAGCAGGTCATCCGCATTGCGCGCGGTGTCGCCGCGAACCGTAATCCCTTTGAGTCTCAGCCGCGCATGAGCGGACGCAAGCGCCAGCGCGGCCGCAAGATTCCGCACGACGTGGACGAGTTCGTCCAGCTTCTACAGGAGCACGGATTCACGGTGACGATGGGCGGTAAGCACTACGATATACGCCACGAAGCGCTGGCTCCGGGGCAGAAGGCCGTCACGTCGGTGACTCCCTCCGACTCGCAGCGTTGGCACCTGAATTCTGCGCGTCAGATTCGCAATACCTTCGGTGTTGATCTGCGCTATGCCGATCCGCGCGATAGCGTGCGCGGCATCGTGCGGGGTACCCGCCCCGCAAAGGATGCGCTCCCGGCGGAGGATTCCGCGCCGGATGACGGCAAGCAGCCCGCGGATAGCGTGAGCTGAAGGGCAGCGTTCCGAGGGTGAGCTGGCCGGATAGCCCGTACGTATAGACCGGGTTGGCAGACCCGGTGCGCGTTAGGCCGTGCGCTCGCAGAAGGGGCGGGGCTCGGGGGCTGTGCTCCCGGCGCCCCGCCCCTGCGTCTTTATGCTTTCCAAGGTATTTATTTGCACCCCGGGGCAGGAGTAAATGACGGGTCTTTCCCCGCTTGTCAAGGGATCAAAGGGTAGACTAGAAGCGAGCTATACGTGCTCTTCAGCATAAAAATTAATATGCGTTCCCGCAGGATGCGTGACGCTAGAGTTCGGGGTATCACATCGGTGGGGTTAATACCGGCCCCTGCCTCTACAATAGAAACGCATCACTACAGAAGAAGGAGAACGCATGGGCGTAACGATTAAGGTCACTGACGAAGCAGGCGAACACTACGATATTCAGTGGGAAGACCACCACACCCTCCTGGAGACCCTCCAGGCCAACGGCGTGCCGGTCCTCGCCACCTGCGGCGGTAACGCATCCTGCGCAACCTGCCACGCCTTCATTGACCCCGAGCACTACGCGGCTTCCGGTGAGCGCACCGAGGCCGAGCAGGACCTGCTCGACATGGTTGATGATGTCGCAAACGAATATTCCCGCCTGTGCTGCCAGGTTGAGTACGCCCCCGGTATGGACGGAGCAGAAATCCAAATGCAGGCGGCGATGTAACAATGTTTAAATCGGCTCAGGTACTCGCATCAACCACCCTCCTCTGCGGCGTGCTCGCGCTCAGTGGATGCGGCGCGTCCCAGGCCGGTCAGGATGCAGAGGACACCTCGGCACACCCGAGTGCCTCCGCATCGGTGAAGCCCGGCACGATTAGTGTGGCTTCCGAGAGCCCCAGCGCTTCGGTGGCCCCGGGCTCCATCACAGTTGTCAATAGCGCGTCCCCGGAGCACGGGGATTCTTCCTCCGCTCACGCCGAGGAGTCTAGCTCGGAGAATCACGAGTCGAAGCACGATCATTCGTCTTCTTCCTCGAGCGAGGCAAAGCACGAGGGTCTTCCCCCGGAGAATAGCGAGAGCAATAACGGCGAAGAGCGCAATGACTCCGATTCCGGGAACCGTCAGGGTTCTTCCTCGGATTCCGGTTCCTCTTCCTCGAACTCGGGTTCGTCGAATTCCTCCGGCGGCAACAGCAACGGTAATAACAACGGTAGCTCGAGCCGATCCGATAATTCCGGCCAGAAGAACGCCGAGGGACCCTCGCAGTGCTCCATGGATGATTTGAACGTTTCGGTCTCCGTGACGGACAACTCCCCCGGTGCACGCACCCTCACGCTGTACTTCCAGAATTCCAGCGATTCACCCTGTTCCCTGCGCGGGTACCCGCGCGTGATTTACGCGGACTCTTCGGGTAATTGGGTGGGGCGAGAGGCTTCTAACTCCTCCGAGTTCATGAACCCCGCCGGTGTGACCATCGCCCCGGGTGATAGCACCACGGTGGTAATGCGCTCCATCAATACGAGCCGCTTCGGCGATAGCTGCGGCGCGCGACAGGTGGAGGGCTTCCTGGTGGGCCTTGCCGGCGATCGGGACGGCGTTACCGTACCCTTCGACACGACGGCTTGTTCCTCTTCGGTCCCGCAACTGTCCGTGGGCCAGTTTGGGGCACGCTAGGTAGCGCGACCCAGCAGGCGGCGCAGTAAGACGTTAAACGCGTATATAGTTCAAGGGCGGTTCCCCATCGCGGGGAACCGCCCTTGAACTATTTCTAAGCCTAATTCTTAGGCTCAAGGTTATGTGGCAGCTTCGCGCGTTTTAGACGGAGCGGGTGACGTCCTCGTGGCTGAAGCGTGCGGAACGATCGTAGCCGGAGGGGATGCCGTGGCCAATGTTGACGACCAGGAAAGGCTGCTCGTTGGTACCCGCCAGGAACTCCTTCTTCAGACCCTCGAAGTCTGCGCCGGTCATGGGACCTGCGTCCAGGCCGAGGGCGCGAATCGCGGTGATGAAGTAGCCAGCCTGGATGTGCGCGTTCATATCGGCGGTGGGCTTTGCCAGGTTTTCGTCAGCATAGTAGCCCTTAATGAACTCCGCGGAGCGGGGGTTGAAGGTGTCGGCCTTCTCGACCCAGCCGTGGTCTGCGGAGAGCAGCGCGATCATGGGTGCGGATTCGGCCTTGGGCTTGTTACCGTCCACCAGGTAGGAGATGAGGCGCTCGCGAGCCTCAGGGCTCTTGATCCAGGTGATGCGCAGGGGCTGGCTGTTGAAGGCGCTGGGGCCGTAGAAGGTGAGCTCCTGGATGCGGCGCAGTTGTTCGTCGGTGACGGGCTCGTCGGTGAAGGAATAGGCGGTGCGAGGCTCGTGGAAGAGCGCGACGAGCTGTTCTTCGTTCAGGCGGGTCATGATGATTCCTTTGCTGAGTTCTTAAATTATTTTACGAGTAAAATATTATGGGGTCCGCATGTTATCTGTCAAGCCATCATCACCCCGCACCACCCGTAAATCAAGTGACCCGTAACACGCGTCATAATTGAAGCATGACCGATGCACTCTCCCACTTCTCCGCCCCCGTCCGCGAGTGGTTCCGCCGCGCCTTCAGCACGCCCACCGCCGCGCAGGAAGGCGCATGGGAGAGCATCCGCGAGGGCCGCAACACCCTCATCATTGCACCCACCGGCTCGGGCAAGACCCTCGCGGCCTTCCTCTGGTCCCTCGACGCCCTCTACCGCGAACACCGTGAGCGGGCCGCCGGCACCGCGCAGCCTCCGCGCGGCACGCGGATTCTCTACATTTCGCCCCTCAAAGCCCTCGGCGCTGACGTCGAACGCAACCTGCGCGCGCCGCTGGCCGGCATCACGCGACTGAGCGCCGCGGACGCCGGAAGCGCACCGGAGGAGCCCCTCATCACCGTGGGTGTGCGTAGCGGCGACACCCCCGCCCGCGAGCGCCGCCAGCTCATCAGCAACCCACCGGACATTCTCATCACCACCCCCGAGTCTCTCTACCTCATGCTCACCAGCTCCGCCCGCGACACCCTCGCCGGCGTCACCACGGTCATCGTGGATGAGATTCACAACCTGGCCGCCACCAAGCGCGGGGCGCACCTGGCCGTTTCCCTCGAGCGCCTGGACGCGCTCCTGCCCGAACCTGCCCAGCGCATCGGGCTCTCCGCGACCATCGAGAACCCCAACGCTGTGGCCCGTTTTCTGGGCGGCGTGCAGCCCGTGAACATCGTCAACAAACCGGTACCCAAGCGCTGGGACCTGAGTCTGAGCGTTCCCGTTCCCGATATGGCGGCCCTCGGCGGGGCAAACGATTACGGGCAGGGCCTCTACGGGCCGGGCGAGGGGGCAGGAGGCGCACCGAAACCGGCCTTTCCCGCCGCCATGCCCGTTGCCGATCCCTCCGCCGACCCTTCCGCAGAAAGCCCCTCCGCCCCCGGCTACACCCTCGAGGATGCCATCGGGGTTTTCCCCACCGCGCCCTCGGCCGGTTCCGAGGCTCCCGGAGTGCCCGGGGACGAAACCGGCGGAACGGGCGGAACGGGCGCGGAGGAGCTCGCATCCTTCGGCCTCAACGCCGTTCTTGACCCCGCAGAGGCCTACGCGGAGGCCGCGGGCGGGACGGAGGGGCACGCCGAGACCTCCATCTGGCCCCGAGTGCAGGAACGCATCGTCGACCACATCGAGAACAACCGTTCTACGATCGTTTTCGTGAACTCCCGCGGGCTTGCCGAAAAGCTCACCGCGGCGCTCAACGACATTCACCTGCGCCGCGAGCTCGCCCGGCGGGGCATCGACCCCGAGGAGTACGCCGCACAGACTGATGTGAACTCCCCCGAGGCCGTGCCTCCCCTGGCCCGCGCCCACCACGGCTCCGTCTCCAAGGAACAGCGCACCCTCATCGAGGAGGCGCTCAAGGGCGGAACCCTGCGCTGCGTGGTGGCCACCAGCTCGCTCGAGCTGGGTATCGATATGGGCCACGTGGACCTCGTCATTCAGGTGGCCGCGCCTCCCTCCGTCGCCTCCGCCCTGCAGCGCGTGGGCCGCGCCGGCCACCGCGTGGGCGATATCTCCCGCGGCGTCTTCTATCCCAAGCACCGCGGCGACCTCCTCGGGGCGACCGTGCCCCTCGCGGGTATGCGCAGCGGCACCCTCGAGCCGCTCGCGATTCCCACCAACCCCCTGGATGTGCTCGCCCAGCAGACCGTGGCCGCCTGCGCCCTTGGGCCCATCAGCGTTGACTCCTGGTACGAGGCCCTGCGTCGCAGCGCCCCCTACTCCGAGCTGCCCCGCGCCCTCTTCGACGCCACGCTCGAAATGCTCGCCGGCCGCTACCCCTCCGACGAGTTCGCCGAGCTGCGCCCGCGCATCCTCTGGGATCGAACCCCCACCGAGCAGGCACCCTCCGGCAGTATCGAGGGCCGCCCCGGGGCTCAGCGCCTCGCCGTCACGAGCGGTGGAACCATCCCCGACCGCGGTCTCTTTCCCGTCTACCTCGTCGGCGGGGACGAGGAACGCGGCCCCAAGCGCGTCGGCGAGCTCGACGAGGAAATGGTCTACGAATCCCGGGCCGGCGAGGTCATCACCCTCGGCGCCAGCAGCTGGCGCATCGAGGAAATCACCCACGACGCGGTGCGTGTCACCCCCGCCCCCGGCCTGCCCGCGCGCCTGCCCTTCTGGCACGGCGACCGCGCAGGACGCCCCTACGCCCTGGGCCTGCAAACGGGTGCCTTCACCCGAGCCCTCGCCTCTCTGGAGGCCGCGGATGCACCCGCCGCCCGCGGACAGCTCGGGCAGCTCGGCCTGGACCGCTGGGCCGTGGACAACCTGCTGGCCTACCTGCGCGAGCAGCGCGAATCCACGGGTGCCGTTCCCTCCGACCGGCGCCTCATCGTGGAACGTCACCGCGACGAGCTGGGCGATTGGCGGCTGATTCTCCACTCGCCCCTGGGCTACTCGGTGCACGCCCCCTGGGCCCTCGCGGTGCGCGCCCGCATTATCGAGCGCTACGGCGTGGACGCCTCGGTCATGGCGGCTGACGACGGCATCGTCCTGCGTCTGCCCGCGATGGAGGACGTGCCACCCGGGGCCGACCTCTTCCTCTTCGACCCCGAAGAGCTGGAGGGCATCGTCACCGATAGCGTGGCCGATTCGGCTCTTTTCGGCTCGCGCTTCCGCGAGAACGCGGCCCGCGCCCTGCTACTGCCCCGGCGTAATCCCGGCAAGCGCACGCCGCTCTGGCAGCAGCGTCAGCGCGCCGCGCAGCTTCTGGACGTGGCCCGCAAGTACCCCGAGTTCCCCATCCTGCTGGAGACCGCCCGCGAGTGCCTGCAGGACGTGTACGATCTGCCGGCCCTGCTACAGGTGCACCGCGCCCTGGAGTCTCGCAGTATTGCCCTGATGGAGGTGGAGACCGAGGCTCCTTCGCCCTTCGCCCGCACCCTGCTCTTCGAGTACGTGGCCGAGCACCTCTACGATGCGGATGCGCCCGCCGCCGAGCGCCGCGCCGCCGCCCTAGCCCTGGACCCGGCCATGCTCGCGGAGCTTTTGGGCACGACCGGGCTGCGCGAGCTGCTGGACCCTGCGGTACTGACGCAGACCCTGGCCCGCCTGCAGCGCACGGGCGAACGCTACCGGGCCTCCGGGGTGGAGGGTGCGGCGGACCTGCTGCGACAGCTGGGCCCGTTGAGCGCCCGCGAGCTGGCCGAGCGACTCCGCCCGGAGTCTGCCGAGCCCGAGCCGACGACTCCGGATCGATCCGCCGAGCACTGCCCCGCGGAACCCCCGGTGAGCGAGGAGTACGCCCGCGAGCTGGCCGAGCGACTCGTGCACGCGCGGCGCGCCTATTCCTTCAAGGGGCCGGGGACTCCGGAAAGCGGCCCGCAGCTCTACTACGCCGCGGTTGAGGACGCGGCCCGCCTGCGCGACGGCCTGGGCATTATGCCCGCCGCGGCGCTACCGCTCGCCTTCCTGGAGCCGGTGGCCGAACCGCTCGAGGACCTGGTCTCCCGTTTTGCCCGCACCCACATTCCCTTCGGAGTGCACGAGGCTGCGGCCCACTTCTCGCGCTTGACTCCGGTGGGCACCGGCGTGCTTCTCCCCGTGCTGCTGCGCCTGCAGCGCCAGCGGCGCGTGACCTCCGGCGAGTTCCTGCCCGAGGTGATGCGGGGCGCCTCCGAGTGGGCCGAGGGGCCGGGCGGCTCCCCCGAGTGGGTGGATGTGCAGGTTCTACGCACGATTCGCGCCCGCTCACTTGCGGCACTGCGGCAGGAGATTGAGCCGGTCCCCGCGCGGGCCTACGGATTCTTCCTGCCCACATGGCAGAACGTTCGTTCTTTATCGGTACGAGTGGCCCGGCCCCTGGCCGAGGCGAGCGCCTACGGCGCGTACCTCGAGCCGCAACGCACGGCCCGAATTATCGACGAGGCACCCGCGCCCCTCACCTCCGCCGCGCCCGAGAACGCCCGGGAGGAACAGACCGGCGCGCCGAACGGCGCTCAAGGCCTCGACGAGCCCGCCCTGCAGGAGGAGCTGCTGACCGCCATCGACCAGCTGGCCGGTGTGCGCATGCCCGCCTCCGCTCTGGAAACGCTCATCCTGCCGGCCCGTGTGAAGGGCTACCGCCCGCACCTGCTCGACGAGCTCATGATGACCGGCTGCGTCTTCTTCACCGGGGCCGGTCGGCTCGGCGGCGCCTCCCAGCGCTCCGACGGCTGGATTCGCCTGCACCTGAGCGAGAGCGCGCCGCTCACCCTGGGCCCCGGCTACCCCGCGGATTTTCTGCGGGAGGAGGAGCCCGAGCTCCTCGAGCGCCTGCAGACCCCCGGCACCCTCGAGCACGCAATCCACGAGGCGCTCGCCCACGGCGGCCTCTTCGTGCCGGCCCTGCGCGAGCGGGTCGTTCAGATTCTCAGTGGGGCGGCGGCCCCCGGCCAGACGGTCTCATTCCCGGATACCGCCGAGCTCTCGAGCGCCCTGTGGCGCCTCGTGTGGGCCGGCGTGCTGACGAACGATTCCTTCGGCCCGGTTCGCGCGACGCTTGCGGGGGTCAGGAGCGCGCATCCGACCCCGGCGGCCGCCCCTCGCCTCTCGCGGGTGGGTCGCCGCGGAGCCGGCCGCATCGCGGCGGCGCGAGCCTCGATGGGCCGTTCCCTGCGCGGCGGGTACGCCGGGGGAGGTCCCTCGCCGGTGGCCCCGCAGGATAGCGGCCGCTTCTCTCGCGTAGACTCCCTACTGGGCGAGCCTCTGGACCCCACGGTGGCTGCCCTGGCGCGCGCCGACCTGCTCTTGGACCGCTACGGCGTGCTTACGCGCGGTTGCCTGCAGGGCGAGGACTCCCCCGGCGGCTTCAGCCAGCTCTACCGCATCTACTCCGAGGCCGAGGACCGTGCGCTCGTGCGCCGCGGCTACTTTATCGAGGGCCTGGGCGCCGCACAGTTCGCGGCCCCCGCCACGGTGGATGCGCTACGCTCGGCGGCCGACCGCCTCGGCCCGCGCGATGAGCGACCGCGCCGCACCGCGACCGAGGAGGTGTTCGGCACGTTCACGGTGACGCTTCTGGCCGCCACGGACCCGGCCAACCCCTACGGTGCCGCCCTCGCCTGGCCCGAGCTGTCGAAGCTCTCGGAGGGCTCGGCACCCCTGCGGCACCGCCCGGCTCGCAAGGCCGGCGCCTGCGTGGTGCTCGTGGATGGTGCACCTGTGCTCTACCTGGAGCGCGGCGCGAAGACCCTGCTCATCTTTACGACCGACCCGGTTCTGCTCGAGGCGGCCGCCCCGGCCATCGCGCGCATGATGGACTCGGGCGGCATGGATAAGATCTCGATTGAGAAGGTCAACGACGTGGAGCTTCTCACCGACTCCCCCACCCTCAACCGGCAGGGTGAGGATCCGGTGCAGATTCTGCGCCGCGCCCTGCAGCATCAGGGGTTCTACGCCACGGTGCGCGGGCTCTCCATGCGCCGACCTCTCTAGCGCCGGCTCGCCCGTACCGGTTTAGGACGACTCCCCGACGCGGCGAGGCATCCGCAGGGGCCTTCCGCGCACGACAAAGCGCCCCGCGCCTCCCCATGAGGGAGGTGCGGGGCGCTCTGCGTTCCCTACTCACAAACCGGATGGTATTCCCGGAATCCGCCGCGCTCTCGGGGTCCTCGAGACGGTGGGCCGTGGCGCGATACCTCGGCCCACCGGCTCGAGCCCGGGGGCCCGGCGGAGGAATATCCGTCCGGGGATCCGCGGCCCCATTGTCGTCGAATCCTGCAACCAAACATCGGAGAGGGAAGTTTGCGGACCGTGAGGCTAGTAGCCTCCGGTGAGGGTATCGACGGCACCCAGGCACAGGTCAATGGCTTCTTCCAGCCCCAGACCGCGGGTGCGCACGGTGCGCTGGTCGCGGGGGTTGAGCTGCACCACGTGCAGGGCGAAGTAATCCACGAGCTGCAACCAGCCGCCGAGAATGACGCGGGTGCGGTCGTTAATCGGCATGCCGGTACGCTTGAGCATCCATTCGAGGTAGTCCGTGGGGTTATTGGGGAAGTCCTCACCGCCGGGGGTGGGGACGCCCGCCACCACGAGGAAGTACGTGCGCAGTGCATTGCGCAGAGCCTCTTCGGGGTTCTCGTGATGCTCGCCCAACGCCTCGAGAACCGCCTTGGCCTCGCGGCGGGTGACCGCCGCGGCGAGCGAGTCCTTGCCGGGGAAGTAGTGGTAGAGCAGCGCGCGGGTGATGCCCGCATCGCGGGCGATGGCGCTCATGGACGCGCCGAGCACGCCCTTGCGCGCAAAGTGTTCCGAAGCCACCTGAAGAATCTGCTCTTCACGCTCGTGCGGTTCCATTCGCAACGCACCCGCGGTGCGGTGTTCTGCGCCCTGTTCGGTGAACGGCGCAGAAACTTTAGCCTCGGCGACTGTGCCTTGAGGTGCGTGTGAAGTGTCAGATTGCACCGGTGCAACCGGGGGAGTTCCCTTAATCTCTGCTTCCTTACGCTGTTTCTGTCCCATTTCGACCCCTTCGTTCGATTTTTCGAACTTCTGTGTCTTAATCGTAACGCTTTAATGCGCTTCTCAGCCTTTTTAAAAGTATTTATGACGTAGGCTATTCAGCCTACCAGGTCTCTATACGCTTCACATCTTTTAATCTGCAACGGGCTATATACTCTAAATGAAGTATTTATTATTGATGGTTTGACAGGGTTTTCGAAAATAACGTATATATTCATTTGTTTTTGTAAAATTAGCTTTATTTTTTTAAATTAAATCCCGAATATTTTCAAAAATGTGTGAGTATTTCGTTTTTATCCCCACCTATTCCCACAAGAACAGATGAGTGTCAGATAAATCTGCGATTCCTCTAGGCCGCCGCACCAACCGGTACAGTAGAGCCATGCCCACCCACGATTCCCACCGCGACACGCCGAGGGCCCGTAACACCCCGGAGCTGAGCACCTCCACCCGGATCACCTCTGTGCAGGAAACCTCCGCGCAGCACGCCAAGCCCGCCCGCCGCACGCATCGCCGCCTGCTGGCCCCTCCGCTGGCGCAGAAGAACGGCATCGACCCCATCCAGCTCATGCTCCCCCACCCCGAGGAGCTCCCGGAGGAACTCTCCCCCGGCGGACGCGCCCCCGCCACGATTGCCGACTACCTCATCGCGCGCTTCTACCCGAACGACCCGCAGATTATTCACTCCCGCTTCGAAACCGGCGAGGTGCGCCTGGATGACGGCACGGTGCTGACCGCCTCCAGCCCCTACGCGCCCGGCGAGCGCATCTGGTACTTCCGCGAGCTCGCCGATGAGCCCGAACTCCCCTCCGACATGCCGGTACTCTACGAGGACGAGCACGTGCTGGCCATCGACAAACCCCACTTTCTGCCCACCACCCCGCGCGGTTCCTATATCGCGCAGACCGCGCTGACCAAGCTACGCGTGCGCGAGGGCAACCCGCTGCTCATCCCAATTCACCGACTCGACCGCCCCACCGCCGGGGTGTTACTCTTCGCCAAAACCGTTCAGGCGCGCCGCCCCTTCCAGATGATGTTCCAGCACCGCCTGGTATCGAAGACCTACCGCGCTGTGGCCCCGGTGCCCGCCGACCCCACCGCCGCCGAACAAGCCCTGAGCACGGAGGGGCTGCGGGTGCGTTCACACATTCAGAAGGTGCGCGACGTGTTGCAGGTCCGGCAGCTCTCAGAGACGGAGTGCGTGGCGCGGGGCGTGGAGCCGAACACCCTCACCACCGCGCGCATCCTGGAAACCTTCACCCCCAACCCGGCCGAGGCCGAGGCCTGGGGCGTCGAATCCGGTCGCCCGTGGGGCCTCTACGACCTCGCCCCGCACACCGGTAAGACCCATCAGCTGCGAGCGCACCTGAACCTGCTGGGCGCCCCGATTCTTGGGGACGTACTCTACCCGCGTGTGCTCCCCGACGGACCCGACCGCCCCGAGCGCCCGCTGCAACTGCTGGCCTACACTTTGAGCTTCGAACATCCCATCACCGGCGAGCCCATCAGCCTGCGTAGCGGTCGCACATTAAGTGCATGGGAGATCAAGAACAGCGCGGTGTGGGAGGCAAGCTGAACCCCCGGAGGGACCGGTGATGACCCGGCACCAAAAAATGCGATAATGCAGAAGTAAGACTTCACCGTACACATATAGAGGGCACCGTGAATTCCCAGCCGTCTTCCCACACCGCGCACTCCCCGGCATCTATGAGCGAGTACGCGGAACGCACCTCCTCCCACGCCGAGGCCGCAGCCGTCAGCGTCACCGACACCTTCGTGCACCGCATCCTCGGCGTGCCCGGAGCGCTCATCGGATCCATTCAGGTACCCGACCCCCGCCCGCTGAGCCAGCGCCTGAACACGTGGCACTACTGGTGGCAGGCCCACCTGCTCGAGTGCATCATCGACGCCGGCCAGCGCCACCTGCGCGAGGGTCGCATCACTGAGGCTCAGGAGCAGCTGCACCGTGCCCGCGCGCTGCTGCGCGGCATCAACGTGCGCAACCTTGGCCGCTACGCCAACGACTACTTTGACGACATGGCCTGGCTGACCCTCGCGGTGGGCCGCATGAACTCCTTCTCGATTGAGCTGACCGGCGCAAACGACGTGGCCGCACAGGACGCCGGGGCCGCCCTCTTCGAGCAGCTCGCCAAGGGCTTCGCGCCCGGCGGAGGCATGAGCTGGCGCAAGTCCAAGCGCGACTTCGTGAACGCCGCGGCCACCGCACCGGCAGCTATCGCATACGCTCGCGCGGGTGACCCGCACACCGCCGCCGCCCTCATTGACTGGATGAACGCAACCCTCTGGGACGCAGAACGTTCGCTCTATATGGACGGCGTGAACGTTCGCGGCGAGGAGTACGAGCTCGAACGCGGCGAGTACACCTACAACCAGGGCACCGCACTGGGTGCCCTGCTAACCCTGGCCGCCTCCGGCGTGCCCTGCGAGGTGGACCCTATCGAGCGTGCGGAGCGCCTTATTGTGGGCATCGTGAAGCACATGACCGAGGAGGTCGAATTTGTCTCCGGAGCGCGCCGCCGCATCCTCATCTCGCACGGCGACGGCGATGGCGGCCTCTTCACCGGTATCCTGGTGCGCTACCTGGGCATGGCGGCATCCTCGCCCCTGCTGAGCGACGAGGCCCGCGCCCTGGCCTCCAGCCTTATCTACTCGACCGCCCGCGCCCTGTGGGAGGGCCGCCGCGAATTCGACCCGAACCTGCCGATGAACGAGCTGGGCATCGACCCCAACGAGATTCGCGGTCGGGCGCTCGTGCAGTTCTCCCCGCGCTTCACGCAGGCCACGAGCGAGGCGCTCAAGCCCGGCGTGCCCGTAGAGTTCTCCACGCAGCTGCAGGCCTGGATTATTCTCGAGACCGCCGCGCGCCTGGCCCATGCTCGCGATATCGCTTCGCACCGCGGCTACTAGAGACCGGGCGGTATGTTAGGGCTGGGTTCATTGCGGGGGCGTGCGCGCGGGCGTACGGTGAATTTTATGCTTGCTTCAGAATCACAACAGGTCACTGCCAGCCCGAACGCTAACACCATTTTCATGGTGTGGAAGTTCAAGGAAGGCCTCAGCCAGGATGCGCTCATTGAGGGGTTCCAGAACCTCTGCGGGCTCGTCATTAACCTCAACCACACCGCCGCGAACCGCTACTCGTCCGAGAACGCCAGCATTGTGCTGGGTATCAGCCACAGCGCGTGGCTGACCCTGGATCTGCCCAAGCCGCTGCCGCAGGAGCTTGTGGACTTCGAGGAGATTAGGGGCCCCAAGCACACCGCGGTGTCCACTCCCGGCGATTTGCACTTCCACATCCGTGCGACCCAGCCGTCCGTCGCCTACGATATGGCCTCCGCTATTACCGCGGCTCTGCGCGATGTAGCCGAGGTACTCGAAGAGGTGCACGGCTTCCGCTACTGGGATGGCCGCGCCATCATCGGTTTTGTGGACGGCACCGAGAACCCGCAGACCCCCGCGGCACGTGAATACTTCGGTCTCATCGGTGACAGCGACCCCATGTACAGGGGCGGCAGCTACCAGTTCGTGCAGAAGTACATCCACGACATGACCGCGTGGAACGCCCTGCCTGTCTCCGAGCAGGAGAAGGTCATTGGCCGTTCCAAGCAGGACGACATTGAGATGAGCGAGGACGAAAAGCCCGCCAACTCGCACTCCGCTATCGCCAATATCGGTGACGATTTCAAGGTTATTCGCGACAACATGCCCTTCGGCACCGTGGGTAACAACGAGCTGGGCACCTACTTCATCTGCTACGCCAGCACCTTCTCGACCGTTCAGAAGATGCTGAAGAACATGTTCATGGGAGTGGATGGCGCCAACTACGACCGCCTGCTGGATTTCAGCACCGCGGTGACCGGCACCCTCTTCTTCGTGCCGACCGTGGATATGCTCGGCGACTTCGCAGGCTAAGATCAGCTACTCTCAGCTAAATTCTCGTGAACCCCGCCTCCGGCAAGAGAGGCGGGGTTTTCCGGTAGGCTAAGGTGTAGACATTCAGACGGAAAGCAAACAATCGAGAGAAGAATGAGCGTTCTAGATAACTCTTTCCCCACCGAGGACTTTGGCTTCACCATCACCAGCCGCCTGGCGGACACCGCCTCCCCCAGCGTTGAACGTGTGGAAGCCAACGGCGGACAGTTCCGCGGACGCACCGGTGTTATCACCACCCCGCACGGACAGATCCAGACCCCCGCCTTCACCCCCGTGGGCACCAAGGCAACCGTCAAGGCGGTCCTGCCCGAATCCATGAAGGAGCTCGGCGCTCAGGCTCTGCTCTCCAACGCCTACCACCTGTACCTGCAGCCCGGCCCCGAAATCCTGGATGCGGCAGGCGGCCTGGGCGCATTCATGAACTGGGACGGCCCCACCTTCACCGACTCCGGCGGCTTCCAGGTCATGAGCCTGGGCTCCGGCTTCAAGAAGGTAATCGACATGGGTACCGTCGCGGACGCTAAGGGCGCCGACGGCCGCCCCCTCGGCGACGACGACGTGGCGAAGGGCAAGGAACGCCTCGCCCACATTGACGACGACGGCGTGAACTTCAAGTCGCACATTGACGGCTCGATTCACCGCTTCACCCCCGAGGTGTCCATGCAGGTTCAGCACCAGATCGGTGCCGACGTCATGTTCGCCTTCGACGAGCTGACCACCCTCTACAACTCCCGCGGCTACCAGGAGGAGGCGCTCGAACGCACCCGCCTGTGGGCGCTGCGCTGCATCGCCGAGCACCAGCGCCTGACCACTGAGCGCGTGGGCAAGCCCTACCAGGCGCTGTTCGGCGTCATTCAGGGTGCACAGTACGAGGACCTGCGCCGCAAGGCATGCCAGGATCTGGGCTCCATGCCCTTCGACGGCTTCGGCATCGGTGGTGCGCTCGAGAAGGAAAACCTCGGCACCATCGTGCGCTGGTGCGCCGAAGAGCTGCCCGAATCCAAGCCCCGCCACCTGCTCGGCATCTCCGAACCCGACGACATCTTCGTCGGCATCGAAAACGGTGTAGACACCTTCGACTGCGTCTCCCCCACCCGCGTGGCACGCAACGCCGCCGTCTACTCCCCCACCGGCCGCTACAACATCACCAACGCGCGCTTCAAGGCGGACTTCTCGCCCATCTACGAGGGCTGCGACTGCTACACCTGCACCCACTACACCCGCGCCTACCTGCGTCACCTCTTCAAGGCCGACGAGCGCCTGGCGGCGACCCTCGCCTCCATCCACAATGAGCGTTTCATCGTGCGCATGGTGGACGACGCCCGCGAGGCCATCAAGGACGGCACCTACTTCGAGTACCGCGACGAGTTCCTCGGTAACTACTACTCCGGTAAGAAGCCCTAAGCCCGCCGACCGCACAGCCCACGACCTCATCAGGAGAAAACCATGAGCATCACCCGCGTCCCCGACGAGGAGCTCCTCGTCTTCGACCACGAGATTGCCGCACCCATCGAAGACGTCTTCGGCGCGTACATGGACCCCGAGCTGCTGGTCCGTTGGTACGGCCCGGCCGGCTGGCACGTGCGCCCCACCGACGTGGTGCTTGAACCCGTGGTGGGCGGCATGCAGCGCCTGTCCATGATCAACGAGGTGGACCCCTCGGTGTCTTGCATCCTGCAGAGCCGCTTTCTGGCCATCGAGCCCTTCAAGGAGATTGAGTACGCCGAGCAGCTGCCCGATCACCTGGGCAACCCCGGCAGCGTGCTGGTCTACCAGCGTCACCGTTTCTTCCCCGAGACCGTGATTACCGCCGACGGCGTGGGGTCCGGAACCCGTATCGTCGTGGAGATTGGCCCCATGCCTCCCTCGGTTCACGAGGAGGTGCGCACCACCTGGCGTTCGACCTTCGCCCGCCTGGACGACGTGCTCGCCACCCGCGGCGAGGCGTAGACCCCACCGCACGGGCTTCTCGAAATAACATGAGCGCCGCGCTGACGATTCAATCGTCAGCGCGGCGCTCGTGTTGTAGGGTCCGTCTCTTGAATCGCGCGGGCTTTGAGATGCCGGCTAGTTGGTCAGCTTCGCGGTGATGACGGTGTTACCACCGTCCAGGGACACGCACTCGGGGGTCGCGCGGTCCACGCCGTCGCCCGGCTTCCAGTAGCAGCGTGCCGACATGACGGTACGCTCGCCATTGGCCTTGTCGGTGACCTCGGCGGGGTTCTGTACTACGAACTGGCGAATCAGTTCCTTGGCGAAGAGGCAATCCACCGCGCCCGAAGCCACCTGAATCGTGGCGTCGTGCTTCAGGTATCCGGTGGCCTCCAGGGTGCCGCAGGTGCCTCCCGCGGACTTCACCTCGGAGGAGGAGAGCGAGGCGGTGCTCGAGGGGGCCGAAGAAGCTCGGGCCGTCGAAGAAGCCTGAGCCTGACCGCCGGTCTGCGCGCTCGCGGTAGCCGTAGCGCTTGCGGTCGTGATGGTGCCCGGGGTGACGGTCGCCTCCGCGGTCGCGGTCTGCACCGTTCCGGGGGTCGGGGTGGTTTCTGTGACGGTCACGGTGCGAGTGGGGCTGGGGGTGGGAGTTGCCTTCGCGCTCGTCGCGCTGGGGCTGGGGGTCGCGGTGGTGCTCGGCGAGGCCGAGGTTCCGCCGCCTCCGGAGCAGGCCGCGAGGGCGAGCAGGAGCGTCGCGCCAAGGGCTGCGGGGGCGTAGCGTTTCGTCCGGCGATGCGGGTGAGGGGTCTGTGCCGGTTGCATGGTGACCTTTCTGCGTCTTTGGTTCCGGGTTCCTTAACCATTCTAGAACGCCGCCTGTGCGGGGGCTATGCCGCACCTCCACAAGCTATGTATGGGCGGAGGGGGCTCCCCGTCATTGCGGGGAGCCCCCTCCGCGATTCGTCACGCCCGGGATCTCACTCCGACCTAGAACTGGCCGCCGCCAATGGGCACCGAGTAGGTTCCGCCGTCGTGGCAGGTCATCACGCCCTCCTCCGGCTCACCGTAGCAGGTAATCTGCTTGCCGGAACCGGTGGGGAACACCGTCACGTTATTCGGTCGCAGCATGAGCGTGTTCGCGGTCGTGCTCTCGGCGTGCAGGGTCGCGGGGGCGACATCCTCCACGCGCTCGTCGTAGGCTCCCGTGGCAAAGTTCATGCGGGTGACGCGCACCGGTGCCGAGAAGGTACGACCCACCGCGCCGTTACCGTCGGTGAGCTGACCGCCCAGACGACGCTCGCAGGTCAGGGTGGATTCGGCGGGGTTCAGCTCGCAGACAGTCCGCTCGTCGTAGCTCTTGAAGCGGTAGTAGCCGGCACCGGAATCGTAGCGGGCAGGCTCCATGAGGAACGGGATCTCGGGGGCGTCCGGGTTCTGCAGGCGAGCCACGAAGGCGGTGTCCTCACCGATGGTGCACTCGGGGGCGCCGCGATCTTCGCGGCGGTTTTCGACCATCTCGTACTGCGGGTTCCAGTAGCAGGTGGCGTCCTGGACCTTCGCGATCTGGTTCTGAGTCAGGTTGTCGTCGGCTCGCGGGGTGGTGACGTATTCGGTCAGCACGTCCAGGGCGTGGGCGCAGTCCACGGTGCCGCGCAGCACCATGATTTCCGCGCCGGTCTTCAGGTAGCCCTTGCGGCCAATGTGCCCGCAGCGCTCGCCGGCGGAGGCGCGTTCGGCCTCCACCTTCTCGGGCGCGCGCGGCGTCTCAGCGGCGGCGGGGCTGGCATCCGCGACGGGGGTTGCCTTTGTCTCAGCAACCGCCGAGGATGCGGAGGGGACGGAATCAGCGGTTGAGGCGGGGGCCGTAGTTTCCGTGACGGTCGGCCTGGTCGTTGCGTGCGGCGTCGGCGTGTTCGGAGTCGGCGTGGCCGTGGAGGAAGGCAGCGGGTGGCGGGTGGGTGAGGCCGTGGCGGTGGGGTTCGGGGAGGACTCGGCGGTGCTCTGGGAGCCACCGAAGCATCCGGTCAGGGCGAGGAGTAGGACGGCGGCGCATCCGGTGGCGCGCACGGTGCGGCGACCCCAGCCTGCGGGGGCTACCTGAGTGTGGTGAAACGACATTGTTCTCTCCTGGGCTGTACCTTTTGCACCCTTTGCAGAAGGTACCTTAAGCATACGCGTTTCCCGTGAACACCGCCTGAATACGGGCCTGCGCGCAAGCCATCCGGGCTGCGCAGGCCCGTACCCTCCCGCGTTTATTCCTTCGGCAGGAAGGACTTGAGCAGCTCTCGCTGCTCGGGGCTGAGTCGAGTCAGTCGCCCCGCCACGGAGTCCCAGAAGGCCAGCACGGTGAAGGCGCGCACGCACTCGCGCTGATCCACCGGGGAGATAATCGAGTAGCCGATACGCACGGATGCGGCGCTCACCTTTTCCACGCGTGCACGTACAGGCACGGGCTCACCGGTGTAGGGCAGCTGCGCGAGGTAGCGGATGCCGTGCTCGGCGATGAGGGCCTGAACGCCCTCGGGCACCAGGTCGAAGAGCGGGATGGGCGGGTTGGGTGCCACGGTCGGTTTCTGTCCCGAGGAAGGCGGCGGGCCGAAGAGGGCCACGCGGGCCTCCTCCATGATCGAGAGCATGGCAACGTTGTTGACGTGTCCGTAGGCGTCCATGTCGCCCCAGCGGGCGGGGACGTACACGGTCAGCTCATCGGCCGCGGTCGTGGCGGCGGAGGCGCCGGCCGCAGAAGTGGTTTTCTGAGGGTTTTCGTGGCTTTGCATGGCTTTAACTCTACTCCTTTCGGAAATACTCCGGAAAATTCACACATAAACACATATTTACATTAAAATCTATGTTCTTCGGAAATTTCACTACTAAAAATATTGGCTCGAATTAAAACGATGAGGCCCGAAAGCTACGATGCTTTCAGGCCTCATCCAACACACAGACATTTGAACGCATACAAGATCATACGGTTCACTATTTATAATAGACCTCTTTCGAGGGCCTGCGTTATTTTTACGGTTATATTACGGCAGAAGCCTTAATCTTCCGTATTTTTCGTTTCTTGACGTTCGCGCCGCGGGAGAACCGCGAGGGGGTTAGCGTCCCAGCTTTGCCGCGGTTTCGAGGGCGTGGTCGGCGTCGTGCTGCGCCGCGTCGTAGCCCTCCGTCGCCCGCTGCGCCTCCGCAAACGTCTGGTCGTCAATCGTGTGGCTGTGACGGATACGAGCGAAGTACAGCACGCTCAGCACCACGAAGTAGCCCACGCCCACCACGGAGGGAATCGCGGATCCGCGCACCCTAAAGAGCGCCACCCACACAGCGAAAAGCAACACAATACCCACGCCGGCGGTGAAGCGTCCACCCCACAGGCGGAACCCGTGCGCGGCGGGCTCAACGCGCTTGTACACGATGTAGGCGAAAAGAATCAGAACCCACACGGTCAGCGCGCACACCATAATCACAAAAATCATGGAGAGGAACGCCTCCTTGGGGCTGTACAGCGCCAGCAGAATAGCAATCACCATGCCGCTGGTCGACAGCCACACGGCACGCGCAGGCACACCCGCGCGGTTCACCCCGGCCAGCGGTCGAGGAGCCATACCGTCAACCGCCAGGGAGTGCAGCAGACGCGCGCCGGCGTACAGGTTCGCGTTCGCGCTCGACAGGGCCGCAATCAGAACCACAAAGTTCACGAAGTGCGCCACGCCGTGCACGCCCAGCTGTTCAAAGACCAGAACGAACGGGGAAGCATCCACAGCGTCGCCCAGGCCCGATGCCGAACGCCACGGAATAACGGCCACCACAATCAGCACGGCCAGCACGTAGAAGGTCGCCAGGCGAATCATCATCGCCTTCGCCGAGGAACGCACCGAACGGGAGGGATCCTTCGCCTCCGCAGCAGAGATCGAGATCATCTCAATACCGCCGAAGGAGAACATCACCACGGCCAGCGACAGCCACACCGACTCCGGGCCGTTAGGCATGAAACCGCCGTCATTGAAGAGGTTTGCGGTACCCACCGCGGCGTGGCCGGGCAGGCCGAAGAAAATCAGGCACAGGCCCACCAGCAGGAAGGCCACAATCGAAATGACCTTGATCGAGGAGAGGAAGAACTCCAGCATGCCGAAGGACTTCACGCTCGTCAGGTTCAGCACAATCAGCGCCGCGCCGAATGCCGCGATGCCCACCCACAGCGGCAGCTGCGGCCACCAATAACTCAGGTAGGTCGCCACCGACACGAGCTCCACGCCGGCAATCAGCACCGTCGCCGTCCAGTAGGCGATGCGCGTCAGGAATCCCGCGAAGGGCCCCAGGTAACGGGTCGCGATCGTGCCGAAGCCGCCACGCACCGGGTAGCGAATCGCCATTTCACCGGTCGCCGCGCCAATCACCGAAGCGAGCGCCGAACCGATGGCGTAGGTCAGAATAACCGCGGGGCCGGCCATGGCAATCGCGGTGCCCGACCCCAGGAAAAGGCCGGTGCCGAGAGCCGAACCCATCACGATCATGGTCATCTGCCCGTGGGACAGGGAACGCTTAAGGGTTCGAGGCTCGGCGGTTCCCGCGGCGACGGGGCCGCGGGTGCTGTCATTGTGGGACACGGCTGTGCCTTCCTTTAGTACGCCCGAGGGCGTGATGTGTGCTGTGTGCTCGCGCTGCAGAAACCGAGGAGTCAAAACCGCTGGGTCGCGGGCGCGAATAATTCCATTGTACGGGTGCCGGTTCGCACGTCCTGCGGCAGAGGCGGGAGCTACCGGATGCGACGGGGCGCCGCGGCTCTTGCCCGCGACGCCCCATCCTATAACTTCAACTTTAGGTTAAGACTCGGTGGCTCGGGCCTGTAGCTCCTCGGCCTCGTGCATTGCATCCAGGTCGGGGCGCTTGAACCCGCCCAGGCGGCGCGAGGCAATCACGTAGCCGATAGAAATCAGCACGAAGAAGACCACGCCCACCATGATGGATTCCTGCACGCCCGAGCCGTCCAGCATGAACAGGGCCACCAGGGTGCCCAGCACGCCCACCAGGGCCAGCCCCGCCGTCAAGCGGCCGCCCAGCACCGTGAAGGAGGAGGCATCCCCCTGGTCCTTCTTGTAGGCCTGGTAGGTCAGCAGAATCATAATCCACACAATCAGTATGCACAGGGTCACCAGGGCCATCAGCAGGGCAAAGATGTTACCGATCTTGGCCACGGCCATCACGGTCGCCACGACAACGCCGGTGAAGGAAATCAGCAGGGCCACCATCGGCACGCCGCGGGAGGTCGTGCGGGCCGCAACCGAGGGGGCCATCTTATCGGCACCCAGGGCGTGCATCAGACGGGTTGCCGCGTACAGCGAGGCGTTCGCACCCGACAGGGCTGCCACCAGCACCACGAAGTTCATGATGTCGGCTGCGAAGGGAATACCCATCTCTGAGAAGACCATCACGAAGGGGGACTCGGTCAGCTCAGAGTTCTGAGCCGCCGTCTGCCACGGCACCAGGCACAGAATAATCGCCATGGACACCACGTAGAAGGTGGACAGACGCCAAATCATCGCCTTCACGCTGGAGGCCACCGAGCGGGCGGGATCCTTCGCCTCCGCGGCGGAGAGCGAAATCATCTCAACACCGCCGAAGGAGAACATGACCACGGCCATCGAAATCCAGATCGACATGGGGCCGTTCGGCAGGAAACCGCCGTCGTTGACAAGGTTCTGCACGCCCGCAGCGCCATGGTTCGGCAGGCCCACGAACACCAGCAACAGGCCAATCACCATGAACACGATGACCGCGGATACCTTAATCGAGGAGAGCAGGAACTCCAACGCGCCGAAGGACTTCACGCTCACCAGGTTCAGCACCAGAATCAGCACGCCGAAGAACGTCACCGAAGCCCACAGGGGAATCTGCGGGAACCAGAACGCCACGTAATGACCCACGGCCACCAGCTCGGCACCGGCCAGCGGCACGGTGCAGGCCCAATAGGCCCAGCGGGTGATGTAGCCGCTAAAGGGGTTCAGGTAGCGGCTCGCAATCGTTCCGAAACCGCCCTGAACCGGGTGGCGCACGGACATCTCGCCCGCGCAGGCGGCGATAATTGCCGCAATCATCGAACCAATAGCGTAGGAGACAATAGCGCCCGGGCCCGCAATCTTAATCGCGGAGGATGAGCCCAGGAACAGACCCGTACCCAGCGCCAAGCCCATCGCAATCATGGTCAGCTGACCGTGGGACAGGGAACGGCTCAGGGAGTCGCCCTTCGACTGCTCAGAGGTATTCTCCCGCAGTGTAGACATAACGTGTCGCTTTCGTTAGGAATGCTGTGTATCGAAAAATGAAGTGTGAATAGGGGAAGGCCGCCCGAGCAAAACGATCGAGCGGCCCCGTGCGTCAGTCCGGTGTCGGGGCTAGGCCACGTACTCCAGCTCGTGACGCTTAAACCAGCCGATGACCGGGTAGCTAATGGGCATGAGGATAACCTCAACCAGGCACTTGTAGACGTAGCCGACCAGCACGTAGTTCAGGAAAGCCTCGGGGGTCTCGATGCCGAGCACCGGAGCCGCAATCGAGCAGAAAATCAAGGTGTCAACCAGCTCTCCGACCAGGGTGGAGACAATCATGCGCAGCCACAGGAAACGACCCTTGGTAGCCTTCTTCATGGACACCATCACCCAGGCGTTCAGGGTCTGGCCGCACAGGTAACCGAGCAGAGAACCGGCGTAAATCTGCCACACGGGACCCAGAACGGCCTCAAAGGACTTCTGGTTCTCGTAGAATCCCGCGGCCGGCAGGTACATGATGACTAGGAAGCACACGGCGGCAAAGGCGGCTGCCACGAAGGAAGCCACGATGGCGCGGCGAGCGCGCTTGAAGCCGTACACCTCGGAGAGCAGGTCGCCAATCACGTAGGCCAGGGGGAAGAGGAAGAAACCGCCGTCGGTCACGATGGTGTTACCGATGACAGGCAGCTCGAAGGGCAGCGGGCCGAACTCCACGCCCTTGGTTGCGCCAATATTCGAGATAATCAGGATGACGCAGGATGCAGCCAGCAACAGATCAAAGTAGCCGCGACGACCGGCCCACGGCACCTTCACGGTGCTCGTCTGAGCCTTCGACTCGCTAACGGGTTTAGCCATAACTCTCCCCAGGTTCTTTCTCATGCGTTGTGTTTCTAGTGGTGGTTGTGTGGTGGGCTGACCACCGTAAACTTCAAATGCGGCACGTGGACCGCGTTCGGTGGGCTCGTCTGCCACCCGAGCCTCTCTAATAGTACCCATATACCGTGCGCCGGGCAGGGTGGGGGCCGCCCGCGCTAAAGTTCGGACGCTCGGGCGCAGCCGCGCCATGCGCCTCTGGGGCGTCTCGGCCCGCGGCGAGAGGTGGCGTCCGGCTTCGAGGCTCTGCCTACAATGGAGCCATGAAGAGGTTGAGCCACCGCCTGCGTCGTCCGCTGATCCACCGCAACCAGCGGCGGCTCAGCGCGCACATTCCGCGGTTGCATCCGCTCCTCCCCCGCGCGGCGCGCCTGGTTCGAGCGGCCGCCACGGTATTTGAGCCGCTCGTACTCGCCTCCTCGGAAATTGTGGGTTACCGCCCGTTCTCGCACCGAGGGCGCACTATCTACTACCGCGTGGATAACCTCAACCTGCTCAGCAACCCCGCTACCGGCCGGGCGCCCGGGCTGCTCCTCTACTTCGACGGCGACCACATCTCACGCGCCGGAAGCCGCCTGCTGCGCCGCCGCTCTTCCCTGCGCGCCGAACTGGCGCAGGTGGCGGCTGAGTTCAATATGCTGTCGGTGCCGGTGCTGTCGCCGGGTAGTCTGCGGGAGCCGCGCCTTACCGACACCGATTCTTATGCGCCTCCGCTGACCTATAACTGGTGGGTTCGTGCCCGCTCAAACGGCAGGATGGTTCGCGCCCTGATTGAGGAGATTTCCTTGGCGTACGGGGTGGATATGAGCCGCGTCTGGCTTGCGGGCTATTCGGGTGGTGCGGAGTTCCTCAGCTATGAGCTGCTGTCGCACGATATTGACTGGCTTCACGGTGGCGGTGCCACCTTCATCGGTGGCGGCGGCGCTGACGGCATACCTACGCGGGTGCGTGAGCGGGCGGCGTTGAGCCCGTCTTCGCATGCGCATCTGCTGATGAGCTGGCACGTGGGTGTTTTGGATGGGCGTTCCCCTTCGGCTCGGCGGCGCATGGCGACGAGCACTGAGGGTAGCTGGTCGGCGCGTATTGCGGCGCAGGAGGGCATCGCCTTCTACGAGGCGCTCGGCGCGCGGACGCTACTGCAGGTGACTCCGGGGCGTGGCCATACGGGGTATCCGATTGCGTCGTTGGTGGGTGCGGATTTGGCGACGGCGACGCGTTTGGGGTTCCTGTAGGGGCTTGTTTTTGTCATAAACGCGAAAATTCGCATGGATTATGCAAATTTCTTGGTGACACATTCGATATATTCGTCATTTGCTGACATTCTGCGGTAAGGTGTCACTATGCCACGTATTTCTGCAGCCACCAACGCCGCCCAGCGCGAGAACACCAAGCGCGCCATCCTTAACTCCTTTGGCGAGATTCTTTACACCCGAGGCCTGCCCGGCCTGACCATGACCGACGTCGCCAAGAACGCGGGCATCGGCCGCACCGCCGTGTACAACTACTTCGCCGACATGGGTGAACTGCTGGTCGCCTACGCCCTGGACGAGACCGGACGCTTCCTCAAGGAGCTACGCGAAGGTCTGGAGGGCATCGAGAACCCCATCGACCAACTGGCCGTGTACATCCGCCTGCAGATCAACGACCTGGCGCGCCGCCACCTGCCCCCGGGCCCGGCCATGCGCTCCATGCTCTCCCCCGAGTCCTACGCGAAGCTCGGCAAGCACGTGCAGGAGTTGCAGATGGTCCTGGCGAACATCCTTTCGGCGGCCATCGCCGAGAAGTACATTCCGCAGAACGATATCCGCGAGCTGGCGATGCTGGTGCACGGCTCGCTTTCTTCGAGCGCGGGACGCACCGAGGACGCGCCGGACGAGCAGACCCGAGAGCACCAGATCCTCAACACGATTCGCTTTATTCAGATGGGTCTGGGCGCCCGCTTCGATACCGAGGGCAACCCGGTACGCCTGGACTCCGAGGAACTCGCGCCCCAGTTGGCCCTCGCGCAGGACGACTCCGTCCAGAAGGATGCCGCGTAGGCCCCTTTCTACCGCGGTGGCGTGTTCGACGGAGTTCCGTCGCGCAGATATACGTTGAAACTTTAAAACGCAGGTGCCGAGCCGTTCATAGAATGGCTCGGCACCTGCGTTGTACGGTTCTGCGGGCAACCGCGCGGTCCGGGCTCGGAAAGCCGCCCGGCGTCGCCTAGTTGCGGGCCCCGGGCAACAGCGCCGGGGAGATGGAGTCCAGGTCGAGCACCCGCGCGTACATGACGGCGCGGCGGTGCAGGGCGTTGCGGAGCGCGCGGTGCACACCGTCCTCCAGGTAGAGTTCGCCGCCCCATTTGACCACGTGCGGGAAGAGGTCGCCGTAAAAGGTGGAGTCCTCGGCCAGGAGCGTTTCAAGGTTGAGGGTCTTCTGGGTGGTGATGAGGGTGTCGAGACGCACCTGCTGCGGCGCGATACCGCCCCAGTCGGCGTGGGTCATGCCGTGCTGGGGGTAGGGGCGGCTGTCGCCTACTTTTTTGAAAATCATGGTGGTGCTTTCTGCAGGTTTTTCGGACGCCCGGCGGCACGGACCCCGAGGGGCTCTGAGGAAATAGTAGCAAGGGCGCAAAAAATCCCCGGCCTTAGAGTCTAAGACCGGGGATCGGTGGCGGAGGATGGGGGATTTGAACCCCCGAGGGCTGTTAACCCAACACGCGTTCCAGGCGTGCGCCATAGGCCGCTAGGCGAATCCTCCAGCTATGTTCCCTGCGCATTGCGTAGGCAACGAATAAGACTCTACTACAGATTGATGATGCCGCGCAAGCCTAGCGGGGAAAAAGTAATAGAAAGCACACTATAGTTGGGTTTGGCGGGTGCATGCTCGCAGGAGAAAGACCTATTTTGGGGTATAGAAAAACCTCCTACGCAACCGCTGAAACCCAGGATTCCGAGCGAGCGAAGAATCAAATCCGGATTCGAAGCCGCGAAGCGCCAGCGGAGCGGGCACGTAGTGCATATGACGGGTGCATGACTATCTAGTTACCCGTTTTCGGGCATAGAAAAACCTCTTACGCACCCGTCATAGCTCGAATACCCTTGCTACCTTCCGGTCCTGGGGGAGTTTTCCAAGATAACGCCACGTAAGAGGCAAGAACCAGTGTACCGGATTTTTGGCGCGTTGGGAACTCGGGGCGAACGCGCGGTGGTTGCGGGCCGGCGCATCCTCGCGGCACCCCGTCGCACCCCCTTGAACAGAGCCCGTGCAAACACCGCACCCGAACCTCCGGCGGGGGTTCGCCGGGCGGTGACGGCGGGCCGCTCGGGCGCGGGGTAAAGCGTCTAAAATAGTAGGGACTGTCCTATCCGCATCCCCGAGCTTAAGAGGTTGCCGTGAGCACTGCCCTTTATCGTCGTTACCGCCCCGAGACCTTCGCCGAGGTCATCGGGCAGGAGCAGGTTACCGTGCCCCTCATGACGGCTCTGGAGAAGAACCGCGTCAACCACGCCTACCTTTTCTCCGGACCGCGTGGCTGCGGGAAGACCACCTCGGCCCGTATTCTGGCGCGCTGCCTGAACTGCGCGCAGGGCCCGACCCCCACCCCGTGCGGCGTATGCGATTCGTGCCGTGAGCTTTCGCGTGACGGCGGCGGTTCCCTCGACGTGATTGAGATGGACGCGGCGAGCCACGGCGGTGTGGACCACGCCCGTGACCTGCGCGAGCGCGCGACCCTGGCGCCGGTGCGTGACCGCTACAAGATTTTCATTATTGACGAGGCCCACATGGTCACCCGCGAGGGCTTTAACGCCCTGCTGAAGATTGTGGAGGAGCCGCCGGAGCACGTGAAGTTCATCTTCGCGACGACCGAGCCGAATAAGGTGCTGGGCACGATTCGTTCGCGTACCCACCACTACCCGTTCCGCCTGGTGCCGCCGGAGGTTCTTTTGCCGTATCTGCAGTCCCTGTGCGACCAGGAGCAGGTGGCGGTGGAGCCGGGCGTGCTGCAGCTGGTGATTCGTGCCGGCGGTGGCTCTGTGCGTGATTCGCTGTCGATTCTTGATCAGCTGATGGCTGGTGCGTCCTCCGAGAAGGGTATTGAGTACGACCTTGCGGTGGCCCTGCTGGGCTACACGCACGCCCAGTTGCTGGATGAGGTCGTAGAGGCGCTGGGCGCCAGGGAGGCGTCAACGCTGTTTGGCGCGGTGTCTCGCGTGGTGGCAACCGGTCAGGATCCTCGCCGTTTTGTGGAGGATCTGCTGGAGCGTCTGCGCGATTTGATTGTGGTGAAGGCCGTTCCGCAATCGGCCGCGCAGATTCTGCAGGGCGTTCCGCAGGATCAGCTGGAGCGCCTGGCCGCTCAGGCTCAGGCGCTGACCGAGCGCGAACTGACCCTGGCGGCGGGAACCGTCAACGATGCACTGAACGGTATGACGGGCACCGCTAACCCGCAGCTTCAGCTGGAGTTGCTGTGCGCCCGCCTGCTTCTGCCGGTGGAGGAGGGCTCGGCGAACGGCGCGGAGGTTGCGGCGCTGGCCTCGCGCCTGCAGGTGTTGGAGCGTCGCGTGGCCGCCGGTGGTTCCGCCCCGGCAAGCGTGCAGACCGGTTCTCAGGCTGGTTCTCAGGCCCCGGCGGGCATGTCGGCCGCGCGTGCGGCGGGCATGGCTGCGGCAGGCCTGACCCCTAAGACTCAGGCGCCTAACGCGCAGGCTCCTAGCGCCCCGGTTCAGGAGGCGGCTCAGCCCGCGCAGCAGGTAGCCCCTCAGCAGGGCGGCTCTCAGCGGGCTGGGGCGGGTGCTCCCCCACTGGCCGGCGGTCCGCTTAGCTCTGCGCCCCTGGACCCGGCAGCGCAGGCACCTTCGACTCGGACTCCTGCCGCTCCGGTCGGTGCACCCCTGGCGGGTACCACCCCGGCGGCGCCTAATGCTCCGGCTTCCCCTGCAGCTGATGCCGCTCCGGAGGGTACGCCCTCAGCGCCTTTGAAGCTTAATCCGAATGACCCGCTGGCGGCGGTCCAGGGCAATTGGCGTGCCATCCTTAACCGAATGAGCGTTCCGGGTTCCGCGGAGCAGCTGGCGAAGGTTTACCCCGCCCGCATGGAGGGCACCGTGCTCTACGTGCGCGCCGACATCGCAACCCTGCGCGCGGTCAAGGGCTACGTCCCCGAGCTGACCGCCCGCGTGAGCGAGTTCCTGCGCGGCCCCGTGACGATTCACGCCGAAGTCGTCAAGCCCGGAGAGCCCCTCAAGCCGGGCGCCCCTACACCCCAGCGGGAGGCTCAGCCCGCCGCACCGGCTCCCCAGCAGCCCGCCGCGCCCCTGGCGGAAGGCCCCCGCGGCGGTGAGGATGCGTGGCGTCGCCACGGTCAGCCGGTGAACGACGCCGCGGCTCCGGCAGCCACCAGCGTGGATGCGCCCCTGGGCGCCTGGGACGTGGCACCCATCCCGCAGAGCGAGGAGGCTGCGCCCGCGGCCGCCGTGGAGCCCTCCCCTGCAGAGCCTTTCCCCGCGCAGGTGCCCCCGACCCAGCCTGAGCCGAGCCCCCACGCAGGACCGCTCTCTCAGCCCGGCACGGATGCTCCGGCCGGCGGCTTTGGCGAGCGCGATTCCTTCGCGGCCTCCGGCAGCGGGGTTCCGCAGGAGGCCCCCGGTCGTAGCGATGCGCAGGAGCCTCCGTTCGAGGACGAGCCGCCCTATGATGCGGAGCCCTCTTACAACGAACCGGCTGAAGCAATGCCCGAGGCCCCCGAGGCGGCGGCTCCCGCGGCTGAGCCGATTGCGCCCGCAGGCCCTCTGGCGGCAGGCCCCCTAGCGGCAGGCCCCCTGGCCGCCGGTCCTCTGGCGGCGGGTCCTCTGGCCCCGGCGCCGGCCAATGAGTCGGCTTCTGAACCGGTTACCGAGCCCGAGCCTCCCGCCGAGCCCGCCTCATCCGAGGTGGTGCCCACGAAGCCCGTGCACGTCGTGACCGAGGAGGACTACATCTCGGAGGACGACGAGAAGGTCGAAAACAGCACCTTCATCGGCCTGCGGGCCATCGAGAAGATCATCGGCGGCACCGTCATCGACGAGCGCCCCCTGCACCAGGGCTAGACCCCCAAGGGCACGCGTTTTGGCCGGTCGTTCCGATGAGCCGCCCAACGCGTCCAACGCACCCGCCGGCGCCGAAAATGACAGGAATTTTCGGCGCCGGCGGGCATTTTTCTGCCCGAATCCCCGTTAAGCTGTCAGGGAGTTGGGCCACACTGGTACCGAAGCGGCCCCCACGCGGAGTATCCTAGACACTCACCGCGGACCACGGCAGATTGGAGAAGCATGTACGAGGGTGCAGTACAAAACCTCATTGACGAGCTCGGACGCCTCCCCGGCGTGGGCCCCAAGTCGGCTCAGCGCATCGCTTTTCACATCCTGAACGCTGACGCCGCCGATATGGCGCGCCTGGCCAACGCGATTTCCACGGTGAAGACCAGCGTGAGCTTCTGCGAGGAGTGCGGCAACGTCTCCGAGACGAAGCTGTGCCCCATCTGCCGCGACGAGCGCCGCGACCCGTCGGTGCTGTGCGTGGTCGAGGAGTCGAAGGATGTAGTGGCGATTGAGCGCACCCGTTCCTTCACCGGCCGCTACCACGTGCTCGGCGGGGCTATTAACCCGCTGGCGGGCGTGGGCCCGGAGCAGTTGCGCATCCGCGAGCTGGTATCCCGCCTGGCGGATGAGCGTATCCAGGAGATTATTCTGGCGATGGACCCGAACCTTGAGGGTGAGGCGACCGCAACCTACCTCTCGCGCATGCTCGTGCCGCTGGGTGTGCGCCTGTCGCGCCTGGCCTCGGGCCTGCCGGTGGGCGGCGATCTGGAGTATGCCGACGAAATCACCCTGGGTCGCGCGCTGGAGGGTCGCCGCGTGATCAGCGAGGGCACCGCCGCGGTTCACACCGCCGCCGAGGATTTTGAGCGGGCTAACCGCGAGGAAGAACAGGAGCGCGAGCAGGCCGCCGCGGTGCGTGCCGAGGAGGCGAAGCAGAGCCGCCGCCGCTGGAACTCCAGCATGTTCGACGACCTGGAGGCACCGGGCGCTCCCGCCGGTGAGGCTCCCGCGCCCGCCGGAGTGCAGGCCACGGTGGATGAGCAGCTCATCGAGCGGGTCCTGCAGGACGGCGGGGAGGCTCCGGCCGCCGAAAACGGCGAGGCTGAGGCCCCCGAGGCCGAACCCACCGCCAAGGAACCCGTAGCAAAGAACGCCGAAACACCCGAAAACCCTGAGACGTCCGAAAGCCCCGAGGACCCCACCGTTTCCCAGGGCTCCGTTGCCTCCGAGAACCCCGAAGAGCCCGAGGAGGCTCACGAGGTGTTCCGCAGCGCCGACTACGAGGAGCGCATCCGCTCGATTCAGAACGCCCCGTTACGCACCCCGAAGCCGGACGTTCCGCCGCTGCCGGGCGTCACTTACGTGAACCCGTGGACCTAGCCTTCCACCACTAGTACGTGCGCGGTAGGGTTCGCGCTCCCGGGCCCGCCACGGCCCGCGTAACATTCGGTAATATTCCACGAGTCAATACATACGGCTGGCAAGTTAGCCGCCCGGCCTGAACGCCGTCTACTATAGGTGAGGAGCCGGCGCTCTGCCGGCGGCACAGATATAACAGACCTGGAGAATTCTATGAGCCTGATCGTCCAAAAGTTCGGCGGTTCCTCCGTAGCGGATGCGGAGGGCGTCAAGCGCGTAGCCCGCCGCGTCGTGGACACTCAGAAGGCAGGTAACGATGTGGTCGTCGTGGTGTCCGCTATGGGCGACACCACCGATGAGTTGCTCGACCTTGCCGCAGAGGTCACCAGCAATGTCGTTCCCTCGCGTGAGCTGGACATGCTGCTGACCGCCGGTGAACGCATTTCGACCGCCGTCCTGTCGATGGCCATTAACGACCTGGGCGCTAAGGCGCAGTCCTTCACCGGTTCGCAGGCTGGCATGATTACCGACGGCGTGCACGGTTCGGCGCGCCTCGTGGAGGTTCGCCCCGATCGCATCCGTGAGTCCGTCGAGGCCGGCAACATCGCGATTGTGGCCGGTTTCCAGGGTATGAACCGTCAGAGCGGCGACATTACGACCCTGGGCCGCGGCGGTTCCGATACGACCGCCGTTGCGCTGGCCGCCGCGCTGAACGCCGATGTGTGCGAGATTTACTCGGACGTGGACGGCGTGTTCACCGCCGACCCGCGCATCGTGCCGACCGCGCACAAGCTGGATACCATCACCAGCGAGGAAATGCTGGAGATGGCGGCGAACGGTGCAAAGATTCTGCACCTGCGTAGCGTCGAGTATGCTCGTCGTTTTAACTTGAAGCTTCACGTGCGTTCTTCGTTCTCGGACCTTGAAGGCACTATCGTGGTTCCGGAGGAGTCCGCGGAACTGACCCCCATTCATCTGAAGGAGATTCCCTTGGAGCAGCCCCTGATTTCCGGTGTCGCGCACGATCGCACCCGCGCAAAGATTACCGTTGTTGGCGTTCCGGACGTTCCCGGTTCGGCCGCTAAGGTGTTCGGCCTGATTAACGAGGCGAAGGTAAACCTGGACATGATCGTTCAGAACGTTCCCACCGACCGCCCCGGCGTGACCGATATTTCCTTCACCCTGAACCAGGCGCAGGGCCCCACCGCGCTGAAGGCGCTGGAGGATGCCAAGGCTGAGCTGGGCTTCCAGGAGGTTATTTACAACGAGTCGGTCGGCAAGCTGTCGCTGGTTGGCGCGGGCATGAAGACCAACCCCGGCGTTTCGTTCACCTTCTTCGAGGCGCTGTCCTCGGCGGGCGTGAACATCGACATGATTTCGACCTCTGAGATTCGTATTTCGGTGATTACTGAGCTGAGCAAGCTGGATGAGGCCGTTCGCGCGGTGCACACCGCGTTCGGCCTGGACACCGAGGGCGAGGCTACCGTGTACGGTGGTACCGGCCGCTAGGGTTGAGAGGGTTAGCTCGTTCGCGAGCTGTACGCTTCGGTAAGGGGCGGCGCCGGTTTGGTCCGGCGCCGCCCCTCCCTTTTATCAGTGCACAGGTGAAATAACTGAAATGCTTTACAGTTATTTCAGATAGGGGTAGGGTTGTATCAACCGTGGATGAGCCTCTCACCGAATGATATTCACCCCACCGGCGTGGCATCTTCGGACGTTGGCTCTGCCGGCAACAGCACCAAGGAGAAGATAATGACCACAACCCTAACCACCCCTCTGGAGGAAGATACCCTCAATCAGGCTCGCGCAGAGGCACGGGAAATCCTTAAGAACTCTGAAGAAACCACCATTGAGCTGACCGTTTCGGGCCGAGAAAGCCAGCAGCTTGGCGATGCCCTCAACCAGGTCATTCAGCATGTCCTGCATGCCCTGGCTAACGGGCAAAGTATCGATGTTCAGGTTGTCCCTCACGATTTGACGACGACGATTGCGGCGCAGCGCATCGGTGTTTCCCGCCCGACACTCATGAAGGCTATTCGTTCTGGTGACCTTCCGGCGCATAAGGTGGGTACCCATTTCCGTATCCGTACTGAGGATGCTGACGCTTTCCGCAAGGAGCTACTCAAAAAGACTGTTTCACAGAAGGAGCAAGCCCTCAAAGAGCTCTGGGAGCTCGAGGAAGAACACGGTCTTGTTGACGCCCTCGGAGGGCCCGCATGGTAGCCGCCGAATACCCTGTTTTGCTGGGTACAAATATTCTGATGTCCAAGACTCTCGGGATTGGATTTTATTGTTGGCGGTGAAGAGTGAATACGAGTTCTTTACGCCTCACGTCTCCAGCGGAATTATGGATGAGTTTGGCTACCACGTTCGTCGAGCCAATCCAGCGATAAGCGACGCCGTCATTGAAAACTGGAAGCAACAAATCATTAAGTCCTGCATCTCATGCATCTCCGGGTTTCCTGTTGAAGCTCCTGCTTCCTTCCCCGATACGGACGATCTTCACGTGCATGCCGCAGCCCAACATGGCGGCATGCACGCGCTGGTCACCGATGACCGTAAACTGCTCGGCTATGCTTCAACGGAAGAAGCTCAGAATGTCCAAAATTACGAGACGCTCAGCGCTGATGATTTTCTGATGCAGATTACCGAATACGCCCACCCTTCTCTCTTCGCACAGGTTTATCTCGTCCAGGAATCTTATGCTCGTTCTAAGGGGTTCACGGAGATTGATATTCCTCGCGCACTTGAACGGGCTGGGGCGGGTCAATTTGCCCGTTATCTCCGGACTGTGGTGATTAATAGCCCACAGTTTGTCGATTTTGAACGTGAGTTTTACGCACCACCTTCCGGTGGGTAGATTCCACGCCATACCTTGTCGCGGCATCGTTTAGGCTAGAAGCATGAGTGGTGTTGTTTTTTCCCAGGTGATGGATGCCCGTCAGTGGCGTGCCGCCGCGGCCGCCCACGAGGTGCGCGCCGGCCGCTACGCCGACCCTTTTGCGCAGCGTCGCGCCCGCCACGAGGTGCACCCCGTGGAGGACTTCCTCTTCACCTACTACACGCTCAAGCCCGGCCAGTTCAAGCGCTGGCACCCCGGCGCCGGCGTCATTCTGCTGGACGCCCCCGAGCGCGCCTCCTGGCGCTTCTACCGACCCGCCACCGAGCAGGAACTCCTAGAGGCCGGATGCGCCCCCGAGCAGGCGCGCGCTCAGGCGGAGGCGGCCTCCGCCGTCACTGTGGACGTCACCGACTTCGTGGAGCGCCGCGCCACCGCCCTCGCCTTCACCCACGAGATTCTGCGCAATACGGCCGCGAAGAAGGGCCAGTTCGGTTGCTTCGGCATGCACGAGTGGGCGATGGCGTACAAGTCGGTGGAGAACAATATCCGCCACGACTACTTGGAATTGCGCCTGGGCGCGGAGGGCACGGACCGGGTGGTGGAGAGCCATCGCATCCGCTGCTCGCACTTTGACGCGTTCCGTTTCTTCATGCCGCAGGCGGTGCCGATGAACGAGCTGCAGCCCACCCGTGAGACGCAGCGCGTGTTGGAGCAGCCGGCGTGCCTGCACGCGAACATGGACGTGTACAAGTGGGCGTACAAGCTGCTGCCGCTGGTTGATTCGACCCTGGTCATGGATTGCTTCGACCTGGCATGGGATGCTCGCGAGCTGGACATGCGCGCGGCCCCCTACGAGATTCGCGAGTGGGGCTACGAGCCAATCCCGGTGGAGACTGCCGAGGGTAAGGCAGAGTACGTGCGTATTCAGCGTGAGCTGTCCGAGCGTTCGATTGGCCTGCGCGAGCGCCTGCTGGAGGTGTGCGAGCGCTATCTTCCGCCCCTCGAGGCGTAAAAGACGTGATTCGAGCCTCTTAGGGTATCCACCAACCGAACGCATACCCCCGTTACGGTCGTTAGTACGGTAAGATGAGATACGGCTCATACAGAACCCACGCACCCAAGGAGTGCCCACACATGGCCCGTATTGTTGTTGATGTTATGCTCAAGCCCGAAATTCTTGACCCGCAGGGTAAGGCTATTTCTCACGAGCTGCCCCGTATCGGTGTTGATTCCTTCGTGGATGTTCGCCAGGGTAAGCGCTTCGAGCTGACCGTCGAGGGTGAGGCTACTGAGGAGCACCTCGCAGCTGCCCGCAAGGCTGCTGAGGAGCTGCTGTCCAACCCCGTGATTGAAGACGTCGTGAACGTTTCGGTTCTGGAGGACTAAGACCTATGGCAGAGTCCCTCGCACCTACTGAAGTCCCCCTGGTTGGCGACTTTTCTACTTCCGCCCCGAACCCCGCCTTCGCTGATGCACGCGTTGGCGTGGTGACTTTCCCCGGCACCCTGGATGACCGTGACGCTGCGCGTGCTGTCCGTCTGGCTGGCGGTACCGTCGTCGAGCTGTGGCACGACGACGCTGACCTGAAGAACGTTGATGCCGTCATTATTCCCGGTGGTTTCTCCTACGGTGACTACCTGCGTGCCGGCGCTATTGCCGCGAAGGCTCCCGTGATGCGTTCGGTGATTGATGCCGCTAACGCTGCCGGTACCTCCGGTTCTTCGCCCCTGCCTGTTCTGGGTATTTGCAATGGTTTTCAGATTCTGACCGAGTCTCACCTGTTGCCCGGTTCGATGATTAAGAACGATCACCGCAAGTTCATTTGCCGTGACCAGACTCTGCGCATTGAGAATAACTCCACCTCCTGGACCAGCAACTACGCTGCCGGCCAGGAGATTGTTGTTCCGCTGAAGAACCAGGACGGCCAGTACGTTGCGGATGCTAAGACCCTGGAGGCTCTGGAGGCTGAGGGTCGCGTGGTGTTCCGCTACGTTGGCTTCAACCCGAACGGTTCCCGTAACGATATTGCCGGCATTACCAACGAGCGCGGTAACGTGGTCGGCCTGATGCCGCACCCGGAGCACGCTGTGGAGCCGGGCTTCGGTCCTTCGTCCTCCGGTTTCGGTTCGGTGTCCCTGCGCGGTGGCGCCGATGGTCTCGGCGTGTTCACCTCGGTTCTTTCCAACCTGATTAACGCCCGCTAAAGCACGACAAGGATTCTAAGAAGTTATGAGCGAAAAGCAGTTTAACCTCGACACCGTCGAGCATGCGGCAGCTACCCCGGACACCGAACTCCCCTGGGCCGAGCTGGGCCTGAAGGAGAACGAGTTCGAGGACATTAAGGAGATTCTGGGCCGCCGCCCCACCGCGGCTGAGCTGGCAATGTACTCGGTCATGTGGTCCGAGCACTGCTCCTACAAGTCTTCTAAGGTTCATCTGAAGCAGTTCGGTGCGAAGGTCACCGAAGAGATGAAGAAGGACCTGATGGTCGGTATCGGTGAGAACGCCGGTGTGACCGACATTGGTGACGGCTGGGCCGTGACCTTCAAGATTGAGTCCCACAACCACCCCTCGTACGTGGAGCCCTACCAGGGTGCCGCTACCGGTGTGGGCGGTATTGTGCGTGACATTATTTCGATGGGTGCACGCCCGATTGCTGTGATGGATCCGCTGCGTTTCGGCGCGATTGATCACCCCGACACCGCTCGCGTGGTTGGTGGCGTGGTTGCCGGTATCGGTGGCTACGGTAACTCCCTGGGCCTGCCGAACATCGGTGGCGAGGTTGAGTTCGACTCCTGCTACCAGGCAAACCCGCTGGTCAACGCGCTGGCTGTGGGCATCATGCGTCACGAGGACATCCGCCTGGCAAACGCATCGGGCGTGGGCAACAAGGTTGTCCTCTTCGGTGCGCGCACCGGTGGCGACGGCATCGGCGGTGCGTCGGTGCTGGCTTCGGAGTCCTTCGACGACACCAAGCCCTCGAAGCGTCCCGCCGTTCAGGTGGGCGACCCCTTCGCTGAGAAGGTTCTGATTGAGTGCTGCCTGGAGCTGTTCAAGGGCTCCGTGGTTGAGGGTATCCAGGACCTGGGTGCTGCGGGTATTTCCTGCGCAACCAGCGAGCTGGCTTCTAACGGTGAGGGCGGCATGCACGTCGACCTGACCAAGGTTCTGCTACGTGACCTCACCCTGACCCCCGGCGAGATTCTGATGTCCGAGTCTCAGGAACGCATGATGGCCGTTGTCTCCCCCGAGAACGTGGAGCGTTTCGAGGCCATCATGAACAAGTGGGGCGTGGAGTACTCCTTCCTCGGTGAGGTCACCGACTCCGGCCGCCTGGTCATCGAGTGGGACGGCGAGGTCATCGTGGATGTTGACCCCCGCACCGTCGCACACGACGGCCCGACCTACGAGCGTCCCTACGCTCGCCCCGAGTGGCAGGACGACGTTCAGGCTAACCACTTCACCGGTTCGGCTGCTGACGACTCCCGCCCGCGCGGTGAGGAGCTGGGCGAGGCAATCAAGGCGTTCATGGCGTCCCCGAACATGTGCTCCAAGTCCTGGATTACCAACCAGTACGACCGCTACGTTCAGGGCAACACCGCCCTGTCCATGCCGGATGACGGCGGCGTGGTTCGCGTGGACGAGAACACCAACCTGGGTGTTGCCCTGGCTACCGATGCCTCCCCGCGCTTCACCTACCTGGACCCGTACGAGGGTGCCCGCGCGTCCTTGGCTGAGGCGTACCGTAACGTTGCGACCGTTGGTGCACGCCCCGTGGCTGTGTCTGACTGCCTGAACTTCGGTTCCCCCGAGGATCCGGACGTCATGTGGCAGTTCGCTGAGGCCGTTCGCGGCCTGGCTGATGGCTGCATGGAGCTGGGTGTTCCGGTGACCGGCGGTAACGTGTCCCTGTACAACCAGACCGGTGGCAAGGCTATTAACCCGCCCCCCGTGGTGGCGATGATGGGCGTTATGGATGACGTCACCCGCCGCACCCCGTCGGGTTGGGCTCCCGAGCACGATGGCCAGGCCATCTATCTGCTGGGCACCACCCGCGATGAGCTGGACGGCTCCGAGTGGGCTCGTTTCAAGGGCCACCTGGGCGGTCTGCCCCCGAAGGTTGATCTGGCTCTGGAGCGTCAGCTCGGCGACATGCTGGTGAACATGTCTCGCGACGGTATGATTGATGCCGCTCACGACGTGTCTGCCGGTGGTCTGGCTACCGCTCTGGTGGAGGCCTGCCTGCGCTTCAACACCGGTGCCCGCATTGGTCTGGGTGAGGTTGCTGAACGTGACGGCCTGGATTTGTTCACCCTGCTGTTCTCGGAGTCCCTGGGCCGCGTTGTGGTTTCGGTTCCGCGTTCTGAGGAGGTGCGCTTCAAGGATATGTGCACCGCTCGCCAGTTCCCCTTCGCACGTATTGGTGTGGTGGATGCTGAGTCGAACGCTCTGGACTTCCAGGATGAGGTTTCCATTGACCTGGATGAGCTGCGTGCAGCTCACGAGGGTACTCTTGCAGCTCACTTCGGTGAGGTTGCGAAGGGCTAGTCTTCGGCTAGTTTGAGACTAACGCCGAAAGGGGCGGATGCTTGTGAAAGCATCCGCCCCTTGTGTGTGCTCGGTGGACGGTTCAGGCTCATGTATAGCACCTGCACTTTCCACCTCAATATATTCCAATATTCATATATATAGATTCCCGTTCGTTACGCTGGCAACTATCAGTTGATTAACAGGTGCGGAATTATCTTTATCCCCGCCCGCACCGATACACTGAAAGGTAGCGCCCCTCGGACCCCGGTCGGTTGAACGGCGCCCCTAGAGACCCCTTCGAGAAAGAGACCCCTGCATGGACCCTCAGCAGCCTCACGAGCAGAGAACCGCGAGCGCTGTCGCCGGATACGTTCCCGAGTACTCCGAAGCGGCGCATAGCGGCTCCTTTGATATCGCCCAGCACGGCCTCACCAGCGATGACGTTGCACGCCTCACGGCTGAGGGTAAGGTCAATACCCAGAACACGAAGTCTTCTCGCACGCTGTGGAGCATTATGCGTGCGCACCTTTTCACGGTCTTTAACCTGGTTCTGGGCCTCTGCGGTGCCGTGGTGATTGTGTACCAGCGTTGGGCTGATCTGCTCTTCCTGGGGGCTGTTATCGCTAACGTGGTGATTGGTTTTGTGCAGGAGTACAAGGCGAAGCTTGAGCTGGACCGCATCTCCCTGCTGGACCGCTCCCCCGCAACCGCTGTGCGCGATGGCAAGACCGTCGAGGTTCCCATGGAGCAGTTGGTGGAGGGCGACGTGGTGGTCCTCAAGCGCGGCGATCAGGTGCCCGCCGATGCCGTGGTGCTCACCTCCGATTCGCTGGAGCTGGACGAATCCCTGCTGACCGGCGAGAACGACCCGATTGCGAAGCGCCCGGGCGACATGGTGCTCTCGGCCTCGAGCGTACTCGGTGGTACCGGTCGCGTGTTGCTCTCTCACGTGGGTGCGAACTCGCGAGCCAGCAAGATTTCCGACGAGGCGCGCCAGTTCTCGCGTATCCAGTCTGAGTTGCGCGATGCCCTGAACCTCGTGGTCCGCTGGATTACGATTGGTCTGGCCGTCATTATTCCGGTGGTGCTGTGGGGTCAGATTCGCGCCGCCGGTGGCCTGGAGGCCGTGGAGCAGAACCACATGTGGGAGCAGGTCTCCATCGCCGTGGTCTCTTCGGTGGCTTCGATGATTCCGCAGGGCCTGGCGCTGATGACCACCCTGGCCTTCGCCGCGGCAGCCGTGGCTCTGGGCCGCAAGCACAATATCCTGGTGCAGGAACAGCCTGCGGTTGAGGTGCTGGCTCGCGTTGACGTGGTCTGCTTCGATAAGACCGGCACCCTGACCGAAGGTGGCGTGATTTTTGATTCGGTGCGTCCCCTGACCACCGAGGCGGTGGCTGAGGGCCCCGACGTCGACTCTGCCGAAAACATCTCCTGGCGTGCCTCCCTGCCGACCGGCTGGAACGAGGCGCTGTCGTGGTTCGGCCACGATGAGAACGCGAATCCGACCGCCGCAGCGCTGACCGGCGGCTTCCCGCAGGCTTCCTCGGCTACCGTCAGCGGCATCGTGCCGTTCTCGTCGGCGCTGCGTTTTAGCGCGATTGAGTTTAAGGATTCGGGGGCCTGGCTGCTGGGCGCCCCGGAGGCGCTGCTCGCCAAGGGCACCGCCGAGCGCGAGCGCGCCGCCGAGCTAGCGGCTCTGGGTCTGCGCACGATGGTGCTGGCCCATGCCGCGGCCGTGGTGCGTAACGAGAAGGGTGAGCCCGTCCAGAAGATTCCGGCGGACGCTACCCCGGTTCTGTTCGTGATTTTCCGCGAGAACGTGCGCGCGGACGCCCCGGAGATTGTGGAGTACTTCCACCGTCAGGGTGTGACGTTGAAGGTCTTCTCGGGTGATAACCCGTTCACGGTTGCCGCCGCCGCAAAGACTGCGGGTATGGACACCTCCGCCGGCGCGGTTGATGCCTCTACCCTGCCCGAGGACGGCCCGGAGCTTGCCGAGGCTGCCGCGACCCACAATATTTTCGGTCGTGTCTCGCCCGAGCAGAAGAAGAACATGGTCATTGCGCTGAAGGAGCGCGGCCACGTGGTGGCGATGACCGGTGACGGTATTAACGACGCGCTGGCGCTCAAGCACGCAAGCTTGGGTATCGCGATGGGTAACGCTGCTCCGGCGACGAAGGCTGTCTCCCGTCTGGTGCTGCTGGACGGTAAGTTCTCGTCTCTGCCGGCCGCCCTGGAGCAGGGCCGCCAGGTCATCACGAACATTGAGATGGTGGCGAACCTGTTCCTGACGAAGACCGGTTTCGCGATTCTGCTGGGCGTGGTGTTTGGCCTGTTCGGCTGGGTGTTCCCCTTCCTGCCGCGCCAGTACTCGACCGCTGACTTCCTGATTGTGGGTGCGTCCTCCTTCGCGTTGACCCTACTGCCGAACTCGCGCCGCTACGTGCCGGGCTTCCTGCGCCGCGTGCTGAACTACACGGTTCCGAACTCGATTATTGTAGTGGCCATGCTGCTACTGGTGACGGCCGCTTCGCTGTGGATGCACATCGGCGATATCCGCCAGGTGCAGACAGCTTCGTTCATTACCCTGGTCATGATGGGTCTGTGGAACCTGGCCGCCGTGGCCCGCCCGCTGAACCGCGCCCGCGTGCTGCTCTTCGGTGCGCTGCTGGCGGTGTTCTTCGCGGCGCTCTTCGTGCCGATCCTGGTGGAGTACCACCAGTTCACCGAGGTGGCCCCGCACCTGCTGTGGACCGCAATTGGTGCCGGTGCCCTGGGTGCGGCTCTGATTGAGGTGAATGCGCATCGCAACCGCCGCTGGCAGAAGCGCCACTACCCCGATCTTGAGGTGGCCTCGCTGAGCTTCGTCCCGAAGAAGGCCGCGAAGTAGTTCGTTGCCCCTACCCGGGATAGCCCCGGCTGGGACTTTTTGGAGGGCCCCGTCTTCTCGTTTCGAGGATGCGGGGCCCTCCGTGCGTTGTGCCTTTATCCGTCGGTTGGCTCGCCCGAATGACCCGCCCGGGGGTCGCATCCATTTGCGGAAATTTTTAACAGCTTCTGGGAGTTTCCTGTATCCATCTTGCCCTGAACCTGGGAAAACCCTTAAAGTTACAGGGAACTATTGAGAAGGGGTATCCCTCTCTTGAACAGGATTGTTACTGGATTGGCAGGCAAGACCTGAGTGACTCAACACCATAGCGGTAGTGTAGCTTCCGGCGCGTAGCCGGTGGTCGTGCCGTATCGCTGTACCCGTACGGGGCATCCGTCCCGACCGTAGGTTGAGAGCGCTCGGGTCTTTTGTGTTTTTGGGAAGCTTTTGCGCGTAGCGCGGCTGTTTCCCACCCCCACCCGGCCGTCCAGATTTCACCCTGTGCATAGACTTTGACCGCATATCTAAGGAAGTATCGTGAACAACCGCGAACTTGGCGAGAAGATTCTCGACGGCCTCGGCGGCCCCGAGAACATCTCGCACATGACGCACTGCGCGACCCGCCTGCGTGTGACCCCCGTGTCGAACGAGGCCGTGCAGAACGAGAAGATTAAGTCCCTGCCCGGCGTGCTCACCGTGATTGAGCAGTCCGGCCAGACCCAGGTGGTGCTGGGTGACCGTGTTGAGGCCGTGTACAACGAGATTAACGCGCTGCCCTCCATGTCGAAGCAGGCTGAGAGCGAGGCTCCGGCAGAGTCTAACGGCAAGAAGGCCGGCTGGCTCACCAACGTCTTCGACGTTCTGTCTGACTCCTTCCGTCCGCTGCTGTGGGCACTTCTGGGTACCTCGATGATTCTGACCCTCATCGTGTTCCTGCAGCAGCTGGGCTTCTTCGGCCAGTACACCGACCTGACCGGTCAGGTTGTGAACGTGGACATCGTCAACGGTGCTCGCGTGGCTGATAAGGAAGCCGCTACCGCTCTGAACAACCAGTGGATGCATCAGTTTGCTTTCTGGTACATCCTGAAGGCTGCTTCGCTGTCGGTGCTGAACTTCATGCCCATCATGCTGGGTGCTACCGCAGCTAAGCGTCTGGGCGCGAACATGTGGGTTGGTGCGGCTATCCCCGCTGCGCTGATGACCGGTACCTTCACCGATCTGACCGCTCTGGCTGATCCCGCAACCAAGGTTCTGAACGTTCCGTTCTTCGGTCTGGATCTGCCGCTGTACGCGTTCAGCTACACCGGCCAGGTCTTCCCGCCGCTGCTGGCTGTTGCTCTGCTGGCTCCGCTTGAGCGCTTCCTGAAGAAGGTTATTCCTTCGATGCTGCAGATGGTGTTCGTGCCGATGATTTCGGTGATGATCCTGGTTCCGCTGACCGTGTTCCTGGTGGGCCCGATCGGTATCGGTGTGGCTATGGGAATCTCTGACTTCCTGAAGATGATTAACGATGTGGCTCCCGGTGTTGTGGGTGCCCTGATTGCCGGCCTGTACCTGTTCATGGTTCCGCTGGGCCTGCACTGGCCGCTGAACGCCGTGATGATTAACAACCTGCAGACCATGGGTACCGACTTCATCCAGTCCCCCATGGGTGCGTACAACTTCGCCGTGTTCGGCCTGGTGACCGGTGTGGCTATCCGCGCCAAGAAGGACCGCGAGCTACGCCAGACCGCTATCGGTGCGTCGATGTCCGGTCTGCTGGGCGGTATTTCTGAGCCGTCCATGTACGGTGTGGTACTCCGCTACAAGCGCGTGATTCCGATTATTCTGGTTCCCGCCGTGATCGGTGGTGCGACCATTTCGATGCTGGGCGTTAAGTCCTACGCCTTTGCGTTCACCTCGCTGCTGTCGATTCCGGCTATGCAGCCCTCGTACCTGTATGTGATTGGCCTGGCTATTGCCTTCTTCGGCGCGATGGCCGGTGTGCTGGTCTTCGGTTACGAGTCGAAGGACGACGCCGCTAAGCACGCCGCTCAGCGCGCGAAGGAAGAGGCTGCCGCTGCTCCCGCCGAGAAGAAGGTAGAGAAGAAGGCCGAGGAGGCTCCCAAGGCTGAGGCTGCCGCCGCCGCGGCTCCCGCTGCAGCAGGTGAGGTCATTGAGCTGCACGCCCCGATTGAGGGTACCGCCGTTGCTCTGGCCGATGTTCCGGACCCGATTTTCGCGGCTGGCAAGCTGGGCGAGGGTGTGGCGATTGAGCCGACCGGTACCACTGTTGCTGCTCCCGCAGCCGGTAAGGTTGCCGCAACCTACCCCTCGGGCCACGCTGTGGGCCTGAAGCTGGAGAACGGCATTGAGCTGCTGATTCACGTTGGTCTGGATACCGTGAACCTTGACGGTAAGGGCTTCAGCGTGAAGGTTGCCAAGGGCGATGTTGTTGCCGCCGGCGACACTCTGATTGAGTTCGATCCCGAGGTTATCAAGGAGGCGGGTTACCCGCTGATTACCCCGGTGATTGTCACCAACACCCGCAAGTTTGCTGAGGTGAAGGGTCTGCCGGGCGTTGCTCACCAGAACCTGAGCACCGTCCTGAAGGTGACCACTAAGTAGTTCGCTTTCTGAGGCTCTAAGGGGCCCCACCATTGTGGTGGGGCCCCTTTCCTTATGCTCCCTTTCCCTTATGCCCTGCTTCCTGATGTGCTGAGTCTTTGGGCCGGGTTTGCTGGGCAGGGGTTTGCTGGGCCGGGTTTGCTGGGCTTAGGCACTGGCCGGGGGGGTATTTCTGCTAATGTGATAATAAGCTCAACAAGGAAGTTCTCACGTGATAGGGAGTACGATGATGTCTTCTGATACTAGGACATGGGATACCGGGGTGTGGGAAGAGCAGCAAAAAGAGTTGCATGCTCTTTCTCCTGTTCGACGGCTGATGCGCCGGATCAATCTTGAGGCGCTCGTCTACGATTCCCCGCCGTTCCCGGTTCTGCTGCGTAAGCTCTCCGCGCTGATTCCAGCCTGCCTTCTGTGGTGGGTTATCTATGAGCCGCACCGGCTTGCCTCTTCCTCCCATCTCCCCGAGGGTGCTCACGCTATTACGCTGCTCCCCGGAGCCTGGGGTAACCCCGCCACGGGGGCTTACGGCGGTCTTCCTGAGCTGCCCGGCGTCCTCTTACGCTGGGTACTGTGCATCGCGGCAATGGTAGCTGTCGTTCATGTCTGCGGAGTCAAGGCGAAGGGCCAGAGCTTCACCATTCCTCACGATGCGCGTTCACGGCTGATTGCGCTGATGCAGGCTCTCGGCATTTTCGGTGCGTTTGCGCTGGTGGTCTGGATTGAATACATGATGACTCCGCTAACCCTCATGTTTGAAACCGTGTATGCAGGCCCCACCGCAGCCTATAGCGGCGACGGCACGATACCCCTGCACCTGTTCCTGTCTTCGTCGTTGAGCGCTATTTTCCTGGGCTACTTTTGCGTAAACATTCTTGCCTCACTGAATATCCCCGGTTACCTCGGCATCCCCGCAATTATCTTCGTGGGGGCTCTGCCCTGGGCTCACGCGGAGCGGCATCAGTTCACGTTGGCACTCGCCTGGGTCATTGCGGTGACGCTGGTGAGCTGGCTGGTGCGCGGAATGTGGGGTACCCCGATAGCTTGCGCTGGATATTCTCTGTGGATTGTGCTGGTGGCAACCAGCGGCGCTCCTTTTGATTTGCCAGCTAATATGAGCCGCGTCCTCGTGATTTTGGGATTCCCGCTGGCCTTTATTGTCGCTGGAGGCGGCATTTACCGCATCTTCTATCTGCGGCAGAACCCGAACCTGTTGAGGTACCTGCAGGAGCGTTCCCTGTACATGGGCGAGTGGTAGCAACCGGTTAGGGCGGCACTCCCCTCCCCCAGTTTTTGTAATTACATATCCCGCTAACGTGTCCCGCTGAAGGACACAGAACAAGGGGAACAGAAAAATCCCGGGCACTCTCTTGTGAGAGTACCCGGGATTTTGAGTCCTACAGGATGACTAGAGCATTACCTGAAACGGTATTACTCTCGCCTGCTCTATTCCTGCCAGCCGACGTTGACCCAGTAGTCAGCGCTGGTGTAGCTCTGCTTGAACAGGGACGGACCGTAGTTCGCAACCTTTGCCTTCACAGCGGCGTACATCGGGCCGTTACCGTAGGGCAGGTACACTGCGACCTTCTCGTAGTAGAGCTTCTCAGCCTCGTTGGCGATCTTGATGCGCTCGCCATCGTTCTCGGTGTTCTGCAGCTTCTCGATGAGCTTATCAACCTCGGGGTCACCGACTCCGAACACCTCGGTGGTGAAGAAGTAGGGTGCCGAGGATGCCAGGTCGGGCAGAACGCCCCAACCGGTGAAGATTGCTTCGTAGCTCTTCTGGCCGAGCACGGAGTTGGAGTTCGACTGCGGCTGGTTGTCGGAGGTCAGGCGGATACCTGCAGACTTCAGCTGCTGCTCCAGGATCTGGTAGACAGCCTGGTAGACAGCCTCGGAACCGAAGGAGGTCAGGGCGAAGCTGGCAGTCTTGCCGCCCTTAGCGTAGTAGTCGCCGGACTTGGAGTAGCCTGCGGCCTCCAGAATCTTGGCGGCTGCCTGGGCGCCGGACTCACCCTCGTAGTTGTTCTGGTAGCCCTTCTGGAACGGCATTGCGATGATGGAGCCGGGCAGCGGCTCGGTCCAACCGAGCTGCGAGAAGTATGCCTTAGCAATCTGCTCGCGGTCCACAGAAGCAAGGATTGCGCGGCGCAGTGCCAGGTCCTCGATGCGCTTGGGGTTCAGCTGAATGATGTTGACGTTGGTGTTCTGGCTCTGGCGAATCTCGGTGCCTGCCTGACCCTTCACAGCGTTGTAGCTGGTTGCACCCACGAAGGTGAAGGCGTCCAGTTCGCCGTTCTTGAAGCTTGCACGGATTGCATCGGAGTCCATCTGGCGCCAGATAATGCGATCCAGCAGAGCCGGGGTGCCCCACCACTTGTCGTTCTTGACCAGGGTGAGCACCTTCTGGGAGGAGTTCCACTCACCAATCTTGAAGGGGCCTGCCCAGTACTGGTCGAGGGGCTTGTCGACAAAGCCGTCATTGAAGAGGTTGACGTCTTCCAGAGCAGGGTGAATTGCGAAGGCGCACAGACCCTCGGAGGGGTAGTACGGGGTCTTCATGGTGACCTTGACGTGGCGGTCGTCGCCGTCCACTGCCTCGATGCTTTCCACCTGCTGCCACATCTGGTTATCGGTGATGTGGTAGGGGTTGTCGGTGACTGCGCTGTAGACCTTCCAGCAAGCCTGCACAGCCTTCACGTCCATAGGAGTACCGTCGTTGAAGACCGCCTTGGGGTTGATCTTGAAGGTTGCGGTCTGCACACCGTCGACGGTTTCAGTCTTGTGTTCGGTGCAGAACTCGGTGTTGAGGGTACCTTCACCGTCGGGGCTCATGGTGTAGAAGCCCATCACGGCGGGAATGTTGCAGGGTGCCAGGGCATCCAGGTTGCTGGAGGTGTAGCCGCTCTGGGTCTGCAGGTTGAAGTTCGGGCCCAGGGCGGTAGCCGCGAGGGTCAGGGTACCGCCCTGCTTGAGGGAGGAACGGTCCTGCTTGTTGACCTGAAGGTTCTTCAGAATATCTTCGGCGTTGTTAGCGGCACTACCGCCAACCTTTTCCTTCGAGCTGCCGCAGGCAGCCAGTAGACCGACGGTGCCGAGGGCAACGGTGCCGGTCAGGAGGGTACGGCGAGAGACAGACATGCTCTTCATGGAATTTCTCCTAGAGTATTCGCAGTGTTGTGGAGGCGGCGCGCGAACGGTGCGCAACTAACACTCCAACCCGGCGGGAGGACAGTCTCTGCCGGGGTCGCGGGCAGAATGCCCGCATTTGTTTTAAGTATATCCGTGCAAATCTCTGAGGAACGGGAAAGCGGCGTGCTCCAGAAGGTTTTAATCCTTCTGTAACACGCCGCTGTAGCGCTTTTACCCCTTATGGAGTGTGTGAGCGGTGCTCAACGCTTAGATTTTTACTTCTCCCAACCGACGTTGATCCATACGTTCGGGTTGTAGTAGGGCAGACCGAAGAGCATGGGGCCGTAGTTCGCCAGGCCCTTACGGCACGCCTTGAAGTTCGGGCCGTTGTGGGTGGGCACGTAGATGGCGACCTCGTCCAGGTGGCGCTTCTCCAGCTCGTTCATGATCTTGAGCTGTTCCTTCGGGTCCTCGGTGGACATCATGGTTGCTGCCAGCGAGTCCAGATCCTTACCGTGACCGTTGTTGGTCTCGGAGATGTAGAAGTAGTTCGCTGCATCCACCGGAGAGGTGGTGATGCCGTAGCCGCCGGTCTTAATCGCGAAGTTCTTGGAGGAGATGATGCTCGACATTTCGGAGGCACCGTGGTTCTCGATGGTCAGTTCAACGCCGACCTCCTTCATCTGCTGGACGAGGAACTGCGCGGTGGAGCTGACAACCGGGTCGCTACCGAAGGTGATGACCGGGTAGGAGACCTTAGCGCCGTCCTTGGTGTAGTAGTCACCGGACTTGGTGTAGCCTGCGTCCTCAAGGATCTTGGTGGCGACATCCTTGCCAAGCTTGGTCGGGTAGTTGTCCTGGTAGCCTTCCTGCATGGGCAGCATGCACATGGAGCCGGGCAGGGTTTCCTTCCAGCCGAGCTTCTCGTAGCGCAGCTTCTGCAGCTGCTCACGGTTGAGGGCTGCAACGAATGCGCGGCGGACGGGCAGGGGCACCTTT
>NZ_KV814481.1:84703-121477 GCF_001813965.1 Rothia sp. HMSC072E10 | reverse complement strand
TTTCGGGGTTGATTTCGTAGTTGCCCACGCTGAGAGCGCTACCCTTGCGAATGTCGGTGTTTGCCACGCCGGAGAGCTCGTTGTAGGAGCTGAGGGTGCTGGCGTCCACGTAGTCGATTTCGTTGTTCTTGTAGGCTGCCTGCTCTGCCTGGGAGCTCATTTCACGCCAGGTGATGCGCTCGAGGGCGGGCTTCTGGCCCCACCACTTGTCGTTGCGGACGACGGTGAGCACCTTGGAGGAGGAGTTCCACTCGCCGATCTTGAAGGGGCCTGCCCAGTACTGGTCGAGGGGCTTGTCGTTCAGGCCGTCGTTGAAGAATTTGGGGTCGGCGAATGCCGGGTGCAGGAACGAGGTGAAGCTGCCTTCGATGGGGTACCAGGGCTTGGACATCGTGACCTTCACGTGGCGGGTATCGCCGTCCACAGCCTCGACGCTTGCGACCTGCTCCCAGATGGGCGAGGGGGTGATCTGGTAGTCCGAACCGGATGCCGCGGCGGTGTAGATGGTCTGGTAGCTCTTGACGGCGTTCACGTCGATGGGGGTACCGTCGTTGAAGGCTGCCTTGGGGTTGATCTTGAAGGTCACGGTCTGCACGCCGTCAACGGTCTGCGCCTTGTACTCAGTGACGTAGTCCTCGTTCATGTGCGACTCGCCGCGGAAGTCGGCGTAGAAGCCGCCGGTGAAGGCGGAGTTGATGGCTGCCTGAATGTTCAGGTTGCCGGCGGTGTAGCCGTTGGTGTTGAGGATGTTGAAGTTCGGGCCGATGCCGTCAGCGCTCAGGCGCAGTTCGCCGCCGTCCTTGAGGGCGGAGCGGTCCTTCTCGTTGTAGGAGACTGCCTTTGAGAGGTCGTCGCCGGCGGAGAGAGCGCTGGTTTCGGTCTTGGAGGAGTTGCCGCCGCAGGCTGCGAGCAGGCCTACGGTGCCCAGGGCGACGGTGCCGGTGAGCAGGGCGCGGCGGTTGAGGGTGAAAGTGGTCATGATCTGTCCTTGTCTGAGGACCGGGATGCGCACGTGAGGTACCATGCGCTCCCGGCCCGGGATGAGTGTTGAAACGTGGCGCCATCTCGACAATCTGAGGGTAGGGGAACACAACCCACCCCGCATACTCGTGATGCACATCTATGATGGAACGCACGTTTGCATTGGGATTAGTATACACACAAAACCCATACGGCATGACCCGCCTCACCTTTTACGGGAAATATTTCAGCAGAAACTTTTCTTCCCTCAATTTCAGCCGACCCTCCCCCGAGAAACAAAAGAGTCCCGCGGTGCCCCGCCCATTAGGCGGAATACCGCGGGACTTTACCCTTCCGGAGTCTTATGCCGGCGCCTCCAAAAATTCAGAAGCTACCGACTAGAACCCCAGAAACTAGCCTGTGGCTTTAGTTCTGCCAACCCACATTGGTCCAGCGCTTGGGGTCGGTGTAGCTGGTTGCGAAGAGGGAAGGACCGTAGTTAGCCAACTTCTCCTTCACAGCTGCGTAGCTGGGGCCGTTAGCGTAGGGGAAGTAAATAGCGACCTTCTCCATGTGCTGCTTCTCAGCCTCAGCAGCCATCTTCAACTGCTCCTCGTGGGATTCCTTCTCGTAAATGGACGCGATGAACTTATCCAGCTCGGGATCGCCCACACCTTCGTTGATTTCGCTGGTGTAGAAGTACTGAACACTGTCTGCGGGGTCAGCACCAATACCCCAGCCGGAGAAGGCGCAGTCGTACTGCTTAGAGCCCATCACGGAGTTGAACTGGGACTGCGGCTGGTTATCCTGCTCAAGCTTAATACCTGCTGCCTTGAGCTGCTGCTCGAGGTTCTGGAACTGAGCCAGGGAGGTTGCATCCGAACCGAAGTAGGTGATGGAGAAGCCTGCAGTCTTGCCGTCCTTGGCGTAGTAGTCGCCATTCTTGGAGTAGCCTGCTGCTTCCAGGATCTTTGCCGCAGCCTCGGGGCCGGGGTTGGTGGGCATAGCGTCCTGGTAGCCCTTCTGGAAGGGCATAGCAATCAGGGAGCCGGTCAGAGGCTCTTCCCAGTTGATCTGGCCGAACTTGACCTTAGCCAGCTGGGAGCGGTCAACCGCGGCGAAGACTGCACGGCGCAGGGCGGTGTCGGTCACGCGGGTCGGGTTGAACTGCAGGTTAATCACGCCAACGCTCTGGCCGGAGCGAATCTGAACACCGGGCTGACCCTTGACAGCGTTGTAGGTTGCCAGACCAGCAAAGCCGATGCTGTCCAGCTCGCCGTTCTTGAACGCTGCGCGCTCTGCTTCGTCGCCCATTTCGCGCCAGATGATGCGATCCAGCAGCGGCTTCTCACCCCACCACTTGTCGTTGGGAATGAGGGTGAGGGTCTTAGCCGAAGAGTTCCACTCGCCAATCTTGAAGGGGCCGGACCAGTACTGATCCATGGGCTTGTTCACGAAGCCGTTGTTGAAGAGCTCCTTGTCGGTCAGTGCGGGGTGCAGACCGAGCAGGCCGAGGGTTTCGGCAGGGTACAGGGGCTTGGACATAACGATCTTGACGCGGGTCTTGTCGCCATCCACGGGGTCGATGGACGCCACCTGCTGCCAGAAGGGAGTTGCGATGACGTTGTAGCCGTCATCGGGGTTGCGGTAGACGGTCCACGCGGCGCGGATTGCCTCAACGTCAACGGGGGTGCCGTCGTTGAAGACAGCCTTAGAGTTGAGCTTGAAGGTGATGGTCTGCACGCCGCCAACGGTCTCTGCCTTGTAGTCGCTGACATAGTCGTCGTTGAGGCTGTATTCGCCAGCAGGGCTCAGGGAGGTGAAGCCGATAGCGGAGGGGATGTTGCAGGGGCCACCGAATGCGGTGAGGTTCGCGGTGGTGTAGCCACTCTGGGTCAGAATGTTGAAGTTCGGGCCGACTGCAGAGACGCTACCGCGGAACTCTCCACCCTTCTTGAGGGAGGAGCGGTCCTGCTTGTTGATTTCGAGGTTCTTGACGATTTCCTCGGTGCTTGATGCAGCCTTACCGCTGATCTTCTTGTCAGAGCCGCCACCGCATGCGGCGAGCAGGCCGACGGTACCCAGGGCAACGGTGCCGGTCAGCAGGGTACGGCGATTAATACGTAGATGAGTCATGTATTCTCCTCATGCCGGAGGGCTCAGGTGCTATTCGATAAGCGCACCGTGTTGTGCGCCGATTTTTCGGGAGCGCCGAAGCTCCCGCCCATCACCTTTGTGAGAGCCCCCACATTGTTTGTGGTTGAAACACAGTATACCTCCAAAAGAAGCGACGCAGACCACAGTCCAATCCGTGGAAGAACTATACACCGTCTAAAAATCACGGGTTCAGCGCCTAAACCCGCATCATCACGCGGAAGCCGCGTGCGAAAACTAAAAAATGAAATATTATGTCGCATTGGCGCGCGAGCGCGTCACATCCGGTGCCTTGAGAATCGCTACACATTAAAAGCACAGCGCCGGGGCAGCTAAAGCGCGCTAAACCCTCCACAAGAAAAAGCTCCCCGCCCCTATACGACACTGCGAAAACGTATAGGGGCGGGGAGCTTAAAACTGCGGCTTATGCCATCCAGCCAACCGAAGACCAGTCGAGGCTCTTGAAGAGGAACGCACCGTAGTTAGCGAGCTTCGGGCGGCATGCCTTGAAGTCCGGACCATTGAGGAACGGGATGAAGAGGCAAACCTCGCTCATGTGCTTCTTCTCAATTTCGTTGCACTTCTCGGCGCGCTTAGCGTCGTCGAGGATGGTGACCATCTCGTCGACCATAGCGTCGATTTCGGGGGTGCCGACGCCGTTCCAGTTCTTGGAGTGGTAGAAGTACTCGGCTGCACTGGTCGGCTCGGAGCCCACGCCGAAGCCCGAAATGCTTACGTCGTACTCGCGGTTACCAACAACCTTCGAGAATTCGGACTGTGCACGCGAATCGAGCTCGAAGTTAATGCCGACTTCCTTCATGCTCTGAATGAAGGTCTGTGCCTGGCCCTTGGTAGTGGCGTCATCACCGAAGGTGGTCAGCTTCAGGGTGATGGTCTTGCCGTCCTTCGCGTAGAAGTCGCCGGACTTGGTGTAGCCTGCCTTCTCCAGGACCTTGCGTGCTTCCTCCGGGTTACGTGCCGGGTAGTTGTCACGGTAGTGCTGGGAGGAACCCAACAGAAGCATCGAGCCGGGAACTTCTTCTTCGTAGGGCAGACCCTGGAAGCGAATCTTTGCCAGAGCACCACGGTCAATACCCAGGAAGATTGCCTTACGGACAGCAACATCGGTGATGTGCTGTGCGTTCAGGTTCATGCCGCCAGCGAAGAGGCGGCGACCGCGGCGGATTTCAGAGTTCGCAACGTCCTTCATCTCGTTGTAGGCGCTGAGGGTACGTGAGTCGACGACGTCCAGCTCACCGTTCTTGTAGGCGGCGCGAGCTGCGGCGTCTGCCATTTCACGCACGACGATGCGGTCCAGCTTGGGCTTCTCACCCCACCACTTGTCGTTGGGGACTGCGGTGAAGGTCTTCTCGGAGGAGTTCCAGCCGTTGGGTGCCAGGGTGAAGGGGCCGCAACCGAGCTCGGGGTGGGGGTTGTCCACGAAGCCTTCGTTGAAGAGGTTTACGTCGAGCATCGCCGGGTGCAGAATGCCCGTGAAGAGCAGGCCCTTGACGGGGTTGTGCGCGGTCTTGAGGACGACGCGTGCGTGGTAGCGGTCGCCATCGATAGCTTCAACGCTTTCGATGAATTCGTAGATACCTGCCGCGGCAATCTTGTATTCGCCGTCGGGATCGCGCTGAATCTGCCAGGTTGCCTTGAGAGCGTCGATGTCGATGGGGGTGCCATCGTTGAAAACTGCCTTGGGGTTCAGGCGAACCTCTGCGGTAATCTTGCCGTCTACTTCCTTAGCTTCGAAGCCGAGACAGTAGTTGGGGTCGAGCTCGTCTTCACCCTTGAAGGTGCTGCGCCAGATGCCGGCACCGGCGATAATGCCCATGGTTTCGGAGACGGAGATGCTCGAGCCATTCTGGGAGAAGCGGTTGAAGTCCGGACCGAGGGAGTAGGTGCTCAGGTTCAGGGTACCGCCCTGCTTGAGCTTCGAGGCATCCTGCTCGTTGATTTCATAGAACGGGGTTTCGCTTGCCTTGTGCTCGGTCTTGGGGGACGAGGAGCCACAAGCGCTCAGTACGCCGGCAGCAGCGACGGCGGTTGCGCCGCCGAACAGTACGCGGCGGCTCATGATCGGGTTGAATCCGGAGAGGGAGGGGATGGGGTGGGGGCTCATGATGGGCTCCTTGTGGGTGTGGACTGCGCTGATGCAGTGTTTGCAGTGTAGAGTGGGTGGCTCGCATGCTCTGGAGGCGGGGTTTCCGCCTGTAGGAGCGTCTGCCATCTGCGGTGATGGGCGGGCAGGTCAAGCCATGCAAAATAATGTGACCTAAAGCTATGTTCTAAGCCACATTTAATATTTTTAGTAGTGTACACCACACACATCACTACAGGTGCGCAACACGATAAATATTTCTTAATTATTACGCCCGAGCATATATCCACACCGCCAGAGCACACTACCTGAGCCCTACACCTCCACACAGCAACCCCTCCCCCGCCTCCAGAAATAGCCAGCGGGCACAACAAAGCGGGCCGAATGTGCGCATACACATTCGACCCGCTCATAGGGCAGAACCGTTTAGGAGTTCATCCAACCCACAGCGGTCCAGTCCGTAGTCTTATAGAGGCTCGGACCGTAGTTAGCCAGATTCTTCTTGACCATCACAAAGTCAGGACCGTTCGTGATGGTACCCAGGAAGGCGAACTCAGCCATGTGCTTCTTCTCAATCTCGTTACAGGCAAGGTTACGTTCCTTGTCATCCTCAATGAGGGTCATGGCGTCGATGAGGGCGTCAATTTCCTTACTGCCGATACCTTCATTGTTCTCAGAGTAGTAGAACTGCTTGGTGCCCTCGGTGGCATCCGGGCTAGAGACCGAGTAGCCACTGAAGGAAATATCGTAGTCCCAGTTGCCCAGAACGGTGGCGAACTCGCTATCGGCGTGCTGGTCAATCCGGATCTCGATACCGACATCCTTCATCTGCTGAGTGAAGGTCTGAGCTTTACCCTTGGTGGTCGGATCGTCACCGAAGACCACCACGGCGCAGCCGGCCTTCGCGCCAGCCTTCTCGTAGTAGTCGCCATTCTTGGTGTAGCCGGCGGCCTCCAGAATCTTCTGCGCCTCCGAAACGCTGTTATTCGGGGTCGGGTAAGAATCCTGGTAGTAGGGCGAGAAGGGCATGTGAATCATCGAACCGGGGATGGTTTCCTCGTAGGGCAGGCCCTGGAACTGAATCTTCGCGAGTGCTTCACGGTTGGTGCCGGCGAAGATAGCCTTACGCAGGGCGGCATCCTTCACGCGCCGCGGATTGATATCCAGACCGCCGGCGTAGAGGCGGGTACCCTTACGCAGTTCGGTCCCGGCCACGTTCTTCACCTCGGCGTAAATGGAGGAGGTGTTCGCGCCGATAGCGTCAATCTCGTCGTTCTTGAAGGCAGCGCGCGAAGCACTGGACTCCATCTGGGTGAAGACAATCTTGTCCAGCAGGGGCTTGGTGCCCCACCACTTGTCATTGGGCACCACACTGAAGGTCTTCGCGGTGGAATCCCAGCCCTTGTCAGCCAGGGTGAAGGGACCAGCCCAGTACTCGGGGTGGGGCGCATCCACAAAGCCGTTATTGAAGAGCTCGACGTCCTCCAGAGCGGGGTGCAGAATCACCGAGAAGAGGCTCTGTAGCGGGTAGTAGGGCTTGGAGAAGGTGACGGTCGCACTGTAGTCGTCATCGCCCTTTTCGACGGATTCAACAAACTCGTAGATGCCGGTGGCAACGATGTTGTAGCCGTTATCCAGGCTCTTGAAGACGTTCCAGGTGGACTGGAGTGCCTTGTAGGTGATGGGGGTGCCATCGGTGAAGACAGCCTTGGGGTTGAGCTTGATGGCCACCTGGACCTTGTCGTCCTTTGTACTGTGCTCGAAGGAGACAGCGAAGTCGGTGTTCAGCTTGTAGGTACCATCAAAGTCGAGGTTCCACAGGCCCGCCTGGCTGATGGTGCTCATGACGTTGACATTATCGGTGGTGTTACCACTCTGGGTGTGGAAGTTGAAGTTCGGGCCGATGGCGCCGGCCGGCAGGCGCAGGGTGCCACCCTTCTTGAGGCTATTCACATCCTGAGCGTTGATGTTGTAGAGGTCTTCAATGTTTGCTCCGGCACCTGCACCCTTAGTCTTTTCAGCACTTGCGCTACCGTTACCGCAGGCGCTGAGCAGGCCGACGGCACCCAGGGCCGCGGTACCGCCAATGAGCGCACGGCGGCTGAAGCTATTCTTAGTCGCTTCGTGGCTGGTCGCGGTGTATGCGGTGTTCGCGGTCATGGGTCTTCTTTCTGGGATGCGCCGGTGATCCCGGCGAGTGTTGATTATTTATGCAATGTATTGCATAACTTTGTATGACTCCACTGTAGCGCACCTCGAGAGCGAAAACCAAGCATTTTCACAATATTTCTTAATATTTATCGTGTTTTTTGAATATTCATACTATGAATACCCGGTATTTGTACAAATTTTTCGGATTTTATCGGATAGCTATACCACCGCTCCCCTGCATCGGCATACAGAAGCACCCCAAGCACCCTTTCGAAAATACAAAAAAGTGTCCACCCGGATCATCCGGGTGGACACTTTCAATAGCTCTAAGCTATTCACCTAGTAGGCGAAGGGCTGAGGACTTACTTAGCCCAACCAACCTTCTCCCAGTGAATACCATTGCCCTGGTAGAGGGAAACGCCGTAGTTGCGCAGGCCCTTCTTCACGAACTTGTACTCGGGGCCGTTGAACAGCGGAACCATCACAGCAACCTCGGCCATGTGCTTCTTCTCAATGTCATTGCAAGCCTGGTTACGTGCCTTGTCATCAGAGATGAGCTTCATCTTCTCAATCAGCTCGTTGATTTCGTCGGTACCGGCGTCCTCGGGCTTCTCGCGCAGGTAGAACTGCTGGGTAGCCTGAGTAGCATCCGGGTCGGTCAGGCCGTAGCCCGATGCGGTAGCGTCGTAATCCTTAGCCTGCATTGCCTTGCCGAATTCGCTAGCAGCGCGAGCATCGAGCTCAACGTTAATACCGGCATCCTTCAGCTGCTGCACGATGGTCTGAGCCACAGCCTTAGAGGTGGGGTCCTCGCCGAAGACGGAGTACTTGAAGGTGGCCTGCTTGCCGTCCTTCTCGTAGAACTCGCCGTTCTTGGTGTAGCCAGCCTCTTCCAGAATCTTGGAAGCAGCAGCTGCATCGTTGTTCGGGGTCGGGTAAACGTCCTGGTAGTACTCGGAGAAGGGCATGTGGATCATCGAACCAGGCTGCTTCTCTTCGTAATCCAGGCCCTGGAAGCGCACCTTGGAAATAGCTTCGCGCTTCAGGCCTGCCATAACCGCGCGGCGCAGAGCAACGTCCTGCATGCGGGCGGGGTTCATGATCATACCGCCGGAGAAGAGGCGGACACCGCGACGCATCTCGGTGTTAGCAACTTCCTTCAGTTCCTTGTAGCTTGCAGCAGCCGTAGCGGGGGCAGCGTCAATCTCATCGTTCTTGAACGCCGCACGCTCAGCAGCGGTGTCCATCTGACGGAAGACAATGCGCTCCAGAATGGGCTTCTCGCCCCACCACTTCTCGTTGCGGGTCAGGGTCAGGGTCTTCTCGGAGGAGTTCCAGCCACCCTCGGCAATGGTGAAGGGACCGGCAGCGTACTCGGGGTGCGGGTTGTCCACGAAACCACTGTTGAAGAGTTCCTTATCCAGCAGAGCCGGGTGCAGAATCTCGCCGAAGAGGATGTTCACCGGGTAGTACGGCTTAGCGAAGGTGACCTTCACCTTGAAGTCGTCACCGTCACGCTCCACGGAGCCAACGCTACCGTAAATACCGCTGGTCTCGATCTTGTAGTCACCGTCGGTGCTCTTGAGGATGTTCCAGGTAGCCTGCAGGGCCTTGTAGTCGATGGGGGTACCATCGTTGAACTTAGCCTGGGGGTTCAGCTCGATGGAGACCACAGGTACGCCGTTCTCCTCGGAAACGTCGAAGCTCTTGGCAAACTCGGGAGACAGGGTGCGCTTGCCCATGGGGTCTGCCTGCCAGATGCCGTTGTAGTACACGGGGCTCAGAGCAGCCTGGGTGTAGGCAGTGACATTGGTGCCAAGAAGGTTGAAGTCAGGACCGAGCGAAGTCACGGACAGGCGCAGAGTGCCGCCATCCTTCAGCTCAGAAACAGCGGTCTCAGCGATGTCGTACAGTTCCTTGGAATCGGTGCCTGCGGTTGCGCCCTGGGTGGTGGCCTTGGAGTCCTTCGACGAGCCGCACGCAGCCAGTACGCCCACAGCGCTCAGCGCTACAGCGCCACCGAGAACGGTACGACGATTCAGGATGAAATTCTTCTCCATGAGAGTGTCCTCTTATATGTATGACCCTCAATAATCCCGCAGGAAAGCGTCAAGGATTCCCTGCTCACGCGCCGCCCGAAGGGTGCGGTGAGCGATGAATTAGTGCCGGTCTATGAATGTGTTCCTTCGGGTGCGCCCCTAGCGACGCGCCCCTAGGGTTAATTATTACCCACCCTCCATTCAGATGCCCTCCCATAAATATTCATATCTTGAATATTGAGAAAGGTTACGCCTTGTCAAGGAGAAATTAACTTATACATCAGTGCATCCTCAGTGCCGAGAACCACACAAGAAAGCACAGCCCGGGCCGCTACCACGGTCGCAAATACCGCGGAGAACAGAAAACCCGAGGGGCGAGCATCCAATGGATACTCGCCCCTCGGCACACATGCGACTTTTCAGCCGACTCTAGAGCTACACCATGGCCGCTTCGGCTTCAGGGTAGTAGCAAGCATAACCGTGATCCTCACCCTCAACGTGAGTAATCTCGGGCATCTCCTCCAGGCAACGCCGCTTCTTATCCTCGGGCAGCAGCTTGAAGATCGGGCAACGGCTCGAGAAGCCGCAACCCTTCGGAGCGTTCACCGGGGTGGGCAGATCGCCTTCCAGCATGATGCGGTGGCGGTTAGCCTCAACCTCGGGATCGGGAACCGGGATGGCCGAGAGCAGAGCACGGGTGTACGGGTGGATCGGGTTGTCGAACACGCGGTCGACGTCACCAATCTCCACGATGCGACCCAGGTACATCACCGCGACGCGATCGGAGGCGTGGCGAATCACCGCAAGGTCGTGAGCCACCATCAGGTAGCTCAGGCCCAGGTTGGCACGCAGCTCCTCGAGCAGGTTAATCACACCCGCCTGAACCGACACATCCAGCGCCGACACCGGCTCATCCAGAACCACCAGCTTGGGGTTCACAGCCAGCGCACGGGCGATACCGATACGCTGACGCTGACCGCCCGAGAACTGGTTCGGGAAGCGGTTCACGTGGTCGGGCTGCAGACCCACGGTACGCATCAGCTCGACGACGCGCTTCTTAATCTCGGACTTCTTCATGCCCTGGTTCTCCAGGGGCTCAGCCAAGACCTCAAAGACGGTGAAGCGCGGGTCCAGGGCACCGGTCGGGTCCTGGAACACCATCTGCTGGTTCTTACGCAGTGCAAGAATCTCACCGGCGGACTTGCCGTCCTTGGTGGAGACGCCGTTAATCAGAATCTCACCGTCGGTGTTCTTGTTGAACTCCATGATTTCCAGCAGGGTGGTGGTCTTACCACAACCGGACTCACCCACGATAGAGAAGCACTCGCCCTCGCGAATATCGAAGGTCACGCCGTTCACGGCCTTCACGGTACCCACGCGGCGCTTGATGAGAGCACCCTTCATGAGCGGGAAGTGCTTCTTGACGTTGCGCACCTCCAGCACGGGAGCGCGCTCCTCGCGCGGAATACCGTCGAAGCTGGATACGGGAGGCTCGGGAACCGGGTACAGTTCCTCCGCGGTCTTACCCACCAGATCCTGCGAGATGGTGCAGGAGGAGTAGTGGCCCTCGCCCACACCCTCGAGCGGCTGCAAATCGGGCTCACCGTTGGAGTCCTGGCAGCACTGGCCGCCGCTCTTGGCAATCGGGCAACGCTCACGGAAGGAGCAGCAGGTCACGGGCTTAATCAGGTTCGGCGGGGTACCCTCAATCGGAACCAGCGAAACCTTCTCGGAGCGGTCCACGCGAGGCACCGCACCCAGCAGACCGATGGTGTACGGGTGCGAGGGGTACTTGTACAGGTCCTCGGCCTTGGCAATCTCCACCGGCTTACCGGCGTACATCACCAGGATGTCGTCAGCCATGCCCGCCACGACGCCCAGGTCGTGGGTAATCATGATGGTGGCCGCGCCGGTCTCCTCCTGGGCCTTCTGCATGACCTCCAGCACCTGCGCCTGAATGGTCACATCCAGTGCGGTGGTGGGCTCGTCAGCAATCAGCACGCGGGGGTCGTTCGCAATCGCCATAGCGATCATGATGCGCTGGCGCATACCGCCCGAGAACTCGTGCGGGAAGGAACGCAGACGATCGGCCGGCGAGGGAATACCCACCATGCGCATCAGCTCGATGGAGCGGTCCTTGATGGCCTGCTTGCTCATGCCCTTGTTGTGGACCTTGAGCACCTCGGCAATCTGGTCACCAATGGTGTACACGGGGGTCAGCGAGGACAGCGGATCCTGGAAAATCATGGAGATGTGCTTGCCACGGTAGGCACACATTTCCTTGTCGTTCAGGCCCAGCAGCTCGGTACCGTTGTACTTAATCGAACCGGTGATGTCCGCGGTGGTTGGGTGCAGACCCATGATGGCCATCGAAGCCACCGACTTACCGGAACCGGACTCACCCACGATACCCAGGGTCTTGCCCGGGTACAGGTCGAAGTTCACACCGCGCACGGCGTGCACGACGCCGTTTTCAGTGTTGAATCGGACGTTGAGGTCCTTAACGCTCAGAACGGGAGAGGTGCTCATTAGTTCTTCGCCTCCTTCTTCTCGTTCTTCTTAGACTTCTTGATCTTACCGACCGACATGGAGGTCGGGTCGAAGGCGTCACGCAGACCGTCGTTCATGAGGGCCAGCGGACCAACCAGCAGGAAGAAGAACAGAACCGGGAACCAGAACATGTGCGGCAGGGTGTTAATCTGCTGCGAAGCATCCGAAATCAGCGAACCCAGCGAGTAGTTCGGGTACTTAATACCGATGCCGATGAAGGAGTAAGCGACCTCGGAGAGCACAGCGTTCATAATGCCGCTGGTGAAGTTCAGAACCAGCAGGGAGCCGATGTTCGGCACCAGGTGGCGCATCACAATCTTGAAGGGGTGCACACCCATGTAGCGTGCAGCCTTCACGAAGTCGCGGCTGATGAGGGACTGTGCCATTGCACGAATCACACGGGCGCTACCCATCCAGCCGAAGGCAATCAGCACGGCGGAGAGCAGAATCCAGGTCGGCACGCTCTTCTGAATCTGCTTACCAACCTGACCGTTGATCAGGATAGCCAGAATCAGCAGAGAGGGAACCATGATGAGGGTTTCCAGGATGAAGAGCATGATCTTATCGATCCAGCCACCGAAGTAGGCCATCACACAGCCGTACACTGCGGAAATCAGCACGGTTGCCAGACCAACGATCACACCGATTTCGAGGGAGGTCCACACGGCCTCCACCATCATGGCGAACACGTCGTTACCAGCAATGGTGGTACCAAACCAGTGGTCGGCGCTCGGGCCTTCACCCAGAGCCATGTAGTCAATATCGTTCGGCTTGTACTTAGTCAGGTACTTACCGAACAGGCCGAACAGACCCATACCGATGAAGACCGCGAGGCCGAAGACAGCCGCCTTGTTACGCAGGAAGCGGCGCAGAATAATGACGTTCTTGTTGATGACCTTGAAGTCACCGTTCTCCTGTACCACCGGCACGGAGGAAGTTGCAGTTACCTGGCTCATGAGATCCTCACTCGGGGGTCAACGATGGTGGTCGCGATATCAGCGATAATCGCACCTACAGCGAACAGTGCAGAACCGTACGCGAGGGTCACGGTCGCAGCGTTCACATCCTGCGAGGAGATGGAGTCAATCGACCACTTACCAATACCGGGCCACGCGAACACGCTCTCGGCGAAGAATGCACCCGCGAAGATCAGCGGAATCTGGTAGGCGATGGACTGCGCCACGGGAATGAAGGACACACGCAGAGCGTGACGGGTAATAGCCTGGTTACGGGTCAGGCCCTTAGCGCGAGCGGTACGCACGAAGTCTGCGTTCACGTTATCGAGCAGGTACTGACGCTGGGCAATCTGGTAGCCAGCCCAACCGAAGATGGTCATACAGAAGGTCGGCACGATGTAGTGTGCGGCCATATCGATGGTAATCTCCCAGAAGCCCGTCAGGCCCGGGGTCGAAATACCGGTCACGTAGAAAATCTTCTCGCCACCATTAGCAACAGCAATGTTGTTGATAGTGGTCGCGCCCTGCTGCACCACGAAGTACGCAACGGGAGCGGGGATGATGTAGACCAGGTAGGAGTAACCGGTAATAACACGGTCAGAGAACTTGTACTGGCGAGCTGCCGAGTACACACCCAGGGCAATACCAATCACAATCGAGAGAATGGTAGCCACCAGCAGCAGGCGGGTAGAAACCCACACGCGCTGGCCGAACTCCTGGTTGATGTACGCGCCGTTGGGGCTACGACCCCAGTCGAACTTGGTGACCACATTGGTCAGCCACTGAACGTAACGGTCCCAGGGGTTCATCTCGGGGTCAAGACCCAGGGATGCGAAGTTACGGTTCACCTGCTCGGGGCTGGGCTTCGGAACCTTTTCCTGCTCCAGCAGAGCAGGCTTCAGGGCAGTAACCGCGGCGAAGTAACCCATCGTGGTCGTAATAAAGACCATGACGAGATACGTCAGCGATCGCTGGAGGATGTACCTAAACATGGGACGGTTCCCCTCCTTGTGTAGATGTCGGTGTTAAGGCATGTGTGTCATGCTGTCCCAGTGCACTGCTTCGTGATGACTGTCACTAGGAGCATAGTTACTTTATCTTATATAGCCCGCAACACTTCCACCAAACCCACATTGGACACTTTCACCCCTTAGAACACCCTGTGCAGAGGCTGGAAGGAGACTGTGCAAAAAAATACCCCGGAATTACCGGGGTAAAGGGGTGAATTAATAATTTTTACGAAAATTTTACATCGGAAACATTCTCCGCGACATAAGGACGTTATGACACTTTCGATAGGGGTATTACCGGGGTAAAACACCACGTAAACCCACTAATTCACTGGCTAAGCCAACAGTTCAGAAGGTAGTAGCAGAAGCTAAGGCACACCTCTTAAACACGCCCTTTAAGGCAAAACAGCCAAAGGCGGCGTCCCGGCACGAGCACACGACTCGCACCGGGGCGCCACTTATATAGGAAGGCAACGCCTCCGCATCTAGTGCTAAGACTCTAGCTCTTAGCGTTAGGCCCCGAATCAGGCGAAGCCTCCGAGCTCAGCGACTCATCAATACGAGCACGAGCAGAGCCGTGCATGCTCTTCAGAGCCTGCGCATCCTTAGCAGCCATCTCCGGAGTAATTACCGGAATCGCGCCGGTCGCCGCGCGGGCAATATCAACAGCCGGCTCAGTCTCCAGGGTCGTCGCCAGCGCGTCCTCACGAATGAAGAACAGAAGCAGCGTAGACACCAGACCCAGCGGCACCAGGTACAGGAACAGCGGAATCAGCGCATCGTTATACGCATTCACAATGATGCCGTGCACCGGCTCCGGCAAAGACGCCACCAGCTCAGGAGTCAGAGACGAAGACGCATGGCTACCCGAAGACTGCAGCGCCTGCTGCGGCATACGCTCAGAAATCAGCGAGGTCAGACGCGAGGTAAACAGACCACCCACCAGCGAGGCACCCACAGTAGCACCCACCTGACGGAAGAAGTTATTCGCAGCCGTCGCGGTACCAACCACGCTCACCGGGAACGCATTCTGAACAATCAGAGTCAAGAACTGCATGGACATACCCAGACCGGCACCCATCACCGCAAGGTACACACAGAACAGCCAGGTCGGAGTCTCAATAGTCACGGTCGACAGCAGGAATAGGCCCAGCGCCACAATCGCGGTACCGCTCGTCACATAACGCTTGTAGCGACCGCTCTTCGATACCACGCGACCCGTCACAATGGACACCACCAGCATGACGCCCATCATCGGGATCATCAGCAGACCGGCAACCGTAGCGCTCACACCCAGCGCCATCTGCAGGTAAGTCGGGATGTACTCCACCGCACCGAACATTGCCACACCCAGCGCCAGCGAAGCGCCCAGAGTCAGCAGGAAGTTACGGTTCTTGAACAGGTACATGGGCATGACCGGCTCAGCCGCACGGTTCTCCACCGGGATGAACACCAGCGCAGCAACCGCAGAGAAGACCAGCAGACCAATAATCTGCGGCGAAGTCCACTCGTACTGGTTACCACCCCAAATCGTGGCAAGCACAAGCGCACTCGTGCCCGCCATCAGAATCAGCGAGCCAAGGTAGTCGATGCTGTGCTTCTCGCGGTCACGGAACGGGCGGTGCGGCAGCAAGAAAATCACCGCAAGAATCGACAGGATAGCCAGCGGCAGGTTCAGCCAGAACGCCCAGCGCCAACCCGGACCCTCAGTAATCCAGCCACCAATCAGCGGACCAGCCACCGAGGAGAACGCAAAAACGCCACCGATAATACCCATGTAACGGCCGCGGTCGCGCGGAGGAATCACATCGGCAATCACGGCCTGCGACAGAATCATCAGGCCACCACCGCCCAGACCCTGCAGGGCACGAGCAAAAATCAGCCAGTTCATATCCTGCGCGAGCGCACCAACCACGGAACCCGCCATGAAAGCGACAATCGCGAAAATCAGGAAGGGCTTGCGTCCGAACTGGTCAGAAAGCTTACCGTAGACCGGCATCGTAATGGTCGAAAGCAGGATGAAAATGGTAATCACCCAGCTCATGTGCTCCACGCCGTGTAGCTCACCCACAATCGTGGGCAGTGACGGCGCCAGAATCGTCTGATTCAGCGAGGACATGAGCATCACAACGACCAAGCCCAGGAACATGGCGCGGATGCGGTTTTTACTTTCCTGCTTAGCCTCGCCTGCTGGCGGCTGAGGTAGGTTCTTTTCCTCTGTACTCATCGATAATCCTTAGTTACGTTCAATATGTGTCTGTTGCGGGTGCCCGCCAGAATCCACGTTCTGGTTCCAGCAGGCGGGTTTCTGTAGCCCGTGTATAGCCGTGTGTAGCCAAGGGCGGTGAACCGCCGCTAGATTGCAGGCCTACCCTGCTCAAAAAGCAGGAACTGGTAGGTTTTCACCGTCTGTCGAATACCGCGGTTAATTTCTTCCTCATCCTCAAGGTGGCGAGCAAACTCCAGCTGACGCAACACCGCCGAGGCCAGCTGCACCTTGGCGCGGGCACGCTCCTGCAGGTGGTCGGTCAGCGGGTCCGACGGGGATCGGCGTGGGAAGGGACCGCGGCGGCCGGCGGCGTCAAAGGCAACCCAGTCAATCGTGTTCAGATACTCGGTGAGCACCTGCTCGCACCGCATGTGGTGCATCTTGAAGCGCTTGGCCGAGTCGGGGAATTCACGACAGTGGGTCTGGAAATCGTTGCTCTTGACCTTGATGTAATAGAAGCTATGGAAAATAATCTGCCACAGCAGGTGGGTGACACGAATAATCGTGTTTTCGTCCTCGTGGAGACGATCGGTTTCAAGGATTTCTTCGCTGACGACCGGTTCGCGCAAACCCAGGACGGCGTCTTCTTTAGAGGGGAAGTAGTTGAAGAAGGTACGGGGCGAGACCCCGGCCTCACGGGCGATTTCCTCAACGGTGGTTCCGCGCATCCCGTGTTCGCGGACGCGCTTGAGGGCCGCTTCGTGGAGGGCGCGCCAGGTCTGTTCGCGTCGTCGTTCTCGAAGGCTCAGTTCCTTTTTCTGCATGAGTGCAATTATTTCATCTCTGCACGGGATGCTCAAGTGAATATTTGCGCTATTGCAATTAGCCGTTCTGTGCCTTTCGTCTCTCCCCTGCAAACGGCACCCCCGACCCGAATCGTAAGGCGCCACCGCACTCCCCCACACGAATTCACCGGCCACGGCATAATAGACGGGTGAACCTATTTGCCCCCGCATACCTCGACTTCCTCCCCGATTGGCTACGCCTCACCCTCGGTATCCTCGATATCCTGATTCGACTTATCGCTCTCTTCTGGCTGCCCTACAATCGCAAGCCCGTGGTCGCCCTCGGTTGGCTCATGGCCATCTTCTTCATCCCCTACGCCGGATTCTTCGTCTTCCTTGTCTTCGGCTCCTCACGCCTGCCCGCGTACCGACGCGCCCGGCAGCACGCCATGAACGATATGATTCGCGAAGCCACCGAAAACAAGCCGGCCCTCACCCGCACCGACGACCTCTCCGACCCCGCCAAGGTAGCCAGCCAGCTCAACTACACCCTCGGTTCTCTCCCCCTCGTCGGCGGTAACCAGTTCACCCTCCACACCGACAACCACCAGGCCATGGTTGAAATGTCCAAGGCCGTGGACCGGGCCACCGAATACGTGCACTTCGAGTTCTACATCGCCGCCTACGACGAATCCAGCGCCGTCCTCTGGGATTCCCTCTTCGCGGCCCACCGCCGCGGAGTGCAGGTACGCGTGCTGATCGACCACATCGGCTCGCGTAAGTACCCCTCCTACAAGCACCTCGTGAAGATGCTCAACGAGTCCGGCATGCAGTGGAAGCTCATGCTGCCGATTAAGCCCTGGAAGCTCAAGTGGCAGCGACCCGACCTGCGTAACCACCGCAAGGTACTCGTCGTAGATGGACAGGTCGCCTTCTCCGGCTCGCAGAACGTCATCGATCGTTCCTACGACACCCCCGAAAACATCAAAAAGGGTTTGCAGTGGAAGGACCTTACGTTCTCCTGCACCGGCCCCATCGTCGAAGAGCTCAACGCCGTCTTCGTCTCCGATTGGTACTCCGAGACGAACCAGCTGCTGCTCGCCGAAATTAACACGGATATCCCCTATGCGGGTGATGGGATGCGTGCCCAGGTTGTGCCCTCCGGCCCCGGTTTCGAGACGGAAAACAACCTGCGCCTCATCAACTACATGATCTACAACGCCGACCGGCGCATCACCATCTGCTCGCCCTACTTCGTGCCCGAGGAAACCCTGCTTCAGGCACTCACCAACGCCGCCTACTCCGGCATCGAAACCACCGTGATCGTGTGCGAAAAGGGCGATCAGTTCCTGCCCAACATGGCGCAGCGTTCCTACTACGAGCAGCTACTCCAGGCGGGTGTGCGCATCCTGCAGTACCCCAGCCCGACCGTGCTGCACTCCAAGTTCATGTTCGTGGACGACGACCTGGCGTTCATCGGCTCCTCGAATATGGACCCGCGCTCCTTCTCGCTCAACATGGAGGTTTCCACCTTTATTACCGACCGCGCCATGGTCACCATGCTTGAGGAGGTCACGGCCGATTACGAAAGCAAGTGCACCGAGCTGCTGTACACCCAGTGGGCTGAGCGTCCGCGCCGCATCAAGGTGATTGAGAACCTCTGCCGATTGTGGTCATCGCTCCTCTAAATAAAACTGCCCACCCGGATAACCCCGGGTGGGCAGTTTTATTGTATGAGGCGCTATCGCAGGATGCACCGGGCTACAAGCTAAAGCCGCCGCTGGAGGCTAGATCGGCTCGCCCGGGCCCACCAAACCTGCGGAGTGCATCCACCACACGAAGAGAGCCAGCGCAATGTAGAGGACCGTGCACAGGCTCAAAGTAATGATGTGGCGGCGGCGAGTCATGCTCAAATAGCCGATGAACTCGCGAATAAACGCGTTCACCGCAAAATACACCTTCGTACGAGCCCCCGCACCCCAGCATTTCAGGCCCAGCGAACGCGCCAGCAGCAACGCACGGAACAGGTGGTAGCTGGTTGTTGCCACAGCAACTTTCGGGGTTTTGCCCTCGGCAACCTCCGGCATCAGAGCGTAAGAGAAGAGCAGATTCTCGCGGGTATTCACCGCGCGGTCCTCCACAATAATGTCCGTCTCGGGAATACCACGGGATACAGCGTAGCGAGTCATCGCCACACCCTCGGGTACATCCTCATCCGGGCCCTGACCGCCAGACATAATCAGCTTCGAGCCGGGGTTCTTACGGTAAATTTCAATGCCGCGATCGATACGACCCGCCAGCAGCGGAGTCACCTGATCCCCCATGAGACCCGAGCCGAGCACCACCACATAGTCAGCCTGCTGACGGAAATTCACCAGGTTCAACACTGCCGACACAGTAAAGCCCACCGCGTAGATGGTGAAATAGGTCAGCACCAGCGAAAAATAGAAATAAATTGTTCCCCACACGCCGCCCAACGGAGTGTTCTCCGCCGGACCGGGAGCAAAGAACGGGCCCACAATAAGGGCAATACCGGCAGCCAATGCCAAAGAATTAGTGAGCGAAAAACCCTCACGAACAATAAGACGCACACCGCTATAAAGGAAAAGACCGGTCAAACCCAAAGGCGTAAAAATCGAAAGGATCGCCGGAACGATAACAATGAGGAACGCCAACACCAGCAAAATCTGGTTCTCTGCCACAATCGCCGTTACGCCCAGGCTCGTACCCAGCAACCCCACGGTCGCAATCAGCAACCAGCCGACAAACACGCTACGGCGTTCCCGCAGGTAGAGGCAGATAAAGAGCACCAGAGAAAACACCGTCAGCGCATACAGCACCACCAGCGGAATAGATAGAGAAGAGTCGGGAAGCTGAAAAGGCATAAAGGGTCCCAAAAATAAGTGAAGTGCGTGCCGCTAAAAATCGGGAGATTCAGAAATTCTTCCCCCAATTCTATGCCTGCCTGCACCCACCCCATTCGGAAGCGCTGGGCAGAAAAAGGGTAAAAGAAACACGCGAGGCCTCCACTCGACGCATAGATTCTATGCGGTGGACGCATCGCGCGTTCATTTCTACCCAATTCTATTCTAACGCCACAAACGGTTTCCCGCGTGAATTGAAGAGGGTTTAATCTGCACCCAGTCAGGAGCCATCAGGCGAACCGCCTTCGCGCACCCCGCCAGAGCGGTAATAATCGACTCACAGCGCTGGTTAAATTCGCTTTGATGCCGTTTATCAACAATTTGTCCGGGAAAGTGCCGGTGCATCTTCGACACGGAGTCGCTGCTCTCCTGCAGGCCGTGACCGGTATGGCCCGGAACGTGCTTAACCAGCACGCGCTTCTCGCGGATTGCCTCGGTGAGGGAGCGCATCTGGGCGACCACGCGTTCATCCTGCACACCCTCGGAGGCCCAGGTCTCGAAGGTCCAGCGGCTGTGCGCCAGGCGCAACACGAAGGTGATGGCGCCCAAGGAATCGGTATTGATAATCAGGCGGCGCGAACCGCTGTGAAACACGGTATATGCGGCCAGCACAGCCGACAGCTCTCCGGTCATGATATTCACGCCGTCATAGTGAGAGTGAAAGTAAAAGCCGTCCTCGCTCACTCCGGCGATGCCCATGCGGCCACCGCGCTGGTACTTCTTGTTGTGCGTGGAACGAAACGAGCAGTCCGTAAAGACGCTGTAATCCTCCAGCTGTTCAAGCGGGCGGGGGGCAAGAGCGTCGTGCACCATGGCATCCACGGTCTCGCGCGTACGGGTGACCTCGGCCTGCATCCGCTCGTAGGCGGGGGTGCCGGCCAGCTTCACGTGCACCTCACCCAGGGAGTGATTATCGTAGGGGTCCAGCACCTTCTCGAAAGCGCGGTACTCCATAATCGTCTTCAGGTGGTCGCAATCCCGGAACAGGTGCTTCAGATGCTTACGATCGGCCGCAATCGTCACCAGGTTGCAACGGTACTGCTCCGGGATGTGATCCCAGGCGGCCAACACGGCTCGGCCCAGCAGACGGGGATGCACCTCATCGCAGGACTCCATGAGCGAATGAGTGTGCTGAAAGAGCAGGGGCTCCTCATTAATGACGGCGCGGGTGCCGTCCTGCTTCGAAATAAAAACCACTGTCGACAGCGCCGAGTAGCAAAAACCCTGCGCCTGGCGGTGTTCCTGAGCTACCGCAATGACGGCAACTCCCTGATCGGTGTATCCGGCCGGGTAGGAAGCACTATAGTCGGGCGCTTCCCAGGTCAGGGCGCATCGTTTGATATGAGCCGGTGAAAATACCAACGCGGTCACCTCCCGTGACTACCATTCCGCTTCTCCTTTCATGCGTGCGGATTGACTTACCTTTCTTTTATAGGTCGAAGCTGGAGGAGTCGCAAACATTTGTGAGATTTTTTCCAGTCAGCGAAGGGCCGGCGGCTACCCCCTCCCGCCGGGGTGGACATCCGTCGTGCCTGAACCACGCCGCCGCCCCAAAGGTGTACCGTAAGAGAGTCATCAACGATGCGGCACCAGCCGCCCCACCCAAAGGAGAAACCATGATTGGTGTCTACGCAGGACTGTCCATCAAGCCCGAGCACGTCGAGGAGTTCCTCAAGACCATTGAGCCGCTCGTGACCGCCAGCCGCAAGGACGAGGGCAACGTCAGCTACGACTTCGGCGCCGTCTCCGAAACCGAGTTCGCCTTCATCGAGCGTTGGGAGTCCCAGGCTCTGCTGGATGTGCACATGGCCACCGAGCATTTCCAGAAGGCTGTCGCCGCATGGGAGCCGCTGCTCGCCTCCGAGCTGGACGTGCGTATCGTCAACTTCCGCTAAGCAGCATCTAAACATACGGTGCCCGGCACCCCTTCCGCTGAGGGGTGCCGGGCACCGTGTGTTAAGTCCCGAAGGCGAGCGCACCCGCTAGTGACGCTCCAGGCCGACCTCAACCGAGTCGAGGGTGAAACCGTTGCCCTCGCTCACGCAGTGCACCTTACCGGTATTCACCGACTTGCAGGTGTAACCGTACGCAGTCACCACCTGACCGGTAGACAGGGCAACAATGCCCTCAGTATTCACCGGCTCCGGGGTGGCGGTCTGACCGACCAGGCTCACCTCGGGCGCCTGGCCCTGCACCATGTGCACGCGCTGCTGCGCCTTACCGGATGCGGCATCCCAGCCCTCCAGGGTCACGCCCACCATCGCCTGGCAGTCCACACCCGACGGGGTCACCGAGCACGCGACCTTAGAGTCCGGGCTGGTGAAACGCAGCGCCTCAACAGTCTTCGCAGAATCACCCTGACCGAAAGTGCCGCCACCGTACGCTTCAGCAAAAGTCAGCGTACCCGACAGCATGCGAGTCTGTGCCGGAATCAGCGCCAGGCGCGGCTTCTCAACGCTACCACCCTGCGTGAAGCAGGCACCCGTAATGTAGTCGCGGCCCTGCACCTTCGTAGCGCACTGGTACCACTCAACACTCGCCGCGCCGTCCTGGTTCTTGCGGCTGTTGAAGAGGCGCACCGCTTCCTGAGCCTTCGCGCAATCCGAACCGTCATACACGTAAATACCGGCGGAACCACCCAGCAGGCTCGTCACGCCACAGCGAGTACCAGGATCGATAGTGCTCACGGAGCCGCTCGCCGTGGCGTATGCCGCCTCGTACTCGGCGTTGGTGCTCGGCTCATTCGTGGGGGTCGCCACCGAATCGTAGGTTGCAGGGGAATCCAAGCCGGCAGCAATCTGCACGGTATTCGGTTTCCAGGAGCCATCCGCCGCGGTGAACAGGGTCTTAGCGTCCACGGGCGCGGAAGAAGTCGCCACCTTCATCGGGGCGGTTTCAGAATCATTAGCCTGCGGCTGGGCAGAGCAAGAACTCAAAGCGAGCGCACCGATGCAGGCAAGAGCCGCCAGGGCACGGCAAGTAAAGGCACGCTGTGCGCGTGCGGGCAGGGTAATCATGAATACGTCCTCGTGAGGGTTGCGAATTGCGTTGTGTTTGAGTGGTTGTGCTGAGTCGGTGAATCGGGTACCTAAGTACCCTCCTACACCCTACTGCAACAGCCTTGACAAGGCAATACGCCGCACCGGACTCTCAAAAACGTTAAAAAGGTCGGAACCCCGCCCCGCAGAAAAACTGCAGAACAGAGCACCGACCCTTAGGGGCAAGAATATTAAATTCTCACACGATACGTGAGGGGTTTATGCATCCTCAGGCAGGATACGCACGCCACCCTTATCAGCCGAAGCAGCCAACATGCCGTACACCTTCAGGGCGTTCGATACGTGACGCTCACGCGGCTTGGTCGGACGCCACGGTGCGGCACCCTTCGCCTCGCGGCGAGCAGCCAGCTCCTCATCCGAAACGTTTACACGCAGGATGCGGTTGTTCACGTCAATCTCAATCTCGTCGCCGGTCTGCACCAGGCCGATAGCGCCGCCAGCAGCCGCCTCCGGGGAGACGTGACCAATCGAAATACCCGAGGTACCACCCGAGAAACGACCGTCAGTAATCAGTGCACACTTCTTGCCCAGGCCCAGACCCTTCAGGTAGGAGGTCGGGTACAGCATTTCCTGCATACCGGGGCCACCCTTCGGGCCCTCGTACTGGATGACGACAACGTCGCCTTCCTTCACGTTCTTCGACAGGATCTCGTACACAGCCTCGTCCTGAGACTCGACCACGAAGGCGCGACCCTTGAAGTGGAACAGCTCCTCATCAATACCAGCGGACTTGATGATTGCGCCGTCCTGGGCGATGTTGCCGTACAGGACCGCCAGGCCGCCGTCCTTGGTGTACGCGTGCTCCACGGCGCGGATGCAGCCGTTCTCAGCGTCAGTCTCGTGGGACTCGTACTTGTTCGCGGTGGAGAACGCGTGGGTGGTGCGCACGCCGCCGGGAGCTGCGAGGAACAGATCCTTCGCCTTCTCGCTCGCCTTGCCGCTGCGGATATCCCACTCGTCCAGCCACTCGTCCAGCGAATCAGCGTGAACAGAATGAACGTTCTTGTGCAGCAGGCCGGCACGGTTCAGCTCACCCAGCAGGGCGGGAATACCGCCGGCACGGTGCACGTGCTCAATGTGGTACTTGGTGGAGTTCGGGGCGACCTTCGCCAGGCAGGGAACCTGACGCGAAATACGGTCAATATCCTTCAGGGTGAAGTCAGCGCCCGCCTCGTGAGCAATCGCCAGGGTGTGCAGCACGGTGTTGGTCGAACCGCCCATCGCCACATCCAGCGCCATAGCGTTCTCGAACGCCTCCTTGGTCGCAATGGAGCGGGGCAGAACCGACTCGTCATCCTGCTCGTAGTAGCGCTTAGCCAGCTCAACGATGCGGCGGCCAGCGTCCAGGAACAGCTCCTTACGAGCAACCTGAGTAGCCAGGGTGGTGCCGTTACCGGGCAGCGCCAGACCAATCGCCTCATTCAGGCAGTTCATGGAGTTCGCGGTGAACATACCCGCACACGAACCGCAGGTCGGGCATGCATTCTTCTCAACCTGAGCGAGCGCAGCGTCACTGACGCTGTCATCAACAGCCATCACCATGGCATCAATGAGGTCGAGGCGGTGCTCAACAACGCCCTCAATACCCTCGCCGGACTCCATCGGGCCGCCGGACACAAAGATAGTGGGGATGTTCAGGCGCATTGCCGCCAGAAGCATACCGGGGGTGATCTTGTCACAGTTAGAGATGCAGACCAGCGCGTCGGCACGGTGCGCGTTCACCATGTACTCGACCGAGTCAGCAATCAGGTCGCGGGAAGGCAGCGAGTAGAGCATCCCGTCGTGGCCCATCGCGATACCGTCATCAACGGCGATGGTGTTGAATTCCTTGGCGACGCCGCCAGCCTCACGGATAGCGCCGGCGACCAGTTCACCCATGTTCTTCAGGTGCACGTGACCGGGCACGAACTGGGTGAAAGAGTTCGCGATAGCAATAATGGGCTTACCGAAATCGTCATCGCCCATGCCGGTGGCACGCCACAGGGCGCGGGCACCAGCCATGTTACGGCCGTGAGTTGAAGTACGTGAACGCAGTTCTGGCATTGTTTTACCTTCCGTAGTGATGCAAGTACTGATTTTACGCGCGGCGTCCAACGCTCTTCAGCTCAGGGTCACTTTGGTTTCATGCATCGAAACGCGCACGAGCCTGCAACCGTCTATCGGTGGGAGGGCTGAGGCCACGGAGTTGTGCCGGATCTGCGGCAGAATTGCCCCCTTTGGGGTAGATGGGGGGCATCACCCCATTATGCCCCCTAATCTGGAATGACCCCAGGTTGCGGGCGGCGATATTCAAGCGGCGAACGCACCGGGAGGCGGCAGGCGTCTGTGTCTGCCGCGGACGAACCTCGCTGCGCATATGTAGCACCGACGCGGTTCGTTGCCAACACGCTGATTTATACACGCTTTTATACACGCTGAACCCTGCATATATTTCAGAAGGTTTCCATGACACAGGCACCCACCGCATCACTCACCCCGGCAGGCGGCAAGGACTTCGCGTCCTCCGTCATCTACCAGGTGTACCCCAAGTCATTCTACTCCTCCGCCGGTGGCGCCTACGGCGACCTGCGCGGCGTCATCGAGAAGGTGCCCTACATTGCCTCCCTGGGCGTGGACATGGTGTGGTTCAACCCGTTCTTCGCCTCCCCGCAGAACGACAACGGCTACGACATCTCCGACTACTACGCCATTAACCCCGACCTGGGCACCATGGAGGATGTCGAAGAGATGATCGCCGCCCTCGCCGAGCACGGTGTGGGCGTCATGTTCGACATGGTCCTCAACCACGTCTCGACCGAGCACGAATGGTTCCAGCGTGCGCTCGCCAACGAGCGCGAATACTGGGACTACTTCTACATTCGCCCCGGCAAATACACCGAGGACGGTCAGCTGCGTGAACCGACCAACTGGGAGTCGAAGTTCGGCGGCCCCTGCTGGTCCCGTTTCGGCGAGTACACGGATGAGCACGGCACTCCTCTGTTCTACATGCACCTGTACGACCGCACCCAAGCGGACGTGAACTGGTACAACCCGGTTGTGCGCGACGAGCTGTTTAAGGTCGTGAACTTCTGGTACGAGAAGGGCGTGCGCGGTTTCCGTTTCGACGTCATTAACGTCATCGGTAAGGGTGAAGAGCTGCTCGACGCCCCCGAAGGCAGCGTGGACAAGGCACAGTACACCGACACCCCGATTGTGCACACCCGTATTCAGCAGCTGAACCGCGCCTCGTTCGGTCAGCATGATGACACCGTGACCGTGGGCGAAATGTCCTCGACCAGCATCGAGAACTGCGTGGGCTACTCCAACCCGGCAAACCACGAGCTGGATATGGTGTTCAGCTTCCACCACCTGAAGGTGGACTACGAGAACGGCGAGAAGTGGTCGAAGGTGCCGTTCCGTTTTGCCGAGTTGAAGCAGATTCTGAACGATTGGGCACTGGGTATGCAGGCCGGCGGCGGCTGGAACGCGCTGTTCTGGAATAACCACGACCAGCCGCGCGCGCTGAACCGTTTTGGTGACGTTGAGCGTTACCGTGCCGAGTCGGCAACCATGCTGGCGACCGTGATTCACCTGCTGCGCGGCACCCCGTACGTGTACCAGGGCGAGGAAATCGGCATGATTGACCCGGTCTACTCCTCGATCGAGCAGTACGTGGATGTGGAGGCGCACAACGCCTACGCAATGCTGCGTGAGCGCGGCCTGAGCGAGCAGCAGGCCCTGGAGATTGTGGCGTCGAAGGCTCGCGATAATTCGCGTGTGCCGATGCAGTGGACCGCGGATCCGGCGACCGCCGGTTTCGGTTCCACGTCGCCGTGGCTGGCTCCCGCCCCGGTGCGTGATGCGGCGACCGGTGCCGGTATTTCGGTGGAGGATGAGGAACGTGACGGCGTGATTCTGCCCTACTACCGCAACCTGATTGCCCTGCGTAAGCAGTACCCGGTCATCTCTGTGGGTTCGTACGCGCCCTACGCGTTGGATCACGAGCGGGTGTTTGCGTACCTGCGTGAGCTTCCCGCTGAAGCTGAGAAGGGTAGCCCGGCGCAGCGCCTGCTGGTATTGACGAACTTCTACGGTGAGCCGACCAAGGTTGAGGTTCCGGCTGAGTTTGTTTGTTCCGGTCGCGTGCTGGTGTGTAATTACAAGAATTCTGCTGTCGATTCCGCTGCGGCGGATTCTGCCGTATCTGATTCGGCTGAGACGGTGACGCTGAGCCTGCGCCCCTACGAGGCTCTGGCACTGCTGATTGAGGGCTAAAAGCGGTTCCGCGCCTCTCCCCTCGCCTGTGGGGCGGGATGATATAAACCGACCTGACAATATTCTATTTCTAGAATATTCCCAGGTCGGTTTTGTTTATAGACATTCCTATAGAGGAACTTATGTGGAATATCAGGCAGACTTTTAGAAGCCGTGCTCGTTCAGCCAGGTAGCCGCAGCCTGCGCGGGCTCCTGCTTGGAGGTACCCGAAACGCGGTCGTTGAGAGTGCGCAAATCGGCGGTGGTGAGCTTCGCCGAGACACGGTTCAGAACCTCCGCCGCGGAGTCGGGAACTCGCGACGTATTGATAATGGGCAGCACCTGCTGAGCCAGAATCATGTTCTTCGGATCTTCCAGCACCACCAGCTTGTTCTGCTCAATTGCGGGGGTGGTCGAGTAGAGGTCAACCACCTGCACGGTGTCATCCAACAGTGCCTTGACGGTCAGCGCGCCGCCACCATCCGAGAGGGGCACAAACTCGGCGGGAACGCATCCGTACTTCTCTTTCAGACCCGGGATGCCGTAGGCGCGCTCGGCAAACTCCGGGGCGGCGCCGAGCTTCAGATTCGTGCAGCGGGAGGCGAGGTCTTCAAGGCTTCGCAGACCGTATTTCTGGGCGGTCTGCGCGGTGACGACGAGCGAGTCCTTATCCTCCGCCTCGGATGCGTTGAGGGCGCGGATTTCAGTCCCGGAGCCACCCGTGGTGAGGGTACCGAGGGCGGCGGGTAGCGCCCGCAGAATCTCCTGCGCAGTGTTAGCTGTAGCCTTCGGATTCAGGTAGAGCAGCAGGTTGCCGGAGTAGTCCGGGATAACGTCCACCGCACCGGAGGCGAGTGCCCCCAGGTACGCCTCGCGGGCGCCGATGCTTAGCTGGGTGCGGGCGTTGAATCCCGCCCGGGCGAGGGCTCCGGCGTAGATTTCAGCAAGAATCTGGGATTCGGCGAAGGCGGCTGAGCCGACGATGATTCCTTCGTGTTCGCCGCTGAAGACTTTGTCGCCGCTGAGCCCGCAGGCGCTGAGGATACCCGCCATGCCGAGTGCACCGGCGGCGGTGAGAGCAGTGCGACGAGATACGGTACGGCGCGAGAAGGTTTGAGGCGTCTGATTCATCGGGTTCATGCCTTCTTCCGGTTGATGGTGAGCCCCGCGGGGGTGAGCGCACGCTGCGCAAGGCCCATGAGCGCGTCCACGGCGAAGGCGAGAAGCGCTACGAGCAGGGTTGCGACGAGCATGCGCGGGTAATCGCGCACGGCGAGCCCGTCGAAGAGGTACCTGCCGAGGGTTCCGCCGCTCAGGTAGGCGACAATGGTCGCGGTTGCGATGACCTGCACGAGTGCGGAGCGGAGCCCGCCGAGCATCATGTTGGCGGCGAGCGGGATTTCGAGGCGGGTCAGAATCTGCCATTCGGTGAGTCCCTGGGCGCGGGCTGCGTCCACGAGGTCTTCCGGTACGGCGGCGAGGCCTTCAAGAACTCCGGCGAGCAGGGGTGCCGCCGCAATAATAATGAGCACGATGAGGGAGGGCAGGGTCGAGACACCCAGCCAGAGTGCCAGGATGGTGAGCAGACCGAGCGCGGGCAGCGCACGGGTGGCGGCAACGGTGCTCATGAGCAGGTTGCTACGGCCGCGGTTGGTGCCGTAACCCGGGCGGTGGTGCCCTGCCCAGAGACCGAGGGGAACGACGATGAGTGCCGCGCAGGCGGTGGCGAGGGCGGTGACGCTCAGGTGTTCGAGCAGGCGCACGAGAATTCCGGTGCTTCCCTGCCAGTTGGCGCCGTCCATGAGGTAGGCGAGGGTTCGTTCTATGACGTTCACGGGTTATGCCTTCCTTTCGGGGCTGCGGCGGTTCGCAACCGTAGCCGCTTGCCAGGGCGTAAGTGCCCTCGTCAGAAGGATAAGGAGCAGGTCGAGGACCAGTGCCAACAGCAGGCTGAGGATTACGCCAGCCAGGATCTCCGAAGGGATATTGCGCGCGAGGCCGTCGGTGAAGAGCGTGCCGAGCGAGGGCACACCGATGAGGGCGCCCACGGACACCATCGCAATATTGGCGACGGTTGCTACGCGGATTCCCGCCATAATGACGGGCGTAGCGAGGGGCAGGTAGAGCTCCATCAGCGCCTGTCGGGGCGTGTATCCGAGGGCGCGTGCAGATTCGTGCACGCTATCGGGTACGGAGTCGAAGGCATCCACACCGGAGCGCACCATGAGCGAGAAGGAGTAGACGCTCAGGGCGACGAGCACGTTCAGCGGGGAAATAATGGAGGTTCCCAGAATGAGCGGCATCAGCACGAACAGTGCGATCGAGGGGATGGTGTACAGCAGCGAGGAGAGGTGCATGAGGGTTCGCGCACCGATGCGGCGTTCGGAACCGCGGTCACGGCGACGGCTCGCGTAGTAGGCGACCGGCAGCGCGATGAGAGCACCAATCACGACGGGCACGACGCCCTGGTAGAGGTGGCTGAGGGTCAGCTCTAGGATGCGCTGACTATTGGTGGCTACCCATTCCCAGTGCATGTCGCTTGCGGCGAGAGGTGGTGCCGCGAGCACGATATTTTCTAGAAGACTCATTCGCTTTTCTCGCCTTCTACCGCACTATTCTGCGCTTCACGGGAGGCGGCAAGTCGGCGTGCGCGCGCCTGGCGCACCGTCTGCGCGTCCAGCAGACCGGCAACGGAGCGGCTCACGAAGGAGCGCACAAAATCATCGGCGGGGCTGTAGAGAATCTCTTCTGGAGTACCGAACTGTGCGAGGCGGCCGCCCTCCGCGAAGACGGCGATTGTATCGCCGAGCAGAAGCGCCTCATCAATGTCGTGGGTGACGAACACGATCGTCTTGGCGAGTTGCCTCTGTAGGCGCAGCAGCTCTTTCTGCAGGTCGGTACGCACTACCGGATCCACCGCGGAGAATGGCTCGTCCATCAGCAGGACGGGCGCATCGGCGGCGAGAGCACGCGCCACACCAACGCGCTGCACCTGACCGCCCGAAAGCTGGGAAGGGTAGCGCTTAGCGTACGAAGAATCCAGACCGACCACGTCGAGCAGTTCGAGGGCGCGAGCCTGCGCCTCCTTGCGGGAGGCGCCGAGCAGGCGCGGTACGGTGGCAATATTCTGCGCGACGGTGCGGTGCGGCATGAGCCCGCCCTGCTGCATCACGTAGCCAATGCCGCGGCGTAGCTCGTAGGGGTTCTTCTCGTGCACGTTCACGCCGTCAATGGTGATGGTGCCGCTATTGGGCTCCACCATGCGGTTAATCATGCGTAGACTAGTGGTTTTACCGCATCCGGAGGGGCCGACGAACACGGTAATCTGACCGGCGGGAATATGCAGGTTTAGGTTTTGCAGCACCGTGGTGGGTTCACCGGTTCGGCTCGGGTAGCTCTTGGTGATGTTCTCGAAGCGGATTCCGCCCGCCTGGGCACTATCGACAGCAGCATTTTTTGCCCACGGAATTTGGGGTGAGCTCAGATTTTGGGGTGAGTTCTCCGGAGGCTGTGAGCTGGGATTCTGAGCGGTCATAGGTGCAGTGATCCTTTCTGCTGGCCATCGTGTATGTGTGTGCCTGTGCGCAGGAATTACCCGGTTAGGTTCCGGCGCGGAGCTATCTACAGGAGCTATCCGCAGCAGTGCGGTGGGTCCGTACTGTATAGAAGAATGCGGCATCTCAGGGTTTTATTCCCAAGATGCCGCCTTTTCGACGGTTTTGCAGTATCTGCAACCGCAAAGTTTTTTAAAAACAAAACCCGCCCCACTGTAGAAGCCTGGAGGCGGATTTCGTGGCTCCGACCGGCGTCGATCCGGTGACCTTACGATTTTCAGTCGTACGCTCTACCAACTGAGCTACAGAGCCTTGCGTATTTTGTTTTAGATACGCAATGACCGCGTCTTTCGATGATCTCTCATCTGAAATTACGCGGCCAGAGCGACCCCGACGGGACTTGAACCCGCGACCTCCGCCGTGACAGGGCGGCGCGCTAACCAACTGCGCTACGGGGCCTTGTTGGAATCAACAGGAGTAAATCCTACGTCATCTAACTTGGCTTTGCAAATCGAGGTGATTTGCAAGTACCCCCAACGGGATTTGAACCCGTGCTACCGCCGTGAAAGGGCGGCGTCCTAGGCCGCTAGACGATGGGGGCCTAGTCGATCGAACAGGTTCTTTGTTCATCCCGTCGTTCGAACCTCCACTAGTCTACGCCAGGTTCAAAAAGGTGCGCAAATCGTTTTGTTCGATTTTGGGTGTTTTCAAGGCCGAAATGCAGGTATTTATGCCCCATGACACCATCATTCCAACAGGTCAGAAAGGATTAAGCGGATATCAAAAAAATTTAAAATTTTCTTCAAAAACCCCTCTTGAGTGCACTTTTGAGGTTGCAAACCCCCCTCCCCACTTCCCAAACCACCCTCAAATTATCCCCAACGACTCTCCGCAAAGAGGTCGGCATTGTCCTTTCTCCGACATCCCGAACTAGAAACCCCGAGAAGATGCGCTCCCCCGTCGTGAACTCGCGGAGGGGCCAGCAAGAGGAACCCAGGAAAGCTAGAGAGAGGAACCGGCGAGAGCTCGCGCAAACCCAAAATCCCCACCGTCCCGGTCGTCTCGGCCCCCGCGCAATCCCGTGCCCTCGGTGCCACCGAAAGACCCCCACCAATATTCCCCTATTTGCGAGGCGAACCCGGATTACTTTTATTCTTTTTGACATTTACCAAAAATGCACTTTGTGCATATTAAATAAAAATGGCGGTTTACCCGTCGCGCATATCAAGTACCCATCCAACAATGCACCGAGTGAAAATGCACTTTTGGTAGAAATTTACGTCTCTTGCCTCACAGTATGCACCATAATGCAAATATTCACTCCAGGGAATACAATAAACTGGCTTGTCAGAGGTATATTTTTATAGCCGTGCACTTAAATTGAGATTTATGACGACACACAAATATAAAGATTTGATAAACCTCCAGCGATTGACAAGGCGAGATAATATCCGCCCCGAAATAGCCCCCAATATTGCTTGAAGCACTCTCTTTGAGCACCGTACTATAGGAGACGTGAGATCACTTCCGGACCTCACGGGACTGCTTCCGATAAGTCCCAATGACGAAAGTCGCCGCACATTATTTACCGATAAACCGCATAGAGATCTGATGGGGGATCCAGCGTCAGCAGCAACGCCTGCCACGAATCACCGCGTGAGGGGCACGGGCACCATCCCGTACGAAGCATGCAACCCTGGATCCTCCAACTGTGTCCCTAGCTCGCTGAGCGCGTCGATCATGCCGCGCCGCCAGTAGCATCCCAGGTTTGAATAAGTGTGCGCGGTCTACACACCGTAGGACCGCGTGCTTGTTTAGAGAGCTAATCTTGGTGTTTCTTTAGCTTTCTAGACCCCGTTAGAGGGCGCGCCGCACGTGGAGCCACTGCATGGGTTCGCCGCGCGTTCAGGGTAGCCGGAGGGTATGTCCTCGAGTGTCTTCGGCACCTACCCCGCCCACCCCGCATTACCTCATGATGCGGGGTGGGTTTTCTTTAACCTCCCCCGCATCCCTGCAGAGATAAAAATCGACCCCGCACCGGCTCACGGTGCGGGGTCGATTTCTACGCTCTACGTTCTAAACGCGAGGATTACTCGCCACGAGAGATGTTAATCATCTCGTCGCGGTCCACAACCTTCACGCGAGCGCGAGGCTCACCGGCAGCGTCCTTGGATGCTGCGCCCAGTGCCTTCTCGTGATCGTCCAGGCGGTTCCAGCCTTCCCAGGTGGTGTACTTGATGCCTTTGGAATCCAGGTAGGCGCTGAAGGTTTCGGCGTCCGGCTCGGGCGCGGTGTAGAGGTTCTCGCGGTCCTCGAGCAGGTGGGTAATGGTCTCCAGCGCGTCGGACTTGGTGGATCCGATTAGGCCCACGGGGCCGCGCTTGATCCAGCCGGTTGCGTACAGGCCGGGAACAACCTCGCCATTCTCGTCCACGACGCGACCCTCAACGTTGGTGACCACACCGCGCTTGCTGTCGTAACTGACCTCGGGCAGCTCGGAACCAAAGTAGCCGATGGCGCGGTAGACGGCCTGCACGGGGTAATCCACGTACTCGCCGGTGCCGATGATGCCGCCCTTGCCGTCCAGTTTGTTGCGCTCCATGCGCAGACCCACGACCTTGCCGTCTTCGCCGAGAATCTCGTGCGGTGACTGCAGGAAGTGCAGGTGCAGGCGGCGGGATGCGGTCTGCTCGTTGTTCTTCTGGTCTTCCAGCCAGCCGCGCAGGGTCTTCATCATGACCTTGGTCTGCGCGTTCTTCTCCATGGCTTCCTCGGAAGCCTCGTCGAATTGGAAGTCTTCCTCGTACAGGACGATGTCCACGTCGCGGGAGTGCGCGAGTTCGCGCAGCTCGAGCGGGGTGAACTTCATCTGTGCGGGGCCGCGGCGACCGAAGACGTGCACGTCGGTCACGGGGGAAGCCTTCAGGCCCTCGTAGACGTTGTCGGGGATTTCGGTGACGAGCAGGTCGTCAGCGTGCTTGGAGAGGATGCGGGAGACGTCCAGGGCGACGTTGCCGTTACCAAGCACCGCAACCTGCTCAGCTTCGAGCGGCCAGGTGCGGGGGTAGTCGGGGTGGCCGTCGTACCAGGAGACGAAGTCGGCTGCACCGTAGGAGCCGTCCAGGTCGATACCCTCAATGTTCAGCGCTGCGTCGTGGATGGCGCCGGTCGCGAAGATAATGGCGTCGTAGTGCTCGCGCAGGTCGGCGAGGGTTAGGTCCTTACCGTACTCGACGTTACCGAAGAAACGGATGTCGCCGCGGTCCAGGACCTTGTGCAGTGCGGTGATGATGCCCTTAATGCGGGGGTGATCCGGTGCCACACCGTAACGAATCAGACCGAAGGGGGCGGGGTAGCGGTCGAAGATGTCGATGGCGACCTCAACGGCGCCGGTGCGGACCTCTTCGGACTTGGTGAGGATGTCGGCGGTGTAAATACCGGCGGGACCTGCACCGATAACGGCGACGCGCAGGGGGCGTGCTGCTTCAGACACGAATATCTTCCTTTCAAAGTTCACCGGCAAACGCCAGGCACGGCGTGAAGGCGCGGTGAGCTTAGTGTTCACTTCGTGCCTATTTTACCGGGCAGGAGCGCCCCTTTACGGGGAAAAGGGGACAAGCTCAGCAAATAGGATAATTTTCTATCCCCTAATCTGGCCTCGGCGGAGAACCGCGGGACGGGTTGCGGGCGAGCCGCTCCGCACAGAAAACCGTCCCGCCCTCCGAGGTGCAGGAGGGCGGGGCAGGGTAACGAAGACTAGGGGGTCGGTTGCTAGGAGGCGGGTACCGCCTCAAAGCTCACGGCCAGTTCGTCGCGCTCACCGAAGCGGACCAGGTGGCGGTCCAGCACATCCGCCAGGTGGGCAGCCTGCTCGTCGCTTTCGGCGCGCACCTCCATGACGAGTGCGCCGTCAGTTTCGCGCAGGTCACCGTAGCCGCGGAAAATGCCGTCGCGGTTGAAGGTGAGACGGATGCCGTCGGGCAGTTCTGCGGTGCCGAGCTTGCGGCCCATGTGGGAGCCGAGCTGCTTGATGTATCGGGCGGGGCGGTCGGTTGCTACGACGGCGCGCTGGCGTACCGGCAGGGATTCTGCGGCGGGGTAGTTCTCGGCAGGCTGGTTTTCAGCGGGGACTGCAGTGTTTTCCTGCGGGGTTTCAGTCACGGTGGACTCCTTCTCATCTATGCCGGAAAAGGCTCACCACACGGAACCCTGCAGCCGGCGACACGTTATTTCACTTCGAATATAACAGGGAGTTAGGGTTCACTAACCTAATAATTCGTTGATGTTCGCGCAGGGGCGAGAGATAACTACCTCTATGACGCATCCTCCCTCGACAACCTCGCAGGCACCGTGAGAAGGGCTCCGAGAGCGGTTCCAACGGCTGAAAACTACCTGAAAGTTTGCTGAACTAGCGAAGAAAATACCTTTAGCCGTAAAATATCGTGGTAACAACAGCGTCACATCCCCACTTTGCGGGACGTGACGCTTTTCTTATGCGGGCTCGGAACCCCGGCGCCCGCCCCTACTAAGAGTATCTACGGATTTTCACGAATGTCTTCTGAGAACACCGCGGCTCCCCAGAACCCCAAGGCAGAAGCCAAGGGCGCACTGGACCGTTACTTCAAGATCAGCGAACGTGGCTCCACCCTCGGCGCAGAATTCCGAGGCGGCCTCGCCACCTTCTTCGCGATGAGCTACATCGTCGTGCTGAACCCCCTCATCATCGGCCTCGGCAAGGACGTATCCGGCAACACGCTCGGCGTGCCGCAGGTCGCCGCAATGACCGCACTGGTCGCAGGTGTCATGACCATCCTCATGGGCGTCGTCGCCAAGCAGCCCTTCGCCATGGCCGCAGGCCTCGGCGTGAACGCGCTGCTGGCAACCACCATCGCCTCCACCCCCAACCTAACCTGGCCCGCCATCATGGGTCTGGTCGTCTGGGCGGGTGTGCTGATGACCATCCTCGTGCTGACCGGCTTCCGCACCGCGGTGTTCAACGCGGTCCCCGAATCGCTCAAGGTCGCAATCGTCGTCGGTATCGGTTTCTTCATCGCCTTCATCGGCCTCGTTAACGCGGGTATCATCCGCCGCATGCCCGACGCAGCCGGCACCACCGTGCCCGTCTCCTTCGGCGTGAGCGGCCACCTGCTCGGCTGGCCCACCCTGGTCTTCCTCTTCGGCCTGTTCCTCACCATTGCGCTGTTCATTCGCAACGTGAAGGGTGCAATCCTCTACGGCGTGATTGCCTCCACCGCCCTCTCCATCATCCTGGAGCAGGTCGTGCCCTCCGGCAGCTCGGTTAAGTCCCCCACCGGTTGGTCCCTGAACGTCCCCGTTTGGGATTCCAGCACCAGCAAGCTGCCCGACTTCTCGCTGTTCGGTTCCGCTGACCTGTTCAGCGCCTTCGGCACCCTCGGCGGCATGGCAGCCGTTCTGCTGATCTTCACCATCCTGATTTCCGCCTTCTTCGACGCAATGGGCACCTCCGTCGGTCTCGCAACCGAGGCAGGCACCATGAAGGACGGCCAGATCGAGAACGTCGACAAGGTCCTGCTCGTGGACGCCCTCGGCTCCGTAGCCGGCGGTGGCACCTCCTCCTCCTCGAGCCAGATCTTCGTGGAGTCCGCAACCGGTATCGGCGCGGGCGCACGCACCGGCTTCGCAAACATCGTCACCGGCGTGCTGTTCCTCGTCGCGATCTTCCTGACCCCCCTGGTCACCATCGTGCCCTTCGAAGCTGTTGCACCCGCAATGGTGTTCGTCGGCTTCCTGATGATTCGCCAGGCAGTGAACATCGAGTGGACCGACTGGGGCCTGGGTATCCCCGCGTTCATGACCATCATCTTCATGCCTCTGTCCTACTCCATCGCGGACGGTATCGGTGCAGGTTTCCTGTCCTACGTCTTCATCCGCCTGGTGCAGGGCCGCGGCAAGGAAGTTCACTGGCTCATGTACGTGGTTTCCGCAGTGTTCCTCATCTTCTTCGCTAACGGCCTGATTACCGGCTGGATGCACTAAACACATCGGATGCCCGCCTCCGCACGTGGAGGCGGGCACCGGCAGGGCGGGGTACCGGCACCTTCGAG
>NZ_KV814481.1:50205-84603 GCF_001813965.1 Rothia sp. HMSC072E10 | reverse complement strand
ACCGGCACCTTCGAGTGTCGGCGCCCCGCCCTGGGCTATTCTCCCCTCTGCCCCGGTTGCCGATTCTGGCTATTTAGCTGGGGCCGGGGAAACACCACATCACCGACTGAACCGTCGCACACAACGCGTTTCACCGGCACGAGCCGCTCGGCGGCGCCTACAATAGTTGAACCATTGTGACGCCCGGTTATGAGCCTAGCCCGCGAGCTTCGGCGAAACCGGCGGCGCAACAGTACACACCGAACAACATCAACGGATCCTCACATGTCTGAACCTCAGAAGGCGACAGCGCCCACCAGCGCACTCGACCGCTACTTCAAGATTTCCGAGCGTGGCTCCTCCATCGCCGCAGAATTCCGCGGCGGCCTCGCCGCATTCTTCGCCATGAGCTACATCGTGGTGCTGAACCCCCTCGTCATCGGTACCGGTGCTGACGCATCCGAACGCACCCTCGGCATCGCACCCGTCGCGGCTGTGACCGCGCTGGTTGCCGGTGTGATGACCATCCTCATGGGTGTTATCGCCAAGCAGCCTTTCGCCATGGCGGCTGGCCTGGGCGTGAACGCGCTACTCGCCTCCACCATTGCCACCACCCCGAACCTGACCTGGGCAGACATCATGGGCCTGGTCGTTCTCGCCGGTCTGATCATGACCGTTCTGGTGCTCACCGGCTTCCGTACCGCGGTGTTTGAGGCGGTCCCCGAGTCGCTCAAGACCGCGATCGTGGTCGGTATCGGTTTCTTCATTTCCTTTATCGGTCTGGTCGACTCCGGTATTATCCGCCGCATGCCTGACGCAGCTGGCACCACCGTTCCGGTGAGCCTCGGCGCGGGTGGTCACCTGCTCGGCTGGCCCACCCTCGTCTTCCTCTTCGGCCTGTTCTTCACCATCGCCCTGTTCATCCGTAACGTGAAGGGCGCGATCCTATGGGGCGTGCTCGCCTCCACCGCGCTGTCCCTGATTCTGGAGGCGGTTGTCCCCTCCGGTTCCGTGAAGAAGGCTGCAACCGGCTGGTCCCTGAACGTGCCCTCCCTGGCTGACCTGAAGTTCACCACCCCGAACTTCTCCCTCATCGGTTCCGCTGACCTGTTCGGCGCGTTCACCCATATCGGTCCGCTGGCTGCTTCGCTGCTGGTGTTCACCATTCTGCTGTCCGTGTTCTTCGACGCGATGGGCGTTTCGGTGGGTCTTGCCGCAGAGGCTGGCACCATGAAGGACGGCAAGGTCGAGGACATCGACAAGGTCCTGCTCGTGGACGCTTTCGGTTCCGTTGTCGGTGGTGGCGCATCCGGTTCCGCCAACCAAATTTTCGTGGAGTCCGCCACCGGTATTGGTGCGGGCGCACGCACCGGTTTCGCAAACATTGTGACCGGTGTGCTGTTCCTGCTGGCGATTTTCATCTCGCCGCTGGTCACCATCGTTCCCTTCGAGGCGGTCGCCCCGGCTCTGGTCGTGGTCGGCTTCCTGATGATCCGCCAGGCCGTGAACATCGACTGGACCGACTGGGGTCTGGGCATCCCGGCGTTCTTGACCATTATTTTCATGCCGCTGTCGTACTCGATTGCGAACGGTATTGGTGCCGGTTTCGTGTCCTACACCTTCATTCGCCTGGTGCAGGGCCGCGGCAAGGATGTGCACTGGCTGATGTACCTGGTCTCCGCAGTGTTCGTGATTTACTTCGGTATGGGCATCATTAACGGCTGGACCCACTAAGTCCGCTAACTCCCGATAATCGCCTCTTTGAGGGGCATATACGAAGAATGGCAGAATCGTTCCGGTTTCGGAATGATTCTGCCATTTCTTTATCTGCCCACCCGCACTCAGCATGTACGAGAGGCAGGGAAAGTTACGAGATTTAGCGGACGTCTCCATCCACGTAGAACCAGGCGCCGCCCACCTTCTCAAAGCGCGACAGCTCGTGCATACTGCCCTTCACCCGCTCCTCCACAGGGGTGCCCGGCACCGACCGGTAATACGCAACGAACTCCACCGTGCCGGAGGCGTCAAAGGGGCCGCCCGAAGAGCCCAGAATATCCAGGCGGTACCAGCGGATACCATCCTCCAGCTCCAGGGTGCTCGGGCGGGTACTCGGATGCCAGCTCGCCAGCAGGTACGCCGCATCGCCGGTCGCAAAGGCGGTAAAACGCGAGCGCATCAGCTGCTCCGGCGCGGGGGCGGTCAGCGTTCCGGAGGCGGCAAACTCGCCCAGGAACCTGCCGCAGCAGGCGCCGTACACCTCGCCGCTCGAGCAGGGGCAGCGGTCGTCATGATTCAGTTCAGTCATGCCAACCAGTATAGGGAACGCGCCGCGCCAAGAAAGCACAGCGCAGAGAAACGCCCGCTCTGCCGGGGATACAAATCCTCCAGCAGAACGGGCGTTCTTGTTTTCAATCGTTAAGTTTGAGCGAACCTACACGGCACGCATCAGCGGCACCGCTTATTCAGCGATTGCGCGAGCCGGGGTGTCAGCCGCGGAAGGCTTGCCCACGTATGCGCCGCGGTACTTAGCAGCCGGGTGGGAGTCAGCAACCTTGGTGTGGCCCTTACCGAAGATGTTCTCACGCAGGGTGTTGCCCTCGTACTCGGTGCGGTAGCGGCCGCGCTTCTGCAGCTCGGGAACAACGTACTCGATGAAGTCCTCGAAGGAGCCCGGGGAGACGTGGTACGCCAGGTTGATGCCGTCCAGGCCACCCTCGTCGATCCAACGCTCCAGCTCGTCAGCAACCTGAACCGGGTCACCAACAATGACCTCGCCCATGCCGCCGAGGGTGGTGTGCTCAGCGATGTCCTTGCGGGTCCACTTCTTGTCTTTCGCCTGCAGGGTGAAGGGGGTCAGGAAGGACTGAATCGACTCGGTCTGCACGTAGTTCAGGACCTCGTCCTCGTCGAACTGGGACAGGTCAACACCGGACCAGCCGCCGACAATAGCCTGTGCAGAGTCGAGGTTCACGTACTTCTTGTAATCCTCGTACTTTGCCTTTGCCTTCTCTTCGGTCTCATCCACGATGACCGAGAGCATTGCCAGGATCTTCACGTCGTCGCGGCTACGGCCCTGCTCCTCGACAGCGGCGCGAATACGGTCGGTCACAACGCGGGTCAGGTCCGGGCGCAGGGCGCTGATGAACACAGCCTCGGCGTGCTTACCGGAGAACTTCTGGCCGCGGCTGGATGCACCAGCCTGGAAGATCACGGGGGTGCGCTGCGGGCTCGGCTCGGTCAGGGAGATGCCGGGCACGGAGAAGTACTTGCCCTTGTGGCCAATCGGGTGAACCTTGGAGGGGTCAGCGTAGATGCCGCGCTCGCGGTCCTTGATGACTGCGCCGTCTTCCCAGGAGCCTTCCCACAGCTTGTAGCAGACGTCCAGGAACTCGTCGGCGATCTCGTAACGCTCGTCGTGCGGGATCTGGGTGGGCAGGCCCTGGTTCTCAGCAGCCGAAGGCAGGTAAGAAGTCACAACGTTGAAGCCGACGCGGCCCTCAGTGAGGTGGTCGAGGGAGGCGTAGCGGCGAGCCAGGGTGTAGGGCTGCTCGAAAGTAGCGGCAGCAGTCACACCGAAGCCGAGGTGCTCGGTCACTGCAGCCATTGCAGAAATCTGGGTTGCGGGGTCATTCACGGGAACCTGAGCGGCACCCTCGATAGCGGGAGCGGCAGAGTTCTTGTACACGTCGTAGATGCCGACCACGTCAGCGATGAACACGGCGTCAAACAGGCCGCGCTCAAGGGTCTTAGCCAGGTCAGTCCAGTACTTGATGGTGTTGTACTCGGTTGCGCGGGAGCGCGGGTGACGCCAGAGGTCGAAGCTCTGGTGACCGATGCAGGTCATCTCGAATGCGTTAACTACGATGCGCTTCTTCTGCTCAGCCATCGATTTTCCTTTCGCGAATGATCGGGGGGACGATCGGGTTTGTGCCCTGCACCCCGCGCGCCGCCTCCTGATGCCTTCTGCGTTCGGTGGTGGCCTTCGTGCAGGTGGCGCGTTCGCGCCGTACTTGCCTCGTAACGTTGAGGCCAGATCATCATCTGGGGCACCCCGCTACGGGAGAGGGTTGCCGCCCGGCCAGCCAGAGCTTAGCGCCGGGACTCATGATCTCGTGGTTCCGAGTCTACGGTGCGCGCGGGAGGGAGAGCACGTTTGTGACGAAAAAATCTTTTTGTGACGCGGGACCGAAATATTTCGTGATAAATGCGAAATAAAGAGTCATAGAAATTCATACGCGCCCGCAGGGTTGATTGAGGCGTGGCACAGCCCATAGGGTGAGTAGAGCAAACCATCCAGAGCGACCGAGAGACCTGGCTCCACGACGTCGCAGCAACCGATAGCGGCTTCCCCACCGCCGGTGCTAACGCCAGGAACGATGGAAGTGACTATGACACTCAACAGTGCAGTAACTCCCGGCGCATCCGAATCCTCAGCGAACCGGCACGCCGTATCCAGTGCCGCAGTGCCCCTCGTCTTCGATGCCGTTGGCCAGTCCTTTGCGGTACCCGGCGGAACCCACGAGGTTCTGCGCGAGGTCACCTTCACCGCCGAACCCGGCGAAATTATCTCGGTGATTGGCTCCTCGGGATGCGGCAAATCCACCCTCCTGCGTGCAGCCGCCGGCCTGAACCGCATCACCGCCGGCACCGTGCGCATCGGCGAGAAAGCCGTGACCGGACTCGACCCCCGCGTGGCCATTGGTTTTCAGGAACCGCGACTGCTCCCCTGGCGCACCGTCGCCGACAACGTGGCGCTCGGCCTGCCGCAGGGCACCAAGAAGGCCGAGGGCGAGGCGACCGTGACCCGCCTGCTGAGCCTGGTCGGCTTGAGCGAGTACGCCGACCACCGCCCAAAGGAAATTTCGGGCGGCATGGCGCAACGCGTCTCCCTGGCCCGAGCGCTCGCCCGCACCCCCGGCGTGCTGCTGCTTGACGAACCCTTCGGCGCCCTTGACGCGCTGACCCGCATCAACATGCAGGATTTGCTGTTGGACGTGCACCGCCAGGATCCGACCACGATTCTGCTGGTCACCCACGACGTGGAGGAGGCGCTCTACCTCTCCGACCGGGTCATCGTGCTCGGTAAGGATACCCCGGAGGGCCCCGCGACCATTCAGCGCATCGTGACCGTTGACCGTGCCCACCCCCGCGACCGCGCGGATGCAGAAATCACCGCGTTGCGTAGCGAACTGCTCGCCGAGCTCGGTGTGGAGGAAATCGCGGCCTAAGCCGCCGCAAGCCCTCTCGGTATTAGCGCCGTCTAGGGTATATAACCAATTAGCTATACCCTGCGGGCCGCGCTCCTCATCTCATCACATCATCATCTTCAGAAGCGAAAAGAACCATCATGACTTTCTCCCCGTCTCGCCGTACCGCCCTCAAGTCCCTGGCCGCAGCCGCCGCCTTCGCAACCCTGCTCAGCGGTTGCGCCGGTGAGGGTTCCGGCTCCTCCAACGCCTCCGGTGCAGCCGGCGGCGGCAAGGACACCGTGACCATTGACTACGCCACCTACAACCCGCTCTCGCTGATTATCCACAAGAAGGGCTGGCTCGAGACCGCCCTGTCCGCCGAGGGCAAGAAGGTTGAGTGGGTCAAGTCGGCCGGCTCGAACAAGGCCAACGAGGCGCTGCGCAGCGGCAACATCGACGTCGGTTCCACCGCGGGCTCGGCGGCGCTGCTGGCCCGCGCGAACGGCTCCCCCATCAAGGTCATCAGCCTCTACTCGCAGCCCGAGTGGTCGGCGCTCGTCACCCGCAAGGACTCGGGCATCACCAAGGTCACCGACCTGAAGGGTAAGAGCGTGGCCGTCACCAAGGGTACCGACCCCTACTTCCTGCTCCTGCAGGCCCTCAAGCAGGCCGGCATTTCCGCCTCCGACGTGAACATTCAGAACCTGCAGCACGCCGACGGCCGCACCGCCCTGGACAACGGCCAGGTCAACGCGTGGAGCGGTCTGGACCCGATTATGGCTGCCGCCGAGGTGGAGAGCGGCGACGTGCTCTTCTACCGCAACCTGGACTTCAACACCTACGGCTTCCTGAACGCCACCGAGAAGTTCATTCAGTCCAACCCGACCGCCGCGCAGGTCATCGTGGACGTGTACGAGTACGCTCGCGCCTGGGCCAAGAAGAACCCCGAAGAGGCCGTGAAGATTGTCGAGGAAGAGTCCGGCATTAAGCACGAGACCGCCCAGGTCGTCATGGACCGCACCCACCTGGACATCGACCCGGTTCCGGGCGCCAAGCAGGTTGAGGTACTCAAGGGCGTTGGCCCGATTCTGGTCGAGTCCGGCGACGTCCCCTCCCAGTCCGACGTGGACAAGGCCCTGAACAGCATCGTGGACGACCAGTTCGCGAAGAAGGCTGACAGCGCCGCAGTCGAGAAGATTGCCAAGGCGGTGGAGAAGTAATGACCGCCGCAACCATTGCCCCCGCGCAGGAGAGCGCGGCCAAGCTCCCGACGCCGAAGCTTCCCTCGAACCCCTTCGCCGGCAAGCAGTACCTGGGCCTGATCCTGCCCCTGGCGCTCATTGCGCTCTGGTATATTCTGAGCACCAACGGCGTGTTCACGCAGGTCCAGCTGCCCTCCCCCGACCGTGTGGTGGGCGCCGGTATCGAGCTGGCGCAGCGCGGTGAGCTGGCCAAGCACGTCGCGATTTCGACCCAGCGCGTGCTGATTGGCTTCGGCATCGGCGCGGTACTCGGCCTGGTGCTGGGATCGCTGATTGGCCTGTCGACCCCGGTGCGCGTGTTCGTCGCCCCGACCATCGGCGCTCTGCGCGCGGTCCCCTCACTCGCGTGGGTCCCGCTGCTTTTGCTGTGGATTGGCATCGGCGAGAACTCGAAGGTGACCCTCGTGGCCATCGGCGCGTTCTTCCCCGTGTACACCACGGTTTCCGCTGCCCTCGCCCACGTGGACCCCAAGCTCGTGGAGATGGCCCGCGCCTTCGGCCTGAAGGGCCTGCGCCTGTTCACCACGGTTCAGCTTCCCGCGGTTCTGCCCGCCGTCATCTCGGGTCTGCGCCTCGCGCTCGCTCAGGCGTGGCTGTTCCTGGTCGCCGCCGAGCTGCTGGGCGCCTCCATGGGCCTGGGTTACCTGCTGACCGACTCGCAGAACAACGGCCGCACCGACCGCCTGCTGCTCGCCATCGTGGCGCTGGCCATCCTGGGCAAGATTACGGACGCCCTCGTCGGCCTGTTTGAGCGCTGGGTCAAGGCAAAGTACCCCAGCAACTAGCGCCACCGGCAGCTAAACGCAACGCTCAGCACGCGCTGAGTTTTCAGGAGAGATGTCCGCGCGTCAGTCATCGTGACGCGCCGGAAAAAGAAGTCGGCGGGGAAACCTGTCGCCTACTGAATGATGATGATGTGCCCCGCCCCGCGCCCCACAGTAGTGAGCGCGGGGCGGGGTTCTTAATGTGTCGTTATATTACGAAGCGCTACACAGTGTGCCTTTTATGACGGGAACCTTTGCATCGGACCCCGCGGCGCGCTTTACTAAGAAGGCAAACCATCCAGAGCGACCGAGAGACCTGGCTCCATGACGTCGCAGCAACCCCCTCGCGCATCCGCACACACGAGTAGGCAGCGCGAGCAAGGGTGCTAATGCCAGCTACCGATGGGAGAGATATGGGACTGCCCACCCCCTTTTCGTTCACCGACCCGCTGAACCCCACCCCGAACCCCGCGCTCGAATCTGACGAGGCACGCGTAGCGTTCTGGGAGAAGCAGGCGCAGCGACTCACCTGGGCTGAGCCCTGGCACACCGCGCACCGCTTCGAGAAGCCGAAGTCCCTCGGCTTCGACGAGGAGGGCATCGAGCAGTTCACTGTTCCCGAGATTAAGTGGTTCGAGGGCGGCAAGCTCAACGTCGCCTACAACTGCGTGGACCGCCACGTGGAGGCGGGCCGCGGCGACAAGGTCGCCCTCTACTTCGAGGGTGAGCCCGGCGACCGCGAGGCCATCACCTACGCCGAGCTGCAGCGCCGCATCGCGAAGGCCGCCAACGGTCTGCTGTCCCTGGGCGTGCGCAAGGGTGACCGCGTGGTCATCTACCTGCCCGTCATTCCCGAAACCATTATCTTCACCCTGGCTTGCGCGCGTATTGGCGCGATCCACTCCCTCGTGTTCGGCGGTTTCTCCGCCGAGGCGCTGAAATTCCGTGTGGAAGACACCGGTGCGAAGGTGCTCGTCACCACCGACGGCCAGAACCGCCGCGGCAAGGTTGTTCCCGTGAAGGTCAACGCCGACGAGGCCTGCTCGGGCGAGAACAACATCGAGCACGTCATCGTGGTGGACCGCACCAGCGCCTCCGACCCCGTAGCGCACGCTGAGGTTCCCTGGACCGAGGGCCGCGACGTCTGGTACCACGACCTGGTGGACGACCAGCCCGACACCCACGCCTACGAGCTGCACGACGCAGAAGACCCGCTGTTCATCATCTACACCTCCGGCACGACCGGCAAGCCCAAGGGCCTGGTGCACACGATGGGCGGCTACCTGGTGCAGACCGCGTACACCCACGCTTTGCTCTACGATCTGCTACCGGATTACGTGGATGAGAACGGCGTGCTGCGCCCCGACGAGCTGTCGGCCGTCAACGACCCCGAGAAGGTGGAGTCCACCGTTCACTGGTGCACCGCCGACCTCGCTTGGGTGACCGCGCACACTTACGAAATCTACGGCCCGCTGGTTAACGGCGTGTCCGAGGTGATTTACGAGGGTACCCCGAACACCCCGCACTACGGTCGCCACTTCGAGGTCATCGAACGTTACGGCGTGACCAACTACTACACCGCCCCCACCCTGATTCGTTCCCTCATGGGCGCGTTCCCCGACGGCCCCGAGCCCGGCAAGTACGATTTCTCGACCGTGCGCCTGCTCGGTTCGGTGGGTGAGTCCATCAACCCGGAGGCGTGGCGCTGGCTGCGCAAGCACGTGGGTGGCGGCACCGCATCCTTCATCGACACCTGGTGGCAGTCCGAGACCGGTTCGACCGTGTGCTCCCCGCGCCCGCACGACCCGGCTTTCGCCTCCGCCGGCACCTACCCGGTGGGCACCCCGCACTGCACCCCCCTGCCCGGTTGCGCTACCCGCGCCGTTCCGGGCGTGTCCACCCGCGTGGTGGATGAGCACGGCAACCCGGTGGAGCCGGGTAGGCAGGGCTTCATCGTGGTCGATAAGATTGGCCCCTCCATGGCCCGCACCGTGTGGAAGAACCCGCAGCGATTCCTGGACTCCTACTGGCGCCACTACGGCGAGCGCGGCTGGTTCCTGGCCGGTGACGGCGCGAAGGAAGACGAGGAAGGCAACGTGTACATCCTCGGCCGTATCGACGACGTGATCAACATTTCGGGTCACCGCCTGTCCACGATTGAGATTGAGTCGGCCCTGGTCACCCACCCGGCTGTGGTGGAGGCCGGCGTCTGCCCTGTGGAGGACGACCTGACCGGCCACCAGGCGGTCGCTTACGTGACGCTCACCGACGAGGGCAAGGCCCTGACCGAGGACGAGCTGAAGGCGGCTCTGACGGCTCACGTGCGTGAGCACATCGGCCCGATTGCCAAGCCCAAGGACGTTGTGGCGGTTGCCGATATCCCGAAGACCCGTTCGGGTAAGATTACCCGCCGTCTGCTCGGCGAGCTGTACCAGGGCCGCCCCCTGGGTGACGTTTCCTCGCTGCAGAACGAGGAGGCGCTGGGCCACATCGCGCAGGTGCTGGTGGAGACCGGCCGCGTGCAGCGAGAAGAGGAGCGTGAGGCGGCCTAGCCTCCCCTGCCGGCGCGGCCCCTACAAGACTCCGGCACAGCCCCGGCGCGGCCCCTGCATAGGAGTCGCGATACATAACAAGGGTGCGGATACCGAACGATGATTCGGTATCCGCACCCTGTTGTTTAACGGTACTGACGAGGCCTTTCGCCCCGGCGACCGCCTAGTTAATCAGGCCCAGGGAACGAGCGTACTCGGCGGTAATACCGCTCGGCTCAATCTGCTTGGGGCCCTTCTCGAGCTCGGGGTGCTCGGTCGCCTGGAAGCGAATCATCTTCAGGTCGTTCGCCGCGCCCAGGTTCGAGATCATGCCGTCACCGTTCAGGTCCACCGAGACCGGCTCGGCATCAATCTTGCCGTTACCGTTGAAGTCGATGGGACCGTCAGCGGGCTCGCCCTTGTACAGGAAGCCGGCCGCGCGGGGACCGAAGCCGCGCGCCTCGTAGAGCTTCGCCTCGTTCAGCATGCGGTACTCGGCGGTGGAGTAGCCAAAGTAGCGGCTACCGTCGGCCATGGGCACGCCGGGGAGGGTGTACTGGTAGTTCATGACGCTCAGGTAGTTGGGCTTGTAGTTGATCTCGTCCCAGCCGCCGTGGCTCAGCGCCAGGTTGTGGCCGAGCTCGTGCACGAACACCGCCACGCGGATATCGCTGGTTGCCTTACCCCAGAAGTGCGGGCCCACGGTGACCATGAGGTTACGGCCACCGAAAATAGCGATGCCGGAGGAGGTGCTGTTGTCGTAGTAGTCGCCCCAGATGACGTAGTGGAAGGTGCCTTCGCGGGCGGGGTTGAACTTACCTTCGGAGGCCTTAATCCTGTTGAGGGCGTTGAACTCGCTGTCGAGCTCCTGGTGGGTGATTTCGTTGCCGCCGCCGAGGTTGTACTTGGCGCTGCGGGCGCTACCGGCGTCCAGGTGAATATTTACGCCGGTGGTGCCGTCGGGGTTGCGCATGGGCAGGTCGGCGTAAATCTTGGTGATGCGGTCCAGTTCCTCTTCGCTGGGGAGCAGGCCGGGCATGTAGTCCATCTCCACGAAGATGTCCTTGTGGTTGGGGTCGGCGCCCAGTGCGGGGAAGTCGACGTCGATTTTGCCGTCGCCATCGGCGTCGTAACCCTTCATCTCCCAGGTGTTGGGGATGCCGTCACCGTCGATGTCGGGGTTGTAGGCGTTGGCTGCCGGGGCGGCGACCGCACCCAGGCAGAGGACCGCCAGGGAGGCAAACGCGATACGTGCGCGTTTCAGAGAGGCCATAAATCTGTCCTTTGATGTGATGGTGTGAGGATGCGATACCCGTGACGGGCACGCGGGATGGACGGCAGTGTTCGTTCTTCGGTGTTCGCACCCGTGCGGGTAGCGAGTCGTTTGCAGGCCGGCGGGGCGCCTCGTGAGCTACCGCCGCATCACTTCGTGAGCTTTAGCCGAAGATTGCAGAAAACCTGCTTTAAAGTTGAGACAATTTTGAAGTTGAGCTGAATTACACTACAGTATCAGTAATTCGTATCACGTGCATCACCGTATTCACCCGTGGAAGAAAGAATAATTACATGTCTCAACAGCAGACCAGTCACAGCACCCCCGCTTCCGGCAAGCGCGGCGTAAACCGCCGCTCCCTCGTCAAGGGTGCTCTCTGGAGCGCGCCGGTCGTCGCAACCGCCGCAACCGTACCCGCCTACGCGGCCTCCACCGACGTGCCGGAGACCCCGACCCTGCAGTTCGGTGTCTTCACCCAGGCCTTCAACTCCAACCCCTCCAACGATTTCGACACCCGCTACGGTCTGGACTCCTACACCGTGCAGGTGCCCAACGTGACCGCAACCTCCACGAGCCCGAAGAGCGCAGGCGGCGGCACCTTCACCCCCGGCGGTAGCGTCGGTGCGGGCCTGTACGGCGGTGCCGGCCTGTGGATTTCCGCCCCCATCAATTCCAAGGGCGAGTTCCAGGGCAGCACCTACCTGTACGGCTCGGCGCACCTGCAGGTGACCTTCGAGTTCACTTTCCCCACCGCCGAAGACGTCACCGCGCCGCTGCTGTGGGACACCGACAACGACGCCGAGGTGGCCGCGCTGGCCAAGAGCGAGGGCGGCGCCAAGACCAATAACCCGGCGGTGAGCGCCTTCAACGGCGTGGCCTACGCGGCGAAGTTCTACGAGCCGGTCATCGAGGGCAACACCTGGACCGGCGTGCTGGATATCCGCACCTCGGACTTCCTGACCGCGACCGCCAACGGCCCCGTGCGCTACGCACAGGTGCTGGCCTCGCAGGTTCCGGTGTACTTCACCGAGGTGACCTCCAGCTACACCCTGACCACGACCGTTCAGCTCACCAGCGGCACCGTTGCGATGCAGCTGACCGATGACGGCGAGTACACCTACCGGGATCTGGCGGGCGCAAGCGCCTCCGCAACCATTACCCGATAGCGCGGCCGCCACAGTAGGCAGAAAGGGGCCCGGCATCCGTTATGGATGCCGGGCCCCTTTGCTTTCGGGCTCAGCCTATCGGCCGCCGCCAGGAACTAGTCCTTCGCCGGGACCATGCCCTCGGAGCGGGCCAGGTCGGCGGTCATCTCGTTGCGATCAATCGCGGCCGAGAGGTGCTTCTCGGAACGGTACACGCCGCCCTGCGCCTCCTTACCCTCAGCCTGAAGCTTCAGGGCTGCCAGGTCATTCGGGGCGGTCAGTTCGGTCAGCTGGCCGTCACCGTTCAGATCGACCGATACCGGCTCGTCGTCAATCTTGCCGTTGCCGTTGAAATCGATACCCTCCCAGGCCGGCTTGCGGAAGTACAGCCAGCCGTAGGCGTTGCGGCCAAAGCCGGCGCGCTCGTCCAGCTTGTTCTCGTCCAGGGTCTTGTAAGCGCGGGTCGAGTAGCTGAACTTCAGCTCACCGCTGGCGCGGCGCACGCCGTAAATCTGGTATTTGTAGTTCATGACGCTCTGGTAGTTCGGCTTATCGTTCACGTCATCGGTGCCGCCGTGGCCCAGACCGAGGTTGTGGCCCAGCTCGTGGATGAAGGTGCCCACGCGCACGTCGGAGGTTGCGGACTTACCCCAGAAGCGCGGGCCCACGGTCACGACGAAGCCGCGGCCGCTCACGTAGCCCAGGCCCGAGGAGCCGTACTCGTCGTAGGCGTCGCCCCAAATCATGTAGTGGAAGACGCTCTCGCGGTTGGGGTCCATGTTCTTGGAGCGGATTTCAGCCCACTTGGTCATGGTGTTGTCGAGCTGTTCGTGCGCCACCTCGTTGCCGCCGCCGAGGTTGTACTTGGCGCTGCGGGCGCTACCGGCATCCAGGTGGATGTTGATGCCGACGGTGCCGTTCGGGTTGCGCACGGGAAGCTGCGCGAAGGATTCGGTGATGCGGTCGAGCTCTTCCTCGCTGGCGAGCAGGCCGGGCATGTAGTCCATCTCCACGAAGATATCCTTCTTCAGCGGATTGGCGCCCATCGCGGGGTAGTCCACGTCGATCTTGCCGTCGCCGTCGGCGTCGTAGCCCTTCATCTCCCAGGTGTTGGGGATGCCGTCGCCGTCGATGTCGGGGTTGTAGGCGTTAGCCGCGGGCGCCGCGACCGTGCCGAGTACCAGCAGGGCCGCCGAAGCGAGCGCGGTACGCACCAGGCGGGGGGACAGGGAGAAAGCCATAAAGTATCTCTCTTCGTATCTTGACCACGCGGGAGGTTGCATCATCTGGCATTGCGCACGGTATGGGTCGTACGGGTCCGGTTCTATGGTGAGTAGAAGTGTCAGGCGGCTACCGCGTGGTTCAGTGGTCATGTGTGTCGCTGCCGCCGGCATGTAGCCGGTGTGCCGCAAGTGAGTACGGCATTTAAAAGACAGCGGGTCACTGCCGAACCCTCCGATGGAGGAAAAGGAACCGTTCTTGGTTCTCTTCTGTTCGACGGTGACCCGCCTCATCATACACAGAGTGCATCTAGTTTGTCCCGGTATTCGCACCGTATCTCAGGTTATGCACCGTTTATGACGTAAAACGTTTTGATAAGCCTTCTATTTAGTGTTTTCTGACTCAGGCTCTGCCTCAGCGTTCTGTGCGGCACCCTCCGCCTCGGAGGTCTTCTTGGAGGCGTAGAACAGGCACACGACCGCGCCCACCGCCGCGGCAACCAGGGGCAGCATCATGGAATCAGCCATTGCCGCCGCGTAGGGTTCACGCAGGACCTGCGGAAGCACACCTCCAGCAGCACCGCCGTGAGAGCTACCACCCGCTGCGGCAGCCGGACCCAACGCGGACAGGTGCGAGGTAATCGCAGAAGCCATGATGGTCGTAATCGCAGCCGAACCCAGCACCGACGCCATCTGGCGGGTCTCGTTGTACACACCCGAACCGGCACCGGCACGCTGCGGCGGCAGGTTACGGGTCGCAGACACCGACAGCGGACCCCAAATGCAGGAGTTCGCCGCGCCCAGAATAATCATCGGGCCGACCATCAGCCACAGGTTGCCTTCCGCAACCATCGTCGGGCGCAGCAGAGCAAAACCAACAACCATCAGCGTAAAACCAATTACCGCAATCCACTTCGGGTCGTTACGGTTCAGACGCGCACCCACCACCGGCGCCAACGCGCCCGAGAACAACGCCATCGGCGCAGTCATCAGCGCAGCCTGGGTCGGGTCCAGACCCTCCACCTGCTGCAGGTACAGGGTCAGCGGGAACGCCATACTGATAGCGACCACGCCCATAGCGGAGATAGCCACGTTCGATACGGAGAAGTTACGGTCACTGAACAGGCTCAGCGGAACCAGCGGCTCACGCGGGTTAATGGCCTGCCACCCGATGAACAGGCCCAGCACCAGAATGCCGGCAATAATCAGACCCCACACGCTCACCGCAATACCGGTACCCATAAACGAGTCAGTGATGGTGCCCCAGTCGTAGGTGGCGCCTTCCTGAATACCGAAAACTAGCAGGAACAGACCGACCGCCGAAAGCACCACACCCAACCAGTCGAAGCTGTGCTTCTTCTGCTCGAACACCGGCACATTACGCCACGCCAAGAACAGGCCGACCAGGCCAACCGGAATGTTGATGAAGAAAATCCAGCCCCAGCTGAGAGTATCCACCAGCACGCCGCCCAGAATCGGGCCGACCAGCGAGGCGACACCCGCAGTCGCACCCCAAATGCTCATGGCAACACCGCGCGCATTCGGCGGGAACATCAGCGTAATCAGAGACATGGTCTGCGGGGTCATCAGCGACGCGCCCAAACCCTGCACCACGCGGGCAGTAATCAGCGACTCAACATTCGGCGCCAGACCACACCACAGGGAAGCAATCGTAAAAATACCCATACCGATCATGTACAGGTTCTTCTGCCCGAAGCGGTCACCCATACGGCCGGTAATGAGCAGCGGCACCGCATACGCCAGCAGGTAGGCGCTCGTCACCCACATACCCGCCGACAGGGATGCATCCAGATCCTGCAGCATGTGCGGCAGGGCGATGGTGACGATATTGCCATCCACCAGGATCATGAAGAAGCCAACAACCAGGGACCAGAGAGCAGGCCAGGGCTTGTAGGGTGTCTTCGCCGGGTTACCGACGAGAGGCGCTTTCTTGGGGCGTGAACTCAATGATCCTCCAGCGGATGAGCGTTGCGGGTACAGTCTGCGTGTTCAGCGTTGCCGCTAATAAATATCACCCCATCTTACTCCCCTTGTGGGCGCGGCTCCGGTTGCTCTACCCTAATCAGCGCTCAGCAGCCGCTGACCGGCGAGCGCGCGGCATCCGGGCAACAGGCGCCCTGATACCACTCCGAAGCACTCTGAACCCTCTAGACTGAAGCTATAAAGCTAATCCGGGCGCCGCCAATGCTGGCACGCGCCCCATCTGACCACCCCCAAGGAGGCACTCGTGGGTTTCTTTGATTTCTTCACCGACCGAACCCCGGCAGAGCCCGCCGAAATCCGCCTCGTCGCTTTCGTGAGCGGCAAGGTGCAGGGCGTGGGCTTCCGCTGGTGGTGCGCTGGCACCGCCAAGCCGCTGGGCCTGACCGGGTACGCCGAGAACCTCGACGACGGGCGCGTCAAGGTGATTGCGGAGGGGACGGCCGCCTCCTGCGCGCGCCTGGTGGATATTCTGCGCGGCGGCGATACCGCGGGCCGCGTGGATGAGGTTCTCGTCGGGTGGGAGGAGCCGTCCGGCTCGTTCCGCGGCTTCGGCATCAGGTAGCCTCCCCAGTCTTTATTTAGGGCGCGCCGGATGCTCTCCTCACTACGAGGAAGCACCCGGCGCGCCCCTATGCTGTGCGCGGGTTAACCCCGCGGTTCCGCCCAGAGCGCCGCGAACTGGGCGCGGGTCATATCGGCGCGGCGCACCCGGTGCTGCACCGGGTGGCCGTTCTCGTCGGGGCGGCCGGAGTTTGGGTCAATATCGTCGTAGATGCCGGTGAAACCCGCCTTGACCGCCACACGCTCTGAGGGCTCGTTACCCGCCAGGGCGGTCCAGCGCACGCGTTCGAGGCCCAGTCCGAGCGGGTCGAAGGCGTAGCCGAGGACGGCTCGCAGTGCCTCGGTCATGTAGCCCCTGCCGCGCGCTTTCGGGGCGGTGTAGAACCCCAGTTCGGCGCGGGTTCCGGGGCCTTCGGGGGTGCCCTCGGGCAGGCGCAGTTCAATGCTCCCCGCAAACATTCCGGAGGCGTCAATCGCCCAGCGTTGAATCTGCCCGGCGGCAATCTGGCGGGCGGTGGTGAGTAGGGAGTCTTCGGCGTCGGCGCGCGTGTAGTTCAGCGGTACGCGGGTGTAGCGAATCATCTGCGGGTCGCGGCAGGATTCCACGATGTCGGGGATATCCGCCTCGCGCAGGTGGCGCAGGGTGAGCCGTTCGGTGATGAGTTCGGGCTGGCTGGGCTGGTCAGGCTGGCTGGGTACGGCAGGGTCAAGGTTCATGGTTTCACCCTACACCACCCCCAAATGGTGAGCTAAATCATAGTGATGGGTGCATGTTTGGGGTTGATTATTATGAGTAATTCATAATAGTATGGAGGCAAGTCCGGGATTCCGGGCAGCACACTGAAATCGTCACGCGCAGTGCACACACCCGCGCGGCACAAAACAGAAAGAAGAACACCATGGCAGTTCTGACCATCGGCGACCAGTTCCCCGCATACGAGCTCACCGGCGTTGTCCCCGGCAAGCTGGCTGACATCGAGGCCACCAAGCCCGAAGACTACTTCACCACCGTCTCCTCCGAGGGTCTGGACGAGGACACCTGGCGCGTCGTCTTCTTCTGGCCCAAGGACTTCACCTTCGTGTGCCCCACCGAGATTGCAGCCTTCGGTAAGCTGGCCGACGAGTTCGAGGCACGCGACTGCCAGGTCATCGGCGTTTCCGTCGACAACGAGTACACCCACTACGCATGGCGCCGTTCCCACGAGGAGCTCGTGGACCTGCCCATCGTCATGGCATCCGACCTCAAGCGCGAGCTGACCAGCGCCCTCGGCGTCCTGAACAAGGACGGCGTTGCAGACCGCGCAACCTTCATCATTGACCCCCACAACACCATCCAGTCGGTCTCCATTACCGCTGACTCCGTCGGCCGTAACACCGACGAGGTGCTCCGCCAGCTGGACGCACTGCAGTCCGACGAGCTGTGCGCATGCAACTGGAAGAAGGGCGCAGCAACTATCGACGCATTCAAGGAGATGAAGTAATCCATGAGCATCGATAACCTGCGTTCGGCTCTGCCTTCCTACGCGAAGGACATGAACCTCAACCTGTCCTCCCTGCCCCGCATCACCTCCCTCACCGAGCAGCAGCTCTGGGGCGCAATCCTCGCAACCGCGGCGGCAACCAAGGTTGACTCCGTCGTTGTTGAGATTGCTGCAGAGGCCAAGGAGCACCTGAGCGACACCGCTTACGAGGCTGCTCTGGGTGCTGCATCCATCATGGGCATGAACAACATCTTCTACCGCACCCGTGGCTTCCTGAACGGTGCATACGATGACCAGCGCGCAAACCTGCGCATGCAGATCATCGGCAAGAACGGTGGCATTGAGAAGCTGGACTTCGAGATGTTCGCTCTGGCAGTGTCCGCAGTCAACGGCTGCTCCCACTGCGTTGAGGCTCACGAGCACACCCTGCGCGAAGAGGGCGCAACCAAGGAGCAGGTCAACGACCTGATCCGTATTGCCGCAACCCTCGGCGGCGTGGCACAGGGCATTCAGCTGGCTGAGGCACTGGGCTAAAACCCCCTCGCCTCAGCGGCCTGATTCGGCACATCGAACCCCGGTACACCGAGGCGAGGTCCGCGCAGGCGCGCACCGGGTAGAGCACACACAGGGCCCGGTAGCCTCTTCGCACCGCCTCGGTGACGCATCCGTAGCGATGCAGGAGAGATGAGAAGCGGCGCATCCACCCCTTTACGGGTCGGATGCGCCGCTTCCTTTATGCACAGATTATGCCCTGCAGTAGCTAAAAACGCGTTGGACGGCGGTTTCCTAGCTCCCCCGATTTGGCGCTATACAATGCCTGTATGCGGTACTGTATTTTGGACTCCACCAGCCCCCTGCCCAGCATGGAAGAACTTACCGAGCTCTACGACTCTGTAGGGTGGAGCGCCTATACCAAAACACCCGAACGCCTCATCCCGATGTTGGAAGGGTCGCGGTATCTCTACACAGCACGAGAGGCAACCACAGAAGGAACAGGACGGCTCATCGGGCTAGTACGCGCCGTCGGGGACGGACAATCTATCGCCTACATTCAGGACCTCCTAGTACATCCGCATGCCCAGCGTCAGGGCGTTGGTTCTGCGCTTCTAAAGCGTGTCATTGAGGACTTTGACCGAGAAGATATTCGACAGCGACTCATTACCACCGACGTCGGTAATGAACACGCCGTTGCGCTCTACAAACGCTACGGTTACGCCCCCGTAGAGGCGGCAGGATGCATCACCCTTGCATGCTATCGATGAGGCAATATCTCACATGCGACTCAACTCGTTCAAGCTGACTGAGGCACTGGGCTAAACCACTAAACGTTAGAGCTTACACAGAAGCGGCGCATCCACCCGTCACGGGTCGGATGCGCCGCTTTGTTTTAGCTACTTTTGGCTGTCCGCAGCGCCAGTGCGCAGGGCGGCATCCCAGCCGCTCGCCAAGCGCGTCGCCGCGGCCACCAGAGCCACCAGATCCTCGGCGTACACCGGGGTCGAGCGCACGCCCGCACACCAGTCAATCGTGCCCAAACCCAGCCAGGGCTTACCCGGAAAGAACTCGCGCCGCAACGCCACACGGCGCTTACCCAGGGCGCGGCGGCCGGGCACGTACCCGCCGCGGCTGATGAACAGCGCCTCGCGGCCCTCGGACTCCACCAGCGCCTCCAGGGCCCTCAGCGCAGGAACCCAGCTCGGCTCCCCCACGCTCGCCAGGTCGGCCAGTTCGGGGTACTCGCTCTCGTGTTCCGCCACGCTCACGCCCAGGATGTACTGGTAGCGCACCTGCCCCAGCTCCTGCGGTAGGCCGCGGTCGGCGGTCTGAATCGTACCGCACAGGTGCCGGGCGACCGGCTCACCCTCGGCGTTCACGCCGGCCAGGGGCTCGCCGTCCCGGTAGATTGCGGGGCCGTCCAGGTAGAGCCCCACCGCGCCGGTACCCGTGATGTTGGGGCGCACCGACCATCCGGGAAGCGCCTCCTCCAGGCGGGGCACCACGCCCCGCAGGATTTCGAAAACTTCGTCGCGAGATACCGCCACGGCGGCTCCTTTCACCTTACGCAGATAACGATTTGCGATGTGGCCCGGTCTATCAAACGACCGGGCCACATGCCTCAAGTATTCGTCTAGACCCAGCTTAGCGAGCGCTCCGCTTACGGGAGGGTAGCCACACCATGAGCGCCGACAGTGCCGTACCGGCAAACATCATCACCGCCATGGACTCCACCGCGTTCAGGGGGCTCAACGCCAACAGCAGCGAAGAAATGATGCCGCTACCGTACTGGAAGGAACCCAGCAGCGCCGCGGCGGTACCGGCAACAGCGGGCTCCACCGAGTTCAAAGCTGCCGCGTTCGTGCAGGCAGCCACCACACCGTTCATGCCGAACACGAAGAACACCGTGACCACCACACCCCACAGGCCACCCACACCGGTCACGCCGGTGGTAGCAAGCGCCACACCCGCCACAGTGGCGACCAGGGTCGCGACCTTGAGGATGCCGCGCAGACTGTAGCTCTTCACCCACCGCTTGTTGAAAGCGGTCAGGCTCATCACGCCAATCATGTTCATGCCGAACAGCAGACCGTAGTAGCGCGGATCCACGCCGAAGTGGGTGATGTACACGGTCGAAGAGTTCGTGATAAACGCGTAAATGGAAATGTAGTAGAAGCACACGCACAGCACGTAACGCATGAACGGGCCGTTCCTAAAAAGCACGGGATAGTTCACGAATGCCGAAAGAATCGAGCCGCTATCGCGCTTCGCCGGAGGCAAGGACTCGGGCAGGAACAGAATCAGCCCGAAAATAACGAGCGCAACGGCAGCAATAGCCCAGAAAGTCCAGCGCCAGCCGCCAGCCACCACCAGGAAACCACCCATGAGCGGCCCGAGAATCGGGGCGAGCGCCATAATCAGCATGAGCGTGGAGAGCACCTGCGCGGCGCGTGTTCCCTCGTAAAGGTCACGCACGATGGCGCGGGCCAGCATGGGTCCGGTGCATGCGCCAACAGCCTGCAGCACGCGGGCGATGATGAGCTCCGGCATGGTGTCGGCAATGGCGCACCAGGCGGAACCCAACGCGAAAACAATCATGCCCGCAGATAGCGGAATCTTACGGCCAACGCGGTCGCTCACCGGGCCCAGAATCAGCTGAGCCAGAGCGAAACCCAGCAGGAAGCTGGTAATCATGAGTTCTTCACCGGAACCGAGTTCCGCAGTGATTTCGGGAACTCCCGGCAGGAAAATATCCGTTGCGAGGGCAGTACACGCCATGAGAGCGCTGAGCGTGATGTACAGCAGAAGGGTGCGCTTCGCCCCGTAGTTATCGGGGTGGGCCGTGTGGGGCTCTGCTGCGCCCCGAGAGGTTGAGTGAGAAGTGGACGAGGCGGTGGATGCGTCAGCAACCGTCTCAGAATTCGTTAGAGATGAGGCCATATGTTCTTAATTCTTGAGGCGCGGGGCATGCTCGCGTCTCAGCGATACTGTATGAGATTATGTCTGCGTGTTACCGCCCGTGGCCCTCGGGGCGAGGTGGTTCCTCCGCAAGAGGGCATAGAAAAACCCGTGGGCGGATAAAACGGGTGGTTAACCAGTGTACGCCCGCGCAGGGCCCCACGGAAATGAAACATCCGCCCGCCGAACCGCTCGAGGCTTGGGGCTTGGGGTCCGTTCCCCGATTTGACCCGCTCTCAACTAGGAGCGTTGCCGAACCCGGGGCTACAATAAATCGGTGCCAATTCAGGTACGCGCACAGGCAAACAGAGCCGGATGCGGTGATAACGTCGTCACCCGACCCCCCGTTGCGCGCACTTCCCCTACCGACACCCACAGCACACGCATCACGTACGCAGGAGAACGCCCATGCATGAGTTCTTTGACCCCGACCAGGTATTCCGCATCGTCGACATTGCCGCCGTTGTCGCCAACGGCCTGCTCGGCGGTGCCGTGGCGCGCGCCTTCCGATTCGACATCGTGGGCTTCCTGCTGCTCGCCGTTGCCTGCGGCATGGGCGGCGGCCTAATTCGTGACGTGCTGCTGAACTCGGGCCTGCCCGTGGCGCTCACCGACGGCGGCTACTGGGTTGGCGCAATCGGCTCGTCCATCCTGGCGTACAGCATTGATCTGAGCGCCCGCTGGGCAACCCGCACCCTGCTCGTCGTGGACTTCGTGGGCATGGGGTGTTGGGCTGCGACCGGCACCATCAAGTCCCTGAACCTGGGCCTGCACTGGCTACCGTCCATTACCCTGGGCATCACCACCGCCGTGGGTGGCGGCCTGATTCGCGACATCATGGTCAACCGTATTCCCGCGATTTTTGGCGGTAACTCCCTGTACGCGACCGTCGCCCTGGTCGGCGCCGCGGAGACGGCCCTCGTGACGGGCCTTTTCCACCGCCCAAACCTGGCGATGGCGCTGTCCATCCTCCTGTGCCTGATACTGGGTGTGCTCTCCCACGCGCGGAACTGGCAGCTGCCCACCACCCCGGGCGGCCTGCAGGTGCACCGCCCGCGCCTGTTCACCTTCTTCAACCGCAAAGAAAGCGCGGTGCATAACGAGGGCTGGTCGCCGGGTGAGCCGCTCACCGATCAGCTGCAGGTGGTCAGCCCCGAGCAACTGGATGAGTACCGCCGCGCTAAGGCGCGAACCAGGCCCCGCAGGGACGAAAAATAGCGGAAGGGTGGGTCGGTATCCCCGTAGGGAACCGGCCCACCCTTCCGTTTTGGGCTCCGCCGCCATGCGCTGAGGCAGGGCTAGTGCGGCAGGCTAGATGGTGTACTCGGTGCTGTCGTACACGGTCAGGAACTTGCGGATGCGCTCGTCGTCCGAGGCGAAGAAGCCGGTCGGCTCGCCGTTGTAGCGCAGCGTACCGTTCTCCAGGAACACGATGCGGTCCGCGACCTTCTTCGCGAACGCCATATTGTGCGTCACGATGACCAGGGAGCGGCCTTCCTTCGCCAGCTGCATGAGCACGCGAATCACCTCGGCCTCAAGCTCGGGGTCCAGGGCGCTCGTCGGCTCGTCGAAGAGCAGGTATGCCGGTTCCAGCGCCAGGGCGCGGGCAATCGCCACGCGCTGCTGCTGACCGCCCGAGAGCGACTCCGGGTAGGAGCCGGTCTTATCGGCTAGGCCCACCTTGGCGAGCAGCTCGCGGGCACGCTCCTCAGCCTGCTTGGCGTCCAGGGTGCCGTTGATGGTCGGGGCGAGCGCCACGTTCTTCAGCGCCGTGTAGTTCGGGAACAGGTTGAACTGCTGGAACACCATCGCCGAGCGGGAGCGGATATCACGCACCTGCGCGTCGGTGAGCTTCTGACTGTAGTCCACCTGCGCGTCGTCGATGGTGAGCGTGCCGGACTGCGGGGTTTCCAGCAGGTTCAGGCAGCGCAGCAGGGTCGACTTGCCGCTACCGGAGGGGCCCAGAATCACCGTGGTCTCACCGTCGGGGATGTCTAGGCTGATGTTCTTGAGAACCTGCGTCTCACCGAAGCTCTTCGAGAGGGATTCCACGCTAAGCATTGCGGCTCCTTACGTAACGGTTGCTGTACTTCTCCAGGGCCGACTGCGCGGCGGTCAGCACGGTAAAAATCACCAGGTAGACGAGGGCGACCTCAGAGTACATTGCCAGCGGCTCGAAGGTACGCGAAGCAATCTGCTTGCCGGTCTGGAACAGATCGACCATCGAGATGACCGACACCAGCGAGGTGCCCTTAATCAGGTCGATGAAGTTGTTGCCCAGGTTCGGCAGTGCGATGCGCACCGCCTGCGGAATCACGACGTAGCGCAGGGTCTGCAGGCGGGTGAAGTTCAGGGTCGCTGCCGCCTCAAACTGGCCGCCGGGGATAGCCGCCACGGCGGAACGGAAGGTCTCAGCCACGTACGCGCCGGTGTGCAGGCTCATCGTGATGATGGCGGCGCTCCACACGTCCAGGGCGATACCGACTTTCGGCAGGCCGTAGAAGACGATGAACAGCTGCACCAGCAGCGGGGTGCCGCGGAAGATCCAGATGTACAGCCACGCCAGCCAGTTCACCGGGGCAAAGCGGCTCGTGCGCGCGCCGGCGGACACGATGCCCACCAGCAGCGCCACCGCAAAAGAAATCAGCGACAGCGGGATAGTCACTGCCAGGGTCGAACCCAGCAGCTGCGGCAGCGATTCTGCCCAGAGGTTGAGGTAGCGTTCCATGCGCGGAACTCAGCTCCTTATGAGAGTGTTAGTTCTTCGGGGAGAGGTCTTCGCCCACGTACTTTTCGTAGATGGCCTTGATATCGCCGTTCTCCAGGTGCTTCTTCAGCGACTCGTCGATGGCGTTGCGCAGGGCGTCCTGGCCCTTAGCCATCAGGATGGAGGAGTTGCTGCCGGTGCCCAGGTCGCCGGAGAGCAGGCGCAGGTTAGCGTCCGGGTGCTCCTTGAAGTACTCAGCGAAGGACACGGAGTCGTTCGCGGTCATCTCGGCGCGCCCCGACAGGACCTGCTCGATAGCCTCATCGAAACCGGATACGACCACGATCGAGGCGCCCTTCGCCTCCACCATCTTGCGGAAGTTCGAGGTCTCAGACTGCGCCGAGGAGTGACCGGAAATCTCGCTCACGTTCTGCAGGGAAGAGTCCTTCTTCACGGCAACCTTCGGCTCGGAGTACAGGTAGGGTACGGAGAAGTCGTACTTCTGCTTACGCTCGTCGGTTGCAGAAACGTTGTTGATGACGATGTCGTAGCGGTTGGCATCCACACCTGCAATCAGCGAATCCCAGGGGGTTTCGATGAACTCTGCGGTCACGCCCAGGTCCTTGGCGATCAGGTCGGCGATTTCCTTCTCGAAACCGACCAGGGTGCCGTTCGAGTCGTGGAAGGAGAAGGGGCGGTAGGTGCCCTCCAGGCCCACACGGATCTTGCCGGCAGACTTGATAGCCTCCAGCTTGTTGGTGCTGGATGCGGTGCTGCTGCTGGACGAACCGCACGCTGCGAGCAGTGCAGCCAGGCCGGTGAATGCGGAGCCTGCGAGGACGGTGCGGCGGTTAATCATTGAGGACATGGTTCTTCCTTTGCGTCGTAGTTGATGCTCTTGTAGTTGCGGGCTGTCACCTTGTGATTACTCGGGGCATCATGCGGGGTGCCCCTTCTTAGCGGGTGCAACGCTGGCTATCCTACAGCTATTCCCAACCCGAGAGAATTCAACGTAATATTCCGTCATATTCTCTCATCAATACGGGAAAAGCGGCTGAGACATCAACCACGACGCGGTGTCGGAAGTCCTGGCGGGTGAGCCCTTTCCGGGCCCCTTCCGAGCCTTTCACGAAAGCTTAGGAGGCGGGGCTCAGGTCCTCGCCCACGTGCTTCTCGAAAATTGCTTTGAAGTCGCCGTTGCCCAGGTGCTTCTTGATGGAGGCGTCAATCGCATCCTTCAGCGCGGTCTGGTTCTTGGGCAGCAGAACGGCGACGTTGGTGCCGGGGCCAACCTCACCCTCCAGCAGGCGCAGGTTGGCGTCCGGGTGCTCCTTGAAGTACTCGGCGAAGGACACGGAGTCGTTGGCGGTCAGCTCGGCACGGCCGGTGAGCACCTGCTCGATAGCCTCATCGAAGCCTGTGACCTCGATAATGGTGGCGCCGCGTTCCTCTACGAGCTTGCGGTAATTGCTGGTCGCGCTCTGGGCGGCGGTGTGGCCGGAAATCTCGGAAGCGTTCTTCAGGCTCGAGTCCTTCTTCACGCCCACGCGGGCACGGGAGTGCGCGTAGGGCACGGAGAAGTCGTACTTCTTCTTGCGCTCCTCGGTGGGTGCCACGTTATTGAGCACGATGTCGTAGCGGCCCGCGTCCACGCCGGCGATAAGCGAGTCCCAGGGGGTTTCGATGTACTCGGCGGTCACGCCCAGGTCCTTGGCGAGGGTCTCGGCGATGTCGTACTCGAAGCCGGCGAGCTTACCGGAGGCGTCGTGGTAGGTGTAGGGGCGGTAGGTACCCTCCACGCCGATGCGGATTTTGCCCGCGGACTTGATGGACTCCAGCAGGTTGGAGGAGCTCTGTGCGGAGCCTGCGCTGGAGCCGTTACCGCCGGAGCAGGCGGCGAGCAGGCCGGTGGTTCCAGCGAGGGCCGCGCCCAGTAGCAGGGAGCGTCGGTTCAGCACGGCGGAAGTGTTAAGAACGGTCATTCTTGGTTCCTTAATCTACGTTGATGTGTGGTGTGAAAGTTGAAATCTGCGGTACGGACCGGCGACGTTCGCCAGCGGTATGAACCGGCGGCACGAACCTAGCCGGCGAAGGCGGCCTTCAGGCCAATCTCCAGGGCCGCGATGAGGTCCTGAACATCCTCAATGCCGATTGCCAGGCGCACGAGGCGGTCGTCCACGCCGAACTCGTCGCGGTGCTCCTGGGCGTAGGCGCCGTGCGTGGTGTGCGCGGGCAGGCTCACGAGTGATTCGATGCCACCCAGGCTCACGGCGTTCACGAAGATGGGCAGGGCACGGGCGAAGGCCTGCGCGTCGCCGCCGTCCTTGAGCAGCAGCGAGAAGACGGAGCCGATGCCGCGGGCCTGGCGGGACTGCACCTCCGCCTGTTCCTCGGAGGAGTTGCCGGCGTAGAAAATCTTCTCGACCTCGGGGCGCTCGGAGAGGAACTCGATGAGCTCGTGGGCGTTCTGTTGCTGGCGTTCCAGGCGCAGGGCCAGGGTCTTCACGTCCTGCAGCAGGCGGTAGGAGTCAATCGGGGGCAGCAGCGCGCCGCTGACGAGCTGACCGCGGTGCAGCAGAACCGCCAGGTCGGGGTCGTTCGTCGCCGCGACGCCGGCGAGCAGGTCTGCGTGGCCGGCCAGGAACTTGGTGGCAGATTGCACGGTGATATCAGCGCCAAGTTCCAGGGGACGCTGCAGGTAGGGGGTCATGAAGGTATTGTCCACGATCAGCAGGGCGCCGTGGCGGTGCACCAGCTCCGCAACCGCGGCAATGTCGGTGACCTGCAGGGTGGGGTTCGTGGGGGTCTCGAGGAAGACGACCTTCACGTCCGGGGTGAAGTCCTCATCGCTCAGGGCCGTGAAGTCGCTGATGAAGCGGGTCTTCACGGCGCGCTTAGTCAGCTCGGTGGTCGCGAAGCGGTAGGTGCCGCCGTAGGTCGGCATGCCCAGCAGCAGGGTGTCGCCCGCCTCCAGAACGCCAAGAGCCGCCGCGGTTGCCGCCATGCCGGAGGGGTACGCGTAGGCGTGCTCCGCACCCTCGAGGGCGGCGAGGGTCGCCTGCAGGTTATCGCGGGTGGGGTTCGCGCCGCGCTGGTACATGTAGGTGGTGTCCTCGCCGGCGGTACCGAAGGTGCTCGCCAGGTAGACCGGCGGCACGGACGCATCGTAGCGGGCATCGTGCACGGCGTGGATGGTGCGGGTCGTGAAACCGGTCGGTTCGAGCTGGTTCTGCTGGCTCATGGTGGTTCTCTTCCGTTCGGGCTACCCCGAACGCGGGTGTAGCTGCTGGGTGTCGTCGTGTATCCGGGATTTACCCTACCCGCATTTTTTATGCCGTTCTAGCCCCGAGTCACGGGGGTTAATATGTTCACGCAACGTCATATAAAAATGCGTTGAGGGCGCACAAAATACCCGCATTAAAACATTCTTTTACGGTGAAAGAAATACGTTAATCCGGGTATTTTGAGTGATATTACGACGTATATTCGGGGCGCCTAGAATCACGCCATAGGGTCGCGCGGTATCTGATACTCAGGAACTACGCCTAATGAGCCAGGGCTGCGGTCAGGCCGCGCTCCAAATCCTCGATAATGTCCTCAATCTCCTCGATGCCGATGGCCAGGCGAATGAGGTTGTCGCTCACGCCGTACTCGTCGCGGTGCGCCTGAGTGTAGGCGGCCTGCACCATGAGCGCGGGGCGAACCACCAGCGACTCGATGCCGCCCAGGCTCACCGCGTGGCTGAAAATCTTCAGGGCTTCGAGGAAGGCGGGCAGATCGGCGCCGTCCACCAGCTCCATGGAGATGAGCGCGCCCAGGCCGTTCGCCTGGCGGGCGTGCACCTGCGCCTCATACTCGCTGTGCGAACCCGCGTAGAGCACGCGCTTCACGGCGGGGGGCGCCTCCAGGTAGTTGATGACCTCGATGGTGTTCTTCTGCTGCTGGGTCAGGCGCAGCTTGAGGGTCTTGACCTCCTGCAGCAGGCGGTAGGAGTCGGTGGGCGAAAGCATTGCGCCGGTGATCATCTGCAGGTGCCAGAGGCGCTCGGCGAGCGCGTCATCGTTGGTTGCGGCGACGCCTCCGAGCAGGTCGGCATGGCCGCCCAGATACTTGGTGGCGGACTGCACGCTGATGTCTGCGCCCAGGTCGAGGGGCTTCTGTAGCAGCGGGGTCATGAAGGTGTTGTCGACGACCACGATTGCGCCGTTGCGGTGGGCAATTTCGGCGATGGCGGCGATGTCACTCACGCGCAGCAGCGGGTTGGAGGGGCTCTCCAGGAACACCATGGTCACGTTGTCGGCGAAGTCCTCGTCGGTGAGGGCCGTGAAGTCGCCGATGAAGCGGGTCTTAACGCCACGGGCGGGCAGCTCGATGGTCGCGAAGCGGTAGGTGCCGCCGTAGGAGGGCATGCCCAGCAGCAGGGTTTCGCCTTCCTTGAGGATGCCGAGGGCGGCAGCGGTGGCGCCCATTCCGGAGGGGTAGGCGAAGGCGTGCTTGGCGCCTTCGAGGGTTGCGAGCGTGGTTTCGAGGGCCGCGCGGGTGGGGTTGCCGCCGCGCTGGTAATCGTAGGGGCCTTCGGTGCCGTCACAGGGCTGGGCGTAGGTGGTGGTCGTGTAGATCGGAGGCAGGATGGAGCCGTACGGGTTGTCGCGGTCCGTAGTGTGAATTGCCTTCGTCGTGAATCCGGTCATGCTGTCCTCGGCTAAGGTTGGGCATAAAATGCGGGGGGATAAATATATTGCTAGCTTAGGGCTCTTTTGGGGTGCTGACTAGTTTTTTCTTTTCTATGACCGAGTGACTTTTTATGACCGAAAAACGGCGTTATATTTCGACATTTTAGACATATATTTCGTCATATTTCGCGCGTGAAAAGACCCGGCAGTCGGTACGCGTGTGTGCTGAGTACCGGCCGCCGGGCTTCCATCTAGGATACCGGCTCAGCACCCCAGAACATAAGGGTAGGTTTACCTTAAAGCTGAACCGCTCCTCCACAAGGGGCGATGCCGCATATCAAAAGGGGCGCACCCGGGAATCACCCCGGGTACGCCCCTCCTTTTATGAGCACATCAACCTCATGATGCTAGGCAAGTTGCAGGAATGGTCATCACGTTAAAAAATCTTCCGTGAACCCACCCCAACGCAGTAGCTCTCATCCTGCTCCACTAGAGCCTTTATCGCTTTCCAGGCTTCCCTCTGCCGACGGATGTTTCCCTGCAGGAGAGCAACGTTAGCAAAGCTGACCAACATACCCTTTGGATCCGCATCGCGAAGGTCCTTAGCAAAAATTTTTGGCTTTGCCGAAGTGTCAGTTGTCGGCATCATCCAGAGACGAGAACCGTGAGCTACACGGTTTCGTAAAGTGGTCAGAGACTTAAGACGACCCTCAAAGTGCTTATGATTTACGCCCATATACTCTGCGGTCTTTTTGTAGAGCAACAGCTTTTCAGCATCTCCAGACTCGGTGGAGGTTTCTGAAGCATAACTTTGGACCACCGCGTGGGAGAGGAGCCCCAAGGAAAATGAATCAACAACAGACCACAGAGGAAGTTCCTTTTGCATCATCTTTCGAAGCTCCTCAATGTCCTCCCAATCATCCAAGTTTTCAGAGGGAGTTTTAGAGGAACCTTTTCCGCAGGATTTCCACCAAACCTCGACTCGCTCGCGAACATACGGTTCACGGTAGCGCAGGATATGCCGCATCATATCTTTGATGAGCGCATCTACTGGCCTCTCCTGGCTCATGCAGATATACGCATCCGGGTTGAGGTACTCATGGGGACTACGGTAAGTGCAAAATACATCCACCCATGCAGCTCGAATCGCCTGTTCGCTCTGCCTCATGTACCCGTACAAGAGGGAAGAGACCGCAACATCCATACGCACAATATCTAAAACGTCCGAGATGCCTGGATTCTCAGGCAGAAGCCCCTCGTTCTTGTATTTGTTGTAATTACGAAAATATCCCAGAAGATAGTGGAAATTAGAGCATGTAAGCATGTCTCGGTCATCGTCGCTCAGGGTTATTCCCTGAGGAAAATACCTCTTAGCAACAAGGTATTCCTTCTGCTCCTCTATTGAAGGTAGAAATACGCACGATTCCTTGGGCAAAACCGCTACTCTCCTTACTTCGGTTCGCCGTAGAACCGAGCATACAAAAGGACCCCCTCGAGATGCGCTTAGGTAAACCCAGAGGCGGAGGGGGGACTGTTAGGTACAACAATAACATTGGAGCTACACGCGCTCAAGGAATCTGGGCGTTTTCCCTGGTTATCTTCTGGTTGCTTATATCACTGCCTCGTCCTCAATGAAGGATCAATGAAGGAGGGGCGCACCCGGGAATCACCCCGGGTACGCCCCTCCTTGCACGCTGACAAGCGCCTGATTTTTGTAATTACAAGCCGCGGTAACCGCGGCTCAACAGCGCAGACTACTTCGACAGCACCTGACGCTTCGAAGAAATCACGCCCGTATTGAAACCGGCCAAGTGCAGACCACCGTGGAAACGCGCGTGCTCAATCTTCACACACTTATCCATCACCACGTTCAAGCCAGCGGCCTCACCGATTGCGGCGGCCTCCTCGTTCCAGGAGCCCAGCTGCATCCAGACGGTCTTCGCGCCCAGGTCCACAGCCTCCTGAACCACGCCCGGCAGGTCCTCGTTACGGCGGAAAATCTCCACCAGGTCAGGGACCTCCGGCAGGTCCTGCAGCGACGGGTACACCGGCTGACCCAGCACAAGCTTGCCCTTCGCCGCCAGAATCGGGTTCACGAAGTACAGCTTGTACGGCGATGCCGACTGCAGATATGTCGCCACGAAGTAGGAGGCGCGCGAAATCTTATCGCTCATACCCACGATCGCGATGGTGCGGGTATTACGCAGAATGTTCAGACGCTCAGGGGCGGAAGGACCCACCCAGGTACGCTTCTCAGTCATTACTTCTCCTCCTGAGTGGTAGTAGGCAGGGAGCAGGATGCGCCAGCAGCTTCAGCGGCGGCAGCGTCCTCGGCGGCCTTGGCGGCGGCAACCGCCTCCTCGGCCTCCACGAGCTTGTCTGCGCTGGACTCGCCCACACGCTCACCGGCGTGGTTCAGGCCGGTCGCGTAGGTCAGCGCCTGATCCAGGTCCCAGACGATGTCTTCCACGTCTTCCAGACCCACAGAGATGCGGATCAGGTCCTCGCCCACGCCGGCGGCCTCAAGCTGCTCGCTCGAAAGCTGCTGGTGCGTGGTCGAGCCCGGGTGCAGAACCAGGGTGCGGGAGTCACCGATGTTCGCCAGGTGGCTTGCCAGCTGCAGCGCACCGATGAACTCGCCACCGACCAGGCGGCCCGAGGCCTTCTCGGTCGCCTTCACACCGAAGGAGAACACGGAACCGACGCCCAGCGGCAGCAGCTTCTTCGCGCGCTCGTGGTGCGGGTGGTCTTCCAGGCCGGCGTAGTTCACGTAGGCGATGCGCTCATCCTCAACCAGCCAGTTGACGATCTGCTTGGCGTTGGCCAGGTGAGCGTCCATGCGCTGCGGCAGAGTCTCGACGCCCTGCAACAGGTTGAACGCGGCCTGCGGGCTCAGCGACGGGCCGAAGTCACGCAGCTGCTCGGAACGCAGCTTGGTGAGGAAGCCGTACTCGCCGAAGTTACCCCACCAGGACACGCCGTTGTAGGAGGGCACGGGCTCGGTCATGGACGGGAAGTTGCCGTTGCCCCAGTTGAAGCGGCCGGACTCGACGACGACACCGCCGAGGGTGGTGCCGTGGCCACCCAGGAACTTGGTGACCGAGTGGATAACGATGTCCGCGCCGTGCTCGAGGGGGCGAATCAGGTAGGGGGTGGAGATGGTGGCGTCCACGACCAGCGGGATGCCGGCCTCGTGGGCAACCTCTGCGAGGCCCTCCAGGTCGGCAACCTCGCCGGAGGGGTTGGCGACAACCTCGGTGTAGATTGCCTTGGTGTTCTCGGTCAGTGCCGCCTTGTAGTCGGCGGGGTCGGTGCCGGCCACGAAGGTGGTGTTGATGCCGAAGCGTCGCAGGGACACGTCCAGCTGGGTGACGGTGCCGCCGTACAGCTGCGAGGAGGCAACAATGTGGTCACCCTGCTGGCAGAGCGCCGCGAAGGTGATGAACTCGGCGGCCATGCCGGAGGCGGTGGCCACCGCGCCGATACCGCCTTCGAGGGAGGCGATGCGCTCCTCCAGCGCGGCGACGGTGGGGTTCGACAGGCGCGAGTAGATGTTGCCGTACTTCTGCAGGGAGAAGAGGTTCGCCGCGTCGTCAGCGTCTTTGAAGACGAAGGAGGTGGTCTGGTAGATGGGGACCGCGCGGGATCCGTGCTCGGCGTCGGGGGTACCGCCCGCGTGTAGTGCGCGGGTGCGGAAGCCGAAAGTGTGTTCAGCCATTGGTTTGCTCCTGGTGTATCTGCCCGCCTGTGTGCGGGGAGTCGATAGTGGCTCGACTTTATACTGTGCCACCGGCGCGGGGTGCACCAAGTGCGGGTACCTATGTGTCGTTTGTTGCGGATTATGACGGGCTGTTTTCGGTGAGGCGGGGCATCATATCAGCCGTCATAACAGAAGTTGTTATGACGGTTGTTATGATGCGCGGTCAATGAGACCGATGGAAACACCCGGTTTTAGCCTGCAATTCCGGTGTTTTTAAGATTCTAAAAGTGATGAGAATACCGCATCATAGCAACATCATCGCAGGATCATAACAACATCATCGCAGAACTTGTTATGATGCTGTTATGACGTTGCGAAGAATAAATTCACAACATTCCTGCATAAAGTTGTACCGCTAAGTTTTAGCCGCAAGCCCACTCAAAGACGACCTGCGAGAAGTCACGGGCGGCAAGCGCCTCCGGAGTAATCAGCCAGTTCGCCGCACCGGCATCACCCCACATGATCTCAATCTCCTCGTCTTCGTTCTCCTCATTCTCCGACTCAGAGACGATAGTCAGCAGGTTCACCGTGTGGCCGCGCAGCTCCTTGAACTCGTCACGCGGGTCATTCTGCACGAAGAACGGGTATCCGCCCACGTGGGAGTACTCTTCCTCCGATTCGAAAGGCTCCGTCAGCTCGTAGAGAGCTTCGCGGCGAGGCTGGTTCTTATACGGGTTCTCGTGTGCCTCGGGCAGCAACTCATCCGGGTAGGTTTCATCCCACTTCGCGCCAAAAACATCGTAGTAGTCGTAGCCGGAGGCAGTCACGCCCTGCTCACGCACCTCAAAGGTCATGCCGTACTCAATTTCGAGCGGGCCGCTCTCACAGTCGAAACCGCCGATGGGCCAACCGCCCTCGTCCCAGTCCACGTTCGGGAACGGGGCATCCGGGTTCGGCTCACCCAACGTCTCGTAGTAGACAACGCGGTGATTCTTCTGCGAAAGAGGGTTCTCGTAGTCAAAGCCCCACAAGCACTCTTCGTCGTTCGGGTTAATCCAGAACTGCAACATACCGGTTGCCGGGTAAATGTCATTCTCGGGCAGCTCGGCGCAGTTAATCTGCGCAATCATGCCCAGCGGTTCACCCTTCTCATTGGTCGGCGGCACCTCGCCTGCGGGCAGGTAGGGGCGGCCACCAAACTTGGAAGCGGTCTGCGGCAAGGGCTCGGCGGGAACGAAGGGCTTTAGGGCGATAGCCTTCTTACGGGCACCCTCCTGGTTGAGCAGGTCAATAACGTGCTTCGCCTGCTTTTCGATGTCCTCAAACGGCTTGTTGTCAAACATTTTAGGGTCTCCTCATTGATGATGTGGCGGTGTGAAAGTAGTACGGTGTCTAGCCGCAGGCCCACTCAAAGACGACCTGCGAGAAGTCGCGGGCGGCAAGCGCCTCCGGAGTAATCAGCCAGTTCGCCGCACCGGCATCACCCCACATCACGTACACGCCCTCCTCAGCGTCCTCGCCCCACTCCGATTCGATGGTCAGCAGGTTCACCGTGTGGCCGCGCAGCTCCTCGAACTCGTCACGCGGGTCCTCCTGCACGAACGAGGGGTAGCCGCCAATATGCGAGTAATCCCTCTCCTCCGATTCGAAGGGCTCCAGCAGGTTGTAGGAGGCGTCATTGCGTGCGTTCGGTTCCTCGGGCAGCTTCTGGTCCGGGTACATCTCGTCCCAGGCGTCAGCGAACCGGTCGTAGATTTCGTAGCCACCATCCAGGAAGCCCTGCTCCCAGGGCTCGAAGGCAAGTGCGTACTCGGTGGTTGCCTCAGAAACATCCATGCCCTCAGGTCCCAGAGGCCAGCCGTAATCACCCCAGTCGATGGTCGGGAAGGGAACCGGGAACTGCACATCCGGGTTCGGCTCACCCAACGTCTCGTAGTAGACAACGCGGTGATTCTTCTGCGAAAGAGGGTTCTCGTAGTCAAAGCCCCACAAGCACTCTTCGTCGTTCGGGTTAATCCAGAACTGCAGCAGACCGGTCGCCGGGTAGATGTCATTCTCGGGCAGGTCGGCGCAGTTAATCTGCGCAATCATGCCCAGCGGTTCACCCTTCTCATTGGTCGGCGCAGACTCGCCTGCGGGCAGGTACGGGCGGCCACCAAACTTGGATGCGGTCTGCGGCAGCGGCGCGTCGGGGAGGCTCACCTTCAGGCGGATTGCCTGCTTGCGGGCGCCACGCTCGTTGAGTGCGTCAATGACGCGGCGTGCCTGCACCAGGGTCTCTTCGGAGGGCTTGTTCTTCGGCATTGCGTGCTCGTTTCGTCGGTGAATCAATCGGTGTGTAAGGTTTCAGTGTGTCAGGCGCGGGCAACGGTACCGCTACGCCTTCTACCCCCATTAGACCCTATTTCGGGCGGGCGCGCACCAATTCTGGTCACGAGCGCATCCGGCGGGCAAAA
>NZ_KV814481.1:32958-50105 GCF_001813965.1 Rothia sp. HMSC072E10 | reverse complement strand
AAAACGCTGGTGCAGAGCGTGCAGAAAGCCCCGCCTCCTCACCCTCATGCGCGGGCATGAGAGGTAAGAATGCGGGGCTTCTCGGCGAATCTCTACGAATCTCTACGAGAGGCTAAAACCTTTAGAGTGCCTTCTCGATGGTCTCCAGAACACCAAGCGCGGCAGCCGGGCCAGCGTTCAGGAAGAACATGTCAGAATCCACGCTGTGCGCGTGCTTCTCGGTGACAGCCTTGAGGGTGCTCCACAGTGCCTCACCGGTCAGCTTGGACTCGTCGCCGCCCTGCACACCGTAGAACAGGTAGTCGCCGTCAGCCTGGTCAAGCTGCTCGGAGCTCAAATCGATGGAGGTCTTCTCAACCTGCGCAGCTGCGGGACGTGCCAGGGATGCATCCGCGCAGATGGAGCCCACGAACGAGGACTTCGCGAAGATGCGGGTGCGGTCAGCGGAAGCGTACAGGAAGGAGAAGGTCTTCTCGCTGCCAGCCTTCTGACCGACCGACTTCGCCTTAGTGTTGTACTCCTCCATGAGCTTCTCAGCCTTCTCGGTGGTGCCCAGCGCGGCGGCGATCAGAAGGAAGTCCTGCTTCCAGTTAATGCCGGTACCCTCGGTGACCACGGTCGGCGCGATCTTGGCGAGGGACTCGTACAGCTCGTCCTTCTTGTTGGTGTTGTTGATGAGGATCAGGTCGGGCTTGAGGTTTGCGATGGCCTCAACGTCCGGGTCGGTGCGCTTGCCGACCTTGGCGATCTTGTCGAGCTCTGCTGACTTATCGGAGAACTTGGTCTTCAGGTAGGTGGGGACCAGGTCGGCGTCACCGGCGGTTGCCGCACCGACGGGCACGACGCCCAGGGAGAGCACGCCGTCGAGCTGACCGGTGGAGAGAATCACGACCTTGGAGGGTGCGGATTTGATGATGGTTTCACCGCGGAAGTGCTTGACGGTGCGGGGGAATTCGCCGTCAACGGTGGTGGTGCCCATGCCGGAGGGCAGTGCGGAGGGTGCCACCTTCTTACCGGTCGCAGAAGCAGACGCGGAGGAAGAAGAGCCAGAAGTGTTGGAGGAGCCGCATGCCGCCAGGGCGAGGGCGCCGAAGGAACCGAGTGCGAGTGCGCCGAAGGAGCGGCGGGTGATCTTGTTCGTCATATTTGCCATGCATATTAGGATAGCCTCATCTAAACCTGTAGGATACTAAAGGGCTCAGATTTTATTGCATATCTCACGTTTAGGACTGCCTGAACATCGCAATAATTCACCCTCACTTCCTGTACGGTAACCGCACGACAACCCACAAGCAGCCACGATGACACCACAGAACACCGCAGCCACCCCAGCAAGCGCCCCCGCGCGCACCACGGCCTACCGCGCCGCCCCCAGCAAGGAATCCATCGCGGCGGTTCGGGCGCTCTCCGGCTCCTCCGACCAGCTCGGCGGCAAGAACGGTAAGGGGCCGTCTATCTCGCGCGTCACCATCGCGCTCATCCTCGGATGCCTGCTGCTCGTGTTCCTCTGCGCTCTCTCCTTCGCGGTGGGTTCGCGCATGTTCGCCCTGGATAGGTCCGTCGATGGCTTCCTGAACCCGGACGCGAACACCATCGAGTCCAAGCTCATCTGGGCCAAACGCGCACCGCGCACCGCCGCGGCGCTGCTGGTGGGCGCGGCCCTGGCGGTATCGGGCGTGCTCATGCAGGCGCTGAGCCGCAACCCGCTGGCCGAGCCGGGCCTGCTGGGCGTGAACTCGGGTGCGGCCGCCTCCGTGGTCGTGGGCGTGGGTGTCTTCGGAGTGTCCTCCCCATTCGTGCAGCTGTGGCTGGCCTTGCTGGGTTCCGGCGTGGCCGCAACCCTCGTCTTCATGATGGGCCTGGTCGACTCCAAACCCAACCTGGACTCGACGGCCCGCCTCGTGCTGACCGGCGTGGCGGTCAACGCCTGCCTGGGAACCGTTACCGGCGTCATCACGATGTTTAACTCCAAGGCCTTCGACTCGCACCGTTTCTGGGTGGTCGGCTCCCTGGAGAACCGCACCTTTGAGCAGGTGCTCTCGGCCCTGCCGTTCGTGGCGGTGGGCCTGGTGCTTTCCTTCATGCTGATCGGCCCGCTGCGCGCGCTGGCTCTCGGCGAGGATGCGGCCGCCGGCCTGGGCGTGCCCGTCACCCTGGTGCGCGCCGCGACCATCGTGGCCATCATGGCGCTCTGCGGCGCCTCGACCGCAATCGCCGGCCCCATCGGCTTCGTGGGTCTGGTTGTGCCCCACGTCATCCGCCTGCTGGCCGGCGCCGATATCGGGCGGGTGCTGCCGCTCTCGCTCGTGTACGGCCCGGCGCTCGTGCTCGCCGCCGATATTCTGGGCCGCGTGCTGGTTGTGCCCAGCGAGCTTGAGGTGGGCATCGTGACCGCGTTCATCGGCGCACCCGTGCTCATGCTCCTGGTGATGCATCTGAGCACCGGTTCGAGGGGCGCGAAGAAGAGCCGCATGGGCGCGAAGGCGCAGGCCCACGACGAGGCGGGCCCCGCCCACTCCCCCGAGCACGGCCACAGCCCCGTATTCTAGACTCCCGTTCGGCGCAACGATTTAGCGTGGTGAAAGACGTATGAGCACTGTTTCAATGTCCTCCCGCACTGCGGGCGGGCGCATCCGCATCCCGGGACGCTACCGCACCCCGATTCCCCGCACCCTGCTGGTGGTGGCACTCATTCTGGTGGTGGCCACCGCATCCCTGATCTATGGGAGCTACGAGATGACCCCCGAGCAGGTTTTCCGCCTGATATTTCAGGGCGAGGGAACCGAGATTGAACGTCAGCTGGTGCTCAATCAGCGACTGCCCCGCATGCTCGCGGCCATTGTCGTGGGTGCGGCCCTGGGCCTGTCGGGCGCGATCTTCCAGTCGGTGTCGCGCAATGCTCTGGGTTCGCCGGACATTATCGGTTTCACGGTGGGTTCGGCGACCGGTGCCCTGTCGGTGGTGCTCATCGGCCCGCTGGCCGCAACCGGCGTGGGCATGGGCATGGGCGCCATCCTGGGTGGTTTCGTGACGGCGGCCGTGGTGATGCTATTGGCCGGCCTGGGCGGCGGCGCCACGATGGGTCAGAAGATGGTGCTCATCGGTATCGCGGTGAGCGCGATGCTCAGCTCCGTGAACGACTACCTGATTACGCGCGGCGACCTGGAGAAGGCCGAAGCCGCGAAGACCTGGCAGCACGGTTCGCTCAATGCCATCTCGTGGGGGCAGATGGAGGTGCAGTCCATCATCCTGGTGATTGCGATTCCCCTGATTTTGATGCTGACGCGCCGCCTGCGCACCCTGGAGCTCGGCGACGACCTGGCGGCGGGTTTGGGCCTGCCGGTCAAGAGGAGCGTGAACCTGCTGGTGGCCGCCGCCGTGTTGCTGGTGGCTATTGCGATTTCCGTCGCGGGCCCGATTGGCTTCCTGGCGCTGATTGCCCCGCAGCTGGCGCGCCGCTTCTGGCACACGCCGGGCACGGCCATGTGGCATTCGGCCCTGATGGGTGCGGCAATCCTGGTGCTGGCCGATTTTGTGGCGGCCCGCGCGCTGGCGCCCTTCCAGATTCCGGTGGGCCTGGTGACGGGTGCGATTGGTGGCCTGTATATGCTGTGGTTGCTGAACCGTCAGCGCCACTAGCCTTCGCCGCAAACCACGAACCTGTAACGCGCCGCCGGGTGCCTCTCAGCGAGGTGCCCGGCGGCGCGTTAAATATTTTCTAGATTTACCCGGGGGTAAAACAAAGAACGCTTATCGTGTCAGGGGTCGCCCATAGAGTGTAGGTGTTGGAAGGGACGATCCTTCCGGCCGGGCACACCGCCTCCCGCGGTGTTGCCAGCGGATTGATTCAGCATCTACGGAAGGAACGGTCATGGAAAACACCACTCGCGAGGGCCAGCACGCACAGGCGCAGATTTCTTGCACTGCCGATGAGCAGCTTCGCTGTGATGAGGAGTTCAACTGGCTGATGCAGTGCGGCACCGTGGTGCGTATGGAACGCTTCGACGTGGAGGAGTTCCGCACCGTTCTGGAGCAGCTGGTTGCCGAAGGCTCGTGCTTCCGTACCGCGCCGGTATCTTCCACTATGGGCCGCGTGATGCGTCACCTGACTCAGGGTGCTTCCGGTTACGAGGAGAACCTGCGCGAGCTTCGTGCGGCAGCGCAGAACGCTCTGCTGTTCGTGTTCCCCCTGGAGAAGGACCTGGAGATGTGCCTGCGCTTTGAGCGTGTGCAGGGTACCGGTCTGGCGCTGACCGGCATGGGCGTGAGCCCGGCCAATGGTGACCTGTGGGTCAAGCACTGGGCCATGCGTTCTCTGGAGTGCACCGGCGCGGTATTCGCGGTGGAATCCGCTCCGGGTGCCTGCAATTTTGAGCTGCGCCGCAAGACGTTCTACGCGATGCTTTCGATGGTTGAGCTGTCGACCTTGGGGCTGGCGGCTGAGCCGAAGGACTTCTCCATGTTCGACGACCCGAAGGCTATGTGCACGAAGTTCAAGCGTGAGCGCCGCGATTGCCGCCGCGCGATGCGTGCCCAGTACGACCGCGCAGCGTAAGGCATGTGTGTATGCCCTACGCGGCATACGCGTTTAAAGGCCTAGCCAGTGGCGTTTTGTGGACTGTTAGAGCCACTTATTCTTCTTGAAGAACCAGTAGAGGAGCAGACAGGAGACCAGCATCAGCAGCAGGGCCGCCGGGTAGCCGAACTCCCACTTGAGCTCGGGCATGACCTCAAAGTTCATGCCGTAGACGGAGCCAACAATGGTGGGCACCATGAGCAGCGCCGCGTAGGCGGAGATTTTCTTGGTGTCGTCGTTCTGTTGCTGTCCGAGCAGGGTGTCGTGCACGCGCAGGGCGTTTTCGAGGGAGCTGCGAAGATCCTCAAGGCGTTCTTTTGTTTGGACCACGTGGTCGAGCACATTACGGAACTGGCGGGCAAGTTCCACAACTTCGTCTTCGACTTCGCCTTGGCTTGCACCCGGGTAGGGGGACGGGTCGAGTGTGCCGGTGCGTAGGCCTTCAATGATGCGACCCATCATCGGTTCGAGGGGTCGGCAGGCTCGCTGAAAGTCAATCACCTGGTTGAGTAGCTCATAGATGCGCTGCGCCAGGGGGTTGGCGTCTTGGCGGTCGTGGGTGGAGAACAGGATGTCTTCAATCTCGTCGTTGTCGTTTTCGAGTCCGTCGAGCACGGGGGTGTACCCGTCGACGGTGCTGTCGAGGATGCGGTGTAGCAGGCGGGCCGGTGAGGCGTCCGGGGTGCCGAAGAGCAGGTTGTATTGCTCGCCGATTTTGCGGTCACTACGCTGGGCGTCTTTGACGAGCACGAGGATGTAGCGGGGGCCAACGAAGAGGTGCAGCTCGCTCAGGTGCACTTCCTCTTCCTTATCCAGGTAGACGGCGGGGCGGATGACCGCGAAGAGGGAGTCTCCGTAGCGTTCGAGCTTGGCGCGCTGGTGGCCGCGGGTGGCATCTTCCACGGCGAGTTCGTGCAGGTTGAAGGTGTGCTGCAGTTCGTGTAGTTCGTGCACGCTCGGGTTGGCGTAGGTGAGGACGACCGCGGCGTTCTTGTCCGCGTAGGCGCGGAGGGTTTCTTCCTCGGTGGCACCCAGCTGAGGGCGGTCCGAGCTCGGGTAGATAGCTCCGGTGATATAGGACATCGCTTTTCTCCTCTGAACGCACTAGCACCACTTTTGTGGCCCTTACCCAGCATACGGGATGCACCTCTCCGCAGTCACCCGCAGGCGCCTCCCACCCGCCATGTGATAAGTCTCCGATCACGCTCCTGTCGATAGTATGGGAAAGCCCCCGGAAGACACCTGTAAGGCACCTTCTGGGGGCTTTCGCGTATTGAGCTTTTGAGCTTAGTCCTCGTTGATGAGGTCGCGGACCACAATGGTCTGGTCGCGGTCCGGACCCACACCAATAGCGGAAATACGGCAGCCGGAGAGCTCCTCCAGCTTCAGTACGTACTTGCGGGCGTTCTCGGGCAGCTCGTCCAGGCTCTTCGCATCCGAAATGTTTTCGGTCCAGCCGTCGAAGTACTCGAAAATCGGCTTGGCGTGGTGGAACTCAGTCTGGGTCATCGGCATCTCGTCGTGACGCACGCCGTCCACATCGTAGGCCACGCAGACCGGAATCTTCTCCAGGCCGGTCAGCACATCCAGCTTGGTGATGAACAGGTCGGTGAAACCGTTGATGCGCACGGCCTGGCGTGCCAGCACGGAATCGTACCAGCCGCAGCGGCGGGGGCGGCCAGTGTTCACACCGAACTCGCCGCCGGTGGTGCGCAGGTAGTCGCCCATCTCATCGAACAGCTCGGTCGGGAAGGGGCCGGCACCCACGCGGGTGGTGTACGCCTTCTGAATACCGATCACGCGGGTGATGCGGGTCGGGCCCACACCCGAACCCACGCAGGCGCCGCCGGCGGTCGGGTTCGAGGAGGTCACGAACGGGTAGGTGCCGTGGTCCACGTCCAGGAAGGTGGCCTGGCCGCCCTCCATCAGCAGGGTCTTACCCTCGTCCAGCGCCTTGTTCAGCAGCTGGGTGGTGTCCACGATCATGGGCTTGAGGCGTTCGGCGTAGGACATGAAGTACTCGACGATTTCCTCAACCTCAACGTGGCGGCGGTTGTAGACCTTCACCAGCAGCTGGTTCTTCTGGCGCAGCGCGCCCTCAACCTTCTGGCGCAGGATGGATTCGTCGAGGATGTCCTGCACGCGCACGCCGAGGCGGCCAACCTTGTCCATGTAGGCGGGGCCGATACCGCGGCCGGTGGTGCCGATGGCGCGCTTGCCAAGGAAGCGCTCGGTCACCTTGTCCATGGTCTGGTGGTAGGGTGCGACCAGGTGCGCGTTAGCGGAAATCTTCAGGCGGGAGGTGTCAGCGCCGCGGGCCTCGAGGCCTTCGATCTCTGCGAAGAGAGCCTCGGGGTTCACGACCACGCCGTTACCAATCACGGGGACGGCGTTGTCGCTCAGAATACCGGCGGGCAGCAGCTTCAGCTCAAACTTCTGGCCGTTCACCACCACGGTGTGACCGGCGTTGTTACCGCCGTTGGGCTTGACCACGTAGTCTACGCGGGGGCCGAGCAGGTCGGTAGCCTTGCCCTTACCCTCATCGCCCCACTGGGCGCCCACAATCACGACAGCTGACATTTTGTGCTCCTTGAAAGCTTCGAAGAGACGCACCGGATTTCACGGCGCGGCGGCGTCCCATCATCCGTAGAGTGAATGTGGAGTGAATAGGCACACCTCTTCCCATGATACCGTGCCGCTCCCTTTAAGTCCCGTGTGAACGGTCAACAGGCGTGCCATACCCGGGCACAGTAGCGCCCCCATCCGATATTCGGACGGGGGCGCTACCGGTATAAGCCGTGAAGACTACTTGATGATCTTGATGAAGGTCATCGGGTACTCGTACAGGTCGCAGCGAGCGGCTGCGACAGCGGCCAGCGAGTGGAAGACAACCATCAGGATGGTCACCACCGTGGGTACCACCCACAGGATGAGGCCGAGGATGCCGAAGGTCAGCATAATCGCCAGCCAGGAAGCGGCGCTAATGACCCACAGGGAGAAGTTGAAGTTGAACGCGCGGCGGGCGGATTCCTTCGTGAAGTTGTAGCCGGGCTTGTCCTTGTAGATGAACCACATCACGAGCGGAGCAATCACGCTCAGGGTCGAGAAGGACAGCAGCGAGAGAATGGCCGAGGCCAGGTGGGCCAGAATCGCCATGTTCTTATCGTCCGCCGAGGAGGGGGCGAGATTATAGGAACCCTGCGGGTAATAGTTCTGCTGGTAACCGGCCTGGTAGTTCGGTGCCTGCTGGCCATAGGGAGGCTGCTGGGGTTGGTTGTACTGGTCGGGATACTGCGACATTGTCTTCGTTCTTTCTTTAATCAACGAGTGAATACGGCTGGGGGTGCCCAGTCGGCGCCCTCGGAGCCCTTATGATGCCTCCACCCTATCAGCGCAAGGTAAATAGAGCGTTAACCTCGGTGGGATGGCGGATAAAATTACGGCCTGCCGGGTTTACGGTCTGCGGGGTCAGCCGATGTACACGGGGTAGTACCAGAACGCGGGAGCCTTCTCGACGTTCCAGCGCTGTTCCCTCGCCTCGGAGTATTTCTTGTGCACCTTGCTGATGGCCATAATCAAGAAGACGAACCAGAGAATCACCGGAATACCAGCGGTGCTCATCGCCAGGATAACCCCAAGAAAGGCGAGTGACACGGCCCCCTGATTATCAAAGGGATAGATGAGCAAAGCGTCAATCAGCGGGTTGCAGAAGACTACAACGGCCAAAAAGATCCATGCGCCGCGGGTTATTTCCCAGGTAGTGGGGGCACCGTCGGGATACAGCGCATCCACCTCGCGAATATAGCCGACCGTTCCTTCCGGTAACCGCTGGTTGGTGGCGGCGCCGGGGCCCTCCATGGCGCTCTCGGGGGCGGGGCGGGCGCCCGGAATATCCTGAACGTGCATCCGCTGGAGGGAGGGGTCGGGCGTGCCAAAGATTGGCGTGGGCGTCACCTTGAGGGTGGGGGTGTGAGAGTAGACTCCCGACTCCCACTCCACCGCACTTTTAGCGGCCGGTGACGCGGTGTTCTCCGTGGCTTGCTGCGGGGAGGCTTCGGCCGGGGCCTCGCTGTTCCCCAGGGAGATGTTCATGTAGCTCGGAACGGGCAGGGAGTCATCCCACAGGGGCTGGTAGGGCTCCTGCTCTTTTCGAGGCTGCTGCGAATCGTGCTCGGTCATCGCAATCTCCTTCAACGGTGGTCGTAACTTAATCCTATCCCTGCCGCGCGTTTGCGCAGGTGGAACACTTTTTAGTGCGCGTATATTACGCGGATCCATCGGATCCAGAACGCGAACACCAGAGGCGGGCTCCCCGCCCGACCCCGGCTCCCTTCGACACCGACGGTTCTTCTCTCACCATCCCACACAGACCTGGAAGAACTCTCAATGTCCACAATGTGTCATGAGAGCCTATTTTGTGGCGCAAACAACCGAAAATCCCCTTATCAACCCCTTAAAGGTGTATTGTGGTTCACATCTGAGGGTTCATTCTCAGGTATAACCTGCGGGACTGCCCGCACCATATTCACAAACGCCTCCCAGAAACACCACGGGAGCCAAGCAAAGGAGCACCGTGACCACCACCGACTCCCCCACCCCGCGTGCACCACGTCGGCGCACGCAGACCCGCCGCAGGGTCTACAGCGGCGTCCTCACCCTCAGCATGGCGCTGAGCCCCCTGGCCGCACTCGGCGGCACCGCCCACGCCGCCGAAGACCCCGACGCAATCAAGCAGCAGGTCATCAGCGACAGCATGAAGAACGCCAGCGGCACCGTCACCGCCTTCGTCCGGTTCAAGGGTAAGGGCGCCTTTGAACAGACCCAGCCCGCAGGCGTACGCGCCGGCACCCAGGCACCGGTCAACACCAGCTCGCAGGTGCAGGCCATCGCCTCCCAGGTGCAGAGCCAGGCACAGCAGGTCGGCAACCAGTCCGGCGCGCAGGTCCTCTACACCACCCACAACGCGGTGCGCGGCGTGGCAGTGCGCGGTGACGCCGAGTCCATTAGGGCACTCGCCAGCCGCTCCGATGTGGAGAAAATCTCGCCCATCCTGCCCAAGTACCGTCAGAACGCGGGCGCCGCCATTGACGCGGGCTCCCTCGCCACCTGGACCGGCACCACCAACCCCGCCGGCGCCGGCGGATACACCGGCAAGGGCGTCAAGATCGCCGTCATCGACTCCGGTATCGACTACACCCACACCGACTTCGGCGGTAGCGGCAAGCTCGAGGACTACGAGAAGGCGTCCAAGCTCACCGAGCTACCCAACACCGACTCCGGGCTCATTAACCGCGCCAAGGTTGCCGGCGGCTACGACCTCGTCGGTGACAACTACGACGGCAGCAACACCGCCGTTCCCGACGGCAACCCGCTCGACTGCACCACCGGCGGCCACGGCACCCACGTGGCGGGCACCGCGGCGGGCTACGGCGTGAACTCCGACGGCACGACCTTCACCGGCGACTACAGCAAGCTCACCGCAGAGCAGCTCAAGACCATGAAGATCGGCCCCGGCGTCGCCCCCGATGCTGAAATCTACGCCTTCCGCGTCTTCGGATGCAGCGGCAGCACCAACGTGGTGATCGAGGCACTCGACCGCGCCCTCGACCCCAACGGTGACGGTGACTTCTCAGACCGCGTGAACGTGGTCAACATGTCCCTCGGCGGCGAATTCTCCCCCGTTGACGACCCCGAAGCCTACGCCGTTGACGCGCTCACCCGCGCCGGCGTGCTCTCCGTGATTTCCGCGGGCAACGCCAACGACTACAGCCTGCGCGGCGACACCTACTCCAACTCCGGTCACCCCGCCACCGCAGCCACCGCGATTACCGTGGCCAACGCCTACGGCTCGACCCGCGCCGTGGATGCGGCCGAGCTGACCGATCCGGCCACCGGCACCACCCGCAAGGTGCGCGGCGACTACAGCGTCTCCTACCCCTGGGCTCAGACCGGCAGCAAGGAGTTCACCGGTGAAGTCACCGCGATCTCCGAGAACAACCGCTACGCCTGCAACGCCCTGAGCGCCGCCGAAGCGGCAGCCGTAAAGGACAAGTGGGTGCTCATCGACTGGGCCGAGGCCGACGGTAACCTCGCCTGCGGCTCCAAGGTGCGCTTCGACAACCTGCAGGCCGCAGGTGCCAAGGGCGTGCTGCTCGCCGGTCACGACGAGGAGCCCGGCCTGGGCATCGCGGGCAACGAGACCCTGCCCGGCTTCCGCCTGGCAGCCTCCGCCGCCAAGGACCTGCGCGCGCAGATTACCGCGGCAGAAGCAGCCGGCAAGCCCCTGACCGTGCGCCTCGGCAACGACCTGAAGGCATCTCTGCGCGTGGACACCGACAAGCTGGATCAGCTGAACCCCATGAGTGCCCGCGGCTTCCACGGCAGCTACGGCTACACCAAGCCCGACATTGCGGCGCCCGGTTCGTACATCACCTCCGCGGCGGTCGCGACCGGTAACGGCTCCGTGACCTTCAGCGGCACCTCCATGGCCGCCCCCTACGTGACCGGCTCCGCGGCCCTGGTCATTCAGAGCCACCCGAGCTACACCCCCGCACAGGTCAAGTCGGCCCTCGTCAACACAGCAACCCACGATGTGCGCACCGAATCCGGTGCCGCATACGCGGTGGACCGCGTGGGTGCCGGACGCGTGGACACCCTCGCGGCCGTGCAGTCGAAGTCCCTGGCCTACAACGCCCAGAGCCCGAACACGACCTCGGTGAGCTTCGGCGTGCTCGAGTACGCCCCGGATGCCGGCGTTCAGACCCTCACCCGCGAGGTGACGGTGGAGAACACCGATTCCGCCGCGCACACCTACGCGCTGTCCTACGCCCCCAGCACCAATATTCCCGGAGTGGAATACTCGTTCCCCGAGTCCGTGACGTTGGCACCCGGTGAAACCAAGAACTTCACCTTGAGCGTGCGCATCGACCCGTCCAAGCTGGAGAAGACCCGCGACCCCGCGGCAGACGTCACCCAGAACGCCACCGACTACTACACCGGCGTTGAGACCGTGCCGGCACAGTACCGCCAGTACATCGCTAGCGCCTCCGGCCGACTCGTTCTCGCCGAGGACAACGGCCAGGACCTGCGCGTGCCCATCCATGTGGCACCCAAGCCCGTCAGCACCATGCACGCCGCCGACCGAGCCCTGACCTTCTCTCAGAAGCCCTCTAGCGAAGAGGCTCAGAAGGCAGATACCGGCTGGCAGAAGACCCCCGTCACCCTCAAGGGCACCGAGGTCAACCAGGGCGGCTACCGCTCCCTGCTCGGCGCCTTCGAGTACGGTGCGAGCGTGGACCGCGTGGCCCCCACCTCCCTGTCGCTGAACAGCAACGTCAAGGCGAACCTGCAGTACGTGGGTGCTTCCTCGGACGCTCCCGCGCTGAAGGCCGCCGGCGGTAACGCCGACGACGGTACCCTGCGCTTCGGCATCTCCACCTGGGCCAACTGGGATGTTGTCTCCTACGAGAACACCTTCACCGTAGAGATTGATACCGACGGCAACAACCGCGCCGACTACAAGCTGGTCACCGACCGCGCCAAGGGCCTGGACTTCCCGCTGGTTCGCCTCTACGGCTACAAGAACGGTAGCCTCGTCGAGCTCGCCTACTACCCGCTCAACGGCGCCTGGGGCGATACCGACACCAACATGATGGACACCAACACCCTCGTGATGGGTGCACCCCTCAAGGACCTGGGCCTGACCAGCGCCAACAACCCGGACATCCAGTACCGCGTCAGCGCCACCACCCAGTACGAGTGGGGCAACGTCAGCGAAACCGGCTGGATCAAGTACCGCCCCTTCAGCCCCAAGCTGTGGTTCAGCGGCGACTCCTCCTCCGTGGCAGGCCTCTTCCCGGACGCCCCCGGTAGCTCCCTTGAGGCGCACCGCTCCGCCGACGCCCTCCCCGCGCTCGGCGAGTCCGGCACCCCCGCGAAGGCACTGCTGCTGCACCTGCACAACGGCACCGGCGACCTCTCGGGTGTGAACGGTGCAACCGGCGACCGCGCCGAGGTGCTGAACGTCAAGGAGCAGCAGGACGAGTACATCACCCCGTCCCGCTTCACCGACGTGAAGAGCGGCGACCAGTTCTACACCGAAATTTCGTGGCTGGCTCAGCGTCGCATCACCACCGGCTACCCGGACGGCACCTACCGCCCGCTGGAGTCCGTTGAGCGCGGCGCGATGGCGGCGTTCTTCTACCGAATGGCAGGCTCGCCGCAGTTCACCGCCCCGAGCACGCCCAGCTTCTCGGATGTGCCGACCACCCACCCCTTCTACAAGGAGATTGAGTGGATGAAGGCCCGCGGCATCACGACCGGCTGGTCGGACGGCACGTTCCGCCCGAACGCACCGGTCAACCGCGATGCGATGGCGGCGTTCTTCTACCGCTACGCCGGCTCGCCGCACGTTGATCTGCCCGTGACCAGCCCGTTCAAGGATGTGCCCGCCGATAGCCAGTTCTATCGCGAAATCACCTGGCTGGCCTCAACCGGCATCAGCACCGGTTGGCCCGACGGCACCTACCGCCCGGTGACCCCCATCGCCCGCGATGCGATGGCGGCGTTCATCTACCGCTACAGCGAGAAGGTGGCGAACCTCGCCGGACGCTAGACGGTAGCTAACCGGTAGCAAACGGTTCGGGTCCTCTCCCACCTCCTGCATGGGGTGGGAGGGACACCTGGAACCGGCAGGGTCCGGGGCCTGAAAATCCCGGAACCTCTCAAGTTTTGGTGGCGGTTTCACCGGCGGATGCACTCACTCGTCGTCTGCCGGTGGGGCCGCCTCCGCGTATCACCGATACACAACCACAGAGCACACAGCACTATCGAAAAATAGAAAATCCGAAGGAGGATTCCATGACAACGCCTCATGCGCCACGCCGCAGAATGAAGGCTGTCGGTGCGACCGGTTTGAGTGCGGCCCTCGCCCTTACTCTCGGCGTTCCCGCCACTTTCTCTGCAGCTCACGCTCAGAGCCCCCAGCAGGTCGAAGGAAGCACTGCGAGCGCATCCGGTGACGCTGCCTCGCGTATCAGCCCGGGCCTGCAGAAGGCTGAAGGCCAGGTCACCGTGTATGTTCAGTTCAAGGGCAAGGGCGCGTATGAGCAGACCCAGTCCGCGGCTGTTCTGGCACGTAAGGAGGCGCCGGCGAACCGTCAGGCGCAGGTGCAGGCTATTGCAGCTCAGGTGCAGTCGCAGGCTCAGTCTGTGGCGGCTGCTTCTGGCGCGAAGCTGATGTACACCACGCATAATGCGATGCGTGGTGCGGCGATTACTGGTGATGCTGCGCAGATTCGTGCGTTGGCGGAGCGCCCGGATGTGGAGCGTATTTCGCCGATTATCGCGAAGGAGCGTATGAACTCCGGTAGCGAGATTGATACGAAGACTCTTGCCACGTGGACTCGTGAGAATACGGGGTACACGGGTAAGGGCGTGAAGATTGCGATCGTCGACTCGGGTGTGGACTACACTCACGCCGACTTTGGCGGCCCCGGAACCGTGGACGCCTATCTGAAGGCCAAGGCCATGACGGAGCTTCCGTCCGCTGATTCGGGTCTGATTGATCGTAATAAGTTCATTGGCGGCATTGACCTGGTCGGTGATGACTACAATGCGTCGGTGGCTGAGAAGTCGACTCCGCAGCCGGATAATAACCCGTTGGATTGCCGCCCGGACGGTTTCGGTTCTGGCGGTCACGGCACGCACGTGGCGGGTACTGCCGCCGGTTATGGTGTGACGGCGAACGGTACGACTTACCGTGGCGATTACAAGAACCTGACGGAGGAGCAGCTGAAGGGCATGTCTATTGGCCCCGGTACTGCTCCTGATGCTCAGATTTTGGCGATTCGTGTGTTCGGTTGCTACGGCAATTCGAGTGTTGTGATGAAGGCGCTCGATACCGTGATGGACCCGAATGGTGACGGTGATTTCTCTGACCGCGCCGACATTGTGAACCTCTCGCTCGGTGGCGAGTTCGCTCCGGCTGACGACCCTGAGTCGTACATGATTAATACGATGGCGCGCCAGGGTGTGTTCACTGTGGCTGCTGCCGGTAACGCCAATAACTACAACGGTGTGGGTGACACCTACTCCGATTCGGGTAGCCCGGCGAATGCTGCTGCGGCGCTGTCGGTGGCGAACGCTTACGGTTCGACTCAGCCGATTGACCGTGCCCGCGTGACCACGAAGACTGGTTTGGAGTGGTTGCAGGGTGATTATTCGGTGAACTTCGATTATTCGAAGGCGTCCGCTGATCAGTTGCGCGGCGAGGTTGTTGCCGCACCGAAGCGTAACCGTTACGCTTGCGAGGCCTTCACCGCTGATGAGGCGAAGGCTTTGAAGGGTAAGTGGGTTTACTTCGAGTGGGATCAGGACGACTTGTCGTTCCCGTGCGGTTCGAAGACCCGCTTCGATTACGTGCAGGCCGCCGGTGGCCTGGGCGTGGTGATGGCCGGTAAGGCTGAGCGCTACACGATCGGCATTGGCGGTAATGCGACCATTCCGGGTCTGCGTCTGACTGCTTCTTCGACGAAGGACCTGGAGAAGGCTCTGGCTGCCGGTCCGGTGACCGTTGAGATGAACCTGGACTACAAGGCTTCGGGCCGCGGTCCTCACTCGCACGCTTTTGATTTGAATTCCTCGAGCGCTCGCGGTCAGCACGGTTCTGATGGCTTCATTAAGCCTGACCTTGCGGCACCGGGTACTGAGATTGTGTCTGCCGCTGTGGGTACGGGTAATAAGGGTGTTTCCTTCACCGGTACCTCCATGGCAACCCCGCACGTGACCGGTATCGCCGCCCTCGTGATGCAGGCGCATCAGGATTACAACCCGCAGATGATTAAGGCTGCGCTGATGAACGGCGCGTCCACCCCGATCAAGAATGAGCAGGGTGCGCAGTACGCGGTGGATCGTGTGGGTACGGGCATGGTGAATGCTCGCGCTGCCGTGGACGCGAAGGTCATTGCGTACGATGCGAAGACCCCCGAGCGTGTTTCGACCGCGTTTGGTGTGCTGGAGTACACCCCCGATTCGGGTATTCAGACTGTTCAGCGTGAAATCGTTCTGGACAACACCGATTCGCAGGCTCACACCTACACTCTGAGCTACGAGGCAAGCACGACCATCCCGGGTGTGGAGTACTCCTACCCGCAGCAGGTGAGCGTGGGTGCCGGTGAGCGTAAGAACGTGACCGTGACCGTGCGCATCGACCCCTCCAAGCTTGAGAAGACCATGGACCCGGCGATGAGCGCCGACCAGGTTGCCCAGGACTGGACGACCGGTAAGACTCTGATTGCCGGTAAGCGCCAGTACATTGCGAGCGCTTCTGGTCGCCTGATTTTCTCTGAGAATGGCCGCGAGGCGATCCGCCAGTCGATTCACGTGGCACCGAAGCCTGTCTCGAAGATGCGTGTTGATGCGTCCCGTATTGATTACAAGGGCATTGCCGATAAGGAGTCCACGGTGACTCTGCGCGGTACGACCCTGAACCAGGGCGGTTACCGTTCGCTGCTGGGTGCGTTTGAGCTGGGTGCGGTCAGTGACCGTATTCCGACCGGTCAGCTGAAGCTGCCGTCGAACCAGGCTGTTGACCTGCAGTATGTGGGTGCTGCCTCGGACGCTCCGGCGTTGAAGGCAGCCGGTAAGAACCCGAACGATGGTTCTCTGTTCTTCGGCATTTCGACCTGGGGCACCTGGGACAGCATGCACTGGGGCCGTCAGGTACAGGTGCAGATTGATACCACCGGCGATTCGAAAGCCGACTACACGCTCGAGGTGACCCGCGAGAAGGGCCTGGACTACCCGCTGGTGAAGGTCTGGTCTATCTCCGGTAAAGCATCCACCGTGGTGGCGCGCTACCCGCTGAACAGCGCCTGGGGTGACACCGACACCAACACCATGGACACCAACACCATGATTCTGGGTGTGCCGCTGAAGGACCTGGGCCTGACCGCTGAGAAGGCTCAGAGCATCAAGTACACGGTGCAGACCGACACCTGGTACAACGAGGGTAACTCCTACGTCGATGCGACGGATGCGATCACCTTCTCCCCGTTCAACCCCGGTGTGTGGTTCACCGGTGAGGAGTCGGGCGTGCCCGGCCTGTTCGTGGATCGTGACGGCGGTCAGCTGACCGTTCACCGCAAGAACAACAACAAGGAGCGTCAGGCTCTGTTCCTGCACATGCACAACGCGACCGGTGACCTGAGCGGCCGTAAGACCGCTAACGGTGTTGCCGCTGGCGACCGTGCACAGGTCGTGAAGGTGGCTCGCACCATCCACGATGCACGCTTCACCGACGTTCCGGCGGATAACCAGTTCTACCGCGAAATCACCTGGATTGCCTCGCACCAGATTGACCGCGGCTACCCGGACGGCACCTTCCGTCCGCTGAACAACATGGACCGTGCCACCATGGCCGCGTACTTCTACCGCATGAGCGGCTCGCCGCAGTTCACCGCCCCGAGTACGCCCAGCTTCAAGGACGTTCCGCTCAACCACCCCTACTACAAGGAGATTGAGTGGATGAAGGCCCAGGGCATCACGACCGGCTGGTCGGACGGCACGTTCC
>NZ_KV814481.1:18589-32858 GCF_001813965.1 Rothia sp. HMSC072E10 | reverse complement strand
TCACGACCGGCTGGTCGGACGGCACGTTCCGCCCCGATTCCTCGGTGAACCGCGACTCGATGGCCGCGTTCTTCTACCGTTACGCAGGTTCGCCCGCGTACGAGGCTCCCGCCCAGGCCCGTTTCACGGACGTTTCGACGGATAACCTGTTCTACCGCGAGATCAGCTGGCTGGCCTCGCAGGGCGTGACCACCGGCTGGCCCGATGGTTCGTTCCGCCCGGTGGAGCCGGTGCACCGCGACGCTATGGCGGCGTTCGTGTTCCGCTACAGCACGAGTGTGCTGGGGTACAGCGCCGACCAGTAGTGAGGCCCGGCTGACCGGCTGACCGGCTCACCGCGTAGGCAGGGGTGCCGCCCCGGCTGAGGTGCCGGTGAGTCACGGCTGGTTCCGGTCAGCGGCTAATTCTGGTCAGCGACTGATTCCGGTCAAGGGCGAGGGGGTCGTACCGCGTGCAGCAATGCTGCCCGGTACGGCCCCCTCGCCGTTGTTGCGTTCCGCACCGCGGTGTTTCACGAGTCTGACTAGGTTAAACACCCCTCTCCTTGAGACAATGGTGAGGGTTCTTTCAGCGCCCGCTTGAACCCCGTCGTTGAAGCACGGGCCGAAGACCCCTAGAAACACACCATTACAAGAGAATCAAGGAGCATTCAGTGGCTATTCTCCCTGAAGCTACCCCCGCTCCGAAGGGTTCGCGGCCACCGCGAGGACTTCGGCGCGTAGCCCGCGGCTGCGGCGCCCTAGTGCTGGGCCTGACCCTCGGGCTGACTTCCCTGCCCTTCGGAACCCAGGCGTACGCCGCACCCGGCGTGGTGCGCGGCGACGTGGATGCGCCGCGTAGCGCATCCGCCGAGACGCCGAACCCGACCGAGGTGCTCTCCCCCAGCCTGGAGGGCGCAACCGGCGAACGCGCCGTGTTCGTGCGCTTCAAGGGTCAGGGCGCGTACGCTCAGACCCAGCCGGACGCGGTCCGCTCCCGCGCGCAGGCACCCGTGAACGCGCAGGCGCAGGTGCAGGCGATTCGTGCCAGCGTGCAACAGCAGGGCGCCTCCGCGGCGAAGGAGTCCGGCGCGCAGGTTCTGTACACCACCCACAACACGATGCGCGGCGTGGCGCTCTACGGTAACGTCGAGCAGATTCGCGCGCTGGCGAACCGTTCCGATGTTGAGCGCATCAGCATCATTGAGGACATGGCGCCGCAGAACACCGGTTCCGTGCTCGATACCGACACGCTCTCCGTGTGGGCTCAGCAGCACGCGCAGAACACCGCCTCCACCGGCTACACCGGTAAGGGCGTGAAGATTGTCGTGCTCGATACCGGCATCGACTACACTCACGCCGATTTGGGCGGCCCCGGCACTAAGGAGGCCTACGAGAAGGCAAAAGCCTCCGACACGATTCCCGAGGGCACCTACGACCCGAAGAAGTTCCTGGGCGGCTACGACCTGGTCGGTGACGACTACAACTCCGCCAAGAAGGAGACCTCCACTCCCCACCCGGACGCGAACCCGCTGGACTGCGGCGGCCACGGTAGCCACGTGGCCGGTACCGCGGCGGGTTACGGTGTGAACGCGGACGGCTCGACCTTCCGCGGCGACTACTCCAAGCTCACCGAAGAGCAACTCAAGGACATGAAGATCGGCCCGGGCTCCGCACCGGAGGCCCAGCTGATTGGCCTGCGCATCTTCGGTTGTAAGGGCACCACCGCGTTCGTTCCCCTGGGTCTGGACCGCGTGCTCGACCCCAACGATGACGGCGACTTCTCGGACCGCGCCGACATCGCGAACCTGTCGCTGGGCAACGAGTTCGGCGTGTTCGACGAGACCGTGAACTACGCGGTCGGTTCCCTCTACCGCGAGGGCGTCCTCTCCGTGGTTGCGGCGGGTAACGCCAACAACTACAACGCCGTGGGTGACACCTACTCCAACTCGGGCGGCCCCGGCACTAGCGCCTACAGCCTGACCGTGGCGAACTCGATTGGTTCGACCCAGATGGCTGACCGCGTGAAGATCCTCTCCCCCGCGAACGAGGCGGACACCTACGGCGACTACTCGGTGAGCTTCGACTACTCGAAGGCGACCGAGGAGCAGCTGCGCGGCACCGTGGTGCGTGCCGCAACCCGCAACCGCTACGCGTGCGAGGCCTTCACCGAGGAGGAGGCCGCGGCGTTGAAGGGCAAGTGGGCCCTCATCGACTGGGCTGAGGCCGACGGCACCGCCCCCTGCGGTTCGCGCGTGCGCTTCGATAACCTGCAGGCTGCCGGTGCGACCGGCGTGGTCATCGCCTCCGACACGGAGGTGGGCGACACCGCTATCGGCGGCAATTCCGCTATTCCGGGCGTGCGTCTGGCCAAGAGCCAGGTGGAGCGCCTTTCCGCGCAGATTGATTCGGGCAACCTGACCCTGCAGCTCGGCGAGAACCTGCGCGAGTCGATTCGCGTGCAGAACGGCAAGCTGGATCAGGCGAACACCTCGACCGCGCGCGGTATGCACGGCTCGCACGGCATCACGAAGCCGGACGTTGCGGCACCGGGCACGAACATTTCCTCGATTCTGGTTGGTGGCGGTACCGAGGCAACCGTAAAGACCGGTACGTCCATGTCCACGCCGTTCGTGGCGGGGGTTGCGGCGCTGATTATGCAGGGGCACCCGGAGTATGGTCCGCGCATGATTAAGACCGCCATCATGAACACCGCCGACCACCGCATGCAGGACGCCTGGGGCAACCCCTACGCGGTGGACCGCGTGGGTACCGGCCGCATCAACACGCGTGCGGCGGTGGCCGACCGCGTCATGCTGTTCAACGCCGCCCGCCCCGAGCAGGTTTCGGATACCTTCGGCGTGGTTGAGTACACCCCGAACGCCGGCGTGCAGACCCTGCAGCACCGCGTGAGCGTTGAGAACACCGATTCGGTGGCGCACACCTACGCCGTATCTTACGACGGCAGCACGAGTATTCCGGGTGTGGAGTTCTCCTACCCGCAGTCGGTGTCTGTGGGTGCCGGCCAGACCGCCACGTTCACCGTGACGGTGCGCATCGACCCGTCGAAGCTTGAGAAGACCATCGACCCCTCGATGTACCCGACCCAGGATTCGCTGAACTACTCGACCGGCATGGTGACCATTTCGGGTGCCCGCCAGTACATTGCGAGCGCTTCGGGCCGCCTGATCCTGACCGATGCTGATTCCTCGGCCGCGGTGAAGACCCTGCGTATGCCCCTGCACGTGGCCCCGAAGCCGGTGAGCGCGCTGCGCGTGGCCGGTGCGGATATCCACTTCGATTCGAACGGCGCCGGTGCGCTGGAGCAGCGCCTGTCCGTTGAGGGCACCGCCGTGAACCAGGGCGGTTACCGCTCCCTGCTGGGTGCGTTTGAGCTGGGTGCTTCGAGCCCGCGCATCCCGACCGCGAAGCTGGGTGTGGGTTCGGATTCCCGCATGGACCTGCAGTACGTGGGTGCTACCTCGAACGTGGCGGCCCTGAAGGCTGCCGGTCAGGACACCTCGCAGGCGCAGCTGTCCTTCGGTATTTCGACCTGGGGCAACTGGTCGGAGGTAACCCCGCGCGGCACCTACTACGTCTTCATCGACACCGATAAGGACGGCACGACCGATTACCGCCTGCAGACGGTGCGCGAGAAGGGCCTGGACTACCCGCTCGTGAAGGTTTCGCAGCGCGGCCTGGACGGTAAGTGGCACGCAATCGCCAACGCCCTGTACCCGCTGAACGGCACCTGGGGCGATACCGATACGAACATCATGGATTCGAACACCCTGGTGATGAGTGTTCCGCTGAGCGTTCTGGGCCTGGACCCCGAGGCTGAGTCGACCGAGATTTCGTACTCGGTGACCACCGCGAGCGCGTTCTCCGCCACGACCGTGGTGGATACGACCGAGTCAGTGTCGTTCAACTACGCCACCCCGGCGCTGTGGTTCAGCGGTGATTCGGCGGGCGTTCCGAACCTGTTCGTGGACGCACCGGGCACGAACCTGGTGGCGCACCGCAGTGGTGAGGCGAAGGGCTCTGCCCTGTTCCTGCACATGCACAACGCGACCGGCGACCTGTCGGGCGTGAACGGTGCGGCCGGTGAGCGTGCGCAGGTTCTGCGTGTGTCGTCGTCCTCCGAGGCTCCCGCCGAGAGCGCGCACTTCAAGGATGTTCCGGCGGATTACCCGTTCGCGAACGACATTAACTGGCTGGCTCAGCGTCGTATTACGACCGGTTACCCGGATGGTACGTTCCGCCCGAACGGTTCGGTGGAGCGCGGCGCAATGGCGGCGTTCTTCTACCGCATGGCGGGTTCGCCGCAGTTCACCGCGCCGAGCACCCCGAGCTTTAAGGATGTGCCGCGCGACCACCCGTTCTACAAGGAGATTGAGTGGATGCGCGCCCGCGGCATTACGACCGGCTGGTCGGATGGTACGTTCCGCCCGAATGATGCGGTGAACCGTGACGCTATGGCGGCGTTCTTCTACCGTTACGCGGGTTCGCCGGCATATTCGGCTCCGTCGGTGTCGCCGTTTAGCGACGTGTCGACCGGTAGCCAGTTCTACCGCGAGATTGCGTGGTTGGCCGATCAGCGGATTACGACGGGTTGGCCGGATGGTTCGTTCCGTCCGGTTCAGCCGATTGAGCGTGGCGCGATGGCGGCGTTCCTGCACCGCTACAACGTGCGCGTGCTGAATAACCGCTAGTCGAAGGCGGATGTGAGGGCCGTGTCGGGGTGGAGTTTTCTGCCCCGGCACGGCCTTTTCTGTGGTCTGACTTCATCAGTAGCTATAGTGCTAAAATTTGTACAAGAAATAGTACAAAGGAAAGATACTATGCTCACCGTTGGATTTTCTGAACTACGTGCCAACCTCACTTCCGTGACTAATCAGGTCATTCAGGAAGGTGAAGAAATCACTGTATTTAAGCGCAATCAGCCTGCTTTCAAGATCGTTCCCTTGGGATTAGATTCCACTTCTGAAAACAAAGAAGCAGTAGCGGAGACTTCTTCTGAAACTATCGATCAGGAGAAGATTTTGGGGGCAGCGACTAGCTTCATTGACCGTTACGAAAGCGTCTTTGAACGTCTGAGCCAGTAATGTCCTCTGCACATATCTCCGTTGATACTGCTTTAGCTATCCACCAGTTGCTTATCAACCGCTTTGGAGGGTCTGCAGGCGTTCGAGACCTTGATACTCTCGAAGGAATTCTTCAGAGCCCTTACCAAACTTTTGGTGGAGAAGAGCTATATCCGCACATTGTAGATAAGGCTGTTCATCTCTGTGTAGAGGTTATTCGTCAGCATCCTTTTGTTGACGGCAATAAACGTGTAGCAGTTGCGCTCCTTGGCGCCCTTCTAGAGTGTCATGGTCTCTATTTAGTAGATGACTCCACTCATCTCTATAACAAAATCATCAAATTAGTCACTCATGACTGTAACGTTGAAGAGTTCACTCAATACGTTCATTCGCATCTTACTTCTAGTCTCGAGTGAGTACGTTTCCGCTTCGAAGGGCACGAAAACACTGTGCTTTTATAAGAAATACCCCCGGTGGATGCCGTACGCATCTGCCGGGGGTATTTGTTTGCCTCACGCTGCCCGAGGAGGGCTAATTAGCGGCGGCGGGCTTCTTTACGGTTGAGCTTCTCAATGGCGGCTTCCACCTTGGACTTGCGGTGACTCAGCTTCCAGAGGCTGAAAGACTGCAGCAGAGTACTCTTACCAATCTCCACGAGGGAAGGCAGCCCCTGCCGGATGAGTGCCTCATTGATTTCTTCCTGGGTGGCGCCCTGCTCCTTCATCTGCTCGACGAGGATGTTCGCCTCCGCGATTTTCCCGGAGGTGAGCGGGTGGTTTTCGAGGCTGGTTTCGATGTCTACGAGCTCGTCGTAGAGTTCAGTTTTTGTTTTTGCCATGGTGCTGTCTTCACCGTCCTTGGTTGACGTGTTCTGTGGCGTAGCGGGTGTGGGGGCGTTTTCCCTCATCGCCGGCTGTTTTGAACGGTATTTGAACCGTATGTTCATGCTAACAGCCGCACGGGTTGCCGCGCAGGGTTTTTACCGGTGAGTATACTGTGTGTTTTCAGGGCTGAAACGATACTGAACCCGCCGCGTACGCCGTGCTGAACGCACCGTGTGGAACACTACCTCGCCTCCCTCGGCGGTTCACAGCACGGGCTATAAGGTGGAGCGTACACTTAAGTCATGCGTGAATTACAGGCACAGATCATCCGTGAAATGGGCGTCAAGCCCAACATGACCGAAGAGCAGGCACGCGAAGAAGTGGAGCGCCGCATCCAGTTCATCTGCGACTACCTGGAAGCCACCGGAAGCCGCGGCCTGGTACTGGGTATCAGCGGCGGCATCGACTCCACCCTGGCGGGTCGCCTCTGCCAGCTGGCGGTCGACCGCCTCAACGAGCGCGGCCGCACCACCGAGTTCGTGGCAGTGCGCCTGCCCTACCGTGTGCAGCACGACGAAGAGGACGCGCAGGAGGCGCTACGTTTCATCCAGCCCACCCGCTCCCTGACCTTCAACATTGCGGAGGCTGTCGACGGTTTCGACACCGCCTACGCTGCCGCGACCGGCGAGCAGATGAGCGACTTCAACAAGGGTAATGTGAAGGCGCGCGCCCGCATGATCGCCCAGTATGCGGTTGCTGGCGGCCCCGGCTACTTGGTGGTGGGTACCGACCATGCGGCGGAGTCCATTACGGGTTTCTTCACGAAGTTCGGTGACGGCGGCGCGGACCTGCTGCCGCTGTACGGCCTGAATAAGCGCCAGAACCAGCTGCTGCTGCGGGTGCTGGGTGCGTCTGAGCGTCTGTGGGCTAAGCCGCCGACGGCTGACCTGCTGGACGGCGTGCCCGGCCGTACCGATGAGGATGAGCTGGGTCTGACGTACCCGCAGATTGATGACTACCTGGAGGGTAAGGAAATCGACGAGGCGGCCGCTGCGAAACTGGAGCAGATTTACCTGCGTAGCCGCCATAAGCGCACCACTCCGGTGACGATTTTTGATTCCTGGTGGAAGAACTAGCGCGGAAGAATCTAGCGCCTTCCGGTTGAGCGCCTCAACCGGCGTAAGAACTAACGTAAAAGCCCCAAACTCCCTTGGTGGGAGTTCGGGGCTTTTACCATGCTTTTGCAGACCGAGGACTATGCCTTCTGTTCGGGCTGTGCGCCAGAAACCTGGGCGGCCTGAACGTCCGAATCCTCAGAACCTTCAGTCTCAACCTCAGCCTCAGTCGGGGGTACCTTCGCGCCGCCGGTAGTGAGGAACAGTACCAGACCCAGCGCACAGGCGAGCACCTGGGTGAAGGGGAACGCCCAGGTCAGGCCCTTAAAGCCGAACCACATGTTGCCGAAGTACACGGCGGGGAAGAACAGCAGAGCAATACCGAGGGTCATCAGCATGGCCGGGCCGCCCTTACCGGCTGCCTGGAACCAAGACACAAACACGATACTGACCGCGTTGAACACGGCGGCGAGCATCAGCGCAACCATAATCTCCTCGCCGGTGTCGATGAGGCTTGCATCGCCAACCACGGCGAGCAGTTCACGGCGGAAAATCAGCACCGGAATGGTGATGATTGCGGAGGTCGCCACGGACAGGATCGTTGCGGTGCGCAGCGCCTCCTTCACGCGGGCGCCGTTGCGGGCACCGTACGCGTAGGCGTACAGCGGGATACCGCCCATGCACAGGCCCATGCACAGCATTTCGGGCACCATGTTCAGGCGCATTGCCAGGCCGAACGCCGCCACGGTGTCGTCGCCGTAGGAGGCGGCAAGGTTGTTCAGTAGCAGGGCGGCGAAGATCAGGTTGAGGCTCTGAATGAGCTCGGCGGCACCGACCGCGACCACGGGCTTGATAATGGCGGGATCGAGGGAGAAGTCGCGGATGTTCGCGGAGAAGTTCTCGCTCTTACGCATTAGGAACAGCAGGTAGTACAGCATGGATGCGCCGTTCGCCAGCAGCATCGCCCAACCGGCACCGGCGACGCCCATGCCCATGATGGCGATGAACAGCACGTCGAAGATGCAGGTGACGACGGTGCCGACGATGATGCCGTACATGGACTGCTTGGCGTAACCTTCGGATCGGACGAGCTGTTCGAGGGTGAACATGCCGATGGCGAGGGGCGCGCCGAGGAACATGAGGTGCACGTAGATGCGGGTCGGTTCGTAGGAGCCGCCGGATGCACCCATGATACTGGTGATCGGGTCGGCGAGGATGAAGCCGATAACCGCCGCGACGATACCGGCACCGAGCGCCGAGTAGAGGGCGAAGGAGGTGACGCGGTGAATTTCGTGGGCGGGCTGGCCTTCACCGAGCTTGCGGGAGGCGAGGGTTGAGGAGCCCAGGCCGAACAGGCCTGCAATCGCCATGATGACACCGAAGACGGGCACGCCGTAGCTGGTGGCGGCGAGGTCTTCGGTGCCGCCGTAGTGGCCAACGAAGTAGGAGTTCACCACGTTGTAGATGCTGGTGATGGCGAGGCCGAGTGCCATGGGCACGCCGAGGGAGAGGAGCGCCTTGAGGATGGGTGCTTCTTTAAGCAGGTAGATGTTCTGCGGGTCTTCGCTTACGCCGTGCGGGCCGTGTCCGCCGTGTCCTGGGGCGGGTGCGCTATTTTTGGGTGCGTTGTTTTCAGTCTGGTGGGACGTCATAGGTTCCTGTGGTTCTAGTCTGTGTTGTGTCCGGTGCGCGGCAAGAAGCGTGGTCCGCGCGAAAAAACGGGCTAGTGTATTGTACCGTCTCCACGTAGTGGTGGGTCTAGAGGTTTAGACATAAAAAGCAACGAGGCGCCCCTCCCCGTTTGGGGGTGGGGCGCCTCGCCTCATACGTATCGCATGTAGGAGTGTGAGCTATTCGAGCTCAACCGGACCAAGCACGCGAACCTCCTCAATATCCAGGATTTCCTGAATCGCGTGGAGCACATTCGTGTCGATTATGCGCTCATTACGCAGGCGCTTGAGCACGCTGCGTTGCTTCTCCAAATGCCGCAGACGCAGCTCTTTCTCAAGGTCGCTCGCTTCAATAATGCGGCGGGCTTCTTCCGGCGCGTTCGCACCATTTTTACGAACGGTGTGCAGGTTGCGGTACATACTCGCGTTGTACATCTGTTCGTCGGCAATGCGGTCGATAATCCACTGTGGTGCACCAATTTCCTGGCCGATCTCAGCCACAGAGTCGAAGGACTCAGCAATTATCGTGCGGATTGCTTCATTAATCTCATCTTCTTCGGTGGTATCAACCGGAATTTTCGCCCACCTAATAACGAGCGGCAGGAGCATCCCCTGAACCACCATCGACAGCAGAACCACGCCCGCAACAACAAAGATAATAAAGTCACGCGCGGGAACATCAGTCGGCACGGAGAGAGCCACCGCGAGGGAAACACCGCCGCGCAGTCCCGCAAAGGTACTCACTACACGGCCACGGAAAGTTGTGCGCAGCTGCTTCTGCTTTTCTGAACGGTCAAGGGCACGAATAATACCGATCGAGACGTGCAGGAAAATAAAACGCGCCGCAATGGAAACAAGCCATGCCACCACAATCACGGCGAACGTCAAAGCCCACGCATAGTTGTATTCACGAAGAACATCATCCACAGGCGCAGTGGCGCTGGGCAGCTGAACACCCACGAGCACGAAGAGCGCACCGTTCATGACATAGGAGACAAACGACCAGATGGGCAGACCGTAGAAACGGTTTTGGGGTTTGATGGTATCCGGTCCGCGATAGGTCAGGTAGAAAGCGGCGACCACCACAGCCACCACTCCGGAACCTTTCATGCCCTCAAAAGGCTCGATCTCTTCAGCCAAGAAGAAAGCAATAAACGGCACGGTAAACATGAACACGCTGAAGTTCATGGGGTTGCCGATGTGCGCACGCAGCTTATTCACACCCCATCCGACGGCCAGGCCAACGAGAGTTCCAATCAGGAACGAGAAGAAGAACATTCCGGATGCGGTCCCCAGGGTAAGTTCATGACCACCCGCAACCTGCAGGGCGAGTGCGAAAAGAACTAGGGTGGTGCCGTCGTTAATGAGTGCTTCCGCTTTAAGGGTGGTGATGGAAGATTTGGGGAGTTTGCCGTTGAGCGTTGCCACGGCCACAGCATCGGTGGGGGCGAGCGCCACACCGATAATCAGCGCCACATGCCACAGGTAGACGCCCATAAATGTGTGAAGCACCCAGGCGATAACGAACGCCGTGAAAATTACGAGCACCGTGCCCGAGAGCAGAATGCCGCGCAGACGAGCGCGTGCCTCACGCCAGGAGGTGTTTCGGGTCTCCCAGAACAGCATCACGGGCAGGAAGATTTCGAGAATCACGTGCGGCGGCAGGCCGATACTCTGGACTTCGTGCAGTTCGTGGGCGGGCATAATGCCGATAGCCAGGCCAATGAAAATCAGCACAATGGCGGGGGTGATCCGTGTTTTGTGTGCGATTGCGCTGCCTACGAGGACAGCGAGGGATAGTGCGATAACGACTTCGAGCATGCTGTTCCTTTATTGGGGGTCTCCGGTGTACTTCAGGGGTTAAAGAGTACACCCGCAGTTTTATTCCCTACGCTCTCTGGCGGGGGCCGTCTAATTGATGGATGCGGGTACGTTTCATGACGTTTTGTGTCGTTCTGACGTGAACTTCGGGTCGTACTGTGTCAGAGAACAGAAAATCCGCCCCTGTGAGTGCGCGCGAACACTCAGAACGTGAGAAGATAAGGTCATGACTGATAACAACACCGTAACCGGCAGCCCGCTTGTTAAGCGCGGCCTGGCCGACATGCTCAAGGGCGGCGTCATCATGGACGTCGTCACCCCCGAACAGGCTAAGATCGCTGAAGATGCTGGCGCTGTTGCCGTCATGGCTCTCGAGCGCGTTCCCGCGGATATTCGTGCGCAGGGCGGCGTGGCTCGTATGTCTGACCCGGACATGATTGAGGGCATCATTGATGCTGTTTCGATCCCGGTCATGGCGAAGGCACGCATCGGCCACTTCGTTGAGGCTCAGATCCTGGAGACCCTGAAGGTCGACTACATTGACGAGTCTGAGGTTCTTTCCCCCGCTGACTACGTGAACCACATTGATAAGCACCAGTTCAAGGTGCCTTTCGTGTGTGGTGCTACCAACCTGGGTGAGGCTCTGCGCCGTATCACCGAGGGTGCCGCTATGATTCGCTCGAAGGGCGAGGCTGGCACCGGTGACGTCTCTGAGGCAACCAAGCACATCCGCACCATTAAGCGTCAGATTGCTGAGCTACAGGGCCTGTACAACACCATGCCCGACGAGCTGTACGTGAAGGCTAAGGAACTGGCTGCACCGTACGAGCTGGTTCGTGAGGTTGCTCAGACCGGTAAGCTGCCCGTGGTGATGTTCACCGCTGGTGGTGTGGCTACCCCCGCTGACGCTGCGATGATGATGCAGCTGGGTGCTGACGGCGTGTTCGTTGGTTCCGGTATCTTCAAGTCGGGCGACCCTGTTGCTCGTGCGAAGGCTATTGTGAAGGCTACTGCTTTCTACAACGACCCGGAGAAGGTTGCTGAGGCTTCTCGCGGCCTGGGTGAGGCTATGGTCGGCATTAACGTTGCTGACATTCCGGCACCGCACCGCCTGGCGGAGCGCGGCTGGTAATTCGTGCGCGCACCCCGTATTCGGGGTGAGTGTTTGATGAGGGGGTGGGGTTCGCTGAGGCGGGTCCCACCCTCCTTGTGTTTGTTGTGTTTGTTGTTTTGTGAAGGGAGCGGTGATGGTTGAGAAGGTTCAGCCTACCGGTGTTTTGCCGGGTGAGGGTTTGACGGTTGGTGTTTTGGCGCTGCAGGGCGGCGTGCGTGAGCATGCGCTGATGCTGGAGTCCCTGGGTGCGCAGGTGCGCTGGGTGCGTACCGGTGAGCAGCTTGAGGGTCTGGATGCGCTGGTTCTGCCGGGTGGTGAGTCGTCGACGATTGACCGTCTGACCCGTATTTTTGGTGTGCGTGAGCCGCTGATTGAGGCGATTTCTTCGGGCTTGCCGACCCTGGGTACGTGTGCTGGTCTGATTATGCTGTCGAAGCGTATTGATGATCCGGCACCGGGTCAGCAGTCGCTGGGCGTTTTGGATGTTTCGGTGGGTCGTAACGCGTTTGGTTCGCAGGTTGATTCTGCGGAGGTGCGCCTGCCGTGGCTGACCCCTGCCGGTGATGAGGTGGTTATTGATACGGCGTTTATTCGTGCGCCGATTGTGACTGGCACTGGTGAGGGTGTGCAGGTGACGGCTCGTCATGAGGGGAAGATTGTGGGTGTGCGTTCGGGCAACCTGATTGGTATTTCTTTCCACCCGGAGGTTACGGGCGATACGACGGTGCATGAGGAGCTGCTGGCTCTGGCACGCGAGGTGAAGGGCAAGTAGCCCCTCCCCCCAAGAAATAAGCCCGGTGATAACCCGTTAAAGAGTTGTGGCGGTGACCGTTGTTCGGTCACCGCCACAACTCTTTTTGAGTGGGCTTATGCGTGAGTGGGTTTATGGGCGGGCGCTGCTGGGGGTTTGGGGCTGGGCCTTCCACTGCTGGTAGGCGCTCGTGGCGAGGAATCGTGCACGGTTCGCGTCGCTGAGCGTCTTGATGTCTGCGGGGGCTGCCTCGTACCACTTTTCGTAGAGACGAATAATCATCTCGGGGTAGGCGGCTTCTTCCAGGTCTGCGCGGTGGGGGATGAATTCGTTGCGGTTCTTGATGTCTCGGTACTCGCTACCGGCGAAGGGGTCGGAGACTCCGACGCTGGGCTGAGCGTTGTAGACATCGATGTTTTGAACGTATTCGGGGAGGGTGCTCCGCCCTGCTTTGAGTGCGGCGTGGCACTTGCTGTCGATTTCGCTGGGCTCAATGATGTGGGCGCCGTCTGCGAGGATGTTTCGGTACTGGATGTACGCGGGGTATTGTTCATCGGTGCGCGGGACGGGCTTGACGGCTTCTGCTGAGGCGAGATCTTCGGCAGAGTATGAGGAGCAGCTGACGGGCGGCGTGGTGCTTGCCGTTGCTGAGGCGCTCGCCGTGGAGGGTGAGGAGGTGTTGCTTGCCGCGGTGTTCGCACCACCGCAGGCAGCAAGAAACAGGGGCAGGACAACCGCGATGGTACCGCATCGTACAATGCTGCGGCGGTCGGAGAAGGTCTTCGGGGTGAGAGCCATGGGGCCACCTCATAACGTGGGTGTAGTAAGGTATTGTGCCCCACTATACCTACAAATTTGATATATGGTCAATGAAAATATGTGTCTTTTTCAGTAAAACCAATATTGCCTTTTCCTTCCCCTTTAAATACTTCTGACAAGCCGTAATCTACTAACAGTGATTAAATACTCCAGATAATTCGCTGAAATTTTTGCCATTCCGTGTGGGTATTTGCAAAACACCCCACATGCTACACCGTCCAACATATACTGAGACGCAATATATCGTTCCATCCCTCTTGTGAGGTGGTCTCATGACCCACACCCCTGCTCTTCTTTCGTTCCGTTCCAGCGGTCTACGACGAAGTGCCGCGCTGGCGCTTCTTCCTCTGCTTCTTGCCTCCTGCGGTAGCTCCACCAGCACGGCATCAAATACTCCGGCACCCTCGAATACGACCGTGATTTCCTCCCCGTCAGCAACAAGCGCCACCGGGTCCGCTTCCTCTTCCGCGGCGAAGAAGAGCTCCACCCCCTGCCTTGAACCTGACGAAGCCGCGAAAGCTGAAACCCTCAAGCAGCAGGAAGCCATCAGCGCCGACCGTGGCACTGCACTGCCCTCCTACGTCTCCGCGCGGCATGTTGTGCGCAACCAGGCGAACTTCCCCACCCGCGCCGAAGCTGAATCAGCAGGATCCGAGTGCCTGGCACTGTACGAGAAGAACAAGGCCGATCACACCTACGCCGCAGCATGGGTACGCGCTATCGATGACAATAACGTGGCAAGCGGAAAGGTAGCCTCCGGCCCGCGCACTGACATCCAGAGCGCAGACCCCTACAAGGCAAGCAACTACATCGATATTCGAGAGGGTAAGGAGTACTTCCCGACCCGCCAGGAACTGCTCGCGGCAAACTACCCCGAGAACTACATTGTTGCTTTTGAGGCGTGGGCACAGCAGGCACCCGCCGATGTGAAGCAGAAGAGCGACGCGAACCGTGCGGCCGCTAAGGATACTCGCTGGTCTGAGGTGGTAACCCTACCCAGCCCCGACAACCCTGTCTAATCGAACCCCGTCTAATCTGAGTCTGTCTCATCTTAAAAATAGTTGTGGCGGTGACCGAACAACGGTCACCGCCA
>NZ_KV814481.1:0-18489 GCF_001813965.1 Rothia sp. HMSC072E10 | reverse complement strand
TGGCGGTGACCGAACAACGGTCACCGCCACAACTGTTATAGGGTGCAAGTTAGGGTAGGAACGCCAACCCAAACTCAATAACGATCAGGGCTGCAGCACACACGAAGAGCATCCCACGCGACACATTGAACTTCTGCCAGAGCTCGTACAACTGCCGGGGAACCACCCAAATAACAAACGCCTGAAAGGCAAGCGATAACGCGGGGTTACCCCACTGAATAATCATCAGGGCAAGAGCAAAACCCACGCCTAGCACATCCAGGATGCGCAGGTGCTTTCGCGCCTGCTCCCTCTCCTTCTGATAGCTGGGGTTGTTTAGCAACCTTGGTGGTGCTTTTTTCAGCTGACCCACAATAATCAAAACCGCCAGCGGGATCAGAGAAATATCGAAGAACATGGGAACCGCCTTTCATGTTGGGGTTCACTCGCTACGCCGGTGACGAGCTGATGGTGCACCATCATTGGTGAAAACTTCTCAAAAACAAGTAGTGTGCAACACGTGTATAACGTATTGTGGGTTACTTTACAGTACACATAGACCCTATTCAAGGGGTAGATACCCCGAAAAAATCCTTAAAAATAAGGGCGCCGGGAACCATACGTTCCCGGCGCCCGCTCCCCAGCTGTTCACACCTCAGCGGGGTTCAATTTAGAGGCGGAAGAAGCCTTCCACCGCGCGCGTCATGTACGCCATATCGTCCACATGGCACATCTCGCGCATCGAGTGCATCGACAGCAGGCCAATACCCACATCCACGGTGCGCATGCCCAGGCGGGTTGCCGTAATCGGGCCAATCGTCGAGCCGCACGGCATATTGTTATTCGACACGAACTCCTGATACGGCACACCGGCCTTCGCACACGCCGCGGCAAACACGCCGGCACCCACCGAATCCGTCGCGTAACGCTGGTTCGCGTTAATCTTCAGCAGCGGGCCACCACCGGGCAGCGGCTGCACGGTCGGGTCGTGGTGACCCTGATAGTTCGGGTGCACCAGGTGACCGGCATCAGCCGACAGGCAGAACGACGCCGCCACCGAACGGCGGTACTCCTCCGTGCTCTCACCGCGCGCGGCGGACAGGCGCACCAAAATATCCTCCAGGAACGGGCCAGCCGCACCACTACGCGACTCCGAACCAAGCTCCTCATGGTCAAACGCCGCAAGCATTACGGTCTCGGTGGCGTGCTCGTCCGCGTTATCGGCAACGTAACGCTCCAGGGCGGTCAAACCCGCATGCACCGAAGACAGGTTATCCAGGCGACCGGAAGCGAACAGCTCCTGATCGGCACCAAAACGGCGCGGCGGCTGCGAATCAGCAAACAGCAGGTCGTAACCCACGATGTTCTGTGGGTCGACCGGCTCGCCGTCAATCACGTGCTTCGCCATGTAGCCGAGCACGTCGTTCTCCGCGGGGTCCACACCCCACACGGGGTACATGTTGAACTGCTTGTCCAGCACCAGTTCATTGCGCTTGTGGTCCAGATGCGGCGCCAGCTGCGGGATGCGCGCAATCGGACCGGTACGCACCAGGCGGTCCTTCAGCTCGCCGTCCTCCATGACGGTGATGCGACCCGCCACGCACAGCTCGCGGTCCAGGAAGGAGTTCAGCAGGGCGCCGCCGTAGTTCTCCACGGCGATCTGGTGCCAGCCCTTCGTGGTGATGGAGGAGGAGGGCTTAATCTTCAGGGAGGGCGAGTCGGTGTGCGCACCCAGCACGCGGTAGCCGCTTGCCTTCTGCGCCTTCGCGCCACCGGCCCAGGCGATAATCGCACCGTCGCGGACGACGAAGTGGCGGCCGGTTGCGACCTGCGGCTCCCAGGCCTCGGTTTCGACCAGTTCGGTGAACCCGGCGGCCTGCAGGCGACGCGCCACCGTGCGCGCGGCGAGGTAGGAGACCGGCGACTCCGCCACAAATGCGGCGAGGTCTTCAATATTCTTTACAGCATCAACAGTCATGGCTTAACCCTACCTTTTCTTGGGTGTTGACGGGGTGAGTCGGGGTGAAAGTCCAGATGGGGCCCGGATGGGGCGGCGGCGGGCAGATAGTCGGGCGAGGGCTACCCGCCGCATGCGCTAGGTATCGCGGGCCCCGGCCATCGCAGACCCTAGTTATCAACCTTGAGCGGTTGCGTTTCACGTGAAACCTCGCCGCGGCGAGCGCGTGCGTTGAAGATCAGGCAGGCGAGCACCACGTACAGGCCCTCCAGCGCGATGCCCTGCAGCGCATCCATGGGGGCCACCCCCTCGGAGGCGAAGGGGTCCAGACCCGCCACAAGAGAGAGCAGCAGCAGGGTCACGTTATTGGCCACGTGCAGGCTGACGGAGGCCTCCAGGCCGCCGGTGTACCAGCACAGGAACCCGGCGTACACGCCCATCGCAAACACGAAGCCCAGGCCCCACGCATCGTAAGTGTGGGAGAACATGAAGAGCGCCGCCGGCAGCACAATCGGCAGCCAGGGGGTGCGAATCCAGCGGCCCAGCGTCTGCATCATGAACCCGCGGTAGGCGAGCTCCTCCGCGTAGCACTGCACGGGCACCAGAAGCAGAATCAGCACCACAATAACCCAAAATTCAACCTGTGAAGGTTGCGAATAACGATAATCGGGCAGGGACGCACCGCTCACCGCCACCATCACTGCGTAGTAGATACCGTAGATCACGAAGCCCAGGCCCAGGTACGGCAACAGGAGCGAGCGGCGCAGGCGGCCCGCCACAGAGTGAATCAGGCCCCAGGGCTTCGGGCCCACCACCAGGCGCGCTAGAAAGAGCGAAGGCACGATGGCGATGAGCGAGAGGAAGGTCAGGGCGAACAGCGCCGGGTGCTCCATAACGAGGGAGCGGTTCTCGGTAATCTCGCGCAGGGAAAGACCCGAACCCATAGCAGCCGCGGCCATGAGGAGCGACAGCATGAGGGACAGGCCAATGAAGACGACGACGCCGAGCAGGCCCTCCAGCAGGGGCGAGTACCAGCGGGTCTCCGGGTCGGCGTGCGAAAGACGATGGTAGGCCAGGCCGTCGGTACGGGAGGAGCGGCCCGATGCGGCGGGGCCGAACGGTGCTTGCGGGGATGCGGGGGGCGGCGTTGTGTTCATACCTTAATCCTAGCCGGGCAACTCGGGCGGATACCGGCACGAGGTGTCACGGGAGCGGGGACTCCTGCCGCCCCGGTTGCATCGCGCACCACACGCAAAACCCTCAACCTAAGCTCAAACCCCAATCTTGAACCGCGGATTAACGCAGAATGTTACGAAAGTGAAGAGTCTGCCGTGAATCCTCTCAAAAACGACCAGGCAAGGCTTTTGACCCATAAAGCTGTGCCATAATTTGAAGCGATAATACACGTCATATACATAGTCGCTGATGACCGCTCTTCCGGGGTGTTTTCAGCACCAGAAAGGCTGCTTTCTTATGGCACTCGTCTTCAACCCGCCGCCCAATTGGCCCGCCCCGCCCGCAGGCTGGACCCCTACCCCCACCTGGCGCCCCGACCCGGCCTGGGGTCCCGTTCCCGATGGCTGGCAGCTGTGGGTCGAAGAGCCCGACCCCGAGCCCATCGATGTCGATGACGCTCCCCTGGAGCCGCTCATTTCGGAAGAGTCCGCCGAGGCGCTGGGCGCCTCCGAGCCCGCCGCCGAGGCACCCGCAGAACCCGTTGCGGAGCCTGCTGTTGAGACGACCGAGATTTCCGCAGAGGTTCCGGTCGGAGAGGCTCCCGCGGAGCCCGTCGCGGCCGAGCCCATCGCGACCGAGCAGTCCGGCGCAGAGTCGGCTGAAGCCGAGCAGACCGAGGCAGAGCGGACCGAGGCAGAGCCGAAGCCCATGCGCTACCTGACCCCGGTGCCGATTCAGGAGACCGCTCTACCCCGAGAGGTGCTGAACCCCGCCGGCGAAGCCCCCGCCGCAGAGGCTCCCGCGGAGCCCGTTCAGGAGGCCCCCGCTGAGCCTATTTCCGAGGCAGCGGCACCGGTCGAAGAGGCCCCCGCAGAACCCGTCGTATCCGAGCAGATTGTGGTCGAGCAGGTTGTTGCCGAGGTGGCCCCCGCCGCCCCGACGATTCCCGTGGCCCCCGTCTCCGCAGACGTTCCCGCGGAGCCCGTTGCCGAGGCAGTAGCACCCGCCGAGCCGGTTGAGGAGCCCGCACCCGCCGAGGCTTCCCTGCCCCACTCCGTCGAGAACTCCCCGCTGATTGAGTTCCACTCCTCGCCCGAGCAGCCCGCGCAGGCCCCCGAGGCAAGCGCCCCGGCCCCCGCCGACGTCGCGGCTCCCCAGGCCTTCGCCGCCCAGGAGTTTGCTCCGCAGGCTCCCGCGGGCCAGGAGTTTACCGGTCAGGACTTCGCGGGCCAGGAGTTTGCTCCGCAGGCTCCCGCGGGCCAGGAATTTACCGGTCAGGACTTCGCGGGTCAGGACTTCGCGGGCCAGCAGAACCCGCACCAGGGTGCCGCCGATTCCTTCGGTGGTCAGCCCGGCCAGTTCCAGGGTGAGCAGTTCGCCTCGCAGCACGGCGGCCAGCCCTACAACCCCTACCAGCCCGCCGGCCAGTCCGGTCAGGCAGACCAGTCCGGTCAGGCAGGTCAGCAGGGTGGCCAACAGGCTCAGCCCGCCGCAGCGTTCAACCCCTACGTCCCCCAGGCTGATTCCGCGTCTCAGCACGAGCAGCAGAACTCCCAGCCCTCCGAGACCGAGACCAAGAAGAAGGGCCCATTCGGCGGCAAGCTTCTGGGCATCATCGGTGCCGCGCTGGCCCTGCTGATCGTTCTCATCCTGGTCATCGTGATGCTCCTGCCGCGCGGCGGCTCGGGCTCCTCCGACCGCTCGAACCAGGCGGACGGCACCTCCACCTCGGCGAGCGCGCAGTCTTCGGATGGCTCGTCCTCGACCACCGCGTCCGAGGCGAAGCTACCCGAGGGCGAGTACAAGGAGTACAAGGAGACCGTCACCGAGGATAAGAAGAACATCGACATCGAAAAGGTGAAGGGCGACGCCTCCAAGGGCATCGTCTACTACGAGTTCAAGCCCTCGGACGACCTGAGCAGCCGCGCCTACATCACCAGCCTCACCGAGAAGGGTGAGATTTCCACCGGCCTGAGCGTCATCGATATGACCGTCGACCGCACCCCCATCCGCGGCACCGCGTGGCTGGATACCACCAACCCCTCCAGCCCCACCCGCAAGCTGGAGCTCAACGGTAAGGGCGAGTGGCTGATTCGCGTGTACGACGAATCCTCCGCACCGAACTACGCCAAGGGCGAGAAGTTCCACACGAACATGAACTACTACGCCTTCACCTACGACGGTGGCGAGTCCACCATGGAGTTCGAGGCGAAGGGCCTGGACAGCAAGCGCGGCTTCGCGCTGCTGAGCGCCAGCCGTAGCGACGTTATGTTTGGCACCAGCGTGGCGAACATGAAGAGCAGCATGGAGTGGAAGAGCACCGGCAAGAACCTCCTGCAGGTGCGTAGCACCTCCTCGGCTGACTGGAGCATCGGCACCCACTAGCCGCCCGTAGCCCGTGGCGGCACGCCGGAAGAGCCCCCGCATCCCTCGGATGCGGGGGCTCTTCTGCGTCTGCGGTCTTCGCGCGGCCGCGGGTCGCGACGGTTTCTAGTATGCGGCGCCCAGGGCAGTCACGCGTTCCCCCTCGCGGGCTGCGGCGCGATTAATCTGCTGGCGGTGTACCAGGTACACGAAGAAGGTCACCACCGTGAACACGTACATGAACTGGTACGGGGACGTGCCCGCCATGAGGCCCAGCGAGCCCTCGGGCACCATGAGGATGTTGTCCGAGCTGAAGTGCGGGGCGAAGGCCAGCACAATCCAGTACGGGGAAATGTACATGCCCGCCAGCGCCACGCTCGCCGTGATAACGCCGAGGGTCGCAATGAACGAGCTTGCCCACCGGTAAAACAGCGGGAAGATTTCCACCACGACGGCGGCCAGCATCAGCGGGTACCAGGTGTTGTGGTGCGACCAGCTAATCGGCGAGATCTGCAGCATCATGAAGGCCGTCAGCGCCAGCTGCGACACGACCGCGCGGGCGCGAATCAGCGGGATCAGCAGAACGGCCGTCACCAGAACGATGAGCAGGGTCAGGGCCACCTGCACGGTCGACAGGGCGGTTGCGGTCAGATGGTGCTGCAGGCCCGCGTGGGTGAGGGTGCCCATGATAGACACGTTATCGAAGTAGCTGAACCAACCCACGCGGGAGGTGTCGCGCAGCGCCTGGAACCAGTAAATCGTCGATTCTTGGGGCACGACGAGGTACGCGATACCCACGGTTGCCGCGAAGCTTAGGGCCGTGGTGATAAGCCCCTTCCAGTCCTTACGCATGAGCAGCAGCAGGCCGAAGGCGAGCGGGGTGAGCTTAATGCCGGCGGCAATACCCAGTAGCACACCGCGCGGCACGCGGGTGGCCGGGCGCATGAAGTCGGCCAGGATTAGGGCGAGGATAATCGCGTTAATCTGCCCGAAGTGCGTGGTGAGGCGCCACGGGCCGCAGGCCCAAATGAGGGCCGCCATGAGCGAGACCATGCCCCAGGAGCTCAGGTACTTCTGCAGGGGCAGACACCAGGCGCGGCTACGCGCGTAGGAGTACAGGGCGTAGGCGCACACGTAGCTGAGCACGCCGATGATGACGGTAATCAGCATCATGCTCTGCGGTTCGGTGAGGAACGCGAGCGGGTAGAAGAGCAGGGCCGCAAACGGCGGGTAGGTGAAGGGCAGGCCGCGCGTGCGGAAGCTGTAGAGCTGTAGCCCGTCGGGGCCGTCGGCCAGGGAGACCGCGCCCAGGCGGTAGACGTAGATATCGTCGGCGGCTGCGTGGGTGACGTAGTTGAGGGCGTAGGCGGCCACCAGGATGAACACCAGGTGCGCCCAGATATCGCCGCCGCGGAAGAAGCGTTCGCGCAGGCTGAGAATGCGTTCGGATGCATCGGAGTGACCGGGTTCCTCGGGGCGGTCCTTCGGCTTCGCGGGCGGGGTGGGCTCGGCGGGCTCGGCAGCCTGGGCGGACCCGGTAGCCGCGGTAGCCTCGGCGGAAGCTGCGGAGGCCGAGGCCCACGGGATAGCGGGCGCTACCGCCCCGGTATTCTTTTCGGTATCTTCGGCGTTCTTCTCAGTGTTTTTCGCGTGGCTCACGCGGTTGCCCCCCGGGAGGTAGCGGCACGTACAGACTCGGCGCGCCCGGTGACCAGGGCGCGAGCGCCCCACCAGCCCAGGGGTGCATCGTTGGGCACGGAACCGTACTGCACGGGCTCAACCTTCGCGCCGCGCACCGGGGCGCTCAGCGCGGCAACCGACCAGAGCATCATCGTCACCCACAGGCAGAACGCCGGAATCGCCGACACCGCCAGCGCACCGGCGGCAAGGTGCTCCATGTCGTCCATGGAGCCGTGCATCCACGAGGCGATACGCATCGGGGAAATGTACAGGCCCAGCACGGCAACCCAGGCAAAGCACGCGGCGCCCACACGCAACCAGGCCGGCTGCGGGGCGAAGTAGGTGGGGAACGCATCCAGCACCAGCACAACCGCCAGCAGGGGCAGCAACACGTTGTGGTGCGACCAGCTAATCGGCGAAAGCGCCACCATGAGCGAGGCGGTCACCGCCACCTGTGCCAGGGCCGCACCGCGGCGTTCCAGCTGGTACAGCAGGCCGGCGGTGAGTACGATGCTCACGAGCGCTAGAGCATAGTAGACGGGCTTCGCGGCACCCTCGGACAGGCCGAAGTGCAACAGCCAACCCTGAATCGAAATGTTATCCACATAGTTCAGGCCGCCCACGCGCGAAGGATTCGTCAGCGCCGAGAACCAGAATTCCGGTGCCTCCTTGGGCATCAGAATGAAGCCCAGCGCAATCGTGGCGAAGAAGGTCGCACCCAGGGTTGCGATGCCCTTCCAATCGCGGCGCACCAGCAGGATGAGGCCGAACACGAGCGGAGTGAGCTTCACGCCGCCGGCAATGCCGATCAGCACGCCGCGCGGCACGCGGGTCGCCGGGCGCACAAAATCGGCCAGAATCAGCGCGGTAATGAACGGGTTGATCTGAATCAGGTCGATGGTGCGCTGCCAGGGACCCGCTGCAACCACCAGAAGGGTCAGCACGGCGATAGTTCCCACGCGGCCAAAGTATCGCTGCAGGGGCAGTTCGCGACCGCGCGCATTGACGTAGTTGTAGATGACGGTGGAAAGCCACCAGGCCACCACCACGGACCCCAGCACCATGAGCACCTTACCGACGACCAGGGGCATGAACGCGAAGGGCAGGAACAGCATCGCCGCAAACGGCGGGTAGGTGAACGGCGGCTTAATCACGCCGTGATCGTTCAGGGTCGGGGAGTACAGGTCCTGGGTGAACCCCTCGTTATCGAAAATGGTCATGGCGCCCAGGCGGTAAATGGAGAAATCCATGCCGCTGGCGGGGTCGCTCAGGATTCGGAGCAGGAAATTGGCGCCCACCGCCAGGAGCGCTAGGACGGCAATAACGCCCCAAATCGGGGTTTTGGATTCGGTTCTGGCCACGAGATGTCCTTACTGTGGGGTTGGCTGCGGATCCCGGCGCGGGGTGTCTCGGATGCCCCGTGAGAGTGCGGGGCATCGGTGTTTTCAAGCCATAACAGTGTATCGCGAAGCGGGTGTATCCGATGCATCAGGGCGCATATTCACAGGCTTCAGGAAGCGGGCCGCAGAGCGTATTTATACGCACGTACTGTCTTCAAAATTGGTACAAATGGGGCAATATAATGGATTTATATGGCACTCGACGCGCCCTTCGCGGAGTCTAGCGGATGCGGAGCGCCCCCGAACACACCGACGTCAACACACCGACGTACCGACGTGAACAACCAGCAGTGAAAGCAGTGATTGCGTGAGCGAACATCTCGGCACCCCATCTGACGGCGAGAAGCCCAACGGCGGCGAGCGCCCCGGCGCAACCGGCGGCGGCAAGCCCGACGGCCAGCGTCCCCGAAGCCTCGGCGGCCTGAGCATCGGCGCGCCCGGCAGTTCAGCAAGCGGTGCGGCAGACGGTGCGGCCGTCTCCGGAGGCGGCTCCTCCGGACTGAGCATCGGCATGCGCCCGGCCGGCGTTCCCGGCGCTTCCCTCACCACCGAAGAGATTGCGCGCCGCGCATCCGGCCGCGGCACGTGGCATCGTCGCGCTTCCAAGCCCGTCTCCTACTGGATGTTTGCCCTCATCGCCGCGCTTCTGCTGCATCGCGTCATCCCCAATAGCGGCTGGCTGATGGTGCACATGGTGACCCTCGGCCTGATTACGAACTCGATTCTGATTTGGTCGCAGCACTTCACCGAAGCGCTCATGAAGATCAAGATCCCCGACGAGCAGCGCAAGGTCCAAGTGGGCCGCATCTTCACCCTGAACGCGGGCATCGTGCTTCTCATGGTAGGCATGGTTGGCCAGCTGAGCGTGCCGGGCCTGTACGCCTGCACGGTGATTGGTGCCCTCGTCATCGGTGCGATGGTGGCCTGGCACGGCATCTATCTGATGGGCCAGGTACGCCGCGCCCTGCCCTCCCGCTTTGGCGTGACGATTCGTTTCTACATCGTTGCGGCACTCATGCTGCCCCTCGGTGCGGCGTTTGGCGGCATGATTGCCTACCCGAACCTGAACGGCACCCTGCACTCGCAGTTTTTGCTCGCCCACGAGGCCGTGAACGTGCTCGGATTCGTTGGCATCACGGTGGTTGGCACGCTGGTGACCTTCTGGCCGACCATGCTGCGCACCAAGATGGTGGATAAGGCGCTTGCCCACAGCGTGCGCGCCCTGTACCTCATGTGCGGTGGCGTTGCGTTGACCCTGGTCGGTGCGCTCTTCGGGCTGCGCCCGGTGGCCGTGGCCGGCCTCGTGGTGTACCTGCTGGGCCTGCTGCTCGTGGCCGGTGTAATGGTTCGCACCCTGCGCACCAAGCGCCCGAACGAGTACCCGCCCATGAGCGTGGGTATGGGCTTCTGCTGGTTCCTGATGGGCGTTGTGGCAATCATCGCCATGGTGGCGACCACCCCCTTCGCGCAGCTGGATATGCGCGCCGTGACCCCCATCTTCGTGGTTGGCTTCCTGCTTCAGGTGCTGCTCGGCGCGATGAGCTACCTGCTTCCGCAGCGCATGGGTGGCGGCCCGGCCGTGGTGCGCGCATCCAATAAGGAATTTAACCGTTTCGCAGCGGCCCGCGTGACCGCCGTGAACCTTGCCCTGCTCGTCTTCATGATGCCCGGCGCGGCGGTGGGCCAGTCCATTAAGATTGCCGTCGCCGTCGTGGGTGCCCTGGCCCTGGCCGCGTTCATTCCGCTCATGATTCGCGGTGTGAAGGCCTCGGTGAGCGCCCGCAAGGAGATGATGGCGGCCCGCGCCCGCGGTGAGAAGCCCGCCTTCAACCAGGAGGCGCTCACCCCCGAGCCCGTCCCGCACGCCAAGCAGAGCTTCCAGGCGGCCCTGGCCGTGGCCATGGCCTTCCTGCTGGGCTTCGCGGTGAACCCCTCCGCGCTGAACCTCTCGGCCCTGCCCACCCTGAACGCCGGCTCGCAGGCGGGCACGCCGACCGGACAGACCACCACCGTCAAGGTGAAGGCAACCAGCAACTACCGCTTCACCCCCGCCGAGGTGGAGGTGCCCGCCGGTAACCGCCTGGTCGTCGAGGTCACCAACGAGGATCAGGGCATGACCCACGACCTGACCTTCGATAACGGCGCAACCACCGGCACGATCAACCCCGGCGAGACGAAGACCGTGGACGCCGGCGTCATGACCGCCGATACCGAGGCGTACTGCTCCGTGGCGGGCCACCGCTCCCTGGGCATGGTCCTCAAGGTGAAGGTGACCGGTGCTTCTTCGCAGCAGGTGGCTTCCGGTGACCACACCAACCACAACCACGCCGCGACGGGTAACGTCCCGACCCTCATGACGGTCGCTAACGGCAAGATTGACATGTCTGCGGCGCCCGGCAGCGGCTACCAGTACCGCGACCCGAACATCCCGGCACCGAACACCGCCACGCAGGTGAACGGCAAGACCGTCCGCAAGGTCACCCTGGAGGTGCAGGAGGTCGACCGCGAGGTAGCCCCCGGCGTAACCGTCCACATGTGGACCTTCAACGGGCAGAACATGGCCCCGGTTCTGCACGGCAAGGTCGGCGATATTTTTGAAATTACACTCGTCAATAACGGCACGATGGGCCACTCGCTGGACTTCCACGCGGGCATGGTTTCCCCCGATAACACGATGAAGACCATCGCCCCCGGTGAGCGTCTCGTCTACCGTTTCGAGGCGAAGGCCGCCGGCATCTGGCTGTACCACTGCGGTACCGCCCCGCTGAGCCTGCACATGACCCAGGGCATGTACGGCGCGGTCATCATTGACCCGGCCGACCTGGATCAGGTGGATCACGAGTACGTGATGGTTCAGGGCGAAGCGTACCTGCACGACACCGGCAAGACCGCCTCCGACGGCAACAAGCTGGCGGAGAACTCTCCCGACCTGATTGCGGCGGGCACCCCCACGCTGACCATGTTCAACGGCCACGCGACCCAGTACAAGGCAAAGCCCCTGCAGGTGAAGAAGGGCGAGCGCATCCGTATTTGGGTGATGGCGGCGGGCCCGAACCACGGCACGAGCTTCCACGTGGTCGGTTCGCAGTTCGACACGGTCTACAAGGAGGGCGGCTACCTGATGCGCCGCGGCGCGGATGCGTTCGGTAGCCGTGACGGCCACAGTCAGGCCCTGGATCTGGCCCCCGCCCAGGGCGGCTTCGTGGAGATGCAGTTCCTGGAGTCCGGCACGTACACGTTCGTGAACCACTCCTTCGCGGAGATGGAGCGCGGCGCCGCCGGCAAGATTGTGGTGACCGACCGCTAGGCAACCCCGTGAGCCGAGCCCTCGCGGCAGCGGGATTTGTGAGGCCCCGCCGGGTGCATCCTCGGATGCGCGCGGCGGGGCCCTCCGCTACCCGGGGGCCTTTCCGGGCGGCTTCTTCCTTTCTCGCAGGCGGGCGGCAGGGCCGTTTGCCCGGATTGGGGCGGGGTGCGCATCCCGCGCTGACTATGCTTTTAGCCTCATCCGTGGGTATTTTGTCGGCATCCGCGGCTCGGGTGCGCTAGTCTGGATGGATGGCACATAGCACTTCGGGCGCCCCTTCCGAGCGTAACGCTACGAGCGCCTCCAACCACACTTCCGCCTCGGCGGACGCACAGACTTCCCCTCGGCCGCGTAAAGCTTTCCCGCTGCGCTTTATCGCCGGGGTGCTTGCGCACTGGCAGATTATCGCCTCTGCGGTCCTGCTGGGTGGCGGCGTCGCCGGTTTGGCGGCCACCTACGATGATTATTGCGGCATGACCGAGCTTTCGTATGCTCCGGCGGCCCTCCGATCCGATTTTGAGGAGGGCTCTAAGGTGTCGGGTTTCCGCCCCGGCGTGATGGCCGCGCAGATTGAGACCGAGAGCCACTGGCGCGTGGGCGTTGAGTCCCATCAGGGCGCTAAGGGTATCGCGCAGTTTACCGATGAGGCGTGGAACGCCGAGCATTACAGCTTCGGCAACGGCGGCAACGTGCTGAACCCGCACGATGCGATTGCGGCGCAGGCCCGCTACCTGTCCGAGCTTCGCACCCGTTTGGCGAAGTACGCTTCTAATGAGGATGAGCTGCAGGATGTGGTGCTCGCCGGCTATAACGCGGGCCCCGGTTCCGTGGAGAAGTACGGCGGCGTTCCGCCCTTCCCCGAGACTCAGAATTATGTGAAGACGATTCGCGAGCTGGCGGATACCAAGTACAAGCTGACCTGCTCCCCGGATTATCACTTCAAGCAGGCGAAGCTGAGCTTCGTGAATGGCGTGACCCCGGCAATGGCGGGCGTCCACGAGGACGGTACACCGCTATCGGCCGAGGAGTCGGCGAGCGCGGCGGCGGAGGTTTCCGCCTCGGCGTCTGCGAGTGCTTCGGCTCGTCCGTCTGCGAGCGCCTCGTCTCGTTCTTCCGCGAAGCCCTCGGCTACCGGCCGCTAAACTCAGCTCACTGAGATAACCGACCAGTGTATATAGCCATTAAAGAATATTCTGCTCCGTCTATAGCGGGCGGTGTATTCTAGCCCCTATTCACTCTTAACAGCGCGAGGCGCCGAACCCCTATCAAAGGGGTTCGGCGCCTCGCGCGTTATGCTACGGCATCCGGTTCATTCCACTCGAGCGGCACCGCCGATGCCGATAACACCTAGTTGAAGATGGCGCGCACAACCGAGTAGCCGGAGACCGGGTACACGGCGTTCACGGTTGCGGGCTTCTCGCTCTCGTCCGCAATCTCAATCGACTTGGTGCCGCGCAGCAGCTCCTCGAGCAGGATACGCAGCTCCAGGCGTGCCAGGGGCGCGCCGGGGCAGACGTGGATGCCGTCGCCGTACACGAGGTTGCGGGACTGGTCGCGGTGCGGGTTGTAGGTGAGGGCGTCCTCGAAGGCGTCCTCGTCGCGGTTTGCGCTGGCCCAGTTGATGGTCACGCGGGAGCCGGCGGGCAGGGTGCGGCCGCCAAGTTCGGTGTCCCGAGTGGTGATGCGGCGGTTGGTGACGAGGGTGTCCTCGAGTCGCATGATTTCCTCGACGGCGAGGGCGATTTCGCTGGAGTCTTCCAGGGCGTTGCCGTCGGCGAGGGATGCGCGCAGGCGGTCCTGCTCGGCGCGGTTGCGTGCCAGGAAGTTCACGAACACACCCACGGTTGCGGAGACGGTGGACAGCTCGCCCACGGTCCAGTTGCGGATGAGGCTGACGATCTCTTCGTCGGTCATGGTGCGGGGCTCTTCGCCGGGCAGGTCCACGATGTCGGTGAGCAGTTCGGCGGTGACGTCCTTGGGCTTGCCGGCTGCGGCATCCTCGCGGCGCTCGTCGAGCAGCTGGCGGATGTAGCCGTCGAATTCGAGGGCGACCTTGGCGATTTCTGCGCGGTCACGGCGCAGGGTGGCCACACGGTTCTTCTCGATCCACTCGGTGAGGGGCTGCTCGAGGCATGCGGGCCAGCCCATGAAGGCGTTCTGCACACGCATTGCGTATGCCTGACCGAAGCCCTGCATGACGTCTACCTCTTCGCCGCGAGGAAGGTCAGCGATGAGGCCCTGCACGGCTTCGCGGATGACGGGTGCGAACTTTTCGAGGCGCTCGGGGGTGAAGTACTTGTCGTTGATTGCGCGGAACGCGGTGTGTTCGGGGGCGTCCATGCCGTTGGGGACGGCGATGTGGCGGTTGGAGACCACGTTGGAGGAGATTTCGGGGTGGTCGAGAACGTGCTGCACGTCGGCGTTCTTGAAGACGGAGTAGCCCATGAATTCGTCGTGGGCGACGGGGCAGCGGCGGCGCATCGCGTCGTATGCTGCTACCTGATCCTTCTGGACCTCTTCGCTACGCAGATCCCAATCGTTGTGTACGTTCTCAGTCATGGTTCACCTATATTTCGTTAGAGTCATGTGTATTGCACCGGGTGACGAATCGTTCCGGTGGCTGCGCGGTGTGTGCTCGCACAGGTCAAGCATATATTTCGGCACTTTGAAGTCAATAGTACCCTCTTGACGGTAGCACCTTACGGGCGGGGTTTCAGGGTAGGGGCTCCTTGCTTTTCGCTCAACGAACAGCCCCTTCACTTGTGTAGCGTGGTTTCTGTGGATTAAGTCTCTTGTTTTGGGTTTACACAACGACATCTACGGTGCGTTGAGCCGAGTATTATCGGCAGGTCCCCTTGTGGGGCGCGTTGATGGATTATCCGCTAAAAATATAAAAATTTTTTGTGACGCGTCCGAGGGATGAGCCTCCCCGGGTCGCCTCGGATAGCCGCCACGGCCAGGTGCCGAGGGTAGCCCCAGAACCTTATACCCTACAGCCCGCGGTAAACCTCTCGCCGATGCCCGACTCGGAAAACCTCAACAACAACCGCACCGTTATCAACGGTGTACAGGATGCGGTAATTTCCTACTCGCGCCCTGTACCCTTCTTCACCCTGTAGCTTCTTGACTCCCGCCATATATGGGTCGTCACCAAGGGCTTGGAGGCAGACGATAATTTTCTCGAAGACTGCCCGGTCTTCTCGTTGGATTTTTTTCAGTTCTTTCGCTGCTTTACGCGTCAATTCAACCCGGTACACGGGGTTTGAGACATGGTTTGCAGTCATCTGCACCCTTCAGGCAGAGCTTTAAATCTTACCCTCAACCTTAGCAGAAAAAGTGTACACTTTTTACACACTTTACATTGTTGTACCATGTAAGTAACTCCCCTGGATGGAACCTACGCAGGAACTATCCTCGGAGCCGCCACAGAAACCCCAGAAAGGAACCGGTCATGACTGTCACCGCTCACCGGACTCGTTCCAATGTCACGACCCTTAAAGAACTCCGCGACAACCTCGGAACCAAGGTCAATGAGGCCGTGTTCTCCGGCGAACGTCCCCTCATCAGCCGCAACGGAAAGACCGTTGCCGCGCTCATCTCCTACGAAGATCTGAAGCTGCTGGAAGAGTACGAAGAGCTCCTCGACATTGAGGCTCTTCGTAAGGCACGCGCCGAAGATGACGGCTACCGCATCGGCCTCGACGAGTTCCTCAAAGAGAACCCCGCAGACTAATCTCCTAACGCATATTGCGAGGCGGGCGGCACCTCCACCGGGGAGGGGCCGCCCGCCTCGTTCGTGCCTAAAACCGCAGGGTTTAGCGCCCGCGCGCGAAGGGGTAGGCGCTGCCGTCCATCACGCCGCGCTCCACCTGTTCCAGGCTCACGCCGCGAGTCTCCGGCAGGTTGCGGAACATCAGCAGCGCAATGACCACGTTCACCACGGCAAAGCCGATGAAGGAGCCGGTCAGACCGACCGCGCCCAGAATCACGGGGAACGCCAGCGACAGCACACCATTCATCATCCAGCCGCTAAACGCCGAAATGCCCATACCCGCCGCACGCACACGCAGCGGGAACAGCTCACTCATAATCACCCACGTCGACACGTTCAGGCAGGTCTGCATCGCGCCCACAAAGCAGACGATGAGCACCAGCAGAATCCAGGGACGCGCCGCATTATCGGCGGGCAACAGCATGGATGCACCCGCAATCAGCACGTGGAAAAACGCGGTCGAACTATAGCCGGTAATGACCATGACGCGGCGCGGTACACGCTCCATCAGGCGCAGCGACAGGATGGAACCAAGCACCGCAATCGTACCCGGCGCAATGTTCGCGATGAGCGCCGCGGATTCGCTGAAACCGGCTTCCTTGAGCACCTTAATGCCGTAGTACATGATCGAGTTGATGCCGGTCAGCTGCTGGCCCGCGCCAACCAGAATACCGACGAGCAGGATGCGCACGAACCAGCCGCGCACGCCCGCACTGTCCTTACCCGCCGCATTGTTCTGAGAGGTTGCCACCTCCGCCTGCAGGGTGCGTTCAATGTCGGCAATTTCAGCTTCGGCACGCTCGGTGGAGCGGATGCGCTTCATCACCTCAAGCGCCTGCTCACACTTGCCGACGCGCAACAGCCAGCGCGGCGACTCGGGTACACGCAGCATGCCGACGAACAGGCCGATGGCGGGCAGGGTGCAGATGGCGAACATCCAGCGCCACACGCCGTCGTGCTCGCCCCATACGTTGCCGATGAGGGCGTTCACGATGAACGCGGCAAGCTGACCGCCCACAACCATGAGCTCGTTGCGGCCGGAGAGGGAACCGCGAATTTCGTAGGGTGCGAGCTCTGCGAGGAACACGGGCACCACGGCGGAGGCGCCACCGACCGCCAGGCCGAGCAGGGTGCGCCCGGTGATGAGTACGGCGACGTTGGGTGCAAACACGCAGGTCAGGGCACCAATGAAGAAGATGGTGGAGAGCCCAATGATGGTGGTTCGGCGGCCGAACCGGTCAGAGATGCGGCCGCATCCGAGCGCGCCAATAGCGGCGGCGAAGGCGAGCGATCCGGTGACCCAGCCTTGGGTGGTGGAGTCCATGCCGAGTTCGCGGCTCATGGGTTCGAGCGCGCCGTTGATTACTCCGGTGTCGTAGCCGAAGAGTAGACCGCCGAAGGTGGCGATGAGTGCGATGATGCCGAGGTATCGGCTGTGCTTCCCGGTGCCCAGAGGGGGCAGGGTGGAGGCGGTGCTCTGTGCGCTCATGGTGTCCTTTGATGTGCCGGTGGCGGGTGGTCCTGCCGGGCTGCTTCCAGGCGGCAGGGGTGGGTACATAGGTAAGGTGAGGTGCGTCAGGTTAGACACACCTCACCTAATCCTAGCGAAAACGTTCGGCGGGTGATATTTATTTCTCACCACGGACATTTTTCAGCGTATATTACGGCCGACATATGCGACCGCCTGAGTGCCCCTTTGAGAGGGAGCCCGCGTTTAGAACAGCGCGATCTTCTCGGGTGCCGGGAAGATGGCGTCCAGGGCGGCGAGGTCCTCAGCGTCGAAGCGCAGGCATGCCGCCTGTGCGTTGGCGCGCACCTGCCCGGCGCTGGTCGCACCGGCAATGACGGAGGTGACTGGCGACTGCTGTGCGAGCCAGGAGAACGCCGCCTGCACTTCGGTGATGCCGCGTTCGGTGCAGAAGCTGTGGAAGGCTTCGAGCTGGTCCCAGTTGGCGGCGTCGAGCACGTTCTTCTTGGAGTGGGACAGGCGCGAACCGGCGGGAATGTTGTCGCGGCGGTACTTGCCGGTCAGCAGGCCGTTAGCGAGCGGGAAGTACGGCAGCACACCCATGCCGAAGTGCCGTGCGGCGGGCAGGATTTCGAGTTCTGCGCGGCGGTCAAGCAGGTTGTAGTGGTTTTCAGCGACGATGAACCGTTCGGTGCCGAGTTCATGGGCGCAGTGTTCGGCGTGGGCGAGCTGCCAGCCGGAGAAGTTGGAGTGGCCCAGGTAGCGGACTTTGCCGTCGCGTACGAGCTGGTCGAGGGCACTGAGGGTCTCTTCGATGGGGGTGTTGGGGTCGGGGCTGTGGTAGAAGTACAGGTCGATGTAGTCGGTGCCGAGGCGGCGGAGGGACCCTTCGACGGCGCGCATGATGTAGCGGCGGGATCCGCGGGCGTTGCGGTCGTTGCCGTTGAGGTCGCCGACGGGCAGGCCGAATTTGGTAACGATGGTCAGTTCGTCGCGGTCGAGGCCGAGCTGGGTGAGGGCGGTGCCGAACATGGTTTCTGAGAGGCCGGGTTCAGCGCCGTAGAGGTCGGCGATGTCGAAGAAGCTGATGCCTGCGTCGACTGCGGCGGCGATGACTTCGTTGGTGCCTTCTTGGGTGCGGGTGGGGGTGCCGGGGCGGCCGAGGTTGTTGCAGCCGATACCGACGCTGGGTACGACGAGGCCGGAGTTGCCGAGCCTGCGGTAGACGGGGGATTCAATACGTTCCATGTTTTTAACTCTACGTTGTGCGGGTATGTTGCAAGGTTATTTCCCCTCCAGTTGGGAGGCGAAGAGCTTTCTGAAGCGTGATGTGGGGTCGGTCGTTAGGTCCTGGTAGGTTCCTTGCTCCACCACACACCCACCATC
>NZ_KV814480.1:0-15598 GCF_001813965.1 Rothia sp. HMSC072E10 | reverse complement strand
TAGTCTTGACTCACCAAACCAACATTTGCCAACATGTTGTATTTACTCTCAGAAGAAGCACCCTTATACGTTATGCTCCCCTGGGCAATTGGTGTAATTCCAAGAATTGCATTTATTAGCGTTGTTTTTCCCGCGCCCGAGGCGCCAACTACTGCAATCATTTGATTATTCATCAGCTCAAGATTAATATCTTTAAGCGCAAAAGACGACGCGCCCTCATACTGAACGGATACATCTTTGCATATAATTTTTGAAATATTTTCACGGTTAGGGTTAGAAGTTTTTATCTCAGAAGCATGGTCGTAAGTATCAGAGTCGCATACCCTTCGGAATTGCTGAACAGATAATGCTCCATTAATAATCTGGCCGAATGAATATCCCACCTCTTGGGTCGCGTTAACACAGGCAATGATTCCAATCAGCGATCCGGCCACATACGATATATCGGCGCCTGAATCCACAAGGAAGTACAGGGACGCAAAGAGTAAGACAGAGCAAAGTAGCCCGGCAACCATGGAGACGATTCCTCTAACACTTTCAAGGCTCAATTCCCTACCGGCTGCCCGGCGTCGCCAGGACGCTACGCGTTGCGAGAAAAATCGGGAGGCTCTCATGAGGTGAAGTTCTTGGGCGCGACTTTGAGCCATCAGATTGTCTAGATAGTAGTTCTCTACCCGATAGTCCTCGTACATTAGGGTGTATATAGCGTAATCACGTTTAGCGAGGATTACCATTGCAATAGATAGAGGTAGTGAACACAGCGCCGCAAAAATTGCTGCCACAATGCTGACGTTCGCAATATTAAGACAGAGGAGGAAAACCATCGCAAAGGCACTCACCAGTGTCATAACTGACATGGTGTGAACCTGCAATTCCTGTTTCGATATTGCCTCTCTAGCAGCACGTATATCTTCCTGTGATTTTGTGCTACCTATATCAGATAACGGAAATGTAGATAACCTGGTATTTAACATGCGGTGAACCCGATAGTTCATCTTTGATTTGAGGATAAGCATGTTACTTATTACCCAGCGTTGAGCAATGATATTAATTCCGACAACAAGGGCAAGAGCAATAATATAAATCCATGCTGCGCCACCATTTGAACCGCTCAAGGCTGATACTGTATTACCGATTAGCAGGGACTGGCTCAAGGGAATGCAGGCGATGATGGCTAGCGATAGGGCAGTGCTCACTAGGGTCGCGGGACAGGTTTTCCAGGCTAGGCGGAAGGACCAGAGTATAGAGGAAAATAGATTTTTCATTCTCACCACGCTCACAAAGTCATATTGAACTCATCTTTGAGCCCTGAAACTCCTCGATGAGCGGACATTGAAACACTACCCGTGCCTCACTAACTAACTCTACTCTTCAATGAAATATAAAACACACATATTCGTGCGTGTCCAAGAATATTAAGCAGATATATCTGTGATATTTTCGGCATTCAGGGGTCAGCCGACAGCCCTACCCGCAACGCCCCCAGCCCCCCTCGTCATAGTCGGTCATATTAAGTTCATATTTCGGTGACTCGTCATCTCTCGACATATTGGGTCATCATCCCCCGAAGTTCTTGCGCACCCTCCAAAACGCCCGGTACAGTGAAGGCGTTATCTATCAAGAGCGACCGAGAGATCTGGCTCGTCGACGTCGCAGCAACCTCGCCAGTATCCCCCACCGTCACGGTGCAGGGTGCGGACAAGGTGCTCCCGCCAGAACCGATAGAGAAGAATACCCTTCGGCACCCCTTGATGATGCGCACCCGCAAACCGGTGGCGCGCATCCTGCAGAAGAATTCGCGCACCCTTACGGTGCGTATCTATCGGGTGAACACGAAGGATGGTTATGACGACAGTTCACCCGGCTCTTTCTTTTGAGCTGTTCCCTCCGCGCTCACACGCAAGCTGTGAGTCGCTGATTCGCACCATTGCGGAGCTTGAGGGTACCAACCCCGACTACGTTTCGGTCACCTATTCCGGTGACGCGAAGCGCCGTCAGAAGACGCTGGCGCTGCTCGACTACCTGGTGCACGAAACCTCCCTCACCCCCCTGGCACACCTGATTTGTGCAGGCCACTCGGTGCACGAGCTGGAGCGTGCGGTCCGCCTGATTCTGGGTCTGGGCGTGCGCGGTTTCCTGGCGCTGCGCGGTGACGTGCAGGAAGGTCAGGTTTCGGAGCTTCCCTTCGCCCGCTACCTGGTCGAGCTGATTCGCCGCGTTGAGCGTGAAGACTTCGCCCACTTGGCGGCAGGTAAGGTGTCCATCGGCGTGGCGGCGTACCCGCAGAAGCACCCCGAGTCCGCATCCCTGCTGCAGGATATTGAGATTCTGCTGTCGAAGCAGCGTGCCGGCGCGGATTTCGCTATCACCCAGGTGTTCTTCGAGGATGAGCGCTACAGTGCCCTGGTCGATTCGGCTCGCCTGGCGGGTGTGGACATCCCGATTATTCCGGGCATCATGCCGGTGACCTCCCTGAAGCGCCTGCAGAACCTCTGCCAGATGGCGGGCATGTCGGTTCCGGCGGATCTGGCGTACGCCCTGGAGACGGCAACCAGCAGCGCAGAGCTGCACCGCATCGGCGTGGACTACGCACTGAACCAGTGCCGCGCCGTGATGGATGCGGGCGCACCGGGCCTGCACTTCTTCACCTTCAACGAGCATGCCGCGGTGCTGGACGTTCTGGACCAGCTGGACCTGCCCCGATACAGCAACCGTTTCTCCCAGCCCCTGAGCGAGCTGGAATTCGCCTAAACGCGACCCGCTCCGCCCGGCGCGGATGCGCCACCCAAGTTTCCCCCAAAGTACCCCGGGAGCGTCCCGCGGATCTCGGCCCCATCGACGGGGCCGGCAGGGCCCGCTGATTCTCCCATTTCTATCCCCAGTAAAGGAATATGCACTATGTCTAACGTTGCTTTCCCCGCCGCAACTATTGTTGGTTACCCCCGCGTGGGCCGCTTCCGTGAGCTGAAGAAGGCTCAGGAGGCTTTCTGGAAGGGCAAGACCACCCTGCAGGAGCTGCAGGATACCGCCGCTGACGTGCAGCGCACCTACTTTGAGCGCGTGACCGCCGCGGGCCTGAAGGCTGACAACTACTCGATTCCGGCGACCTTCTCCTACTACGACCAGGTGCTCGACGTTGTTCGCCTGTTCACCCTGGTTCCCGAGCGTCTGGCCGAGGCTAAGGATGCACGCGGCCTGCTGGATCTGCCCGGCTACTTCGCCCTGGCGCGCGGTACCGAGACCCTGCCTCCTCTGGAGATGACCAAGTGGTTCGACACCAACTACCACTACCTGGTGCCCGAGATTGGTGCCGGCACCGAGATTAAGCTGAACCTTGAGGCTATTGACGAGCAGCTCGAGGTCGCAAAGCAGGCTGGCGTGAAGGTTCGTCCGCAGATTGTTGGCCCGCTGACCCTGCTGCTGGGCGCTAAGGCTGAGCAGGGTTCCGCCGAGGACTTCGCACCCATCGACCGCTTGGACGAGTTCGTTGCCGCTTACGCTCAGGTGCTGGAGCAGCTGGCTGAGCGCGGTGTTGAGTGGGTTCAGCTGGACGAGCCGGGCCTGACCGTGGACCGTGCCGACAACGCGAAGGTTGCCGAGCTGGCCGAGCGCACCTACCGCGCCCTGGCCGCCGCCGAGAAGCGCCCGCAGATTCTGGTGACCAGCCCCTACGGTTCCCTGCGTGAGAACCTGCCGGCACTGCTGGGTACCGGTGTTGAGGCCCTGCATCTTGACCTGGTGCACGGCGTGTACTCGAAGGCTGAGCTTGAGTCTGTTTCTGCCGCCGGCGTGCACCTGGTTGCCGGTGTTGTGAACGGCCGTAACGTGTGGCGTGCTGATGTTCGTGCCGCGCTGAAGACCCTGGAGGCGCTGCCCGGCGCATCCGAGGGTGCCGTGTCGGTGTCCTCCTCGACCTCCCTGCAGCACGTGCCGCACGACCTGGCTCTGGAAGACCCCGCCGAGGTTCCCGTGGACGGCCTGGCCTTCGCCGACCAGAAGGTCGCTGAGATTGCACTGCTGGCTCGTGGCCTGGCCGAGGGTGAGGCCGCTGTTGAGCCCGAGCTGAAGGCTGCTGATGAGGCGCTGGCTCGCTTCGCCGCCGACCCGCGCAAGCACAACGACGAGATTCGTGCCCGCGCCGCAGCTGTGACCGCCGAGGACTTCGACCGTCCGACCATTGACGTTCGCCATGCGGCTCAGGCTGACCTGAACCTGCCGAAGCTGCCGACCACCACCATCGGTTCCTTCCCCCAGACCGCTGAGATTCGCCGCCGCCGTGCGGAGGCTCGTGCGGGCAAGATTTCCGCTGAGGAGCTGAACGGCTTCCTGCGTGACGAGATTGCCTCGGTCATCAAGCTGCAGGAGGAGCTGGGTCTGGACGTGCTGGTTCACGGTGAGGCTGAGCGTAACGACATGGTTCAGTACTTCGCCGAGAACTTCGACGGCTTCGCAACCACCCGCCACGGCTGGGTTCAGTCCTACGGTTCGCGTTGCACCCGCCCCTCGATCCTGTTCGGTGACGTGAAGCGTCACGGCGAGGGCCTGCGCGGTGAGGCGTTCACCGTGCCGTGGAGCTCCCACGCACAGTCGCTGAGCGAGAAGCCCGTCAAGGGCATGCTCACCGGCCCCGTGACGATTCTGGCGTGGTCCTTCGTGCGTGACGACCAGCCGCGCCGCGAGACCGCTAACCAGGTGGCTCTGGCTCTTGCCGACGAGATTGCCGACCTGGAGGAGGCAGGCATCCGCATCATTCAGGTGGATGAGCCGGCTCTGCGCGAGCTGCTGCCCCTGCGCCGCGACGAGCAGCCGCAGTACCTGGACTGGTCGGTGAACTCCTTCCGCCTGGCAACCAGCGGCGTGAAGGACTCCACCCAGATTCACACCCACCTGTGCTACTCGGAGTTCAACGAGATTATCGACTCGATTAACGCTCTGAACGCTGACGTGACCAGCATCGAGGCCGCCCGCTCGCACATGGAGCTGCTGGCTGATATTCCGGAGAGCTTCGTTTCCGGTCTGGGCCCGGGCGTGTGGGACATCCACTCCCCGCGTGTTCCCTCGCAGGAGGAGATTGAGTCCCTGCTGAAGGCTGCGATTGGCTACGGCACCATTGCCGACCTGTGGGTGAACCCGGACTGTGGTCTGAAGACTCGTGATTACGAGGAGACCAAGCAGTCTCTGCGTCACCTGGTGGACGCCACCAAGGCGATTCGCGCTTCTCTCTAGGTTTCCCACCCGGAGAGCTTTAGGTTCCGCTGCCTGCTGCGGGTTGACCGGATGATGGTTTGCTCGCGGTGATTCGCGGTAGGTGGCGGCTGTTCGGCTTCCCGCCGGTATGCGTACCGACTGCACGCCGAACTTTTGGGGATAGATAACGGGTCCGCCCGCACGGCTTCTTCTGCACCGTGCGGGCGGACTTTTGTGTGCTCGGGGGGTGCCCGTTGCGGGTTCGTTTCGGATTTGTCCCGGGTTCGTTTCGCGGCGTCCACGTGGTTTTCGCGGCGGATTTAGGGTATAAATTACCCTAAATTTATGTGTGGTCTGACCATAACATTCTCTTGCCGTTTATTGAAAGCATTTATATTCATCGCGCGCCGCGTGGCCCCGTCTCCCGATAGGTAGATGCGCATCACAGGTATTTTCAGATTCACCGGAATTTCAAGGCAGAAACGGCTTTTAAAGAACGTGCGTTCTGAATATCTGTTCACCGTTGCAAGAATACTATGCACATATGCCCATCAAATTAGCATTTTTATAAGAATCCGTTTTTAGAATTCCAGCATGACTACTACCACTTCATCAAAGAAGAAGAAGGGTTCTGCACCCCGCTGGCTCGCTATTCCGGCACCCAAGCCCCAGCTCAGCGAAGCAGAAGTTAATGCGAAGTACCCGCGCATGCGCCTGCAGGTCTTCATGGGTATCTTCATCGGTTACGCGACCTTCTACCTGATTCGTAACAACGTCCCGCTGGTCACCCCGATTCTGACCAAGGAACTTGGCTTCAGCAACGCAGCAATTGGTGCACTGTCCACGGCACTGCTGCTGGCTTACGGCTTCAGCAAGTTCTTGACCGCAATGATTTCCGACCGCTCGAATGCTCGTCTGTTCCTGCCCATCGGCCTGGTGCTCTCGGGTATTGCAAACATTCTGCTGGCACTGACCGGCTACATGGGTGAAGGCGCGGGTGCGGCAGGCTACGGTGCCGCTATCGCCTCCATCATGGCGACCATCATGGTCTTCAACGGTGTCTTCCAGGGCATGGGTTGGCCGCCCTCGGGCCGTGTGCTCGTGAACTGGTTCTCCACCAGCGAGCGCGGCACGAAGGTTTCCTGGTGGAACACCGCCCACAACGTTGGTGGTGCGCTGTCCGGCCTGCTGGTGGCCTGGGGCTTCTCCATGTTCGGCAAGACCTGGGAAGTTGCCTTCTGGTTCCCGGCTGTTATCAGCTTCGTTCTGGCGTTCGTCGCATGGCTGCTGATTCGTGACAACCCCGAGGCTGAGGGTCTGCCCACCGTTGACGTGTACCGCAACGACCCGCACAAGGTTGAGTCCACCGCTGAGGATCGTGCGGAGTCCACTTGGACCACCATCCGTAAGCACGTGCTGACCAACTCGACCATGGTGTACCTGGCTCTGGCAAACGTGTTCGTGTACACCCTGCGTTACGGTGTGCTGGTGTGGGCGCCGAAGTACCTGCACGATGTGCGCCACACCTCCCTTGAGGGCGGTATTGCGGGCTTCTCGATTCTGGAGCTTGCCGGCATTGGTGGCACCGTGCTGTGCGGTTACGTTTCTGACCGCATGTTCAAGGGTCGCCGCTCCCCCGCGGGTATCCTGTTCCTGATTGCGACCGTTGGCGCGATTCTGCTGTACTGGCTGCCTTCTTCGGATGCGCCGCTGTGGATTGCGTACGTTGCGTTGGCTCTGATTGGTGGCCTGATTTACGGCCCGGTCATGCTGATTGGTCTGCAGGCTATTGACCTGTCCCCCTCGCACGTTGCGGGTACCGCTGCGGGCTTCACCGGCCTGTTCGGTTACGCACTGGGTGCAACCCTGGCTTCTGCCGGTATCGGCATTATTGTTGACCACTGGGGTTGGAGCACCGCGTTCGTCTTCATGATTGTGTGCTCGGGTCTGGCCGTGCTGTTCCTCTGGCTGGTTAACGGTGCTGAGAAGCGTCTGATGGCTGAGCGTGCAGAGAAGCTGGCGGCTCAGGCTTAAGCGAATAGTGCTTCTTCTTTCCTGAACTGCTCGGCGGTTCGGGGGTAGATGTTAACCCGCCTGTACGGTTGTGTGACCGTGCGGGCGGGTTTTCTGCGTCCTGGGAGGGCTACCGCCTTCTCTGCCACCCGCGTAGCCCGCTGAGGAGCGGCAAAATGCCCCTGAGAAGCGCCTGTACCGGTGAGCCAGCATCTGGGTGCCGTGCCGGGCATCCTGTGGCTTGGGGGCGTAAGAACATAGAATGGAACCATGACTACTAACTCTGGAATCACTAAAGAATGGGTGGATGAAACCGTCAAGCCGGGCGACGATTTCTTCCGCCACGTCAACGGTAAGTGGCTTGCTACCCACGAAATCCCGGCGGACCGCCCCAAGGACGGCGGCCTGTACACCCTCCGCGATAACGCAGAGAAGCACGTGCGTGAGCTGGTGGAGAAGATTGCGAAGGAGCAGCCGGAGTCCCGCATCGGCGCGCTGTACAACTCCTTCATGGATGTTGAGAAGATTGAGGCGGACGGCCTGGAGCCGCTGCTGAAGGAAATCGCCCCGATTCTGAACTCGGCAACCCCTTCCCACCTGGCTGTGACCTTGGCGCTGCTGTCTCGTGCGGGTCTGCCGCAGCTGTTCGCCTGGTACACCAGCAACGACCCGAAGGACCCGAAGAACTACACGTTCTTCCTGTACCAGTCGGGTCTGGGTCTGCCGGATGAATCCTACTACCGTGAAGAGAAGCACGAGCAGGCGTGCGCGGCGTATGTTGAGCATATTGCCCGCATGTTCCAGCTGACCGGTCTGGCTGAGGGCTTCGGTCTGACTCCGGAGCAGGCGGCTCAGCTGGTGTTCACTCACGAGTCGGAGCTGGCTCGCCTGCACTGGAACGTTGTGGAGAACCGCGACGCGGAGGCAACCTACAACCCGTACCAGGCGACCGAGCTGGACGAGAAGTTCCCCGGCTTCCCGTTCTCGCAGTGGCTGCTGGCGCTCGGCACAGACCCGGAGACCCTGGGTCAGGTTATTGTGGGCCAGCCGTCCTTCTTTGAGGGTGCGGCGAAGCTGTTCACTTCCATCCCGCTGATGAGCTGGAAGCTGTGGGCTGTGTGGACTGTTCTGCGTTCGCGTGCGCCGTTCATGTACGACGAGCTGGTTCAGGAAAGCTTCAACTTCTACGGCAAGACCCTTTCCGGTACCCAGCAGATTCGTGAGCGCTGGAAGCGCGGCGTGGGCGCTGTCGAGAAGGCTCTGGGTGAAGAGATCGGCCAGGAGTACGTGGCTGTGCACTTCCCGCCCTCGCACAAGGAGAAGATGCTGGTTCTGGTCGGCAACCTCCTTGAGGCGTACCGCGAGTCCATTGAGTCGCTGGACTGGATGACTGAGGCAACCCGTCAGAAGGCGCTGGAGAAGCTGTCGAAGTTCGTCACCAAGATCGGTTACCCCGATAAGTGGCGTGACTTCTCCGCCCTGGAGCTGGTGCCCGGTGACCTGTTTGAGAACCTGCGCCGTACCGGTGCGTTTGATGCTGACTGGCTGATTGCCCGTAAGGGTCAGCCGGTGGATAAGTCGGAGTGGCTGATGACTCCGCAGACCGTGAACGCGTACTACATGCCGCCGGCGAATGAGATTGTGTTCCCGGCAGCGATTCTGCAGCCGCCGTACTTCAACCCGGATGCTGATGATGCGGCGAACTACGGCAATATCGGCATGATTATCGGCCACGAGATTGGTCACGGTTTTGACGATCAGGGTTCCCGCTATGACGGCGACGGCAAGCTGGAGAGCTGGTGGACTGAGGAGGATTACGCGAAGTTCAAGGAGCGTACCGCAGCCCTGGTGGAGCAGTATAACGCGTACGTTCCGGTGGGTCTGGACGAGAAGTTCCACGTGAACGGTGAGCTGACTCTGGGCGAGAACATTGGTGACCTGTCGGGCATGTCGATTGCGTTGAAGGCGTACCGCCTGGCGCTGAAGAAGCAGGGTATTGAGTCGCTGGACGATGCACCGGTGATTGACGGCATGACCGCTATTCAGCGTTTCTTCTTCTCGAATGCTCGCGGCTGGTGCACGAAGTCCCGCCCGCAGCATGCTGAGGTGATGATTTCGGTGGATCCGCATTCGCCGGATGAGTTCCGTGTGAACGGTGTAATGCGCAATATTGATGAGTTCTATGAGGCGTTTGGTGTCTCTGAGGGCGATGCACTGTACCTGGCTCCGGAGGAGCGCGTGCGCATCTGGTAGCATCCCGATAAGTGCATATGCTTTATTGCGTATATAAGTGAGGCGCCCGCCTCGTGGTTTTCAGCCACGGGGCGGGCGCCTCTTTTCTAGAGAGCTGTGGACGCTACACGAAGGTAGGCGTCTACTGCTACTGTGCCGAGCGTTGCGTTAGATAATTTCTAGCGCAATATCCATGTGCAGCGGCTCGGTTGCATCGATGTGGTACTGGCTGTGTACCGGCGAGCCCCACGAGTCATCTCCACCAACGCCGAGCTGACCTGCCAGGATACGCAGGTAGGTGCGGTTGTTCTCAGGCAGCTCCCACTGGTGGGAAGCTTCCTCAATCTGGTAGGAGGAGTAGGGCAGGAGCGATACGTGCAGGCCCTCACCGGCAGTCTGCAGCTGGCGGACACGGAAGCCGTGGTTGCTGTCGTTCGTCACTTCAGCCCAACGGACACCCATGTGGTTGCCGCTTTCCTGAGGTACCAGGTACGGTGCGTAGTCCTGCTCGGGGGTGCTTTCCCACACGCCCAGGCGGACGCCGCTGCAACGGTCGGGGTAGGAGTCGCCGGGGCCGAGGCCGTAGTAACGCAGGTGCGAGAACTCGCCGGGCAGTGCCCATTCCAGACCGAATGCGGGCAGGGACGGTGCGTCCTTCTCGCCGGGGTAGTCGATGGTTACTCGCACGTTGCCGGTGCTCTGTGCTTCGTAGCGGACCGTAACAGCGGTGTGAGCGGGGGTTGCCAACTCGTAGGTGTAGGTCACTGCCACGCTGTCATCGCTGGGCTGCTCGACGGCAACGTTAGCGCAACGGGCGTAGCGGCCTGCGACGGTCCACTGGGCGCGTTCGAAACCGTGTCCGGCGCCGCGGTCGTTGTCGGTCAGGGGCCTGAAGGTGGTGAGCTTCGGGGGGCGAATAACGTGCTCGGTGCCGTTGTGTACCCAGGAGACGATGCCGCCCTGAGTGCGGGACAGAATAACTTCAGCCTGGTTGTTGCGCAGACCGACGTTCCAGCGGCCGACGGTCACCGTCGCATCTGCTGCGTCTTCAGCGGTGTTTGCTTCAGCCTGCGATGCGGGAATGACGTACTGACCGAAGGCAATTTCGTGTCCTGCAGGAGCCCATGCGGCGTCTTCAGTGAGCACGAGGCTGACGTCCAGGGTTACTTCTGCGTTGTCGGCAGCGTATTCTTCCAGGGGCCAGGGAATTGCCAGCTCGTGGGTGGATTCCGGGGCTACGTCGAAGAAGTAGTCTTCCTGCCACTGAGGAACGCCGTTGACCAGCAGGCTAGCCTTGAAGGTGTAGTCTGCGGTGGAGGTGAAGAGGTTGTCGTTGACGACCGTCACGCCCTTCTGGTCGGGGGTGATGCGCAGGTTGGAGTACACTGCCTTCACTTCAGCGGCCTTGGGGCTTACCTTGCGGTCGGCGAAGAGGATACCGTCACCGGAGAATTCGTAGTCGCAGGGGCGTTCGCCGAATGCGCCACCGTAGGCGAGGTATTCGGGGGCACCTTCGCTCTCACCGGGGTGCCAGAGTGCCTGGTCGATCATGTCCCAGATGAAACCGCCCTGGTAGTGGGGGTAGCGTTCCAGTGCGACGTATTCGTCGATAGCGCCGACCGAGTTGCCCATTGCGTGCATGTATTCGCACATGATGAAGGGCTTCTGGGGGTTGTTCGACAGGTACTTTTCGACGACGTCGGTGTGGGTGTACATACCGGATTCGATGTCGGTGACGTCATCAAATTCGCGGTGCCAGGTGATGCCTTCGTAGTGTACGGGGCGATTGGGGTCCAGTTCGTGGACTCGGCGGTACATGGAGCGGAATACTTCGCCGCCGTATGCTTCGTTACCGAGCGACCAGATTACTACGGAGGGGTGGTTGTAGTCGCGGCGAATCATGGATTCTACGCGGTCAACGCAGGCGCCTTCCCATTCCATGCGGGAGCCGGGGATCGTGGTCTCGGGGGTGGGGATGTCACCGGGGGTGCACCAGGAGCCGTGAGTTTCCAGGTTTGCTTCGTCAACCAGGTAGATACCGTATTCGTCGGCCAGGGCGTAGAAGCGTGAATCGTTGGGGTAGTGGCTGGTGCGAATAGCGTTGATGTTGTGCTGCTTGCAGAAGAGAATCTCTGAAGTCATGTCTTCAACGGTCAGGACGCGGCCGGTACGCGGGTGGAACTCGTGGCGGTTGACACCCTTGAAGAGGACTCGGTGACCGTTGAGGGTCATGATTCCGTTCTCGATGCGGAAGCGACGGAATCCGACGCGCTGGCTGGTGGATTCTACGGTCTTGCCGTCGTGGAGCAGGTCCACCGTCAGCGTGTAGAGAGAGGGCGATTCAGCCAACCAGGGGGAAATGCCCTCGAGAGCATCGGAGGAGATGCGCACGGATGCGTCTTCGGCGGCGACGGTACCAGACCAGATGACCTGGGTGCCGTCAAGGACGCTGGCCTGCAGGGTGTACGCCTTGATTTCTTCACCGTTGAGGGTGACGAGAGCATCCAGGTGTGCTTTGCCGGTGGGTGCGTCGTAGTCTGCTTCAACGGTGAGGGAGGCGATGCTGACTGCGGGGCGGGCTACCAGGTTCACGGCGCGGAAGAGGCCGTGGAAACGCCACGAGTCCTGGTCTTCCAGCCATGAAGCGCTCGAGTATTCGTAGCATGCGACGGTCAGGGTGTGGTTGCCTTCTGCGTCCTTGCTGACGATATCGGTGATGTCGAAGGAGGTGGTGGTGTAACCGTCTTCTGCGTAACCGACGAAGGTGCCGTCAACCCACACGTAAATTGCAGTTGCGAAGCCTTCGAAGGCGAGCGCGATGCGGCCCGATTCGCTCAGCATCTTCTTGAGGTCGCCCTCCAGGGTGAAGTGCTTGCGGTAGAGGGCTACGTGGTTCTTCTCGGGGATGTGAGGAGCTTCGGGGTTTTCGTGGCCGTCCCAGGGCATCTGGATGTTGACGTAGGCGGGGCGCCAGAGTCCCTCAGTTTCCAGGGTGGCGGGGACGGGGATGCTCTGGTAGTCGCTTTCGTCGAGGGCAGGGGCGGCGAATTCTGCGGTGGTGACGTCAATTTCTGAGGCCCATGCAGTGCGGACAGCCCACGTGCCGTTGAGGCTCTGCTGGGGGTTTGAGGAGTGATGGTCGGAGTGCGCTGCTTCCCTGTTGACAGCGTACACGGTGGGGTCATCAAGCCACGCTGCTGAGGGTGACTGGGAGGAGACTACGGGAGTCGTTTGTTCGGTGGAAGACATGTCTTCCTTCCTCTCGTATACATCTTTGTTTGGTCCCTTTAAGGATGCCGGAAGGCGTGATGATTATTGCCTACATTCTGTTTATTCTTTTCCCGCAGAACTTGGCTCTGGTCTACGTGGCACTGGTGCTGTTCTACACCCCGAACACCTTCATCCAGATGACCGCTATCTTGGCGCTGACCGACTCCATTGAGTACGGCCAGCTGAAGACCGGTCAGCGCAACGAGGCAGTTACCCTGTCCGTCCGCCCGATGCTCGACAAGATCGCTGGTGCTCTCTCTAACAGCATCGTGGGTGTGGTTGCTGTTGCTGCCGCTATGACTAACGGTGCAGATCCTAATAGCCTCACCGCGCAGAACATTCAGACGTTCAACACGGCTGCTTTCTATGTGCCACTGGCCATTATTGTGTGCTCGTTCCTCGCCTTCTTCTTCAAGGTTTCTATCTCTGAGAAGGAACACGCGAAGATTGTGAAGGAGCTTGAGGCGAAGCTTGCTTCTGCATAGGTAAAAGCAGGGTAGGTCCTTCACCGCATGAGAGAGGCGCCCGCCTCGTGGCTTGAAAACCACGGGGCGGGCGCCTTTTAGATGTAGAAGCTATGCGCTTCTAGGCTGAAGCTTTTAGGAAGCAGAAGACGAGGACGAAGAGGAAGTGCGCATGCCGGTCAGCTTCCACGCACCGTTCTCGTACACACCGTGCAGGGTGCGCTCCACATCGTTCTTACGGTCCGAATCGGAGGAGGCTTCTTCCACACGGTCCTTGCTTGCAATGAACTCGCCGCTGTCCATGGTCAGGCGGATATCCCAGTCGGAGGCGTCGCCATCACGCTCGGGCTGTGCGGTAAGCATGGTGATGGTGGCGGACGGGTCCTGCATCCAAATCTTGCCCTGCTGCAAACCAGCACCCAGGGTGCCTTCTTCGGGTTCGAGCATGTTCTTCAGCTCGGAGTTGTTAACCGCACATTCACGCAGGGGCTCGGTCTTACCGGTACGCATGTAGTACTCAATGGCGGCACCGAAGAACGCGATGGACTGATACAGACCTTCCACGCTGTTCTCGTTGGCAACGGCGGGCTTCACGGGCACGGGCGCGTTCTTAGAGGGCTCGGTGCGAGTTCCAGGCTGGTAGTCAGCAGGCTTGGAGGTGTAGCCCTCCAGGACTGCAACACCGGAGTAGTCGCTACGAACGCTCTTGGATGCCGACGCGGAAGCAGATGCGCTACCGGATGCAGACGCAGAGCCGCTGATTGCCTGGGGCTGAGCACCGCAGGCTGCGAGGAGGGTTGCGCCGCCGGTTGCTGCGAGCAGGCCGAGGGCGGATCGGCGGGTGAGGGGCTTGATCTTATTCATGGGTTCTCTCTATCCGTGGTGATGGGCGGACCGCGCGGCGGGTACGGCACGATACGCCGAAGGCGGCGCCACGAGTGTGTGGCACCGCCTCCTAGTATATGTTCCGAACACGAGGATAACCCGGTCGGGCGTTTGGTTTAGTTACCGCCGTTATCAACGATGATGACGCGCTCGCGACGGCCGTAACGGTTGTAACGGTAGGTGTAGCGGAAGGCCGGGCGGTAACGGACGGTGGGTCGGTTGTAGTAGGCCTGCGCGGGGGTGAGCAGCGCACCGAGGGCGGTTGCTGCGCCAGCACCGGCGGCGGCCAGGGCTGCGCGGCGGGTAAGCCGTGCGGACTTCTTGGAGGTCATGATTGTACCTTTCAAGGTTGGTGTTTCTGCAGAGTGAGCGGTGTTGGTACGGCGTGTGGCCGCGCCTTGAACCTTTTCTTATTCTAGAGGTTAAACGTTAAAGTTTTTGCGTACAGAGTGCACCTTCTAGTTGAGGCTTAGGGCATGTGGGCTAGTCCGCGTTTTTCCGGCGGGATTTTTGCTGAAATATTAGTTTGTCAACACGCCGCGTACGGCCCGGATTCTAGCGTTTTGCGGGGTGAATTCCGCGCACCGACGGGGGCCGATTCGCCGCTGAGCCGGCCCTTCTGACGAATGGTCGCCCAGTCTTCACCCAAGCATTGCCCCGAGTTAACTTTCTGGTCAGATACGGTGCGATAGGCTAAGGATGTGCCCGCCACCTCACCGTAGCGAGCACAATTCACCAACCACCACACAAGGACGTACATACTATGAGCGCTGCTGAAACCGGAACCCTTTGGGGACTTATCGTCGCTCTGATACCGGGCTACCGTATTAAGCTCGGCAAACCCACCTTGAATAAGAGGCAGAAGAGGCCCGTCGCGGCGTTTATTTTCTTTTGGCTTGTGACTATTCTCGGGTTTGTCGGTGCACCGATATTTCTCTTTTCGACAGGGACACACGAAGGCCTCGCGGATGAGTCACAAGCGGGGGTGGTCATTGCCGCTTTCCTGATTGGTGTCTTAGGCATAGGCCTGCTGGGTGCCATCCCTCTAAACCACTGCTACGCCTTCTACCTCGAACTGCGTGAGGACCACGTGCGGTGGCGTAATTGGCGGTGGAAGGAACGCACCTTCACCTACCCGTCCATCACGTTCGCCCACGTGGAAAACAACGGCAAGAACGGATTCCTGCGCATCGGCAGTACCGAAATGGGTAAGCGCACTTGTAGTTTTGACCCGTATCAGTTCGATGCGACGATTCTTATGGCGCAGGTGCTGTACCGTGATGATCATGGGCGTTGGGCTGAGGAGGACGGCCTGGATGTGATGAGTGTGGTGGGGATGTATGGCTCTTCGCGCGATATTTATGCCCAGTTCTACGACTTGTGCGGCACCAAGTACATCGTTGGTCAGACGAAGAGTGAGCGTCAGAAGCGCCGTCGTAGGGTTGCTCGTAGTGAGGCGCGTAATGAGGCGCGCCGCAAAAACTCATGATTTGAAGAAGTCGAAGAACTCAGGCGAGAAGAGGCGAATAGCGATGAAAAATAATGGA
>NZ_KV814479.1:43704-83136 GCF_001813965.1 Rothia sp. HMSC072E10 | reverse complement strand
GCGGGGTGCCCCGAAAACCCGGGGCACCCCGCCTCACTCACGCGCTCACACCCGACCGGCCGTAACCGGCCGCGGCGGTACGCGTAGCCGCAAAATCTTAGTGGAAGAAGTGGCGGGTGCCGGTCAGGTACATGGTCACGCCGGCAGCCTTAGCGGCCTCGATAACTTCCTCATCACGGATCGAACCGCCCGGGTGCACAACGGCACGCACGCCGGCGTCCAGCAGAACCTGCAGGCCGTCAGCGAAGGGGAAGAACGCATCGGATGCGGCAACCGCACCGCGGGCACGCTCGTTACCCTCGCCGCCGAGGGTGTTCGCACGCTCAACGGACAGCTTGCAGGAGTCCACGCGGTTCACCTGACCCATGCCGATGCCCACTGCGGCGCCGTTATCGGCCAGCAGAATGGCGTTCGACTTGGGCGAGCGCAGTGCACGCCACGCGAATTCGAGGTCGCGCAGGGTGGCCTCGTCGGCGGGCTCGCCGGCAACCAGGGTCCAGTTCTTCGGGTCGTCGCCCTCAGCCTGCAGGCGGTCGGCCTCCTGGAAGAGCGCGCCGCCGGAGATGGGGCGGTACTCGATGGCGTCACGGCTAAAGCCCTCGGGCAGAACCAGCAGGCGCAGGTTCTTCTTCTCGCGCAGAATCTCCAGGGCCTCGGGCTCGTAGCCGGGGGCCACGACAACCTCGGTGAAGATGCCCTTGACGGTACGTGCCATTTCAGCGGTCACCGGGCGGTTAGCGGCAATCACGCCACCGTATGCGGACAGCGGGTCGCAGGCGTGAGCCTTCGCGTGAGCGTCCGCAATCGGATCGGCGGCACCGGGGGTTGCCACGGCGATACCGCAGGGGTTGTTGTGCTTGATGACGGCAACGGCCGGCTCATCGAAGTCGTAGGCGGCGCGCAGGGCGGCGTCGGCGTCAACGTAGTTGTTGTAGCTCATGGCCTTGCCGTGCAGCTGCTCGGCCTGTGCAATGCCGGGGGCGGCCGCCGGGTTGACGTACAGGGCGGCGCGCTGGTGCGGGTTCTCGCCGTAGCGCAGGGTCTCGCTGCGCTCGAAGCCCAGGCCGGCGTACGGGGGCCAGAAGTTGGCGTCCTCGTCCTGCAGGAACTGGGATGCGGTCCAGGTAGCCACGGCGGTGTCGTAGGCGGCGGTGTGGGCGAATGCGCCAGCGGCCAGGCGGCGGCGCTCCTCCAGCGAGAAGCCACCGTTCTTAGCGGCCTCAACCGTGCGCTCGTAGTCGGCCGGGTCCACCACAATCGCGACGGCATCGTGGTTCTTTGCAGCTGCGCGAACCATGGAGGGGCCGCCAATGTCGATCTTCTCAATGATGGCGTCCTGATCCGCACCCGAAGCCACGGTCTCGACGAAGGGGTACAGGTTCACGACGACCAGATCGAAGGGCTCGACGTCCAGCTCACCGAGGGTGTCGATGTGCTCCTGCTTGCGGCGGTCAGCCAGAATACCGGCGTGGATGCGCGGGTGCAGGGTCTTCACACGGCCCTCGAGGCACTCGGGGAAGCCGGTCACCTCGGTCACCTCGGTGACGGGAACGCCTGCGGCCGCAATGGTCGCCGCGGTCGAACCGGTGGACACCAGGGCCACGCCGGCCTCGTGCAGACCGCGGGCGAAATCCTCCAGGCCGGTCTTGTCGTAGACAGAAATGAGGGCGCGGCGCAGGGGCACGCGATCGAGCTCAATAAGAGACACAAATACTCCGATACTTTGCACCGTGCCCGGCACATGCGGCGGCACGGCTGGTGGATGGATGTGAGTCCGCCCCGGTGGGCGGGATGTGCGGGTGGGGTTTACCCCCGCCGTCGCGCCGGGCACGGGGTGCCCCCACTCGGGCGGTGGGGCGCGACGGTACGTCTGTACGGGCGGGGAATCGGAGCGTGCGCTCCACCCGCCGTATGAAAAACTTATGCGGCAGAGTGCTTCTGCGCGAGGTCGGCGATGGTCTGCACGAGCAGGCGGCGCTCCTGCACCTTGATGCGTTCGTGCAGAGTTTCTTCGGTATCGCCGTCGAGCACGGGCACGGCGGCCTGCGCCAGGATGGGGCCGGTATCAACGCCGGCGTCGACGAAGTGCACGGTCAGGCCGGTAATCTTCACGCCGTGGGCCAGAGCGTCACGCACGCCGTGCGCGCCCGGGAAGGAGGGCAGCAGGGCGGGGTGGGTGTTGATAATGCGATTGCTGAAGCGCTCGACCAGCTGAGCATCCACGATGCGCATGAAGCCGGCGAACACGATGTAATCGGGCTCGTAGGAGGCGATCTTCTCTTCGAGGGCGCGGTTCCACGCCGGGCGGTCTGCGTAGTCGCCGGGCTGCACCAGGAAAGTGGGCACGCCGGCGGCCTGGGCGCGTTCGATGCCCAGGCAGGGCTTGTCGGCGCCAACAGCCGCAATGTCGAGGGGAAGCTCGCCCGCCGCTACGGCGTCGAGAATGGACTGAAGATTCGTTCCGGATCCGGATACCATAACCACAATTCGCACCCAACCAGTATAGCCCATCTCACATGCGTTGCGGGAGCTCGGAGAGAGGGTCGCCCGCGTTAACGGGAGAAGGTATTGCGGCAGCGCTCGGTAGGCCGGGACGGTCGGAAGAGCGGAGGGCTACAGCAGTCCGGACGCGGAAGGCGAACGAACGGCGGCGCGGCGGGCCCCACGCCCGAAGGGACGGTACCCTTAAAGCTATGTCTACTCCCCCGCCGAACACCCCGAACGACCAGCCCCGCAACCCTCAGCAGCAGGCTCAGCCGCAGAGCCCCGCCTCCAACCCGCAGCAGGGACAGCACCAGGGGCCGCCGACCCCCGGCAGGTACAGCGGACAGCACCCCGGCGCACAGTACCCCAGCGCGCCGGGCGCGCATCAGCCCGGCGGAAACCCCGGCAAGCCGCCGATGGACCCGCTACAGCGCCAGCGCATCCTGCTCCGCGCGGCCATGGTTCTCGTGGTCTCCGCGCTACTCATCTTCGGGGCGTCTTCCTTCGTGCTCTCCCCCATGCCCTACTTCCTGGGCCTTTTCCTCTTCGCGCTGGTGGGCATGGGGCTGAACGTCTGGGCCATCGTGCGCACCGCGAGCGCGCGCGGCCCCTGGATCTTCTACGTTGCCGCCTCCCTCAGCATCCTCTACAGCCTCATGACCGTGATCGGCGGAATCGGTCTGGCCGTCATGCCGGGGATGCAGGAGTACCGCGAGTGCCGCACGGCCGCGCTGACCGGCACCGATATGTACACCTGCGACCAGATGCTCCAGAACAGCATGGACAGCTTCGCGGGCACCGGCAGCACGGCAGGGGCCTCCTCCCGTTAGCGGCGGCCGGAGCGCACACAGCACGAAACCCGCGCGAGTCATCCTCGCGCGGGTTTCGTGCTATTTTTCGAACTATTTCTTCTTCGGGGCCTGCGAGCCGGTAGCCTCTTCCCCGGTCGGCAGCGGGGGCAGCTCCACGGTGGAGGCCTCGTCGGTCAGAAGCGGCAGGATGCCGGTCTGGGCGCGCACGCCAAAGATACGGTTCATGGCCTGGTCGGCGGAGAGCACCTCCAGCTCGCGTTCCATGAAGTCACGCTCTCCCCCGGCCTTCTTCTGCGCCTTGCGCTCGCTCTTGGCCGCCTTCTTCTCGCGGCGCTTGCGGGCGCGCTGTTCCGCCGCGGAGGGCTCGGCCTCCGGGGCCTCGGAGGCTTCGTGCCCCGAACGGTCGGGAGCGGCATCCTCGGAGCCTTCGGCGGGCTGAACGCCGAAACCGAAGTACGCCATGATGCGCCCGGCACGACCTCGCGGGCGAGCGGGCTCGGCGCTTTCGGAGGCGTCCTCGGGTTCGGCGGGGCCTTCCCCCGCGGTCTTCGCGGAAGACTTCGAGATTTCCGCGGACTTCGGGGCCGCCTTCTTCTCGTTCTCAGAACCGGCCTCGGACGCGGCGCTCACGGGCTCGGGGTTCATAAACTCGGGGATGGAGAGATCGGATTCCACCGGCTCGGGCAGGTCCTCATCGGGAACGACCTCGGCGAGCGCATCCGCCAGGGCGCGCTCGGCCACGGGGTCGGAAGCCTCCAGGGGGTAGGCGTGCACGGGCTCCTGCGGGTGCACCGGCACGTGGCCGGTGGCTACCTCGTCCACAATCGTGTGCGCCTCGGAGGGCTCCTGCGAATCCTCGTGCTCGGAGTCCTCGTTCTCAGAGTCCTCGGAGCTCGGCTCGCTCTTTCGGGAATCTTCGGCGGCCTTGCGCTCGGCTTCTTCCTCGCGGCGCTTGGCTTCCTCAGCCTCCTCACGGGCGCGACGCTCGGCCTCGGCCTTGCGCTTGGATTCTGCCTTGCGAGCTTCCTCCTCCCGGCGCTTGGCTTCCTCAGCTTCCTCCGCCTCGCGACGCTCAGCCTCGGCTTCCTCGGCAGCTCGGCGTTCCTCACGCTCGGCCGCACGCTCCGCGCGACGCTGAGCCAGGCGCTCCTTCGCGGAAGCACCAAGGCTCATCAGGCGCTCGCCCAGGTTCGGACGCTCATCGGCAAATCGCGGCAGATCGCGGCTGCTATCGGGCACCAGGGCGCGGCTGAGCAGGTTACCCAGAGCCACGCCGAGCCCCACCCACAGAGCCGTGTGGCCCGCAAAGCTCAGCGGCTCGGCACCCACCTCGGTGAAGCGGCCGACGCCCAACGAGCCGTAGGAAATCCAGCCCAGCCACAGGGCGGCCAGAGAAGTCAGCAAACCGGTCAGCATGCCCAGCGCAAGCGAGGACAGCAGGGCCGAAAGCGGACGGAACGGCACCTTCAGGGCGACCCACTCGTCCAGGTGATCCTCACCCTCACGCAGGAACCACCAACCGGCAATCGCGCCGGCGGCCACCGGAACCAGCAGACCCAGCAGGCCGGCGCTTCCCAGGGACTCAGGAACCGCACCCAGGATCGGCAGCATCGGCAGGGACCCGGCATTGCTACTCGTCAGGCCAATCGAGGTACCCGCGCCAAAGGCGAAACCGGCACCGGTCGACCAGGCCATCGCGTAAATCACCAGGTTGGGCAGGAAGCCCAACTGCAGCAGCGTCACAGCGGTATCACCCACCGGGCCCGCGTGCAGCTCCTGATAGGTGGCCACCACCTGCGACCAACCGCCCAGAATACCCAGGGCCAGTAGCAGCGCGCCCAGGCCCACGAAGGCCACCGCGGCAACCACCGCCGCGCGCACCACAGCCCACGCGTAGGACCCAGCCCAGCGCGAGTACTGGCTCATCTGCGAAATCTGCTCCGCCGTATCAACACCCACCATGCGCGAAAGCGAACGCGCCTCGCGGTAGCCGCCCCACATCAGGCCGACCACCACGATACCCAGCGGCACCAGCGCGGCGTTCAACACCTGCAGCGGCTTCGGGCTCGGGCTCGCCCAACCGTACACCGCCGAACAAATCAGCGCGTAGGTCACCGAGCCCGAGAGTACCGGAATGAGGAACTCCCCCTCGTACGAGGCGCGCGCCAGCCTGCGACCGGAACGGTAGCAAAATAGCAACGGCAGAATACTCAGGCCCAGCGGCACCAGGGTCATGGTGCCCGCGGAGGCGCCAAAGACAGCCGAGAGGTCCAGGGGAACGCCGTGAATCAGGAGCCACAGGTGGGCCGACATTGCGGCCACCGACGAGAACTCCGTGCCGCCAAAACCGTTCGTCGCCCACACGGCAGCCATAGCGGCCACCACCAGGACGCCGGACATCAGGGCGGTTAGAATCAGCTCAACGACGCCCTGAAGCCACAGGGGCATGGGCATGGAATAGCGGGAGATAGGTGAGGTGCTTTTCATCGTCCTTCAATCATGCCACGTTTTGACGACGAAACCCGCCTCCGGAAGGGCCGGTGATGGCCCTCGGAGACGGGTTTTTTCACGTCGCGTCAGTTTTTGGGTTAGTCCCTCGGCGGGAATCTTTGCGGCACCCCTATTGATCGGTCCAGGGGTTGGATGCGTTCACGCCCCAGGAACGGTACACCTGCGCCTTCGAGGAGACCAGCTCCAGATCGTAGGCGCTTGCGCTCGCGGCCATCAGCCCCTCCAGGGCGGCCGTGGGGAGGGGGCCGGCGTCGTCGCGCCCCACCGCGTGCTGACCGCGCGGGGCCTGGCGGCCCGCCCACTCGAGGCTCACACGCGCGTCCACGTTAATGACGTGGTCACCGAAGCGTTCGAGCAGCTCGGTAATCCAACGGTCGGTCTCGGGGTAGGGATAGAGGCCTTTGAGCTCACCAATGCTCAACACCGAAATGTACATGTGGCGAAACGAGCGGCGGCGCAGAAACGCAACCACGGCGGGGTCTGGATTCGCCTTACGAATCTCCGCGAGAACGTCGGAGTCCAGGAGCATACCGGAAAAGTTCATACCCCTAATGCTACGCTACGCGCAGACCGGCGATTTCGATGGCGGGAATACCCTCGGGGTTGGGCAGAAGAAGGAAGTTCAGGAACTCGTCGCGCTTAGAAGAAATGCGGGAGTAGTCGTCAATGCTGACCGCGGTGAAACCGCCTCGAGCGGGAACTGCTGCGGCACGCAGGCTGTCCTGGTAGGAGCGGGAGGGGTTCAGAGAGATTACTGCTTCGGTTGCAGAGCCGTTGTACATGTGACAACCTGCGCCGTGAGTGGCGCGATCCTTTCGCGTTGCTCTTGTCTGTACCGGTTACCACCTCTGAGGGTGGTGAATACAAACCGCTTCGTCATCCGAGCCACCCGTGAACATGGGGTTGGCGTTCGACCATAGTCGGAGCTTATCAGTCGAAACTCTTGAAGCTGGCTCCAGCTTACAGCACGTTCTCACCTTAAGTAAAGCGTTCTTCATAAAAGATTCAGGTCACATGTATTTTTGCTTATCAAATTGTTTAGTACCATTCCACGGCGGCCTCGACACGTAATATTTGATCCTCCGCAGCCCCTCGCTTTCACCCCTCCGCGAGCACGCAGACCAATCCCGCGCGGGGCGCGGCGGCCGCTTTCAGCGTGTTCAATTCGCCTCGCAGAGCGCCCGGGATACGCGCGGTCAGGCGGCAATGACCGCCCGCCGGGCGGTACCTCACCCGATGCGAGATAATGGGCAGGTGCCCAACAATCCTTTCCCCGAAATCCCCGTCACCGTACCCCAAATCATTCGACAGGTCGGCCACCGCACCTACCAGCGCGGGGCCGCCTACCAGCGCAACCGCGAGGTCGTGCGCTACAGCTACGACGAGGATAACCGCACCCTCACCGGGCTCGTTAACGGAAGCACCCTCGTGCCCTACGAGGTGACGATTCGGTTCTTCCCCCCGCGCGCCGGCTCGGCTGCCTTCGCCGCCCGATGCACCTGCCCGGTCGTCAGTAATTGCAAGCACGCCGTGGCGCTCATGCTCACCGCGCTGGACCGCGCCTCCGTAGCGAAAAAGGCGCTCAGCGAACACCCCGGACCGGTCGGCGTACCCGGTGCCGTAACGAAGGCTACCGCTGCGAAGGTGGCGACAGATGCAAAGGGATTCGCAGGTTCAAAGAGCGCGGACGTTGCGGAGGCGAAGAAATCCGCCGACCCGCTCGCAGCACTGCGAGCCTCCGGTGCACTCACCACCGCGGCGAAACTGCCCGCACCCGATGCAGCGGCTGTCGAGCCCGAAAACCCCCAGGGAAGCTTTGCGCTCAACGAGCTAGGCGCCTCCCCGAGCCTGCAGGCAGAGGCACCCGCCTCCAAGATTTCTGCCTGGCGACGCGATCTCTCCTCCGTCCTTTCCGCACGTCAGGACCTTTCCGGCATCGATTCGCTACGGGTCAGCGGCGCGCTCGACCTCTCGATGAGCGTCTCGGGATCCTACGCGCGCGGCCGCAACATGCCCGGGGCGACCCCGGCCATCAACCTGCTCGCGCGCCCGCTTATGCGCTCCAAAACCGGCCGCTGGGTCAAGGGCGGCCTCACCTGGGACACCTTCGCCTCGAGCGTGGGCGGGCCGGTCGGCCGCCACGATATCTACCCGGAGCATGAGCGTTTCTTCGCCGAGCTCTACTCGATTGCCCGCCCCTGGCAGAACATGTACTCCTCGCACCGCGATTGGATTTCGCTCAGCGCCGCGGGCTCTGCACTGCTCTGGGATGTGCTCGCACGCGCCGAGGAAATCGGCCTGCCCCTGCTGATTAACGGGCGCGAGGTGGAATACGCCATCCTGCCGCCCGCGCGGGTGCGCCTGCGCGCCGCCGCTCTTCCCGAAGACTCCGAGGAGAGCCCGGACGGGGGCCTGCTCCTCGAGGCCGCGCTGAGCTGGGAGGGGCGCGAGGGCGAGCTTCTGCGCCAGCTCTGGCTTCCGGCCGCTCACTGCCACCCCATGGGCACGCCCCGCACCGGCTTCTTCGCGCTCGGCGGGCTTGCGCAGCAGGAGTACGAGCAGGCCGCCAAGGCCGTGCACTGGAAGACCGCCCGGCCGGGCGCGCTGAACGAGGTGGGGCGCGACGCCTTTGTGCAGTCTGAGCAAACCGCACAGCCGGAGCAGGCCGCGGTTCCGAACCTCCCCGAGGGCGTGGAGCTGGCGCTCATCCCCCTGGTCGAGCCGCTCGACGCCGCCTCCGAGGCGCTCATTAGCGCCGGAACCGTCAAGATTCCCGCCGCCGAACGCCCCGCGTTCCAGCGCGATTTTCTGCCGGCGCTCAGCCGTTCCGTACCCGCGCTCACCCCCGACCCGGCTCTGGCCCTGCCTGCCGTCACCCCGCCGCGCCTGGTGCTCGAGCTGACCTTCGATGAGGAGGTTCGCCACGATGCGCAGCTGGGCTGGCACTGGGAGTACCCCCTCAACCCCTTCGAGGCCGACCCCGAACACGAATCCGGCGTTCAGCGACTGCCGGTCTTCGGGTACCCCGGCGAGGAGGGCGGCGAGGTGCGCGACGAGCGCTTCGAGGCCCGCGTGCTACGCTCGGTGCGCTCGGTGCTGGCCGCGCATCCGGCCCTGGCCAGCCTAGAAGAGCGCCGCGTCGAGGGTTGGGAAACCCGCGAGCTGCTCAGTGCGATTCTGCCGAAGTTGCGCCGCATTTCCGCCGTTCGGGTGCGTTTCAACGGCACCCCACCCGAGTTCGTGGAAGCCACCGACGCGCTCATCGAGGTAACCGTCACCGAGGGCAATTCGCGCGACTGGTTCGGGCTGGGCATCGCTGTGAAGGTGAATAACTGGACCGTGCCCTTCGCCCAGATTTTCGAGGCGCTGGACCGGGGTGCGGACCGCATCCTGCTAGGCAACGGCACCTACTTCTCACTGCGCCGCCCCGAATTTAAGACCCTGCGCACCCTCATCGCGGAGGCGCGGGAGCTCGACGAGGCGGGCGGCGAGCTGCGCATCAACCGGCACCAGGCCGGGCTGTTCTCCGAGCTGGAATCGCTGGCGGCCAGCGTGCAGACCACCCGGCGCTGGGATGAGCAGGTGCGCTCCCTGCTGGCGCTCGTGGAGGCCTCCGAGGCCCGCGAAACCGACCCCGCAGACGGTGCGGATAAGCCCGCGGCAAGCCACGATACGCATGACAAGCGCAACAATGGGGGTGTGGTGCGCCCGAACCTAAACCAAGAGTACCCGGTCCCCGCGGGCCTGCGCGCCACCCTGCGCCCCTACCAGGTGGAGGGTTACCGCTGGCTCACCTTCCTGTACGAGCATCGCATGGGCGGCATTCTCGCCGACGACATGGGCCTGGGCAAAACCGTGCAGGCTCTCGCCCTGCTCGCCCACGCCATCGAGGAGCACCGTGCCGCCTCCGAACGTACCACCGAGCGCGGTGAGAGCGTCGAGCCGTTCGCACCCTTCCTCGTGGTTGCGCCTACCTCCGTCATCTCGAACTGGGCGGCGGAGGCCGAACGCTTCCTGCCCAGGGCGAAGGTCGTCACCATTACCGAAACCACCGCCGGCAAGACCCCGCTGGCCGAACGCGTGGCCGGGGCGCACCTAGTGCTGACCAGCTACACGCTGCTGCGCATGGACGAGGACGCGTACGTCTCCTACGCGGCCGGGCTCGGCTCGGAGGAGGGCCCCGGCACCCCCGGCTGGGGCGCGCTCCTGCTGGACGAGGCGCAATTCGTCAAAAATACCGGCACCCGCGCCTGGTCTATCGCCCGCGCCATGCCCGCGCGCACCAAGATCGCCATGACCGGCACGCCCCTGGAGAACAACCTCATGGAGCTGTGGGCGTTGCTGGCGATTGTGGCGGACGGGCTCTTCCCCTCCGCCCGCGCCTTCCGCGACCTGTACGCCCGCCCGGCGGAGTCCGGTGAGGACCCCGCGCACGCGGCCGCCACGACCGCTCGCCTGCGCCGGCGCATCCGCCCGCTCATGCTGCGCCGCACCAAGGAGCTGGTAGCGGCTGAGCTTCCGGCGAAGAACGATGTGCGCGTGAACCTGCCGCTGGCCCCCGGCCACCGCCGCATCTACGACACGCACCTGCAGCGCGAGCGCCAGAAGGTTCTGGGCCTGCTGGAGGACATGGACAAGAACCGTTTCACGATCTTCCAATCGCTGACGCTGCTGCGCCGCCTGGCCCTGGATGCCGCGCTCATCGACCCGGACGCCTACGAGGGCGTCACCTCGGCGAAGCGCGAGTACCTGGTGGAGCGGCTACCCGAGCTGCTGGCCGGTGGGCACCGCGTGCTGGTGTTCAGCCAGTTCACCGGTTACCTGAAGAGCATCGCCCGGGCCCTGAGCGAGAAGGGCATCGACCACCTGTACCTGGACGGTTCGACCCGCAACCGTGCCGAGGTCATCGAGGCGTTCCGCGCCGGGGCCGCGCCGGTGTTCCTGATTTCGCTCAAGGCCGGCGGTTTCGGTCTGAACCTGACCGAGGCGGACCACGTGTTCATCATGGATCCGTGGTGGAACCCCGCCGCTGAACAGCAGGCCGTGGACCGTATTCACCGCATCGGCCAGGAACGTGAGGTGCACGTGTACCGGCTGGGCGCCGAGGGCACGATCGAGGAGAAGGTCATGCAGCTGAAGGCCTCGAAGGCCGCGCTCTTCGATGCGGTGGTCGGCGAGGGTGAGTTCGCCTCCGCGGCGGTCACGGCCGAGGATGTGCGCGAGCTCTTCGCGCTGCCGGAGGAGAAGGACGCGAGATAGCGGCCCCTCTCCCCCGCCGCGGCTCGTCATGATTCTTCGCATCGTTAAGCTCGAGGCACAACCGACTCGTCTTCGCCTCGGCCGCGGGCGTAGCATAGAGAACCAATGAACCCCGCGGAGGCCTCGCCTCCCCCGCAGAAAACGAAGGAGCATCATGAGCTACAACGTACCCAACGTAAAGTTCAACGACGGCCGATCCATTCCGCAGCTGGGCTACGGCGTGTGGCAGGTTGAGGACGAGGTCGCCGAGAAGGTCGTGGCCACCGCCCTGGAGATCGGCTACCGCCACATCGACACCGCCGCCATCTACGGCAACGAGGCGGGCGTGGGCCGTGCTATCGCTAACTCCGACGTGGCTCGCGAGGACATCTTCCTCACCACTAAGCTGTGGAACTCCGACCAGGGCTACGAGAGCGCTTTTGAGGCGTTCAATGCCTCCCTGGAGAAGCTGGGCACCGACTACGTTGACCTGTACCTGATTCACTGGGCCAAGCCGCAGCAGGGCCTGTATCTGGATTCCTGGCGCGCGCTGATTGAGCTGCAGAAGCAGGGTAAGGTCCGCTCGATTGGTGTGTCGAACTTCCCCGAGGAGCAGCTGCGCGAGATCATCGAGAAGACCGGCGTGGTTCCGGCTATCCACCAGATTGAGCTGCACCCCTACTTCTCGCAGGAGGCGCTGCGCGCCGTTCACGCCGAGTACGGCATCGTGACCGAGGCGTGGAGCCCGCTGGGCAACGGCAGCGATCTGCTGCAGAACCCCGTGCTGGCTGAGATCGCGGAGCGTCACGGCGCAACCCCCGCGCAGGTTGTGCTGGCGTGGCACCTGGCTAAGGGCACCGTGGTTATCCCGAAGTCTGTGACCCCCTCCCGCATTGAGGAGAACCTGGCGTCGGTGAACGTGAAGCTGACCGCCGAGGACATCGCGGCCGTGGATGCGCTTTCCACCCCCGAGGGTCGTATTGGCGCTGACCCGGCGAACATCGACTTCTAGGGTGTAGCGCGGGTGTAGAGTTTGAATCGCACCTACATAAAGCCCCGACAGGCACAGATAGTGCTTGTCGGGGCTTTTGCGCGCCCTGGTGGCGCGGCTTTTCGGGCTTTCGAAGACCGGTTTTAGCGAACGCTCGTTCTTGGATTGTTCGGCAAACCATCAGCTATCCTGGCGGGCGCTTCGTAACTAACTCCCGCCCGCCAGTTTTCGACGATTAGCTCTCGTCCTCCACCAGCAGCGAGAGGGAGATGCGGCGGCGGACCGGGTCAACCTCCACGACGCGCACCCGCACGATGTCGCCGCTGCGCACAATGTCGTGCGGGTTCGCCACGAACCCGCGGCTCATCTGCGAGATGTGCACGAGGCCGTCCTGGTGCACGCCGATATCCACGAACGCGCCGAAGGCCGCCACGTTCGAGACGGTACCCTCGAGCACCATGCCGGGGCGCACATCCTCAAAACGCGAGACGGATTCGGAGAAGCGTGCGGTGCGGAAGCTACCGCGCGGGTCCAGGCCGGGGCGGCGCAGCTCGGTGAAGATGTCCTGCACCGTGTACACGCCGGCGGTGCCCTCCTCTGCACCGTCCTGTCCGCCCTCCTGCACGTAGTCGGCGGGGTTCAGCCCGGCCAGCGGGTCGCTACCGTCCGAGGTGCCCAAGGCGCCGGACCCCCAGCGAGCGCCGTTGCGGGCCTGCGCGTCGGCAATAATGCGGCGCGCGAGCGGGTAGGCTTCCGGGTGCACCGCGGAGGCATCCAGAGGCTCCTCGCCGCCACGAATACGAATGAATCCCGCCGCCTGGCGGAAGGTCTTCTCACCCAGCCGCGGCACGTTTAGCAGCTGCCGGCGGTTCGCAAAGGGGCCGTGCTCGGTGCGGTAGGCGACGATGCGTTCGGCGGTCGCGGTGCCCACGCCCGCCACGTGCGCGAGCAGCTGCACGGAAGCGCTGTTGAGGTTCACGCCCACGGCGTTCACGCAGTCTTCGACGGTGTCGTTGAGGGCGCGGCGCAGGGCGGCGGGCGGCACGTCGTGCTGGTACTGGCCCACGCCGATGGACTGCGGGTCAATCTTGACGAGCTCGGCGAGCGGGTCCTGCAGGCGGCGCGCGATGGAGACGGCGCCGCGCACGGTCACGTCGTAGTCGGGCAGCTCGGCGGCGGCCAGGGCCGAGGCGGAGTAGACGGATGCGCCCGCCTCGGAAACGGTCACCTTCTGGGGTGCTTCCACGCCCTCCTCGCGCAGGGCGCGAATGAGTTCGCTGGCAAGCCTGTCGGTTTCGCGGCTTGCGGTGCCGTTGCCGATGGCGATGAGCTCCACGTGCTCCTCGCGGCAGGCGGCGGCGAGTTCGCGCAGCGCCTCCTCCCACTGATTGCGCGGGGCGTGCGGGTAGACGGTGCCCGTGCGCAGGGGCTCGCCCGTCTCGTCGACGACGGCGTACTTCACGCCGTGGCGCAGGCCAGGGTCCAGGCCGAGGGTGCGGCGGTGCCCGGCGGGCGCGGCGAGCAGAATATCGCGCAGGTTGGAGGCGAACACCTCGGTCGCGTTCTGCGCGGCGGTATCGAGCAGGCGGTGGCGGATGCGCTCGGCCAGGCGCGAGCGCAGGTGAGCGCGCCAGGCGGTGCGCACGGTGGCGGCGAGCCAGCCGAGCACGCGGTCCTCGTCGTCCACGGTGTTGAGCACCTGCACGGGGATGCGCAGCGCGGCGGCCACCTCACGCTCGTATGTAGAACGTACGTTCTCGTAGTTTTCGGCGGCAGCCTCGGCTTCGGCGCGGGCGGCCCCGCGCAGGCGACTGAGCGGTGCGGGGGCGGGTGCCACGTCCACCTTCAGGCGCACCACGCCGGCGTCCTTGGCGCGGTGCAGGGCCAGCACGCGGTGCGGCGGGATGGAGCGAATACGGTCCGAGAAGGCGAAATAGTCCGAGAACTTCGCGCCGTCGCTTTCGTGCCCGGCAATGACCCGGGATTCGATGACGCCCTGCTCGCGCAGGCGGGTCAAGAGCTTCTCGCCGAGTACAGGGTCGGTGAGGGCGCGGTCGATCAGAATCGCGCGGGCACCCTCGAGGGCCTCCTCGGCCGTGCGGATGGGCAGCGTCTCGTCCCCGTCCGCGCGGGCCTCGGCGATTTCCTCATCGGTGGTGATGTAGGCGGCGGCGATGGCGTGCGCGTCGGCGAGGGGCACCTCCAGCAGGTCCTCGACGAGGGAGTCGAGCCCGGCAGCGCGGGCCAGCTGCGCGCGGGTCACGCGCTCGCTACGGTAGGGGGCGTAGAGGGCGTTCACGTCTGCGACGGTGGCGGCGTTCATGAGCGAGGAACGCAGCTGCAGCAGGGTGAGCGGGTCGATAAGCCCCTCGTCGGCGCGCGCGGTGAGCGCCTCGAGCACGCGGGCGCGGCGCTCTTCGAGGGCGCGTAGCTGACCCAGGCGGGTCTGGATGGCGCGCAGCTGGGTGTCGGTGAGCGCGCCCGTCGCTTCTTTGCGGTAGCGGGCGATGAAGGGCACGGAGTTGTCGGCGTCGAGCAGTGCCACGGCGGCGCCGATACGGTGCGGGGCGATGCCGAGCTCTGCGGCGAGTACCGAGACAAGGTGCGAGGAGGGGGCCCGCTCGGCCCGCCCGTCACGGTCCTGTCGGCTACAGTTCGGTTCGGGGTGCGACTCGTTGGCGGATGCGCCGCGCGGCGCGATGCTGCTCGGGAGGGGGTGTTCGCTCATCCCTCCAGTTTCGCATACTTCGCCGACGCTCCGGGAGCCGGGCCGCCGGGACCGCTGTCGGGATCCCCGCGGCCGCCGCCGAGCCTGCCGGGGTAGTATCGACCCCGCCCGGCCTCAGCCGCCGGCTCCAGCGCCGGTTCCAGCCGCAGAGCCCGAGTGCGTACAGCCGACGGGCGGTTCTGCATCATTTGGGCCTCTGGCGCCGCCCGCGTCATCTTTTGGTTAGTTAGCTGATTATCGGCCCCGCCGCTTGAACGCCTATATAACGTTCAACTATTTTTGAACTAAAAGGATATATTTTTTAAAATTTTTCTCGCTTTTATGCAGATTGGGGGTGGCGCGGCCGCCCGCACGACCTTTTCTGCTCGCAGAAATACAGGGTGCGACGGCACGGTACGACGATGCGCCGCCCACCTGCAGAGGAAAGAGGGACCCATGCGCGAACGCACCGCGCTATCAAACGCGCCGGAGGGCTACTTAGATTTTCACGACGAGTACGCGGAACTCATCGCCGAACTCGCGGCGCTGGGGTTCACCCCTACCCAGGTTCTCCGCCGACTCAACTTTCTGTACCCGCACATCAACAAGAAGTACCTGAACTATGCGCTGAGCTCCGGCATCTGGCAGTTTGGCCCGGTCACGGCAGACGCTCCGAGCTACACGGTGCTCGCATGCGGTCTCTGGTACGTTTTCGCGGAAGCCTACGATCTGCCTCCAGAGCCCGAGTACGCGGCGCTGATTCTTGATTGCGATATTATTCACGCCCTGCCGTCCGCGCTGGAGGCACGCCACTTCAACAATGAAGACATTGCGCACGTTCTGGCGAAGATTGGGGCAACGCTCAAGTACCTTGCCGCACACCCCTACTCCCAGCTGGAGGAAGAAGCCTACGCGCAGACCCTCGAGGACATCAGGCAGCGCGGCGTGAAAGAAATCGGCACCGAGGGCGGTAGCCTGTACACCCTGCTTGCCGCCAGCATGGAGGGCGAATCGGCGTGGCCTGCCCCTGCACAGACGGTCAACGATTACCTCGGTGACGGCGACTGGTCCCTGGGTATGCTCCGCACCGGCATTTACCCGGCGGAGGCGCTCGAGAACGAGTGGTATATCGACGCCGCGGCGGTACCCGAGGATTTTGCACCGAAGACTCTGAGCCTGTTTTTGAGCTATTGCGCCCGCTACGACCGCGAGCCGACGGCGCTGAACTACGGCTACTGGTCTACCATTCCCACGCTCATTGAGCAGGTGCCGCCGCTGGGTGCGGTACGCGCCAAGTTCGGTTCCTGGCAGACGGCCCTGCATCGCGGACGCACGCAGATTGCCCGCGAGCTGCGCCTGTGGACGAAAAACGAAGCCAACGTAGCTGCCGTGGAGTCGGGTGCCGCTGAGGCGAGCGCTGCTGAATCGAGTGCCGCTGAGGAGCTTGAGCTCCTCGATGCTGAGCTAACTAACGCTGACGCTGAGCTGACTAACGCTGAGCTCCCCGAAACAGAACTAGCAGAGTTGGATACCCCGGACGGCTCCCCTGCGGGCGCTCCCGCGGAACCGGCAGAACCGGCAGAACCCGCACGTCTGAGCGCCCGCGAACTCACCGAGCAGGGCATCGGCGTGGTGCAGACCGCCCACACCGACCTTGCGGCGTACCACCGCACCCAGTGGGAGCAGACGGTGGAAGTCTTCGGCGAACTCCTCGCGCAGCTTGCCTGGAACCGCCGCCTGAGCACCTACTACTTCTTCGACGGAGCCTGCCTGGAAGATGCCGACCCGACCCCCGTGGTGACGGTTTTCCGCTCCCCCACCGGTTTCCTCTGCGAGCTTGAACCCACCGTCGAGGCGCTGCCCGCCTTCGACCCGGAGTTCCTGCAGGAGCACGGCTGGAGGCACCCGGTACCGGTGCATGCGCTGTGGAATCTGCACGCGCTCGACCCGCTGGAGGCAGCTGCCGCCGTCATCGAGGCGATGCGTTCGGGTTGCGGTTGTGAACGCTGGGATTTCTACCGCACCGATGACGACAACGACCCGCTTGCCGAAGAGGCTGAGATGGCTTCCGTCTAAGCGCACTCCCCCGAGCCTCTCTGGTTCATCTCTAGAGCCTCTCGGGTTCATCCCTGGAGCTAGCGAAAGCCCGCGCCCCCACCTCCTGCAAAGGAGGTGGGGGCGCGGGCTTTACGCATGCACGGGATACCAGCTGCGGCAGCCGGCACCGATAGCCGGCGCAGATAGTAGATGCGGCTTAGCGTGCCGAGAAGATCTCGGACGCCTCCACAATCGCAATCTGCGCGGTGCGGGTCGAAATCGCCTCGTGACGACGGGCATCAGCGCGGCGCTTGAAGAACCAACCAATGCCCAGAATCGCGAACCAGACGGGCATCGCGAGTAGACCCCTGAGGGTTTCTTCATCCATGGCCAGCACGCCGATGGTGAAGGCGAAGAACACCAGCGACAGCCACGCGGAGAAACGGCCGCCGGGCAGGCGGAACTTCGACTTCGCATGGCGCGAGGGGAACTTCTTGCGGTACATCAGGTAGCTGACCATGATCATCGCCCACGCGAAAATCACGAGTACCGCAGCCACGGTGGTGACCAGGTTGAACGCGCTAGAAATCGAGTCACCCGCGTAGAGCAGCACAATGGAGGACAGCAGCATCACGGCCGAGAGGAACAGCGCGTTACGTGGCACGCCGGCCTTGGAAACCTTACCCAGGAACGCGGGTGCGCTGCGCTCGCGGGCCAGGCCGAAGGCCATGCGCGAGGTCGAGAAGATACCGGAGTTCGCCGAGGAGGTTGCGCTGGTAATCACCACGAAGTTGATGATGTGCGCGGCGATGCCCAGGCCCGCCAGGGTGAACATGGCGACGAAGGGGCTCTTATCGGGGCTGACGAGGCGCCAGGGGGTAACCATCAGGATGGTGACGAGCGCACCCACGTAGAAGACCATGATGCGCACCGGCACGGCGTTGATTGCCCTGGGCAGGGTCTTTTCGGGGTCCTTGGTTTCTGCCGCGGTGGTACCGACGAGCTCTGAGCCCATGAACGCGAAGACGGCAATCTGGAATGCGCCGAGGAAGCCAATCAGGTGGTTGGGGAACATTCCGCCGTCGTTCCAGAGGTTTGCGACGGATGCCTGCGCGCCACTGGGTGAGGTGAATCCGATAGCGACCATGGCGCCACCAACAATAATCAGGGCAACGATGGCGACGATCTTAATCATGGAGAACCAGAATTCGATTTCGCCGAAGTTCTTCACGGACACCAGGTTCAGGGTCAGCAGAACGCCGATGACGGCGAGGGCCGGTATCCATGCCTGCAGGTCGGGCCACCACAGACGCAGGTAGCCGACGATTGCAATGATGTCCGCAACGGCGGTCACCACCCACATGAACCAGTAGGACCAGCCGAGGAAGAAGCCTGCCATGGGGCCGACCAGGTCGGTGGTGAAGTCGGAGAAGGACTTGTAGCGCAGGTTCGACAGCAGGATTTCACCCATGGCGCGCAACACCAGGAAGATGACGGCGCCGATGAGCATATACACGAAAATCACGGAGGGGCCCGCTAGGGAGATAGCTCGGCCGGAGCCCATGAACAGGCCCGTGCCGATGGCACCGCCGATTGCGATGAGCTGGATGTGGCGGTTGCTCAGACCGCGGTGCAGTCGCTCTCCCTGTTCGGGAGCCTCGGGGGTGACGGTGGCCTGGTTATGTTCAGTCACGACGTCCTCTTTTCTGCGGTTGTACCCCGTACCGCATATGCCATGACCTGGAGTAAAAATCTCGAGAAGACAGGAGGCACGGTCAGTGTATGAATATGCGGCCAGTTGCTCGGCGGGGCAGCCCCGGCTTTCGGGGCGGGAGATGGGCTCGACCATGGTTTGCACCGCATCCGGGGCGAGTTCGGACATCGCCCGATGCGGGAACCTTTGGGAGCTTTCACACCTGTTTGGATAGATATTCTACACGTTTTGAAAGGTGAATGAAGTATTTTTCAGCCTTTGGTGTGTCGCAAATCTATTGTATAGGTCACCATTTAGCCTCCTGACGGGGGTAAATAAACACAGAAAAACCTCGCCCCCGCATCCAGAAAGAACACGGGGGCGAGGCCCAGAACAACGACGAGCGGAGCGCTAGAGGCTACTTCTGAGAGGCTCCTTCACCGACCAGCGCGCGGGCACGCTTGGCGGCATGGCGGCGGGTCAGAATCTCGTAACCGATGGCCAGGGCGATGAACCAGACGGGGGTCAGTGCCAGGCCGATGGCGGTGTCGGGGTACAGACTCAGGGCGTAAACCATCACCGCGAAGAAGACCAGACCAAACCAGCTCATGCCGATACCCCAGGGCATCTTGTACTGGGAGGCTTCGTGGCGCTCGGGGAACTTCTTGCGGTAGACCAGGTAGGCAATCAGAATCATGCTCCAGGTGAAGATACCCATCATCGACGCCACCGAGGTCACCACGGTAAACGCCTCCATGATGCCGTTGCCGGCGTACAGCATGACCAGGCTGAACAGCAGCAGCACGGTGGTCAGGTACAGGGCGTTGGCGGGCACGCCGTTCTTGGTGAGCTTGCCCAGTGCGGAGGGTGCCGCACCGTCGTGCGCCAGGCCGTAGACCATGCGGGAGGTCGAGAAGATACCGGAGTTTGCGGAGGATGCCGCGGAGGTCAGCACCACGAAGTTCACCAGCGAGGCGGCGATGCCGATACCCGCCAGGGAGAACATGCCCACGAAGGGGCTCATGGACTTGTCCAGCTTGTCCCAGGGGGTCACGGCGAGGATGGTCAGCAGCGGCACAGCGTAGAAGAGCGCAATACGGAAGGGCACGGCGTTAATGGCCTTGGGCAGGGTGCGCTCGGGGTGCTTGGTCTCAGCCACGGCGGTACCAACGAGCTCGGCGCCCACGAAGGCGAAGAGGGCAATCTGGAAGGAGCCCAGGAAGCCGGTCACGCCCTGGGTGAAGATACCGCTACCGGAGGGGCCGGGATGGTCCCATAGGTGGGCCAGGGAGGCAGTGGTGCCGTCGGGGCTGGTGAAGCTGAAGGCGACCATGAGCGCACCAACAATAATGAGGGCGACAATCGCGACGATTTTAATGACCGCGAACCAGAATTCAATTTCGCCGAAGTTCTTCACCGAGGGCAGGTTCAGCAGTAGCAGTGCCGTGATGACCACGAGCGCCGGGATGAACTTGGGCATGCCGGGTAGCCAGTATTGCACGTAGCCGGTAATCGCGATGACGTCCGCGATACCCGTGACGACCCAGAAGAACCAGTACGACCAGCCGACGAAGAATCCTGCGCGCAGGCCGAGGATATCGGTAATGAAGTCGGTGAAGGACTTGTACTTGGGGTTGGAGAGCAGAATCTCGCCCATGGCGCGTAGAACAAAGTAGATGACGCTACCAATAATCGCGTAGACGAAGACGATTGAGGGGCCGGTCAGGGCGATGGTTTTGGCTGAGCCGAGGAACAGGCCCGTACCGATGGCGCCGCCGATGGCGATTAGCTGGATATGTCGGTAGCTGAGCCCGCGCTGGAGCTTGGAGTGCTCAGCCTCCGAATCTAGGCCGGTGACGGAGTTCTGCGGCGTTGGCTGCTGTGTCACGTATTTCTCTTTTCTGCGTCTGTTGCCCTGTTTTTTACTCGGGGGTTTATCCGGGTGGTTGGTATTCACTCATATTCCTTAACGGCGTACAGGGAGGTGGACCTCCCATTTCCGCGGTACGTGCGGTATTTCGGGGCTTGTGGGCCCCAATGACACAGGTTAGCCGAGGCTTGTATCACCGATGAGAAATATACAGAGAATGCATAATCTCAAATTTTACCCCCTCATACCCACACGAGCGCAATGAATCCAACATGGCTAGGATTTGAGACGGCACAGGGAGGCGACAGTTCAGGGGCGGCGTGAGCCTGTGGTGACCTACTGAGTCCGAGAGCTCCCATCCTGAGCGCCCCGCCTCTTCGATTTTCAAAAAATTAATAAACTTTACTAGTAAAACTTTACAAAGCATAAAACCAGGTTTACAGTAGTAACCATTCAAACGAAAACCTAGCCGACCAACCACAGAACAGAAGGACACAACAATGAGCAAGTTCTCCAACGCTGCACTGCGACTCACCGCCGGCGCACTCATCCTCGACGCAGGCATCAAGAAGCTCAAGGCAGACGAAGGCACCTACGCCTTCCTACAGCAGATGGCCGCAACCGGCGTGCCCGCAGTCTCCAAGCTGGACGCAGCAACCTTCGGCAAGCTCATCTCCGGCGCAGAGACCACCCTCGGCGCAACCCTGCTGACCCCCTTCATCCCCTCCCGCCTGGCGGGTGCAGGCCTGACCGCATTCGCGGCAAACCTGATGACCATGTACTTCCGCAACCCGGACATGCACGACAAGTTCTTCCGCCCCACCCAGGACGGCCAGCAGCTCGCAAACAACATCGTGATGCTCGGCGCGGGTCTGGCGCTGCTGGGCTCCAAGAAGTAAGGCCCTCCTCTTAGCTCACTCCTCAAGCAACCTCTCTTTAGTGCGGTGGGAACCTTCCGGTTCCCGCCGCGCTTTTGTATGCGCGCAGAATTTCTACGCCCGCTGGTTTTCTACGCTTCGCAGACCGGCGCGCGCACCCTATCCGCCCCCGGTTCGCTCGTACCCGGCCAGCCCGGCATCACCCCGCCCAGCGGCCCCGAAACCGCACGGTACAGCGGCGCTACGCTATTCTTTTAGGTATGTCTACTGAGAACACGCAGCCTAGCCAGGCACCCGAATCCACCGAAGAGAAGGCCAAGAAGCCGGTTCCCGAGGAATTCTTCCGCCAGCCCTACTCCTTCGTCCGCCGCGGCGACCGCCTCACCGCGCGCCGCCAGAAGGCCTGGGACACCTACTCCCCCACCCACGTGCTGGACATTCCGCGCCTGCGCACCGACACCTCTGTCGCGCCCGAGGCGACCTTCGACCCGGTTAAGATTTACGGCCGTGAGGCGTACCAGGTCGTCGAGATTGGTTCCGGTCTGGGCGAGGCAATCGTGCACCGCGCCGCCGAGATGTCCGAGGCGAACTTCCTCGCCGTTGAGGTGTACACCCCCGGCATCGCGGACCTGCTACTGAAGATGGGCAACGCCGGCGTGGAGAACGTGCGTGTGGCTCAGGCGAACGCACCCGAGCTGCTCGACAACATGCTCGAGGAGAACTCCGTGGACGAGCTGTGGGTATTCTTCCCGGACCCCTGGCACAAGTCCCGCCACCACAAGCGCCGCCTGGTGTCCCCGGCGTTCGCTGATAAGGTTGCGCGCGTGCTCAAGCCCGGCGGCATTTGGCGCCTGGCGACTGACTGGGAGGAGTACGCCCTGGTCATGCGCGATGTTCTGGAGGCGCACCCCGACTTTGAGAACGTGAACCCCGGTGCCGGTGCGACCGAGGAGGATCCGCAGGGTGGTTGGGCTCCACGCTGGGAGGGTCGTACCCTCACCAGCTTTGAGCGTAAGGCTCAGGAGGCGGGCCGCCGCGCACACGACCTGACCTACCGCCGCAAGTAAGCACCGCCGCAAGTAAGCCGAGGCAACACCGGCATCAGGTGGCGCAGGTTAGCGCGAATATACGTTAAGCAGGTGAGGCTCCCCGGTCATTCGGGGAGCCTCACCTTCTTGTGTGTGGGTCTGAGTGCATGCGGGCGGGGGTCTACCCTACCTCGCTCGCACAACGCTAAGACGCACAAGCCTATATGGGTGGCTGACTAGCGCAAATGAGCTAGAACAGCCGAGCCGTTTATCCCAGTGTAGCGGGTTTAGCCGGTTTAGCGCTGCGGCTTCGCATCATCCGCCGTAGCCGGCTGGCGATGCTGACGATACAGCACCACAGCCGAAGAACGCTGACGAGGCGCCGGGCGGGTGCCGCGGGCAATATGCACCACGTCGCCACTGGTACCGGCAGCGAACACGCGCTCCGCCAAGCCCAGCTTCACCTTCGCGTCCTCGATCTGGCTCTGCAGGGCCGCAATCTGTTCCTTCTGCGACTCCAGGAGAGCCTCCAGCTCGATGATTCGGCGGATACCTTCCAGGGAGACGCCCTCCTGCGAGAGCTGCTGAATCCGCTGCAGACGGTTCACGTCACGCTGCGAGTAGCGGCGCGCCTTACCGGGCGCACGCGAAGGCTGGACCAAGCCGATGCGGTCGTACTGGCGCAGGGTCTGCGGGTGCATGCCCGCCAGCTCAGCCGCCACAGAAATCACGAAAACCGGCAGGTCCACGCTGTGCAACGGCTTGCCGCTACGGGACTTAGATGATGATTCTCGAGATGCCATGGTTTACTTCGCCTTCTTCAACAGATCCTTACGCGGGTTCTCCTGCGGTGCCAGTTTTACGAACTTATCGAATGCTTCCTGCGCCTCTGCGCTCAGCTCGGTGGGCAGAACAATCTCCGGGATGACCAGCAGGTCGCCGTCGCCGCCCTTAGCCTTGAAGCCGCGGCCCTTGGCGCGCAGTCGGCGGCCGACCTGGCCGGGTGCCAGGCGCAGCTTCACGGTGGATGCGTCGGGCAGGGGCACCTCGATCACTGCGCCGTCGACGGCCTCGGCGAGGGTGACGGGTGCGCGCAGGATCAGGTTGTTGCCCTCGCGGGAGTACACGGAGTCATCGGAGACGCGCACGGTGACCTTCAGGTCGCCGCCGCGCAGGCCCTTGCCGCGCAGGCGGACCTTCTGGCCGTCCTTGATGCCTGCGGGGATGCGTGCCTCGGTGTGGGAGCCGTCCGGCAGGAACACGGTCACGTTTGCGCCGGTGTAGGCCTGGGCCAGGCTGATGCGGGTGCTGGTGGTGCTTTCCTCGGGGGCCGCGTGCTGTGCGCCGCCAAAGCCGCTACCCATGCCGCCGAAGTCGGCGCTGGTGAAGCCGGCGGAGCGACGGCGGCTACCGCCGGTGCTTCCGCCGAAGAGGCCGCCGAGCAGGTCGTCAATGTTGATGTTGGTGCCGCCGCGGAATCCGCCGAAGGCGTCCGCGCCGGGGTATCCGCCGCTAAAGCCGCCACCACCGAAGCCGCCCGCGCCCATGCCTGGGGCGCCGTAGCGGCGAATCTGGTCGTACTCCTCGCGCTGCTTCTTGTCGGAGAGCACGTCGTAGGCCTCGGAGATTTCCTTGAACTTCTTCTCAGCCTGCTCGTCACCGGGGTTCAGATCCGGGTGGTACTTGCGGGAGAGCTTGCGGTACGCCTTCTTAATGTCGCTTTCGCTTGCGTCTTCGCTAACGCCCAGTGCCTTATAAAAGTCGTCAGTTATCCAGTTTTCGCTTGCCATATGTTTGTTGCTCCTCTCGCGGTGATGCGCCGCCCTCCTCGGTTACGGGACGGCTAGCAGGGCACCACGTTCTTGTCTTAATGCTCTATATAAAAGTTTAGTCTACTTGACTCAATTTTGGAAGGGGGTAGACCAAAATTTAGCGCCCTACAAGGCTTTTTAACCACCGCCGCTACATGCCGAGACCACGCACATATCGCAAGCAAACAACAGGGCGGGCACTCCCCCACTAGGGAGAGCACCCGCCCGTCGTTAGTTATTCAGCCAATGCCTAGCCTGCCACCTTACGGTGCGACAGCCACAGCCACCTGAGCGGTACGAACCACGCGGTCGTTCACGCGGTAGCCGTAACGCAGAACCATGGAGACATGATCCTCAGCCACCTCGTCGGTGGGCTGCTGCAGAACAGCTTCGTGGATGTTCGGGTCGAAGGCGTCGCCTACTTCACCGAAACGCTCCACACCCTGCTTGCCGAGCAGCTCTTCGAGCTTGGTAGCGATGGAGGCGAAGGGGCCTTCCTGCAGGTCGCCGTGCTTACGTGCGGCGTCGATATCATCGAGCACCGGCAGCAGCGCGGTCACCAGTTCACTGGTTACGAAGCCTCGCAGCTGCTCCTTTTCGCGGGCGGTGCGGTTCTTGAAGTTAGTGAACTCGGCCTGCAGGCGAAGCAGGGAGTCCAGGCGCTCCGCGGCGAGTGCCGCATCCGCAGATTCTGCTTCTACGGCGTCCTGGAGCTCAGCCTCGACGGCTTCCGCAACTTCCTCGGGGCTTTCGACCGATTCAGCTTCGGGGTGGCCTTCCGCTGCGGGGGCGTTGAATGCCTCCTCCAGCGGGTCGGGGGTGACGTTTTCCTGCTCAGCCATGATTACTTCTTCTCGTCTTCGTCGATAACCTCGGCGTCGACAACGTCCTCATCAGCGGCGGGCTTGGACTCGGATGCCTCAGCCTGTGCTGCTGCGTAGAGTGCCTCGCCCAGCTTGGACTGGGATGCCTGCAGCTTCTCGAATGCGGACTTCACTGCTGCATCGTCGTCGCCCTCGAGTGCCTTCTTCAGCTCGTCGACATCGCCCTGAACCTCGGTCTTGACGTCCTCGGGCAGCTTGTCGCCGTTCTCCTTCAGGAGCTTCTCGACGGAGTATGCGACGGACTCGGCTGCGTTGCGGGTGTCAGCAGCCTCGCGGCGTGCCTTGTCCTGCTCAGCGTGTGCCTCTGCGTCCTTGACCATGCGGTCGATGTCGTCCTTGGAGAGGGAGGTGCCGCCGGTGATGGTCATGGACTGCTCAACACCGGTGCCCTTGTCCTTTGCGGAGACGTGGACGATGCCGTTTGCGTCGATGTCGAAGGTGACCTCAATCTGGGGCACGCCACGGGGTGCGGGGGCGATGCCGGTCAGCTCGAAGGTACCCAGGTTCTTGTTGTCGCGAGTGAACTCACGCTCACCCTGGAAGACCTGAATGGTCACGGAGGGCTGGTTGTCCTCTGCGGTAGTGAAGGTCTCGGAACGCTTGGTCGGGATTGCGGTGTTGCGCTCGATCAGCTTGGTCATCACGCCGCCCTTGGTCTCGATACCGAGGGAGAGGGGGGTGACGTCGATCAGCAGAACGTCCTTACGGTCGCCCTTCAGCACGCCTGCCTGCAGTGCTGCACCCATTGCCACGACCTCGTCGGGGTTCACGCCCTTGTTGGGCTCGCGGCCGGTGAGCTCCTTGACGAGCTCAGCAACAGCGGGCATACGGGTGGAGCCGCCAACCAGGATGACCTCAGAAATCTCGGAGATGGACACGCCAGCTTCCTTGATTACGTCGAGCACGGGCTTCTTGGTGCGCTCGAGCAGATCGCGGGTCAGTTCCTCGAACTTTGCGCGGGTCAGCTTCTCATCCAGGTGGATGGGGCCCTCGGGGGTCACGGACAGGTACTGCAGGGAGATGTTGGTGCTAGAAGCGCTGGACAGCTCCTTCTTAGCCTGCTCAGCTGCTTCCTGCAGACGCTGCAGAGCAATCTTGTCCTTGGACAGGTCAGCGCCGGTGTTTGCCTTCACCTGTGCGAGCAGCCACTCGACGACGCGGTGGTCCCAGTCGTCGCCACCGAGGCGGTTGTCACCGCTGGTTGCGCGAACCTGAATGGTGGAGAAGCCGTCGTCATCCTTGCCGACTTCCAGCAGGGAGACGTCGAAGGTACCGCCACCGAGGTCGAAGACCAGGATGAGCTCGTCTTCCTTGCCCTTGTCCAGGCCGTATGCGAGTGCTGCGGCGGTGGGCTCGTTCACGATACGCAGGACGTTCAGGCCTGCAATCTCGCCGGCTTCCTTGGTTGCCTGACGCTCAGCGTCGTTGAAGTATGCCGGGACGGTGATGACGGCGTCGGTGACCTTGTCGTTCAGGAATGCCTCTGCGTCGCCCTTCAGCTTCATGAGGATACGAGCGGAGATTTCCTGCGGGGTGTACTTCTTGCCGTCAATCTCGGTGGTCCAGTCGGTGCCCATGTGGCGCTTGACGGAGGAGATGGTGCGGTCGACGTTGGTCACTGCCTGACGCTTTGCGACGCTACCGACCAGAACCTCGCCGTCCTTGGAGAATGCGACGACGGAGGGGGTGGTGCGGGTGCCCTCTGCGTTAGCGATGACGACCGGGTCGCCACCTTCCAGTGCTGCTACGACCGAGTTGGTGGTACCGAGGTCAATACCTACTGCACGTGCCATATGTTTATTCACTCCTTAGGTGTTAGTGCCCCGCTTCTTCTAATGCGAGGCGGGATAGTTTGAAAGTTTTGGAGACGAGGGTGCTGCGCGTGCCGCCCCGTGTGGGGTGGTCCGCGCGGCTCCCTTGAGCCTCATGTACTCAAGTATGCACTCCCCTGGCAGGGGTGTCAATAGAGTTGAGCGAACTTTACTCAACTTTTTTATGCGGAGGGGCGTGAGGGGTGGGTATTTTGGGGTTCTGGAGGGGTGTTTTGTGGGGGATTTTGGGGGCAGCGGCGAGGCGCGAATGGGCGGTTTTGCCGCGGAATTCCGGGGTTTTTGGGTGGCGTGTGGGCGCGGCGAGGCGATTCAGCGCACGGCGGACAGTGGCGGGCACTCGGTGCGAAAAAATTTTTAAAAATCTTTTAGAAAGGGGCGAAAAACCCGGAAAGTGGGGTGCGAGAGGTGCCGGAAGGTGGCTAACAGGGTGCCTTAAATAAGGACGAGAGTGTACCTGTTGACGGTAGGACATCGCTCCATATGTCTTCTTTGACCTATCCCTGTCAGAGGCTGCTCAGAGCAATTTCCCCGCTTGCACCCACTCTCAACGCCAAGCGCTCTAACTCTTCGCTTTAGAGTGAGCCTCTACCGTATCCTAGTGATGACCATTCCTATCAGAGTAGACAGGAGAAATCCGTGTCCCCAAAAGACGCTCCACAAGAATCACCGAGTGAAACCAACCAGATTACCTCGCCCTCAGAAAAGCACTCTTTGCCTTCCATTATTTTAGAAAAGATCATTTTATTTGCCCTAGGGATTGCTTTTATCTCTTCACTATTCTCCAAATATAAAAAACTACAAAAGACTCTATTAAGACGGGGTATCCAAAAAGAACAAAATGGCATAAAATCCACGCGCGGCACTAGGAAGTTTTATTTTATATATTTACAGACCGAGGATTCAAGAGCCCAAAAAGACTCGCCAATCAGATATATATTATTTTTAATTTTCCCTATTTTTCCATTAATTGCAATGCATTGGGGCTATATATCTGAAAAAATAATACTTGTTTTCAAATATTTCTCGACCGAGAATGTACCGCTTGGGACTACATTATCGGCAACAATGATAGCAGTATTTTTCATATTCTTTTTCAAAAGGACTGTCACAAAATTCCAGAAAATTCTGACTAACCTAACTAATAAGTATTTTATAGCCACTCTGGCGGGACTTGCCATTTTAGGTGGAGTGGCCGCCTTATACATTCCTTCATATACAAATTGGTTACGAGAAACAAATAGCTCACAAAATCAGGTTTCCGAAAATCAGAAGAGCCAGGATTCTAAAAGTTCCGTCTCCGACTTGAGAGTTCATCTTCTATATATTACTGGTGGAGTTATCGCTGTTTTGGGCCTTATTGAGACAAACCGCAAGAACAGTCAGGAGCATATTCGTGAGGTCCATGCAGCTCGCCGTGACCGTTACATTGCAGCAGTTGATAAGCTTTCTAGCAAGCATGCCCCTGTCCGTCTTGGCGGAGTGTACGCACTTGTAGGACTTGCCGATGAGTGGCTAGAGGACGATAACATTGATGAAGAAACTCGAATAAAAGAGGGGCAGATTATTGTCAATAATCTATGCGCCTATATTCGTTCCCCATTTAAGTTGGCAGAGAAACGTTCAGTTCTTGAACTGGATAGTAAACCAGATAATTACGAAGGAAAATTTCCTGAGGACCAAACAAGACTTTTCGAAGAACAAGAAGTACGCCGAAGTATTTTTAATGAAATAAGTATCCGCCTTCACCCCCTTGGTGAGAAAGAGAAACGAGATTACGTAACATGGCATGTATTTGAATTCAATTTCAGAAAATCAACCATTTTCTATCCGCTTAACAGACTAAGGTTTTTCAATTCAGATTTTCGTAATTCAAAATTTTTTGGACTAGCAGATTTTAGTTTTTCAGACTTTCAAGGAATTTCAATATTTTCGGATACTCATTATTTCGGAGATGCCTCCTTCTCATGCGCACAGTTTCAGGGGACAGCTCTTTTCAGTGATTCGTGTTTTGAAAAAGAATTGAATTTTCAGGCAACGATACTTAAGGCAGGTGCAATATTCGATAGTTCAATTTTTAAAGGACCCACTATAATCACGCCAGCTCTACAAGATGGCCAGGTTTTCTTTGATGGCGCTATTTTCAATTGTTTCTCCGTGCATAAATTCCTTAGTTTCAGTCATCCTGATATTCCCAAAATAGATATCAAATCTGTAACTCTCGTGGGTAAAAGAAGGTGCAAACGGTTTGAGGCGAAGATTCCTGTTAATTCCCATCTCTACGATCCTGATTCATGGGATGAGAAGAAACAGGAATATACCCGAGTCAGCAAACCGGCAGAGTAACACCATACATTTCCTCCTCTAGGAGGTAAGTTTTCTAAAGGCCCCGTCTGTACTTCTCGTGCAGGCGGGGCTTCTTCTTTTGCCCACCTGGAGCGCGCAGGGGTGGGGTCCTCCCCTATGCTGGATATAAGCCAGCACCGGAGCAGGAAGGGCACACCACCATGAACCTAGCAGCACTCTTCGCAAAGCTGCGACAACGCAAAAACACCCCGGAACGCATCCAGCAGAGGCAGGCCAAGCGGCGCAAACGCTACACGCACGCTCTCGAACAATTCCTCGACGGACAACCCGCCACACGCCTCGGCGCGGTATTCACGCTCGTAAACCTCGCGGACGGATGGCTCACTGACACCTCCCTCCCCACGCAAGTACGCCGCGAAGAAGCCCAGACCATTATCGACGCGCTGACCGGGTGCATCCGCACGCCCTACCCCCTCGCACAGAAACGCCAGGTCCTAGAATCAGGCGGGGCCCCCGAAGGGTACGAAGGCAACTTCGCGCGCGATCAGGTGGCGCTACGCGAGGAGCAGCTGGTGCGCCGCACAGTCTTCATGGAGCTCAGCCGCCGCCTCGCCGCGGTCACCGAGCGCAACGAAAAAGGTAACGGGGAAAGCCAGCGTACGGTGCCGTCGCTATCGCCGATGTGGGCTGATTTGCGCTTCGACTTTGGTGGTGCGCCCATTTTCTACCCGTTGCGGCAGCTGCACTTTCAGAACGCCGACTTCGCCTCCGCAACCTTCTACGGACAAGCGGATTTCTCCGGCGCAACTTTCCACGGTGACACCAGTTTCTCGGCGGCGCAGTTCACGGCTGACGCCTCCTTCGACAGCGCGAACTTCACCGACTGGGTGGGGTTCAGCGCCGCACACTTCGCAGGCGCGGCAAAGTTCGGCGGGGCACGTTTTGCGGACGCGGCAAGCTTCGCAACCGTGACCTTCACCGGCGAGGTTGACTTCTCAGACGCGGTCTTTTCAGCTGCGGCTGACTTCGCGGTGGCCTCCTTCGAGTCCGACGCCAACTTCTCGCGCTTAAACACCGCAGGCATAGCCAGCTTCGCGGCAATCACCTTCGACGGAAAGGCAGTATTCACCGCCTCCACGTTCCACGATGAAGCGCACTTCGCCGCGTCGGTCTTCAACCGTCCGGCGGTGTTCTCCAAGTCGCTGTTCGGCGGGGTCGCGCGCTTTGCCGGTGTAGTCACCAAGCAGTCCGCAATGTTCAGCAACGTACGCTTTGCGAGCGCGGCGGACTTTAGCGGGGCGACCTTCACGCAGTACGAGGATTTTGGTGGGGCGCGGTTCGACGGCGACGCCACGTTCAGCCGGGCGTCTTTTATTGCGCTTCCGAGAACGTCATATGAAGATATGGACTTCCCGCAGCGAGCGAACTTCGACAAGGTCACCTTCGCGCAAGATGCCGACTTTAGCAAGGCGACGTTCACAGCGTTTGTCGGCTTCCGTAGGGTGACGTTCGCGCGGGCGGTGAGCTTCAACGGGGCGAGCTTTGAGGGAGCCTACTTCCCGGGTGCGACGTTCGGTCAGCGGGCAGATTTCAGGCAGACTAGCTTCATGTATGTTAAACCGTCCTTTGAGGATTTGGAAGAGCGACTGCAGACGGCCCGGTTCTCGGCGCATGCGAATCCTCAGGATTACCTGTTTGAGGCGCGCCCGGAGAGCGCCCACGGTTTCAGCTGCGGCACGGCGGAGCTTCTTAACAGAACGTTCGTTCTCCCTCTTGGCACTGTGCTGTACGACCCGGATTCCTGGGACGAAGAGAAGCAGGACTATACCCGCTTCAGTGAGCCCGCGCAGTAAAACCTAGCTCCCCCCTGCCGTCGGGGAAGCTCCCACACACATATGCACAGACCCCGCCCGCACATCCAGCGCTGGCGGGGCTCTTGCTTTTGACCAGAAACCGCCCAAGCCCAGCAGCTTTACCTTATGCTGAGTATGACCCGCCCCTTTCAACGATGACAGGAGAACCACATGCATCTCGCACCCAGCACCGCGTGGGTTTGGCTGATAGCTTGCGCAGTCGTCATTCTGTTCTTCCCGCTCGCCGCGCAGTTCGGCAACTTCAAGGGGAAGCTGTCTAGCTTCCGCACCTGGGTTTGGGCTATCGCGCTCTTGGGCATTGTCACGGCGGGTCTTATGCCTTTCGCCTTTGACACTGACATCGCCAATTTTGAGGTTCAGCCGTTCATTTTCTTCATCACCGGCACCCTGTTGGGTGTTCTCTTTCTTGGGGAGTTCCACCGCATGAACGCCCAGAAAAAGCTGGAACACCCCCAGCGGGTGCATGCCGAGCGCCGTACCCGTTACAGCAAGGCAGTTGAGCAGCTGGCGTATCCGAACCCTGCAGTCCGTGCGAGCGCCCTCAGCACACTTGCGGGTCTGGTGGATGAGTGGCTCGCTGACGAGCAGCTCAGCGTTGAGGCGCGGCAGAAGGAGGGGCAGGTCATCGTCAATGCCCTCTGCGCTTATGTGCGTTCGCCATTCGCGCGGGCATTCAAGGCAGAAGCTTTTGAATCCGATACGCCGCCCGCTAACTATGCGGGTGATTTCGCTACGGATCTGGCGGCTTTCCGTGGTGAGCAGGATGTTCGCCGCAGCGTCTTCGTTGAGATGAGCAAGCGCAGCAGCACCCTTGCCGAAAATGAGAAGGGCGAGGTGGCTGTTGTCCCCGGCGCATGGAGCGGCTTTGAGTTCGATTTCAGCCGAGCGGTCGTCTTCTACCCTCTCGACGGTCTGACTATTGAGAACGCCGACTTCTCTGCGGCGAGGTTCTGCAACGGTTCAGATTTCAGCGGGGCAGCTTTTGTGGGAACCATGGATTTCAGCCGCGCAACCTTTGAATCTAGCGCGGGATTTGGTGACGCGACCTTTGCCAGCGATGCAAACTTCAGCCACGCAACCTTCACTCATAGCGCTGACTTCGGCGGAGTGTCCTTCATTCAGAACGCGCATTTCGACGGGGTGAAGTTCATGCAGAACGCCCATTTTAGCGGGGTGGAATTCGCTCAGGAGGCGAACTTCACTGGGACGGCTTTCATCCAGAACGCTAGTTTTGGCGGGGTAAATTTTGCCCGGAATGCAGACTTCAGCTGGGCTGTGTTCGCTCAAAACACGCACTTCATCGGGGCCGCTTTCGGTCAGGTCGCAGACTTTAGCGGGGCTATTTTTACCCAAAACGCCCTCTTCAGCGAGACGGATTTCGCGCAGGTCGCACGCTTCAAATGGGCGACTTTCACGCAAACCGCTGACTTTAGTGAGGCGGCTTTTGCCCAAGGCGCAGATTTCAGTGAGGCTACTTTTGAGGCTGATGCGGAGTTCTATGGTGCCTCATTTGTGCAGACTGCAGATTTCTGCGATGTGTCTTTCGTGAAGAACCCGCCGGTCTTTGCGGCTGAGGATGCTGACTCGGGTGAAATGTGCCGGGCTCGGTTTGCTGCGTTGCCTGCTGGCTCGGAGTCTACCGGTCAGGAGGCGCATAACTTCGCGGTGTACGAGGACAGCCAGCCTATTCTGCTGGGCACAGCCGGGCTGGACGGCGTGGGCTACCGTATCCCGGTCGGGGCGGTGCTCTTCGACCCGGATTCCTGGGATGAACGCCAGAAGGAGTACACGCGCCTGAGCGAGCCCGCGCAGTAATATCCAAAGGCCCCGCCGCATTGAATGTGTGGTGGGGCCTTCGTCTATGACCAGCAGAAGTACAAGTCAGCAAGTTTTGCACTATGCTAAAAGGTGACCGTTCCTATCAGAGAAGACAAGAGAACTAGACACATGCATTTTGAACCAACGGGGGCCTGGTGCCTACTTGGCATATGCGCAGCGTTGATTGCCATTTTCTTACTCGCTGCACATTTCACCAAACTAAAGACAAAAATACCCCTGTTCTACTGCTGGCTTGGTGCAATCGCCGTCTTGGGCGGAGCCGCAGCTTTCTTCCTGCCTATCGCAGTTACCTCAGGTTTTAGGAAAGAGGATGATGGCTCAGCTCTTCGCCAGGCTCTCCTCTACACCACCGGTGGTCTTCTGGGTGTCATTACTCTTGGTGAAACCCATCGAAAGAATAACCAGGAAAAAGAGAAAAACGAGAACGACCACACCCGTCAGGTGTATGCGGAACGCCGAAGCCGCTACACCAAAGCTATTGAACAACTGGCTGATGATAAGGCTACCGTTCGTCTGGGCGGCATCTATACGCTTGTGGGCCTTGTTGATGAATGGCTCGCAGATAAGAGCATCAAAGAGGATAACGATCGGCGCAAGGAAGGACAGATTATTATCAATAGCCTCTGTTCGTACATTCGTGCACCTTTCAGCCTTGCAAATTCGCATTATATTCTCGATAAAGATGATCCCACTGAAGAAGAAATAGATGAATATGGCAGAGAAGATTTTATCAAACATAAAATAGAATTTTATGAAGAAAAGGATATTCGCCAAACAATTTTACTTGAAATTAAATCTAGGTTAAATTCTGGATTTACCGAGCATGAAGACGGCACAAAAACCCCCCTAAAGGGCCCTTGGTCCGTATTTACTTACGATTTTTCAAAATCATTTATCTTTTACCCATTCAACCTTTCAGGAAGCTATTTCGCATCATCTGCAAACTTTAAAGGAGCAATCTTTATACACACGTTCAAACTTTCGGAATCAGTCTTTTTGGGCGAATGTGACTTCTCAGGGACTCGTTTTACATTTAAAGATTACACCCCTTACTCCCGCTCTCCGGATTTTGAAGGAACCATATTTGAAAATACCTCAAAATTTAACGGATCCATATTTGAAGGCACCGCAAACTTTAAGGGAATACAAGCAAACACACGCATTGACTTCATTGGGTGCAAATTTAAACTAGGTTCGATTTTTTCTGAATCAGAATTGAACGATTCATACTTCTCATTTACTCGATTTAGCGAAAACTACGGGACTTATGCATATTCTGGGGCGGATTTTACCAGTGTCAATTTTAGAGGAAAGGCAAATTTCCGGGGGGTAAATTTTTATTTTATCGCAGATTTTACCAATGCAGTATTTGAAGGAGATTTAGACTTTACAAATACAAAATTTAAAAACTATGCAACATTTATCGAAACAGTTTTCAAAGGAAATATACATCTTGCTGAAATAACATTTTTGGAAAGTTGTAACGTAGATTTCAGCAATTCATTATTCAATATATCAATAAACTACGGCTGGTTCTCATGCAGCCCATCAACTTTCATTCTAGAAAATTTGGGAATATTTTCTTATACCATAAAAAATAACAAAACTTCTGAAAGTCATATTAGATGCTTACCTATCGGGGCTCGCATATTCGATCCATTCTCTTGGAACGATGAGGAAAAAGAATATAGAATTATCAGCGAGCCAACTTCAACCATTGATAGGTCATTTAATACTCTAAGGGAAATTGAAAATTCAGATAAACGTATATTTATCTAAAATCAGAGAGGCCCCGCCGGCCCACACCGGCGGGGCCTTTTCGTGCCCAAGCCTGGTAGCGGCAGCACCCGGCGGCGAGCGCCTCCGCCCGTCACCGCGCCGCCGGCCATCGAACCACCCCGAGCACCCGCCGCGCCCAACCACCCGGCACCCCACCGATACACTAGAACCATGTACCGAATCATGACTGTCTGCACCGGCAACATCTGCCGCTCCCCCGTCGGCGAATACCTCATCCGCCAGCACGCCCAAGAAGCCGGTGTGCCCGTTACCGTCACCTCCAGCGGCATCAGCAACGAAGAAGAAGGCAACCGCATCGACCCGCGCGCCGCCGCGCAGCTCACCGCCCGCGGTATCGACCCGTCCGCGCACCGCGCCAGCGTCTTCACCGTCGAGGACTTCGACCGCAACGACCTCATCCTCGCCATGGACGCACCCCACTACCTGCGCCTCAAAGCCCTCGCCCGCAACGACGACGACAAAGCCAAGATCCGCATGATGCGTAGCTTCGACCCGAAGGTCACCACCACCCACCTGGACCAGCTCGGCATCTACGACCCCTGGTACGGTAGCGAACGCGACTTCGTGTACACCACCGACCTCATTGACGCCGCCGCACGCGGCCTCATCAACCACCTCAAGCAGGAAGGCGACGCGCAGTGAGCCAGCGTATTCCCCTGAACCAGAACCGCCGCGTCACCGGCACCACCGAAATCCTGGAACTCTGCAAAGACATGCTGCGCCTGGAGCACGGCATCGGCAACGACTTCGACATGGACACCGCCGAATTCACCGAATTCCGTGCCCAGTTCCTCGCCGACTTCGCGCAGATTCCGCTGATCATCGGCATTGACGGTCGCAGCGGCACCGGCAAAACCAGCCTCGCCGCGCAGCTTGAGCAGGAGCTCACCGCCGCCGGCCACAGCGTGCACGTGCTGCACCTGGACGACTTCTACCCCGGCTGGGACGGCCTCTTCGACGGCGTGGAGGCGTGGGACGCGCTATCCGTGCAGCTGACCGAAGGTATCGCCGGAACCTACACCCCGTGGGGTTGGGAGGCGGGCGCCCCCGGTGAGGTGCGCACCGTCGACCCGGCGGCTACGCAGATCATCATCTGTGAGGGTGTCGGCGCGATTGCTGGTGCCTGCGAGGTGCGTATTCTCGCCACCGCCCCGGACGAGGTGCGTTACGAACGCGCCATGGCTCGTGACGGTGACACGTTCCGCCCGCACTGGGAACGCTGGACGGCACAGGAGGAGGCGCTGCTCGCCGAAATCCCGGAGGACTACGCGACCGTGGACTTCATCTACGACAGCGCGGCGCAGTAACAGCCGCCTACAAGACAGTAGGGCCCAATGCTTCGTGCATCTCGAAGCATTGGGCCCTACGGCTATTTAGAGGCAGTTTTATTGAGGCGCTGTTTTATTCAGGCATAGGAGCCGGGCTAGCGGATTCCATGCGGTCTTTATCCCAGTAGGTTGAGGTACTGCTCGGCGCGTGAGTGGAGGCAGTGCCGTCTTTTTCGTTACCCGGGTTGTTGTTAGAAAGCACAGCGAGGATTACGAGCAAGACGCAAGCTATGAGCAGCAGGATGCATAGCAAATATTTGTAATAGTGGTTGCGCATCTGAGGTTGTCCCTCCGGTCGTATCGCGTGATATGACCAACGTAAGTTATGCGGTCGCCCCGAGCAATGCTTCTCAAGAATATTTCTCAAATATTTCTTCAGCCTTGGAGGACTGAGCGGCAGGCTAAGCCAAGCCGCTCAAGGGGCGGTGTTATCCGTAAGCGACATCAGGGTTTCCGAAGCGAAGCGAGGACGGGTGCCCCTGTAGGAGCGTGGATAACACCGCCCTTTTGCTCCAGTATGCGTAGGGCGCAGCCACGTTTTCCGGAAGCGCCCTCAGGGTGTCGCACAGACGCTCTCCGCAGCGAAGCGAGGAGGGGCGGAGCGTCTGTGTGACGGGTGCCCCTGCGTAGGCGCGGAGGAAATATGTGGCGTGCCCTCCCCTGTCTATCCCTGTAGAAATGAAGGCAAGCGCCACCTTCCAAACCAACCAAACGGAGTGCCCCTCCCAGCTCAAAAAAATATCAAACATTTAACTTACGAAGCCACGCCCAATTCTGCTACCGTGAACAAGTTGTGCTTCCAGCCTGCGCAAGCTCATCCCCAGGGGCGGTACCGCCGCATCCACGTTTTGTAGAGCCACAGGCGCCGTTGCACGCGCATCACGCAGAAAGAAAAACTAAGACTAATGTCTTCGAAGTCGACTAAGACCTCCTTCGGGCTCTCGCCCATTTTTATCGTAGTTCTGGCGATGCTGACCGCGATTGCGCCGCTCGCTACGGACATGTACCTTGCCGCACTGCCCGCTGTCGCGGAGGACCTGAACACCACCAGCACGAACGCATCCCTGACGTTGAGTGCGTTCATGGTGGGTATGGCTCTCGGCCAGCTGGTCGTGGGTCCCCTCTCTGATAAGACGGGCCGCCGCAAGCCGCTGCTGATTGGTGCGGTTATCTGCTTCATTGCGACGGTGGCGTGTGGTTTCGCTCCGAACATTGAGCTGCTGATTTTTGCGCGTTTCATGATGGGCTTCACCGGTTCGATCGGTGCGGTGCTGGCGCGTTCCATCGTGACTGATACGACTCAGGGTCTGGCGACCGCTAAGCTCATGGGCATCATGATGATGATTAACGGCTTCGCGCCGGTGCTTGCGCCGCTGTTTGGTGGCTGGGTGCTGTCGTGGGGTAACTGGCGCGATATTTTCCATGTGCTTGGCGTGGTCACCGCGATCATGATGCTCGGCGTGATCTTCGTGATTAAGGAGACCCTGCCGGTGGAGGAACGCTACCAGGGCACTGCCCTGAGCGTGTACTCGGAGCTGCCGAAGGTCTTCAAGATTCGCCGCTACCTGGGTTTTATGCTGACGATGTGCTTCGCGTTTGGTGCGCTGTTCTCGTACATTTCTGGTTCGACGTTTGTGCTACAGAAGATTCTGGGCCTGTCCGAAACCCAGTTCACGATTGTGTTCGGTGTGAACTCGCTGGGCATTGTGCTGTTCAGCGCGATTGCAACCAAGCTGGTTGGACGCGTGGCGCAGCGCCGCATCATGAACACCGGTGTGGTGAGCCTGCTCGTGGTGTCCGTGCTGCTGACCATCAGCTTCTTGGTGGGTATTTCGATGGTGCCGACGCTGATTCTGCTGTTCCTGCTGACCAGCTCGTGCGGCCTGATTTTCGGTAATGCTTCGGCGTTGGCGTTGAACGAGGCGCGCCACATGGCGGGTAGTGCTTCGGCGGTGATGGGCACGGTTCAGGCTCTGCTGGGTGCGTTGGCGGCGCCGCTGGTGTCGATTGCCGGTGAGCACGAGTACCTGCCGATGGGCTTCTCCATTTTTGGTTTCGCGGTCCTGACGGCGCTGGTGCTGTGGACTACGCCGCGTAAGGATTCGGACTACTCGGCTGACGGTGAGAGCCACGGCGCTGGTGAAGGTCAGGGCGCGCCGGCGGGCCACTAGCCTGTTGTTGATTTTTGTGTAGCTAAAGCCCCGGATGGGCAACCTGCTGAGGGTTGCGCGTCCGGGGCTTTGCTGTGTTTGCTGTAGTAGTTAGGGAGGCGCCCGCACTCTTCCTTCGCTCCTACAGGGGAACCCGCCCTCGCTTCGCTTCGGGCACCCTGATGTCGCTTCAGGAAGGTACGGCACCTCCTGCCCTTGACCATAGACAGCACAAAGGGACGGTATTATCCTCGCTCGGATAATACCGTCCCTTTGTGTATGCGGTTAGCTCTGCTGCGCCAGGTAGTTCAACAGGGTCGCGGTCAGCTCCGGGTCGTGCGCCAGCGCCGTGCCGTTCAGGTGAGTCACCGGCGCAATCAGACGCACCGACGAGGCCAACCACACGCCATCCGACTCAAACAGGTCCTGCGGGTAGAGCGGACCGAAGCCCAGCTCCCAACCGGCCTGGCGTGCCGCCTCGAACACCGCGCCCTGCGTGGTGCCGGGGAGGATGCCATGGCTCGGCTCGGGCGTGTACAGCACCTTCTTGCCGTCCTCAATCTTGGCGACCAGCACCGAGGAGGTGGCGCCCTCCAGCACGCGACGCTCGTCGGTGATGAAGATTGCGTCATCCGCACCGCGCTCCTGCACGTACCGCAGGACCGCCATATTCACCGCGTAGGAGAGGGTCTTCGCGCCGCCCAGCAGCCACGGGTAGGCGCTGTTATCCATCGGCTCGTGGCCACGCGGCAGCAGCATCGCCTTTACGCCCTCGGTGCGGCGCTTCACGATGGATGTGGGCACCGGCGATGCCATAATCAGCGTGTACGGGCCCGGCTGCATGGAGGTCACCGCCTGGGTGGGGCCGCGCGAAATAATAATCTTCACGATGTGCTCTTCACCCAGCGCCGTTTCGGCGCCGGGGGCCGCCTCACGCATGAGGCGCTCCACCGCCGAACGCAGAATCTCGGGTTCCGGGTCGGGCAGATCCAGCATGCGCGCCGACGATTCGAGGCGGGACAGGTGCATGCCGAGCTTACGCACGCGGCGGTTGACGGACAGCATGGTCTCAAAGACGCCGTCGCCGCGGGTGAAGCCCTGATCATCAACGCTGATGAGGGGCACGGAGGGATCCACGAAGACACCCTGCGGGTTCTGCTCGTTCAGAAGAATTACGGTACTAGACATAGTTTTATTGTACGTTCGCAGCCGAACCGTAGGCAGGAGGTGCCGTACCTTCCTGTTCAGTAGTAGCGGGTGTAGCCGCGTTTTCCGGAAGCGCCCTCAGGGTGTCAGCCCGGACGCTCTCCGATGCGGAGCGAGGAGAGGGCGGAGCGTCCGGGTGACGGGTGCCCCTGCGT
>NZ_KV814479.1:14471-43604 GCF_001813965.1 Rothia sp. HMSC072E10 | reverse complement strand
ACGGGTGCCCCTGCGTAGGCGCGGAGGAAATATGCGGCACCCCGCTTCCCTGTAGGAGCGAAGGAAGAGTACAAGCGCCTCCCTACCCACGTCCCGAGCAGAGCAAATTAGCCCCAGAGGAACTGGATCGTACCCGCCGCAATAGATGCACCGTACGCAACAGCAATGATGACGGCGGCGGCAATACTCACGTGCACGTCACGGCGCGAATACGAGGGCACGCGCGCCCAGGTGCGTTCGCCCGCGCCGAAGCCGCGCGCCTCCATGGTGACGGCCAGGCGGGAGCCGCGGCGGATGGCCTGCACGAGCAGGGCGAAGCTTTGCCCGCCGAAGGTTTGGGCGCGTCCGAGGAGGGATTGGCCCGCGCCGAGTCCGCGGGCGCGTCGTGCCTGTCCGAGGGCGTTCCATTCGGCGAAGAGGATGCCGACCAGGCGCAGCGCGGCGATGGTGGCGAGCACGAATCGTGCCGGCAGTTTGAAGGTCTGCGCGAGGGAGTCGCCGAGGTCGGTCGGATCGGTGGTGAGCACGAACGCGAGGGTGGGCAGGACCATGGCGAGGGAACGGATCATCATGGCTGCGCCGACGGCTGCGGAGCCGGTGGTGATGGTGTTGAAGCCGAGGTTGAGGATTACATCGCCGGTTTTGGCGCTGAGCATGGCGACGGACCAGCCGGTGGTGATTACGGCGATGAGGATGGGCCAGAATCGGGCGAGGACGTTGACGGGCCGGAACCCGACGAGGATGAACCCGAGCAGTTCGAGGGCGAAGAGGATTCCGGAGGTCAGCGGGTCGCGCACGATGAGCGCGGCGATGATGAGGGCGAAGGAGACGATGAGCTTGACGCCGGCGTTGAGGCTGCTGAAGTAGCTGGTTCGGTCGATGGTGCCGAAGAAGTCGGTGTTCATGCGTTCTCCTTTCCGGAGGCTGCCTGGGGTCCGGAGGGTTCGGAGGCTTCGAGCGCTTCGAGGGTGATGGATTTGCCGCCGAGTGCGGCGGTGTAGTCTTCGTCGTGGGTGATGGAGATGACTGCGGTCCCATCGGCAAGGAGTTCGCGGATGAGGTCGACGAGTTCGGCCCAGGTGCGGGCATCCTGCCCGAAGGTGGGCTCATCGAGAATGAGTATTCTCGGTGCGGTGGCGAGCGCGGAGGCTACGGAGAGCCTGCGTTTTTCGCCGCCGGAGAGGGTGAAGGGGTTGGCGTCGAGCAGGTGGCTGAGGCGCAGGCGGGCCGCCAGGTCGTCGGTGCGTGCGGCGAGCTCGTCTTCGTCGAGGGGAACGCGATTGAGCGCGGCGAGTCGGCGGGGGCCGAGTTCGAGTTCTTCGCGTACGGTTCCGCGGATGAATTGGTATTCGGGTTCTTGGAAGACGTAGCCGATGCGGCTGAGCATTTGGGCGGGGGTCCAGGTGGGCACGTCCCAGTGGGCGCGCTGGCTATTCTGGCCGCTGTCCCGGCCGGCGCCGTGGTCGCGGAGCGTGTCGGTGGCGGCGAGGGTGCCGTCGGGGGCGGTGAGCAGACCCGCGAGGGTGAGCGCGAGGGTTGATTTGCCGGCGCCGTTGGGGCCGAGCACGCTGAGGTGTTCGCCGGCGCGCAGGGTGAGGTTGATGCCGCCGCGCAGCACGGGCAGGTCGACGGGTACGGGCGCGGGGGTGTTGCCGAGGCGTTTGATGGTGCGTCGGCGGGCACGTCGCTGCTTGGGGGTGGGTTGCGCGCGGGTAATGCTGAGGTTTTCGGCGCGGAGAAGCACCTCGCCGATTGCAGTATCGCCGCCCGCCGCCTCGCCGATAGCGTTCTGCGGTGCACGCGGCACGTAGTCGGGCACCCACACGCCGGCGTCGATGAGATCCCGACGGGCTTCGGCGAGCACGGTTCCGGGCGCGCCGTCGTGGGTGATGGTTCCGCCCGCGCCGAGCACGATAATGCGGTCCATGTACGGCGCCCAGATGCTCACGCGGTGCTCCACGACGAGCAGGGTCGCGCCGGTGGCCTCCGCGGCAGCGAGGATGCTGTCGCGTACCTCCCGCACGCCGGCAGGGTCGAGGTTGGCGGTGGGCTCGTCGAGAATCATGGCGCCGGGGTGCATCGAGAGGATGCCCGCCAGGCCGAGGCGCTGCTTCTGTCCGCCGGACAGGGCGCTGCTGGGGTGGTCGAGGGGCAGGTGGCTGAGCCCGACCGCGGTGAGCGCCTCGGTGACGCGTCCCCAGATTTCCTCGCGGGGTACGCGCAGGTTTTCGGGGCCGAAGGCGGTGTCGTTCCCGATGGTGGCCATGACGATGGAGGATTCGGGGTCCTGCTGCATCATGCCCGCGGTGCCGCGCGCTTCTACGGGGTCTTGGCCGTTGAGGGTGATGGTCCCGCCTGCGGAGAGGCCGTCGTCATCGTGGAGCACACCGGCGATGGCGTGCAGGAGCGTCGATTTGCCGGCGCCGGAGGTGCCCAGTAGCAGGACTTTTTCACCGGGGTTGATGGTGAGGTTGAGTCCGTTGATGACCGGTTCTGGGCGGCCGGGGTGGTGCCAGCTGAAGTTGTTGAGCTCGATGCGCGCCCCGCGCGGTGTTGCTTCCATAATGCTTTCTTAGCCTTCTGAGCGGCTGCTGTAGTGTGCCGAGTGGTAACTCGTGGTGAGTGATTAGCTGGTGGCTAGTGGCTGACGATTAGCGGCGGGTGTTGCCGGAAGCCAGCGAGGAGAGCACGCCGGTCTTGGCGAGGTTCTGCACGAGAATCCAGGCCAGGAAGCCCGCGATGACTGCGCCGGAGACGACCGAGCAGGCCACGTAGGTGACGGCCTTGACGGGCTCCATGTCGGGGTAGTAAATCAGGATTTCGCTGCCACCCATGAACAGGCCGCTGAGAGCACCGGCCAGAACGGCGATGGCGGCGTTCCAGCAACGGTAGCCGAAGGCGGCGAAGATGATTTCAGCGCCGATGCCCTGGATAATACCGGAGATTAGAATCTCGCCGCTCCACGCACCGCCGGTGAACAGCACCGAGATGAGCGCCGCAACGAGCTCGCAGAAGAGGGCAGCGCCGGGCTTGCGGATGAGCAGGCCGCCGAGGGTACCACCGAGCAGCCAGGCCCCGGCGATGAGCGGGCGCAGTTCGGGGGCCGCGACGAGCGCGGTCTTGGCGGCGGGGCTCACGGCGATATCCCAGATCCAGAAGATGATAGCGCAGGCTACGGCGATGACTGCGGCGATAACGATTTCGTTGACTCGCCAGCTCAGGCTGCCGCGGGGGGCCGGACGCTTGGGCGCGGTGGTGTGTGACATGTGGTTTTTCCTTCCGTCGCTGGAAGGGGAATGTCCTCGCCCTCTGCATGGGCGAGGGCACCGAGAAGATTCGACTCCCTACACCGGTACTAACCGGATCAGGTTCGAGGGTCTGCTGTGCACTCTCAGCGCCGCGGTGGCGCTCCCCTGTCGTGTTGGCCCCACGGCTGCGGATTGGTTTGCACGCCGGTGCGTAACACAATTGGGGCCAGAAACGATTGTAGACACCCGGAGGCGTTGAAGCTAGTTCGGGCAGTTTTATGTCATACTCCTGTGTATGCGGCGTTTTTGTACGGTGTACACTTTCGGGATTGTATACTCCGAAAGCGACACGGGCCGGAGAAACCCTATACGCTAGGAATGGCACTCATATTTATCCTTCCTACCCCGAGGGGGTTCGGGGGTGAGGCGCCGCATCATTAATACCAAAGGAGATACATATGAATCCCGTCGCAAAGCTTGCTCTCGCGGGCCTGAACATGGGTGCCAGCGCCCTCGTCGGCAAGGGTCTGGGCACCGCCTGGACTAAGGCAACCGGCAACCAGCCGCCCGCCATTTCCGCCGACTCTGAGGATACCCTGCGCCAGGTCATCCTCTGGACCGTCCTGACCTCCGTCGTGGGCGCCGTTGTCAGCTTCGGTATCGCCCGCGCGCAGCGCCGTTTCTTCAAGTAAAGACCATCCCTGAATGCTTCGTTCGGTGATGCGGGGCGGTGCGTACCCTCGCGGTGCGTACCGCCCGCGCTTTTCTAACGCGTACCAGCCTCCCGCAGCACCGGCCGATGCGACGCCGCTCGGCCATTTGAAAGCCCCTTCATGATGATTCGTTCTTCCCGCCAGCAGAAGCCTGCCCGTCCCGCCGTGGACCACGCCACGAGTCGCCGTTCGGTGACCGCGTGGATCCTGTGGGATGTCGGTTCGTCGAGTTTCGACTCGATTATGATGACCTTCATCTTCACGGTCTACCTGACCAGCGGTTACTTCGGCACGCCCGAGCAGACCTCTTCGGCACTGTCGCTGGGTCTGACGGTTGCGGGTTTCCTCATCGCGTTTCTCGCCCCGGTCACGGGCCAACGCAACGACAGGTCGGGCCGCGGCATCTTCTGGCTGGGCGTGAACACGGTCCTGCTCGTGGCGTTTATGGCGGCCTGCTTCTTCGTCGCCCCCGACCCGGGCTACCTGTGGTTGGGTGTTTTCCTGGTGTCTGCCGCGAGCGTGTTCAGCGAGTTCGCGTACGTGAACTACAACGCGGTGCTGCCGCGCGTTTCGAACCCGAATAATATCGGTAAGATTTCGGGCACTGGCTGGGCTGCCGGCTACATTGGCGGCATCCTCGCCCTGGCCGTGGTGCTGTGGGGCTTCGTGCTGTCCCCCTCGTCCCTGGGCTTGAGCGAGGAGGGGGCCCTCAACATCCGCGCGGTGACCCTGTTCGCCGCGGCCTGGTGCCTCGTCTTCTGCGTGCCGCTACTGATTCGGATGCGCACCCGCGAGCGCTTCCTGCCGGAGGTGCTCCCCACCCGCGAGCTGCGTTTCCTGGAGCTGGGCATGGAGCGTCTCTCCCCGGCTCGTCAGGGTAGCCTGCTCGCCTCCTACAAGGCGCTGTGGCGCACCATTAAGCGGCTGAAGATGACGTCCCCGCAGACCCTGTGGTTCTTGATTGCTTCGGCGGTGTTCCGTGATGGTCTGTCCGGTATTTTTACGTTCGGCGGTATTCTTGCGGCGGGCACGTTCGGTTTCAGCACTTCCGAGGTGATCCTGTTCGGTATTGCCGGTAGCGCTGTCGCGGCGGCTGGCGCGATCCTGGGCGGCTACCTGGATGACTACCTGGGCCCGAAGGCAATTATTGTTATCTCGCTGGTCGGCATTATCTTGGCGGCTACCCCGCTGATGTTCTTCCCCGAACCGGGCGTGTTCTGGGTATGCGCCCTGCTGCTGTGCCTGTTTGTGGGTCCGGCGCAGTCGGCCTCCCGCACGTTCCTGGCTCGCCTGGCCGAGCCCGGCACCGAGGGTGAGCTGTTCGGACTGTACTCGACGACCGGCCGCGCTACGAGCTTCCTGGCGCCGATGCTTTTCGGCCTGTTCGTGAGTATTCTGGGCGCCCAGATTTGGGGTGTTGTCGGCATCCTCGTGGTTGTGGTTGCGGGTCTGCTGATGCTGCTTCCGGTAGAGGCTCCCGGGCCCCTGCGGGTGCGGGCCAACCGCCGCGAGAAGGTGAAGTCTTAGCCGCGGGCGGGACCTACCCGGGGATCCCCGCGGTCCCTCAGCGGGTATAGCGAAGGGGCGGGTAGAGTTAATCTGCCCGCCCCTTCGCTATGCGCCATCGGCGCTAGGGTACGCTCATCGAGCTACTCGGTCACCACATCGTCGTCTGCCTCGGCGGCCGTCTCGGTGGAGCCTTCCGAGGTCACCTCGCGGTTTTCCTCCGCCTCGTCCAGGACCTCTTCGCTACCGGTCATCCGGGCCCAGGTCGCGTCGTCAATCAGCGGATCGTCAATCACGCGGACCCACAGCATCGCTCCCTGCGCCAGGGCGCTGACGTTCTCGTCGTACGCCTCCGCAGGCAGACCCTCAAAGATCTCAGCCAGACGCGCAAACAGGTCATCGTACGAAATGTCGCCCTCAGCCTGCAGCCAGCACTCAGCCGCAAATTCAGACAGCTCGTTCAACGCGGTGTCCTGCAGCAGCAGGAACGGGCCGTCCTCGCCCACGCGCACCGCAGAGGTTCCCGGCGCGCGGTCAATCACAATCGTACCGTTCAGGTACACGCCCGGCAGGTGATCCTCAACCGTGTACTTCTCCAGGCTCTCAACCTCATCAGCGCCCGGCAGCTCACCACCATTCAGCAGATCCTGAACCAGCGGCAGGGTGTCCTCAACCTCCGAGTACACCAGGCGCCACACGCCGCCGCAACGCTCTACTAGCTTGGCCAGCGACACGACGCCTTCAGGGTGACGCGCCAGGCCCGAGCTCTGCTCGCTCAGGAACACCAGCGCCTCGTGCAGCGGCACGCGTTCCAGGCGCGGCTCCTTGGCCTGCTCGTCACGCGAAATCAGCACGATACGGGTCAGCTTGTAGCCGCGGTCCTCGGGGTCGACCACGTTCAGACCGGCCTCAACCGGGTTCTGCTGTTCCTTCGGTGCATTCTGGTCGACAATCACCGACAACGGCTTCGGGTAGGGGGTCACGAAACCCTCATCCGAGATGACGGCGGTCTCGTCCGTCAGGTACGCCAGCTTCGAGCCCAAGAAACGCGAGGCCGTGGTCTTGCCGCTACCCGAAACGCCCACCAGGGCCAGGGCTCGCTTCGACTCGGGGTCACCGATAACCGCCGAATGAAGCATCACGCCGCTACCCACCAGCTGCTCGATCATCGCAACGGTGATGCGGCTCGTCAGGTCCTGCAGGCCCTGCTCCACGCTATCCACGCGCAGCGTGCCAACCTTCATGAACGGGCCCATCAGGGGCTGGGCTATGTCCAGAATCGGGGTGTCAGATACGGGGTGCACCAGCAGCACCTGGTCGTGGTTCGAAACCGCCTCATACGCCTCGTCCGGGGTCTCAAAAAATTCGGGGTTCAGCGGCTCCCAGGCACGCTTAAAACCCTCGATAAAAGCCTCAGACTGGTCAATCAGGTAGACGGAAACCTCCGCGCCCGCCAGGCGCAGAACAACAGGAAGCAGATTCATAACAATCCTTCAAATGAGTGAGAGAATAGCCCCGCACGCGAGTGAACGCACGAGACGCCGGGCGTACGCCCATATGAGGAGGCGCGGGCGACCCAGCCAAGCAGGCCACCCGCGCCCCAACCCCAAACGGGAATAGACTACGACTCCGTCGGAATCATCGTCTGATGAAAATTCAAATAACTACGCGAAGCAGTCGGGCCACGCTGACCCTGGTAACGGTTACCATACGCACCAGAACCGTACGGGTGCTCGGTCGGGCTGCTCAGACGGAAGAAGCACAGCTGACCCACCTTCGAACCCGGCCACAGCATAATCGGCAGGGTGGCCATATTCGACAGTTCCAGCGTCACGTGGCCCGAAAAACCGGGGTCGATAAAACCGGCCGTCGAATGGGTCAGCAGGCCCAGACGACCCAGCGAGGACTTGCCCTCCAGGCGGGCGGCCACGTCATCGGGCAGGGTCACCTTCTCATACGTCGAGCCCAGCACGAACTCACCCGGATGCAGGATGAACGGCTCGTCGGGAGCCACCTCCACCAGGCGCGTCAAATCCTCCTGCGGCTGAGCAGGATCAATATGCGGGTACTTATGGTTATCGAACAGACGGAAGAAACGATCAATCCTCACGTCCACACTTGCAGGCTGAATCATCGACTCATCGAACGGATCAAGAACGATGCGTCCATCAGCAATCTCTTGACGAATATCGCGATCTGAAATAAGCACGTTTAAAGGATACCTGGCAGAGCCCGCAGACCGCAGGCTCGAGCCCGGCACGACCCGGGTGGTGCGTCACATTGGGCGGGGTGAAACATTTCACGAACCGGCACGGTACACGCTAGACTGGAGGGGATGCGGCTGTAGCTCAATGGTAGAGCGCACGCTTCCCAAGCCTGATACGCGGGTTCGATTCCCGTCAGCCGCTCCAAAAGCCCCGGACTTCGTCGCGGGGCTTTTTCCGCGTCTGAAGCGGGAATCGCTTCCAGGCGGAAATACATTCCCTCGCGCGCTCGGGATTTCCGCCTTCCAGCCCGTCAGCCGCTCCAATAGAACGTCACTCTGGATACAAAGGTTTCCGGCCCTGCCGAGAAGTGTCCGGAGTGGCGTTATCAACTTACCTGTCGTAGTTCCGCCGTGAGTCTATTGCTTCCTGTGCTGCGAAAGTAGCGTTCAGTGCTCGTGGAAAGCCGCAGTACACTGAGGCGTGCAGGATAGCTTCCTGAATTTCCTCTTCGGAAATCCCGACATTGAGTGCCGCTCCAACATGAACTTTAAGTTGAGGTTCGCATCCGCCTAATGCAGTCAATACGCCAATGGTTACTAGCTGGCGACTGCGTGCATCCAGACCGGGCCTATCGTAAATATCCCCGAAAGCAAATGCGGCGATGTGGTGTCCTAAAGCAGGGTTTGACGTGGAAAGTGATTCGATAACACTCTGACCAGCGTCTCCATCGATACGGGAGAGAACCTGCAATCCAAGATCACGACGTCGCTGATTATCGACGGAATCAATATCGTACTGATCACTCATTGTGGACGGGAACCTTTCTGATACATTGCTATCTTGAATTCGGTAGCTACCAGCGATAACTGAAGATCCTCTATTCGTTGCCGAAGGATGTCGCGATGCTCCAGCATCAAATCAAGACGCTCCTGAACTGTTTCTGCACCTTGTTCAACCAAGGAGATGTAATGCTGGAGTTGGGTAATCGACATTCCAGAGACCCTCATTCGGGTAATAAAAACCAAACGCCGTACAGCCGCAGCATCGTAAAGCCGATAGCCGGATGCGTCGCGCCCTACTTTCACCAGCCCTGCGCGTTCGTAATAGCGCAGCGCATGTGCGCTGATTCCCAAATACTCGGCAGTGGTAGCGATATCCCACTGAGTGTTCTCGTCATCTCTGATCAGGTCGCGCAATGCCGCAGTATTTAGCCCTCCGGGTGGATCGATCGCGAGCCTAAGGGCTTGCTCTAACCGTTCTTCCAACATGTCAATTACACTAAACCTTTGAGTGCGCTCGAAGGCAAACTGCTATGGTGCTTCACGTTCTATGACCTGGGATAGGTGTGGCTGATGTTGGCAAGGTAGCCGTTCAGGAACGGTACGGTAGCGGTTGGTCAAGTCCTGTGGAGTGGTGTAATCGTTTTGTGTCCTTCGGGTTGGGTTATGCGCTGAGTTGGAGTGGGGTGTCCTCCTGTTGGGTGGGTTGGGGTGTGAGTCGTGATTTGGTGAGGATGTCGAGGCTGAGGTAGCGTCGGCCTTCGGCCCATTCGTCGTTTTGTTCGGCTAGGACGGCTCCGACCAGGCGGATGATGGCCTGGCGGTTGGGGAAGATCCCCACGGAGTCGGTGCGTCGGCGGATTTCGCGGTTGAGGCGCTCATTGGGGTTGTTGGACCAGATCTGGGTCCATACCCCGGTGGGGAAGGACGCGAAGGCGAGGACGTCTGCCCTGGCTTGATCGAGGTGATCACACACAGCGGGGAGCTTGTCGTGCACGTAGTCCAAGAGTCGGTCGTATTGAGCGTTGACTGAGGCGGCGTCGGGTTGGTCGTACACCGAGTGCAGCATCGCTTTGACGGCGGGCCATAGCGCTTTGGGGGTGATGGACATGAGATTCGCGGCGTAGTGGGTGCGGCATCGTTGCCAGGTGGCTCCGGGTAGGTTCGCTGCGATGGCTTCGACCAGGCCCAGAGAGCCTGTCAATTTTTCTGTGTATGGGGGTTAGAGGTAGGGGGTGATTCGGTCGGGGTAGGCGGTGGTGAGTTGGGCGAGGGCTTGTTTCCAGTTGGTGGTGGTGCGTCCTTGGATGAGGCGTGTGGGGGCTGTTCGTTTGTTGGCGGGTTTGCCTGCGTCTGTGAGGCGCTGGGTGGCTCGTTTGTCTTCGATGTTGCAAATTCCCAGCCACAGGAGTTTGATGGCGGCTTCTTCGCTGGGGAAATGCCCGCGGTTCTTGGTGATTTTACGTAGCTGGTAGTTCAACGATTCGATAGCGTTGGTGGTGTACACGACGCGGCGCAGCATGGGCGGGAACGCCAGGAATGGCGTGAAGCGCTGCCAAGCACGCTGCCAGGTCGCAACCGTTTGGGGGTAGCGTGCTCCCAGGTCGCTGGCCGCAAACTCTTCCAGCGCCGCTCGGGCGGTTTCTTCGTTGGGCGCGCTGTACACGCTCTTGAGAGCGGCTGCGACGGCCTTGCGGTCCTTGTAGGACACGAAACGCATGGACGCGCGGATTAAGTGAACGACGCAGGTTTGGACCATGGACTGGGGCCAGGTCGCTTCGATGGCTTCGGGCAGGCCAGCAAGTCCGTCGCAGCACACGATCAGGACATCGCGCACGCCCCGGTTGGCCAGCTCGGCGCATACGTGGGCCCAAAAAGCCGCTCCTTCATCGGCTTGGACCCAGATGCCCAGCACATGCTTGACGCCCTCCATGTCCACTCCCACCGCCAAGTGAGCGGCCCGGTTCTCCACGGTGTGATCGCGTCGGATTTTGATGCGGATCGCGTCCAGGTAGATCACCGGGTAGAACGCTTCTAGGGGGCGGTGCTGCCACTCCAGCACGGCGTCGCACACCGCGTCAGTGATCGTGGAAATCGTCCCGGCACTGACCTCCACGCCGATGGTGGAAGCCAGGTGATGACGGATATCGCGCACTGTCATTCCCCCGGCATACAAGCTGATAATCATCGCATCCAAGCCATCAAGGCGCCGCTGTCCTTTGCGTACCAGGCGTGGGGTGAAAGAGCCTGCCCGATCCCGGGGAACCTCGATCTCAAAGGCTCCCACCTCCGACATCACGGTCTTCTTCGTCGTGCCGTTCCTCGTGTTCGAGCGCGCCTGCGTGCTGGCTTGGCCCTTCTCATACCCCAAGTGCTCAGAAAGCTCAGCGGCAAGCCCGCGCTCCAAAGCCTCCTTCAGCAACGCGGGCAACAACCCCTGGCTGCCCGTCATCTCGACCTCGCCAGCATCAAGACGCTCAAACAACGCATCCAACGCCCCCGAGCGACGCAGCTCCTCCACAGCCTCACGCCCACTAGCGCCAGACACAACAACATCATCATCATTCATCATGCATCAATCCTTTCAAACAAAAAGACGGATACACAGACAATTGAACACGCCCGGCCCAGATGGGCGTCACTGGTCACCAGGCGCACGCCGGTGAGGCCTCGGGCGACCAGGTCGGCGAAGAACTCGTTCCACGCCGGGCCGGTCTCGCTGGTGGATACGCGCACCCCCAGTACTTCTCGGTGTCCGTCATTGTTGACTCCGGTGGCAACCAGGACCGCGCACGAGACGACGCGTCCTCCTTCGCGCACCTTCATGGTCAGTGCGTCAGCGGCGACGAACGTGAAAGGCCCAGCGTCGTCGAGGGGGCGATGGCGGAACTCGTCCACGTGTTCGTCCAGGTCGGCTGCCATACGTGAGACCTGGGACTTCGATAGTCCTGTGATCCCCAGGGTTTTGACGAGCTTGTCCATGCGGCGTGTGGATACTCCCGCTAAGTAGCAGTCAGCAACCACTGTGATCAAGGCGTTTTCGGAGCGTTTGCGGCGCTGCAACAGCCACTCTGGAAAGTAGGTGCCTGAGCGTAGCTTGGGGATCGCCACGTCAATGGTGCCGACCCTGGTATCCAGGGGCCGGTAGCGATACCCATTGCGCTGGGTGTGACGCTGCGGGTCTTGTTGGCCCCACTGGGCCCCGCACACCGCATCAGCGTCCGCTGATAGCAACGCGTTAATGACGTGCTGGAGCAAGGAACGCATCAAATCTGGGGATGCCTGGGATAACGCCTCGCCAAGCAGGCCAGCAGGGTCGATAATATGAGGAGCGGTCATCGTTGTGCCTCCAAATCGTTTCGAGTCAGAAGTAGAGAGCTTTCTCGAAGGATCACACGGTGACCGCACCCATATCAAACGGGCCGACCACCCACGGTTACACCACTATGCGGGACGCTACTTGACAGGCAAACTCAAGCCTCGTTAATATTACATGGTTTGCCAGACCGAATTAACAAAGGAGGGGTGTCGTGGTTGGTCTTTTCCGCACGTGGATGAGCGCCTAGAAAGCGGCGCTGTTGTGGCGTCGCGCTGTTTTTCTGCACGCCATTTCACGATTGGACATAACCATGATATTTGAAACCTCTCGGGGCAGGTCTGTTCTGCTGTGCCATTCATGGCAATTCAAGCTTTGTTTCGTATGGGGCGGGGAGCTCGTTTCGACATTGACGAGTTCGATTCTCCAAATGGGTCTTATTTGGCATCTCGCCCTCACGACAGGGTCGTCTTCTCTCCTCTCCTTAGCATCGCTGGCAGGCTTTCTGCCGATTGCTTTGTTCGGAATCCTTGCGGGCGCCGTTGTCGACAGACTGCCTTTGAAACGTGTCCTCATCGGCACCGACCTCTTCATTGCCGCGGTGGGTGCCGCCTTGGCGATTGCCTCGTTGGCCGGCAGCTTACCTGCATGGCTAATTCTCATCGCCCTGTTTCTCCGTGCAGTTGGTACTTCGTTCTACACGCCAGCCTCCCAATCTCTCACGCCCCATCTCGCCCCGCCAGAGCATCTCGTTCGCCTATCGGGGGTGACTCAGGCGATTCAGTCCGGCGGATACATTCTTGGCGCCGCGCTTGCAGCAGTGATTTATCCCGTGGCGGGCATTACCGCTATGATTGTCCTCGACGTGCTGGGAGCGCTTTTCGCTTCTTTAGCCGTCCTCGCCGCACAGATAGACGCAGGGGGCCTCGATGAAGCCGACCGCAGCTTGTCCTTTTCCAATAAGGTTCGAGAGCTCTTCTCTGAGATTTCGGACGGCTACAAGCTGATTAGGGAGTACAGGGGGCTGTTCGCCCTTCTTTGGTGCGGGTTCGTCTTCGCTTTCGCGTTCTCTCCGCTCGCGGCATTGTTCCCAATAATGACCTTGGGGCATTTTGGCGGTAGCACGGGGGATGCCGCTTTGGTGGAAATCCTTTTTTCTGCAGGCATGCTGGCTGGGTCCGGCATTTTGGCGGCCACGGGAGGGTTCCGCAATAGGTCGTTCACCATGGTCGCCGCGATTGCCGGCTTCGGCATTGCCGCAATCGTATCCGGATCGCTCGGCCCGTCATTGTTCGCTGCTTTCCTGCCGGTGAGCTTTCTTATGGGCGCATGCTCCCCGTTGTACGCGGGAACCCAGACTGCCCTTATGCAGGAGCAGATACCTCCTGAGTACCTAGGCCGCGTTTTCGGCCTCTACGGAACCATCATGGCGTGGGCCATGCCCATGGGCCTCGCAGCCCCCTCCGTTTTTGCGGATCTGCTTGGAGCTCCGTTATGGTTCGTCGGCTCTGGAGCGACCATGGTACTGCTTGCGATGGCTATGCTGCTTGCTCCGAGCGTCCGAAACGCGGGGAAAAGAGATACCGGGCAGATTCAATAGCCCAAGTATTCGAAAAAAAGAGGCAGCAGCCATCGGTTCAAGCGTCAGCCTTCAAGCCCTTGCGACGACGAGGTATTGCACCGACATTCCGCATCGCGCTCCTTATTCGTCGCCAACTATCATTTTCGGATTTGCCGGCTTGCGCAAGGTCAAAACGCTCGCGCCGGCAATTGGGCAAAGGCGAAAAATCGACGTGAGCAATCTTTTTTGGCATGGCTGCGCTTCCAGTAAAACGCTAATACACAAAAGGCGGTTCAACCTATGGAACTCATAGTCAAAGCTAAAGACATCTTTTTGGAATATGCCGGCCGCGATATCCTAGATATCGAAGAGTTGGAAATCTACTCCTACGATCGCATCGGCTTGGTGGGAGACAATGGCGCAGGCAAAACCAGCCTGCTTAAAATTCTGAGCGGCAATCTTACCATTGCGGACGCCGACGTCAGGCGCTTCGGCAGCATTGCCCTCATCGGCCAACTCGATGAACTCGACCTTGATGCGGCTCAGGACAGTGGTGAGATGCTCTCCCGTCTCAACGTCGCCGGAGTGGCGCAGGAGACGATGAGCGGCGGGGAGGAAACACGCGCCAAGATTGCCTCTGCACTCTCCCAGCATGCAAGCGCGATCTTCGCCGACGAGCCTACGAGCCACCTCGACCAAGACGGCATCCGCCTTCTCGTCGGACAACTCAAGGCATTTGATGGGGCTCTGCTCATCGTGAGCCATGACCGTCATTTTCTCGACCAGGTGGTAGACAAGATCTGGGAGCTCAAAGACGGCGGTATTTCCGAATTCTGGGGTGACTACTCCGACTATCTGCGACAGAAAGAAGAAGAGCGCAAAGCTCAGGCGACTCGATACGAAGAGGCGATGCGCGAGCGCGATCGCCTCGAAGCCGCCATCGAAAAACAACGGAAAAAAGCACGGCAGGTCGACGCCAAGCGGAAGGCTGCGAAAAAAAGCAACGAGTATGCAGGTCGATTGGGGCATCAGAAAGCAACCGGCACCAAACAGAAGAGGATGTACCAGGCGGCTAAGGACATGGAGAAGCGCCTCGAAGCGCTCGAAGGGATTGAGGCCCCAGATAGCATTCGCGCCGTGCGGTTCCGCCAGAGCAAGGCCCTGGAACTGCATAGTAAATTTCCCATCTCGGCAGACGATTTCAGCTTGAGCTTCGGCAACTGCATGCTCTATGACCACGCGAAATTCGAGATACCGCTCGGTGCCAAAGTGGCCATCACCGGTGGCAACGGTACAGGAAAGACCAGCCTGCTGAAGGCAATCGCTCGACGCGCCGACGGTATCAACATCTCTCCCAAGGCAGAGATCGGTTACTTCGAGCAAACAGGCTACAAGTTCGACGCCCGTCAGTCTGCGATCTCGTTCATGCAGGATGGTTGCGAGTACAGCATGACCGAAATTCGAGGCATCCTCGCCTCTATGGGAATCGGACCGCGCGACCTGACAAAGGACGTTGGCGTTCTCTCGGGAGGCGAAGTCATCAAGCTGCTACTCGCGAAGATGCTGCTGGGCAGATACAACATCTTGCTCATGGACGAGCCTGGAAATTACCTGGACATCAAGAGCGCCGAAGCCCTCGAGCAGATGATGAGCGCCTATGCCGGAACGATAGTGTTCGTCTCCCACGATAAGAGGCTGGTCGAGAACGTCGCAGACATTGTCTACGAAATAAAGGACACCAAGCTAGTCAAAATCTTTCAGCGCGAATAGCCCTAAATGAGCAAGAAATAATCCCCGAACGGAGACAAGGGAGTAAAACGGCAAAGAAAGAGCCTCCGTCCCAACGCAGGGAACGGAGGCTCTTTAATCGCTTTTACTCATCTCCGTCGCTGGTGGCTTTGTCATGACTCTCGTACGAAACGAAACTCAGCGGCACAGTGCGGCACTCAAAATCGCAGGTCAGAACCCTATCGGCCTACTCCCACTCGATGGCTTCAGTTTTACTGGCTCTTCCGAGTTGAGTGTGGGTGACCGGGTGTTGGTCGGGGGTTGCGGGTAGAGGTCGAGGTCCTTGATGATGAGCGGACTTCTACCCCCGCTGTCGTCAAGGACCTCGACAATGTCTCACCCTACCTGCTGCTGCTCTGTGTCGCTTGATCGTTGTGATCGGTGTGATCTGCTCGTCGACTTGGAGGGCTTCCATCTGATGAGTGCGGTTCGCACCCCAGATGCTCTGGTGCTCGATGTTGAGTCGTGCAACCAGCTGGCGGGGTGCCCAGATTGTGGGGTGATCGCTCAAGGTCATGGGCGTGTGGTGGTGGAGGTGATCGACGCGCCCTGGGCCGGGGTCCCGGTGCGGATCCGGTGGCATAAGCGACGCTGGATATGCCGCGAACATACCTGCCAGATCACGACTTTCGCTGAGCAGAACCACTCGGTGTGTGCTCCCAGGGCGCGTCTGGGTGTTCGGGCGATCCGCTGGGCGATCCGACAGTTGCGCTTCGAGGGAGCCACTATCTCGGGGCTGGCCCGCCAGTTAGGAACCACGTGGAATACCGTGTGGTCCCATATCAAGCCGTGTCTGCAAGCCGCATCTGATGACCCCGCCCGTTTCTCAGGGGTGCGGGTGCTGGGGGTTGACGAGCACGTGTGGCACCACCAGGACCGACGCCGACGAGGGCCCCGTGAGCTCACCGGCATCGTCGACCTGACGCGAGGGGAGGATCATCCCACGGCCCGCTTGTTGGATCTGGTCCCGGGAAGGTCTGGCACCGTGTACAAGAACTGGCTGGCCGAGCGCGGCGAAGACTTTCGCTCCGGTATCCAGATCGCGACGCTGGATCCCTTCCAGGGATATAAGAACGCCATTGATGACCAGCTCCAAGACGCCACCAGCGTGCTCGATGCCTTTCACATCGTCAAGCTCGCCGGTGACGCTCTCGATGAGGTGCGTCGTCGCGTCCAGCAAGACACGACCGGTCACCGCGGGCGCAAGGGTGATCCTCTCTATCAGATCCGCAATCTTTTGCGCGCCTCGCGTGATCGGCTCACGAAGCGTCAACAAGAACGACTCCGTGAGGCCTTCACGGCAGATGAGGCGCATATCAGTGTGGAAGTCGCCTACCACTGCGCCCAGCAAGTGCGCGACGTCTTCCATCAAGCCACACCCGCCCAAGGCCGACGCCTGGCCGCTCATCTCATCCAGCGCCTACCAACGTGTCCCATCCCCGAAATCGCCCGACTGGGTCGAACCCTACGCAAATGGAAGGACGCCTTCTTGGCCTACTTCGATACAGGAGGAGCCAGCAACGGCCCCACCGAAGCCATCAACGGAATCATCGAACTAGGAAGACGCACCGCCAGAGGCTACCGCAACCCCACCAACTACCAACTCCGAATGCTCCTCATCGCAGGAGGCCTAGATGCCTCCAACCACACTCAACTCTGAAGAGCCGTTTTACTGTCCCGACATTCCAGTTGTCCTCAGTTTTCGATGCCGTCTCAAACCGAGTGCCGCCAAGTAACACTATGTCGTGTTTCATCGGCTTCGGGGACAAAAGCCGGGGCAATCTCAAAAACTCATTCCAAACTCGGGGCTTTGAGTTTTCGTTTTTGTCCCAAAGGGCACGGCGGACAGCCTTTAGAGGTTCGATATCGACGAAAACGCCCGCTTTGAAACTCAAGTGCCTTTTCGTGTGCGAGCCGCCAGCTGCAATAGGAAGTGAATCAACGCAGGCGCCTTTCAAGCAGTTTGCAAAACTGCAGGTTGCAGGCCTTCATTGCTAGTAGGGGAAATGAGTAGTCTCAGGTGGCTTGCCCATGAGTTAGCGAGCAGGTTGGGGCTTCGTTGTTGGCGCAATCACTTCGTGCACACTCGAAAGGTCTGTTTAACTTCAGACAGGGCGCCAGTGCCTACGCGCAGTGGCGCAGATGATGGGCAGCAAGAGACAAGCATCTGCTGCCGCCCATCAGAAAGCATCGTACAGGCCATACCACACGTCGGTGTAGATGAAGTCGGCGCCCTTGATGCACTCGGTTGTCGTCGGAGACCTTGCAGTTCTCCTCGCCGATGGCCATGAGGTCGCCCATCTCCTGCGAAGGCGGGCGAGCCGTAGCTCGCCCGACCTGGTACGTCTTACAGACCGTGCTTACCGAGAGCGGCCATGCGCTCATTGATGGTGGCGCGGTATGCCGCAGCCTTCTGCTCGTCGGGCTCGCTCTGGGGGCACAGAGTGGCCAGGATGGCGCGAATGGAGTGCTTGCGGTTCTCGGCCTCGACCCAGCACAGGGAGCGCTCGGGATCGTCCATGACCTCGTCGACGACTTCCTCGCCACGGTTGGCGGGCAGGCAGTGCATGAACATGCTGTTCGGACCGGCAACGTTCATCATATCCCAGGTCACCTGGTACTTCGGATAGAACACATCCATGTAGCTGGAGCTGGAGACTTCACCTTGATTATCAACTTTATCCGAACACCTCCCACATTCATCCGCACATGTGCGGATGAATGTGGGAACCCGATACCCTGAGGGCCGGATCGGCCGGCCCCGGGAGATCGGAGGACGGCATGTCCGGAAAGAAGAAGAGCGGCTCCGCAAGGGCGGTCCCGAGGGCCTACGGAAGGCTCACGAGGCACGAGCGGGACACGGTCCAGAGGATGCTGGAGCGCAGGGCGTCGTGCAGGGAGATCGCGAGGGAGCTGGGCAGGTCGCCCTCGACGGTGAGCGCCGAGGTGGCGTCGCACAGGTTCGTGACGGCGCCGAAGGCCAGGCGCGGCGAGCGCGTGGACGCCTCCGCCGACCTGTCGGCGGCCTGCCCGCGCCTGGCGGCGTGGCCGCGCTGCTGCAACGGGTGCGGCCGGTACCGCGCGATCGGCTGCAAGCGCCGCCCCCACGTCTTCTACGAGGCCCGGGCCGCGCAGCTGTGCGCCGACTCGGTCCTCGTCTCGTCCAGGCGCGGGATAGACGCCGACGAGCCCGCCGCGGCGGCCAGGCTGGAGGCGATAAGGGACTGCCTGCGCCGGGGGCTGTCGCCCGAGCAGATGGCGGCGCGCAACGGCGGCCCGGTGGACCTGTCGCCGTCGACCATCTACCGCTGGGTCTCGGCGGGCTACGACGGCATGACCAACATGGAGCTCAGGCGCAAGGTCGGCTACAGGCCGAGGAAGCGCGCCGCGGGCCGGGCGGCGACCCGCCACTCCGCCCGCAGGTCGCATGCCGCGTTCCTCGCCCTCGGGGAGGACGCGTGCGCCGCGGCCTGGGAGATGGACACCGTCGAGGGGGCCCGGGAGGACTCCGCCTGCCTGCTCACGCTGCTGCACCGCCCCAGCAGGCTCCAGCTCGCGCTGCCGCTGGAGGAGAAGACCGCCGGGTGCGTCGCGGACGCCCTGGAGGGCGTCCGGGCCATCCTCGGCGCCGACGGGACGCGCCGCGTGTTCCGCGCCGTCCTCACCGACAACGGCGCCGAGTTCTCCGACGAGGCGGCGATCGCGGCGCTGCTCGGCGAGGGGCCGGGCGAGACGAGGCTGTTCTACTGCGACCCCAGGCGCAGCGACCAGAAGGGCGCCTGCGAGCGCAACCACGTCGAGATCAGGAAGCTGCTGCCCAAGGGCGCCGGAATCAGGTTCGACCGGCTCGCCCCGGCCGACCTGGCGCTGGCCATGTCGCACGTGAACTCCGAGCCCCGCGGCGCGCTCGGCTTCGCGACGCCCGCGCGCGCCTTCAGGGCGATGCTCGGGGAGGACGCGGCGGCGCTGCTGGACGCCTACGGCGTGGAGGACGTGCCGCTCGGCGATCTCGACCTGACGCCGGGGCTCATCGAGAGGGCGCGCGCAGAGAGGGGCGATGCCCCGCTGGCCTAGCCTAGGAGAAAAACGGAATAGACGGACCGACCGTCCGGCTGAGTCTGGGAAGAGGTGCCGGGCGGCGGGCGGAGCATGGCCACCGGACCCATCGAAACACATCTCCACCATTCCTTCAACTGGGAAAATGCCGCCCCCGGGGCCCGGATAGGACCTCGGGGGCGTTCGGTTAACTGCGGGAGCGTGCCGTCAGCTCAATGTGTTCGGTTGGGATCGGAAATCAACCAGTGATCTTACTGAACATATGGCGCACCTTGTCCAGGCGGCTGTTTGGACGGCGGGGCTGGATGACTGGCTTGCCGACAGCGGCCTGATACCCTTTCAGTTCTGTAAGGCATACGCTCTGCCCGTTGGTGTAAAAGGCCAGATCAGTACGGTATGCCTGTATACAGCGGGCGGGAATCTCGCCAGTAAAGACAACTTCATCCTTTTTTACCTGGACCGTTTCGATGGTGGCACAGTATTTCGGTGCATCATGATAAGCCCTGGAAAGATATTCCCGGGGCGCATAGAGGGTGAAGGAGAGATAAGGTTCCAGCAGTTGCGTCCCTGATTCCTTCAATGCCTGTTCCAATACAATCGGGGCCAATGAGCGGAAGTCCGCCGGCGTGCTGACCGGACTGTAATAAAGCCCGTATTCAAAGCAAATCTTACAGTCCGTTACGTTCCAGCCGAACAAGCCCTGCTCCAGCCCGTAACGGATACCATCCCTGACAGCGTTTTGAAAACTCTGGTTCAAGTATCCCAGCGAAACCCGGCTCTCGTATTGTACACCGGAGCCAAGCGGGAGTGGTGTAACAGACAGTCCGATGGATGCCCAAAACGGGTTGGGCGGCACCTCGATATGGATGGTGTGGCTGGCTGCTTTGAGCGGCCGCTCCATATAAATGACGGTGGGTTCCTTTACCACTGTTTCAAGCTTGTATTTTTCCGACAGCAAAGCGGAAACAACCTCCAACTGCACCCGGCCCAAAAAAGAAAGAATGATCTCATGGGTGATGGAATCCACCTCGCAGCGCAAAAGCGGGTCAGTATCCGCAAGTTGCGTAAGAGCGTCCAGCAGCCGTTCTCTTTGCGCTGCCGTTTTCGGCGCAATCGACGTCCGCAGCATGGGGAGGGGGTCCTCACGCCACCTTTTACGAGGGAGCCGGGTTGGGTCCCCTAATACATCGTTTAACCTCACGCTGTCGCTGGGAAGGATAACAATTTCACCCGGATAAGCGGTGTCTGTCCGAACAATTTCCCCTTTGGATGGAATACGCATCTCTGTGATTTTCAGCTTTTCTCTCCCGGCCAGGGCCACCGTATCCCGCAGGCGCAGCGTTCCGCTGTATAACCGTAGATAGACACGCCGCTGGCCGCAATCGGTGTACTCAACCTTGAAAACGCTGCCGCATAGGGCGGCGCCCCCCTGTTCCCCAATCGGTTGGAACAGCCCTGTCACCGCATCCATCAACGGTTGAATGCCAAGGCCATTTTTGGCGCTGCCATGATAGACTGGGAACAGGGAGGCGTCTTGAACCCGCTGCTGTTCCTCCCGCGCAAGTTTTTCCCGGCTGATTGGTTCTCCTGCGATATACTTTTCCAATAATTCATCGTTATTTTCGATGACCGCATCCCATGCTTCTATGTCGGTATTTTCCTCCAGGACTATTTCCGGGGACAGCGACACCGTCTGCTTGATGATAATATCGGCGGAGAGCTTATCCCGAACAGACTGAACCACGCTCTGCAAATCAACGCCAGCCTGGTCGATCTTGTTGATAAAGATAACGGTGGGAATGTTCATTTTCCGCAGGGCATTGAACAGAATACGGGTCTGGGCCTGCACGCCATCTTTAGCGGAGATCACCAAGATGGCCCCATCTAAAACAGCCAAAGAGCGGTACACCTCCGCCAAAAAATCCATGTGGCCGGGCGTATCCACAATGTTAACTTTACATCTGTGCCACTGGAAGGAAGTGACTGCCGCTTGAATGGTAATCCCACGCTGCCGCTCCAAAAACATGGTGTCCGTCCTCGTTGTCCCTTTTTCGACGCTCCCCGGTTCTGAAATGGCTCCGCTGGCATATAGCAGGCTCTCCGTCAAGGTCGTCTTTCCAGCGTCTACATGGGCAAGAATTCCAATATTGATTATTTTCATGTGATTGTCCTCCCTTTACAGCCCCAAAGGGCATAAAAATCCCCAGCAGTAAAATACTTTTACCACTGGGGATTATAAGTTGCGGACATACACATATACAGCATACACCTGTTTGTGATTGCTGTTTTTGGGGATATGTCAAAATTGATAAGGTAAAAGTATTCTTAAATTGGGTACAAAAAACTAAGCCCCTACAAAAGGAGCTATCATAATCCTTTGTTCCCACTATTTGATTATAGTTTTATTTAAGAATACCTTGCCGCATATTTTTTACTCCTTTTCTGGATTAAATCATTGTATCACATCAGTTTTAGGAAAGCAAGTAGGTCAAGTCCTGTGGAGTGGTGTAATCGTTTTGTGTCCTTCGGGTTGGGTTATGCGCTGAGTTGGAGTGGGGTGTCCTCCTGTTGGGTGGGTTGGGGTGTGAGTCGTGATTTGGTGAGGATGTCGAGGCTGAGGTAGCGTCGGCCTTCGGCCCATTCGTCGTTTTGTTCGGCTAGGACGGCTCCGACCAGGCGGATGATGGCCTGGCGGTTGGGGAAGAAGACCTGGTCCGTCCCCCCATAGGAGCGAAGGAAGTGCGTAGCGCGCCTAACCGTAAAGGAAAGCGGTATCGCCCGTAGTGACATCAGGGTGCCCGAAGCGTAGCGAGGGCGGGTCCCCTGCAGGAACGAGGGCGTATGCCGCTTTCCGCTTAACTCATAGAGCTTAACTCGTAGAGACAATTCCCCATGTGCAGGGCGTAAAATCTTCTGTAACGGTTTTCCCCAATCACCTCACTCAAGGATTCCCATGCTCACTTTCCCCACCGTGCCCCTGGTTCTGTGCACGGCCCTCATCGCTCTCACCCTACTCATCAGTGGTATTGCGAAGGCGAAGGACCCGCAGAGCACCGTCACCGGCATCGAAAACCTCGGCCTGCAGAAAATTGCGCCGGCCCGTGCCGTGTCGCTCATCCTGCCGTGGTTCGAGATCGCCCTAGCCGCCGTCCTGTTGCTGTCGCCCGTGCGGCTGCCCGCCGTAATCGCCTCGGGCCTGGCTCTGGTCCTGATGATTTTCTACACGGTGGTGATTGCCCGCGCCCTGGCGACGGGCCGTACGGGAAGCTGCAATTGTTTCGGTTCTGAGTCGACGGCCCCGGTCAGTCGCTACACCCTCTTCCGCAATCTGTCGCTGCTGGTGGCTGCGGCGGGTACCCACGCGGCGGCCCTGGCCGGCGGCGCAGGTGTGCTCTTCACGCTGTTCTCGCTGGATGTCTCCGGCTGGCTCTGGGCGGGCGGGGCCGCCCTCATCGCGGCAACCCTGGATGCGGTACGCCGCGGTGACGCCCTGGGCACCGCGGATGAGCGCCCGCAGGTTATCCTGCCCGAGCCGGTGTACGACGAGAACGGCGAGGAGCTGTACGTGCGCATGCCCATCCCCCTGGGTGCCCTCTATCTTGAGGATGGCCGCCGCACGACCATGCGCGAGATTGCGAAGACTCAGGCGCGCGTGCTCGTGTTCGTCTCGGCGACCTGCGGTGGTTGCGTCAAGTTCCTGAAGACCATGCCGCAGTGGCAGGAGCGTCTGCCGCAGGTGGCCCTGCACCCGGTGTACTCCTCCCTGGAGTCGTTGAATAAGTCGCGCACTAACGGTAGTTTTCCCGAGGGCCTGACCCCGCTGATTGACCGCGAGTCGGCGAGCGCGGCGAACTTCGGTTACGGCGTGCCGCTGGCCGTCGTGCTGGGTTCTGACGGCCTGATGGCCGGAGGCCCGGCGGTTGGTCTCGAGGAGGTCGAGGCGCTGATGGGCGATATCGAGGAACAGTTCGCTGAGGCTGCGCGTCTGGCGAAGGAAGAGGCTGAGGAGGCCTACCGCCGCGCGCTGAAGGAGTCCCAGAATCACCAGGGCGACCACCTCTAATCCCGTTCTCAAGTCGGCCCGATAATCTGCCCCGTCGCGAGGCCTGTCCGCTCCCCGGACTTTTCCGCTTTGTGCTCGGGGCGAGCCTCTCTGTTCGCCATCCGATATCTCCCGGTGTCGGCACCGGCCCAAGCGCTAAGCTAGAAGGTAGCGCTATACCGCAGATGCGCCCCGCGGCTCGTTCACGACCGGGCGGGCGCATCATCACACCCTGTCAAAGGAGTATTTATGGCAATGCTGAGTTTCAACGCGCCGGGCGAGCGCGAGAAGTCCCTGTGGCTCGTCAAGAAGGAGACCAACCCGAATCACTCGCAGTGGTACATCGACCGCTTCAAGGCCATGGAGGCCGAGGGCAACGATATGGCCGGCGAGTCCCGCATGGTGAACGCCCTGGCGTCGCGCGGCGCGAAGATTCTGGACGCGGGCTCGGGTCCGGGCCGTGTGGGCAAGCAGCTGCACGCCCTGGGCCACCGCGTGACCGGCGTTGACATTGATCCCGAGCTCATCGAAGAGGCACGCCGCGTCTGCCCGGATGCCACCTGGATTACCGCCGACCTGGTGGATCTGCCGGAGGTGCTGGGCATCGAGGGTGACGCCACCGCAGAGAACGGTTTCGAGCTTCTGGTGTGTGCCGGTAACGTGATGGGTTTCCTCGCCCGTTCGACCCGTAAGCCGGTGGTGGAGAACTTCCGCCGCGTGCTGGCCCCCGGCGGCCGTGCGGTGGTGGGTTACGGCTCCGGTCCGGGCCGCGATTACGCGTTCGAGCAGTTCCTGGCCGATGCCCGCGAGGTCGGCCTGAACGTCGATAACACCTACTCCTCGTGGCAGATGCACCCCTATCAGGAGGGCTCCTCGGAGTTCCTGGTGGCGGTGCTCTCCCGCCCCGAGAACTAGGCTCAGCTTTAAGAGCTAGGCAAGGCTCGCAAAAGGCCCGGCGCCTCCCCCATTGCGGGGTGGGTGCCGGGCCTTTACGCGTCTGCCGAGGGGCGCATCCGCCTAGTGGATCATGTAGATGTTGCGGGCGATCTCTTCGGGCAGGAAGGAGGCCGCGAAGAGGATGACCACGACGATGACCGCGAGGATGGTCAGCAGGCTGGAACGCCAGCCGGGGTGCAGCTCGTTGAAGGTGATGAGGCCCTTGTGTTCCTTGTCCATGCTGATGACGTTGATCTGCTTGTAGATGGTGGTTTTGGCCGAGAGCTTCGACGAAACCTCACGCATGGTTTTGCCGTCCCAGACTCGCCCGTCGAGACGCATGAGCTGCTTGCCGTCCTTGTCGACGGCCCACATGGCGGGGAAGCTTCGGTAGCGGATGCGTCCGGCCATGGTTTTGAGGTTTTGGCCGTAGGCCTTCTTGGGGTAGAGCTTCTCCGCAAAGATGGTGTGGCTGATGTCGGCGCGGGGTACGGCGAACCAACCGAAGGTGCGGGCACGTAGCACGTGGGTCTTGGTGATGACGATAATGGTCGGCTTGAGCACCGAGTAGAGGTTGATGCCGGCGATAGTGCCGATGAGCAGCACAAGAATGGTGTACGGCAGCGCGGGTCGTTTGTAGAAGATGAAGGCGAGCGCGGCGACAAGCACGATAGTGCCGGGGATGGACGCCTCGATGCGCCTGCCGTAGGAGCGCATGCGGGGGTGGAATAGTTCGTGGACTTCGCCGTATTTGGCGGGTACTTCGTGAGCGCGTTCTGCCATACACTCCACTTTAGTGTGTGGTCGTCGTGAATCCTAGCCGGACTACCTGCGTTACCCTGGTTCTATGCGTAATTTTTCTCCTGTGGAACGGGTTCTGGCCCTGTGGATGATCGGTGTTGTGGTGGCGGCCTCGATTGCGGCGGCAGCACTGATTATGACGAATAAGCTGGTGTACGGCCCGACCGGCCAGGTGCGGGAGTATTTCCATGCCCTGCGCGTGGGGAACGGTTCGCATGCGCGTGGCCTGCTGAACGCCCAGATTCCTGCCGGGGATGCGGCACTGCTGGACGGCGAGGCGCTGAAGCGTTCGGTCGCCTCGATGTCGCGGGTGGATTACGAGGTCGTTGAGACGAGCGAGGACGGCCGGCAGGCGACGGTGCGCGCGTCCTACACTCTGGACGGGCAGCCGCAGCACACGGATTTCCATCTGCATCACTCGGGTACGCACTGGGGCTTTTTCGACAAGTGGGCTATCGATGGCGATACCCTGCCTACGGTGAAGGTGAATATTCAGGGCGTGGAGGCCGCGACGATTAATAACCGTAAGGTCGCGGTGGACGAGGGCGAGGCGACGTTCCCGGTGTTCTACCCGGGTACGTACGCCGTCTCGTACGATTCGACGGTGTACACGGCTCAGAAGGTGACGGAGACGGTCACGAATAATCAGGGTAAGCACATGGCACGCGTCGATTTGAAGCCGAGCGATAACGCATTGGCTTCGGTTAAGGAACAGATTAACGACCATCTGCAGAAGTGCGCGGCCCAGAACGCGCTGTACCCGACGGGTTGCCCGTTTGAGTACAGCTTCGGCGGCCGCGTGGATTCGACGGTTCAGTGGACCGTTGAGAAGGTCGCGGATCCGCAGGTAAGCGTGAATGCCTCGGGTGTGTGGTCGGTGCAGCCGATGAAGGGCACGGTGAAGGTGTCGTTTACGCAGCTGGATCTGTACACGGGTGTGCGCTCGCAGGTACAGAAGGAGATTCCGTTTACGCTGAAGGCCTCGGTGGAGGCGGACGCGAAGGCGGTGCACGTCACCTTCTAAAACCGCTGAGCTGCGCGAGAGCCAGTATGCTCTGAACGCGACATCAGGGTGTCCGAGCGAAGCGAGGACGGGTTCCCCTGTAGGAGCGAGGATGACCCGGCCCTTTCGCGTCCCACAATCCTAAAAGTACGAAGGGAACCGGCACTATCCGTAGCGGTATCAGGTCGGCACAACAGAAATAGGGTCAGTATTATCCGTAGCGACATCAGGGTGCCCGAGCGAAGCGAGGACGGGTGCCCCTGTAGGAGCGAGGATAATACTGACCCTTGATTCTTTTATAGATCCCTAGTTGATACCGCGCAGGTCCAGGACGAGTTCGCTTTCGTCTGCCTCGTCACCGGTCACGACGACGGGAATACCCCAGTCCTGCTGGTAGAGGTGGCACGCTGCGTGCTCGGGGATGTCACCATCGGGGGTGCCGTCGCAGGCGGCGGCGCGGGCGGTGATGTGCAGGACTGCCTCGGTAATCTCGGGGTTGAGCACGAGGGTGCGGGTCAGTCCGGTGGAGGTGCCGGCGCCTTCCAGGATGAAGTTCTCGGGGGTGGAGGAGATCTTCAGCTGGGTGGGGTCGCCCCAGCGGGTGTCGAGCTTCTGGCCGGTGGGCACAGTGAATCGTGAGACGAATTCGAGGGTGCCGCCGGTGAGCTTGGTGGAGGGGCGCGCGGTGGTGATAGCGCCTTCGTCAACGTGCTGTGCCTTCGCGGGAATGGAGGCGCGCACGAGCTGGTGCGCGTTGGTTTCCACGATGATGAGGCGCGGGTCCTCGCCGGGTACCTCTTCGACGAGCAGGTCGGAGGGTTCGTCGAGGCCGCGTTCGAGGGTGCCGAGCGTGCCGGTGACCGGGTCCCAGCGGCGGATAGCGCCGTTGTAGGTGTCGGCGACGGCGATGGAGCCGTCGGGCAGTTCGGTCAGGCCGAGGGGGTGCTGCATGCGGGCGGTGTCGGAGTCGCCGTCGACGAAGCCGAAGTCGAACAGGCCCTTGCCGACTGCGGAGGTGACCTGTACGCCGTCCTCGGTGAAGGTGACGTGGCGCAGGCCGCTGGTTTCGGAGCATGCGACCCAGAGGCTGCCGTCGCGTGCTTCGATAATGCCGGAGGGCTGGGCGAACCAGGCTTCGGTGGCGGGGCCGTCGGCGAGACCCTCCACGCCGGAACCGGCGAAGATGCTGAGGGCGCCGGTGACGGGTTCGTAGCCGAAGAGCTGGTGGGTACCTGCCATGGCGATGATGAACTGGCCGGCTTCGCGGGAGTAGACCGCATCCCAGGGAGAGGAGAGCGCAATCTCGGTGGCGGGCACACCGGAGGGGATGTGGTTGGGGTCGCCGGTGACGGCGTTGTCACCGTCGATGACGCGCTGCACGCCGTTGCCTGCGAGGGTGCGTACTTCGCCGGTGCGCAGGTTGAGGGCGCGCAGGCGGTGGTTGACGGTGTCGGCGACGAGCACGTCGTAGCCGAGCTGCTCGCGCAGGTTCTCGGGTACGAGGGCGAGACCGGCGGGTTCGTTGAAGCGTGCTTCGGTGCCGGTGCCGTCGACGTGGCCCTTGACGGGGTGGTTCACGGGGTCGTCGCCGCCGCCGTAGGTGTTGATGACGGTGTTGAGGTCGGCGGCTACCTGCAGGATGCGGTGGCGCGCGCTGTCGGCGACGAGGTAGGTGCGCTCGCGGTTGCCGAAGAGGTTTGCGGGGCCGAATTCGGCGGGCAGTTCGATGGCTTTGCCGGGGAAGGCGTAGGTGCCGGCTGCCTTGGGGCGGGGCACGTAGGGGCCGTCGCCGCGGTGCAGGGTACCCTTCGCTTCGTGTTCGGCGACGAGTTCGCGTACGAGGGAAGTGAGGCCCTGCACGTGGCCTTCGCCGGAGAGTTGGGCGACGATGTAACCTTCGGGGTCGATGACGACGAGGGTGGGCCATGCGCGGGCGGTGTAGGCCTGCCAGGTGGTCAGTTCGGGGTCGTCGAGTACGGGGTGGGTGATGTGGTAGCGGTCGACGGCCGCAGCGAGCGCTACGGGGTCGGCTTCGTGCTCGAATTTGGGGCTGTGCACGCCGACGGTGACGAGCACGTCGGAGAATTCTTCTTCGAGGGGGCGCAGTTCGTCGAGCACGTGCAGGCAGTTGATGCAGCAGAGGGTCCAGAAGTCGAGAATAACGATTTTGCCGCGCAGATCCTGCAGGGTGAGGTTCTTGTCGCCGGTGTTGAGCCAGGCTCGGCCTTCGAGTTCGCTGGCACGCACGCGTACGGTGCGGTTGGTGTTCTCGCTCATGGGTTCTCTCTCCTGTTGGGTGCTCCGTGTGTGGGCGCGTTGGTTTGCTGTCCCCATTATGCCAGCGTGGTTGGGGTGGTTCGCCGGGAGTTGAGCTTTGTGACTTGGGGGCTTAACGACCCGTCATATTCCGTCACATTCCACCCTGGTAAGAGTTATCGGGAGCTACCGGGTCCCCCCTTCCCCGACCTGAAAAGACGCCGGCAGATATAAATCGGTCCGTGCGCATCGGATACGGATGCGCACGGACCGAGACGCTCGAGGCTTTTTACTTCGTGCCCACAACCGTGCCAAGCTTCTTCGGCTTTACAGGTTTTTGGGGGACGCTCGCGAAACCTTCCACTTGGGCGGGGACTTCGGGGGTTTTCAGCGAGGTAATGATGTCCTCGGATACATCGCCCTGATGGTAGGCAATGTTGGTGTTACCGCTCGCCTTGACTGCGATACGTTCACCGTCCGGCATTACCCTGACCCAGGCCCCATCGGAGTACGTTAGTTCTAGCTCACCGTTAGGCCTCAGACGGCTCCAGTTCCCGTCATGCTGGTGGAAGATGATGTATTCATTGTTCTTCCCCACGACCATAGCAAGCTTGTCTTTTTCTAAGATGTAGGTCTTACCATCGGCGTTTTCGCCCTTCACAACGGCGGGGTCCTTCTCAGCCTCGGCAATTTTTTGGTAGTACGTTTCGTAGTGTTTCCTGGCCTTGTACTGCATCTCGTCAGCCCCTACCGCTGAGGATGCTCCCTGCGTTGTGTCGCTGCTAGCGGTTGCCCTGCCAGAAGCGCTCGAAGTAGGTTTAGATGAGGGGCTAGATGAGCTCTCGCTACGTGCAGAGGGCGAAGCAGAAGACGAGGCGGAGGGTGAAGCGGAGGCGCTTGCCGATGCGGAATCACGGGAGG
>NZ_KV814479.1:11319-14371 GCF_001813965.1 Rothia sp. HMSC072E10 | reverse complement strand
CCTAGCACCGTTCCCTGGGAAAAGTCTGGGCTCCAGCGGCGCCTCTCCGAACCCGAAATGCCTGGGCAAAATACCGAAGACCGAGAGCACGCGTACGAGAACGCCCCGCACGCATCACGTTCGGATGCGCACGGGGCGAGGTGCCGCGATATGTGAGGCTTCTTATGGATTTTAGTTCGTGACCGAGCTGATCTTCGTCGGCTTCACAGGTTCCTTGGGGACGCCCACGCCGCCTTCCACGGGGGCGGGAAGCTTGGGGGTTTCCAGGGTGTTAATGAGGTCCTTGGGCACATCGCCCTGGTGGTAGGAAATATAGACGGTACCGCTCCCCTTGACCACGATGCGTTCGCCGTCAGGCTTAATCCTGATCCAGGAACCGTCGATGTCCACTAGCTCCGCCTCGCCGTTGGCCCTTGCACGGCTCCAGCTACCGTCATTCTTGATGCGGATGATGTACTCGTTGTCCTTCCCCGCAACCAAAGTGACCTTGTTCTTTTCTGAGGTGTAGGTCTTACCATCGGCGTTTTCACCCTTAACGACGCCACGGGTCCCCTCAGCGATAGAGACTGAATTGGCGTACGTTTTGTAGAGGTCCATGGCCAGCTTCCGCGACTTGGCAGCCCCGTCCTCCTCCGTTGAGTCGCTGCTAGCGGTCTCCCCGGCAGAAGCGCTCGAGGAGGGCTTAGAAGAGCTCTCGCTACTTGCGGAGGGGGATTCGCTGGCAGATTGTGAGTCCTCTGCGGAGGGCGAGGCAGAGGGTGAGGCGGAGGCGCTTGCCGATGCGGAATCACGGGAGGCTACGGGGGCCTTCACCGCGGGGGCGCAGGCGGCCAGGCCGAGCAGGCTTGCCAGGCTTAGAGACAATACAGCAATAGACTTCTTCACGGAGACATTCTCTTTCCGTCAAGCGTCGTAACCCGGTCACGACGCCGTGTATGGGTGTAGCTGACGTGCCCTGTCTGGGGCACGGCACCATCCTAGCACCGTTCCCTGGGAAAAGTCTGGGCTCCGGCGGCGCTCTCTAAACCCGAAATACCGGGGAAAAATACCGGAAGCCGAGAGCACACGTACGAGAACGCCCCGCACGCATCCACGGGGATACGTACGGGGCGAACGGGTCTAGTCAGTCGCCGGTTATGGCGATGGGTGCTGCTAGTTCGTTGCCACGCTGCTCGGCGTGACGGGGGTCTTCGGAGCGGGGAAATCTCCCACCGGAGCCGGGGTCTTGGGCACCTCCAGGGACTGGTAGTCAGTCGAAACCTCGAAGGTCTTGATATTCACGATGGAAGTTGCGCCGTTCTCATCAATATGAGCCACTTCGCCGTTGGTCTTGAAGAGGGCCCAGGAGCCCTTCGCGTCCACGGTGACGACCTCGCCCTCGGGAGTCACGCGTAGCCAGCTGCCGTTGTTCTGAACGGCGATGTAGTTACCGTTCTTGGCCTCGACAATAGCGATGCTTCCGTCAGAGGCGGCGTACACGTTGCCATCGGCGTTCGTAGTCTTCTTGGCGCTCGGGTCCTTCTTAGCCTCTTCGACAGCTTCCTTGTAGGTCTCGTAGACCTTCGGGCCGTAGCTGCTATCGCTGGCGCCATTGGGCAGGGCGGGATTAGCCGACGAACCGCTCGCCTGGGTCTCTGATCCCTTGGTGGAGGACTTGGCGGAGGAGCTCGAAGTCGACTCAGCCTTAGCGGAGGAAGAGCTAGAGGAGCTAGTGGATTCGGAGGAGGCGCTGGAGGAGCTCGAGCTATTCGCGCTTGCAGAGGCGGTAGCGGAGACAGAAGCGCTGGAGGATGCGCTCTGGCTACTATCCGGGTTCTTCGGGGAGGACCCACAGGCGGCCAGGCCGAGCAGGCCTGCTAGGCTCAGAGACAGTACAGCAATAGACTTCTTCACGGCGGATTTCTCTTTCCGTCATGCGTCGCGACATCATCGCGACGCTGTGTATAAATATGGTTGGTGACACCCGTTTTTGGGCGCGTCCATATATTAGCACCGTTACCTGGGAAGCGCCTGACCCTCATTCTTCCCTTGAACCTAGAAATACCCCGAACGCATCACGTTCGGATACGCGCGGGGTATCGGATCCCAGATTCGGGAAGCTATTTCTGTTTCATGGAGTCTACGACCTCGGAGAACTTACCGATTTTAGTTGCCTTGACGGGAGTTACAGGGGTGCCGTTGAAGCCATCGATACGGCCGGGGGTCTTCGGGGTCTTGATGGCTGACACGTCGGTGCCTTCTTCGAGGGTCTTGGTGTTCATGATGGCGCCGGTGCCGTCCGCCTTAACGACGGTGTAAAGGTTATCCTTTGAGTTGGCCACGGCCCAAGAACCATCCTTGTTCACGAAAACGGTGACTCCATCGGAGCCCATGCTGGTCCACTCACCGTCGCTCATGATGCCGATAACGGTGCCGTCCTTGCCTTCGACGTAGGCGACCTCATCGTTGTAGTATGCGGTTCCGTCGCTGCTTTCGGTCTTCTTCACTCCGGGCTTCTCCTGGAATTTCTTCACGAATTCCTTAGCAGCACTGTAGCTTGTCTTGTCCGACTGCTGGGAGTCATCCCCTGCGCCCTTAGATGCTTCCGTGGCGCCGGAGGAATCTGCCGAGGAAGTCTGGGTGCTCTTAGCTGCAGCCTTGGTGGTTTCCGCCGCCGAGGGGCTTGCAGAGGCGGTCGCCGAGGGGCTTGCAGAGGCGGTCGCGGATGCAGATGCCGACGCACTTGCGGAACCGCTGGGGGCGGACACTTTGTAACCGCCGCAGGCCACGAGGCCGAGGGCTCCCGCGATGGTCAGGGACAGAACAGCAATGGACTTCTTCATCGTGGTTTCTCTTTTCTGTATGCGCCGCTCTGCGACGGCGCAGTGCGTAGTGTGGCTGTGGTGTACACCAGCGTATCCGGGATACGTCCTCATGCTAACACCGAGACCTGAAAACTCCCTGGGTTACCGCGCCGCAGGTGGACCCCTCCCCCGCTACTATCACAGCCCTTTGTGTTCAAGCTCCCTAGAACACAAAAACGCCCCGCACGCATCACGTTCGGATGCGCACG
>NZ_KV814479.1:0-11219 GCF_001813965.1 Rothia sp. HMSC072E10 | reverse complement strand
ACGCCCCGCACGCATCACGTTCGGATGCGCACGGAGCGTCTTTATAAGTCAGACGGGCTATTCGCTCGCAGAGCGTGACTAGCCGTTGTCAGCTCTTTACAGCTTACTTGGGCTGTGCGGGCTTGACGGGATCAACCTTAGCCTTAGCGGGCTTGGTGGGAACCTTCGGAGCCTGCAGCTGAGACTTCTCGCCGCCCATGATGGAGGTCACCTCACCGGAAGCGTCCACGGTTGCCTGCACGCCGGCGTTGGTCTGGATGCTCCAGGAACCGTCAGCCTGCACGGAAACCTGGCCCTCTGCATCCTGGCGGCTCCAGGAGCCGTCAGCCTGCACAGCAATCTGGGTGTTGGTGGCGTCGTCCTGAACGGTCCAGCTGCCGTCCTCGGAAACCTCGGAGCCGCTCACGGAGGTGTTACCCGCAGAGTCCTTGGACTCTGCCTTAGCGTTACCCTTGTCGTCAGCCTCGGTCTTGGAGGTGTTGCCCTCGGAGTCCTTAGCGTTTACGGATGCCTTGCCGTCTGCGCCGACCTTGACGTCTGCGGAGTTACCCTCGCCGTCGTTAGCCTTGACGGTCACGTTGCCGTTAGCGTCAACGCTCACGTTAGCGGTTGCCGATGCCGATGCGGAGGAGGATGCCTTAGCCGAGGAGCTGGAGGTAGCCTGAGTCGATGCGCTGGGCGATGCGGTAGCCGAGGAGCTTGCGGTGGTGTTCGAGGAGGACTGCGAACCACATGCGCTCAGACCCAGTGCGCCTGCGAGGGCGATGGACAGAACGGCGGCGGTCTTCTTCGCTGCGGGGGTAATTGCCATTGTTTTCTCCTAGTGGTTGTTTAACACAGGCGGTTGGCAGGGTGAGGTGTTCAGGAAGATTCCACAATATTCGTAAAGAATATTTGAACGTTTATCGGCTAGCCAACCATTTTAATTCTATCGAGAGTTAGGGATTTGACCTACTCAGTGAGCTGAGGGTCGAGCCATAAAAATTTCGCGGCTTACGAGCGGGGTACGACCGGTTGCACGGGGTTCACGGTGGCCCCCGCGGGCTTGGCGGGAACGACGGGCACCTGGATTGTGCCCTGGCCGGTCTGCTTCCAGGTGCCGTCGGCGCTCACCTCAACAACGCTACCCTGGCCGGTCTGCTCCCACGAGCCGTCCGACTTCACTTCAACGGTACCGTTCTGGCCAACACGCTCCCAGGAACCGTCAGCGTTTACCTCAATGACGTCGCCGTTGGGTGCGTGGTAGCTCCAACCGCCATCGCTCTCAATCTCAATGAGGGTGTAACCGTTAGCCGCGCTGATGGTCCCGCTGGCGGTAGCGGTGTTGCCGGTGGTGCCAGAGTTACCGCTATTACCCTTTGAGGATGCGGTCTCCCCCGCCTTCTCATCCACCTTCGCGGAAGATCCGGAGTTACCCGAGCCGCCATTGACGGTAGCGTTACCGCTGGCATCTGCGGTGACACCGGTGCCGTCGGCGCCGTTGACGGTGATGCTTCCGTCGGCACCCGCGGTAACGCCGGTGCCGTCCGCACCGGTGACGGTCACGGTTCCGGTGCTCTGGGTGCTACCGGCGGATGCGGTGGGGCTGGCGGTAGGGCTGGCCTTGACCGTCACCTTACCGCTGCCCGCATTGACCGCGGCATCTGCCGTGTTGCTTGCCATTGCGGTGGCAGTTGCGGTGGTGGTGTTCGAGGTGTTCTGGGTGCCGCATGCGCTCAGGCCGAGAGCGGCAATAGCGGCCAGGGAAAGGGCGGCCGCACCGGTTCGAAGGCCGCGGCGAGCGCCTGCGGGGTGATTGTCAGTGCGATGCTGATTGTGTCGTGCCATGTGGGGTCTCCTCTACGAGGCCCCGCGGGGTGCGGGGTGTATGGGGTGTATGGTCGGTGGCAGTTCGAAGAACCCTTCATCGTTCGTCGATGCGGTATTCTCCGTTCCGTTGGTATAAGCCTAAAGTGTGAGTCTAAGACTGAGCTTTAGTTAGCTGTGTTTAAGCTGTGTCACTCACCCTCTGCATAAGTATTTTTCCCAGAGCTCCTTGAAATTCGCGTATTTTCGCTCAGCTCATGCATAGCTTTTATGGATTATGAATAAAATTTCTTAAATTTTTCTGTGTGTCCCGCAAGGATCTCCCCGAAAAACACCCTTTTACACACAAAGAAGGCCCCCACCTGATGGTGGGGGCCTTCTGCAGATTCAAAGTCTCAAGAATTACTTCTTAGCGACTGCTGCCTTCAGCTTGGAGCCTGCGGTCAGCTTCACGCCGTGACCGGCGGGAATCTGAATGGTTTCGCCGGTCTGCGGGTTACGGCCGGTGCGAGCTGCACGGTCGGTACGCTCAATTGCCAGCCAACCGGGGATGGTGATCTTCTCGCCCTTGGAGACGGAAGACTCGAAAACCTGGAACACTGCGTCGAGGACTGCGTTCACGGTTGCCTGGCTCTTACCAGACTTCTCTGCAACCTCTGCAACGAGTTCGGTACGGTTCTTAGCCATTAGGGTGCCCCTTCCAGAGACTTAAAAGGTTTGAGTCTAAAGCGAGTGACCGTCGGTGACGACGGAAAACCGTTTAGGAACTAAAATACCAGATTTACCAGCTGGACTTGGTGATGCCGGGCAGCTCGCCGCGGTGTGCCATTTCGCGGAAACGCACGCGGGAAATGCCGAACTTCTGGAAGGTGCCGCGGGGACGACCGTCAATCTGGTCGCGGTTACGCACGCGCACGGGGGAAGCGTTGCGGGGCAGCTTCTGCAGTGCCACGCGTGCTGCTTCGCGCTCCTCGGGGGTAGCGTTCTCGTCGATCAGGGTCTTCTTCAGCGCGATACGCTTCTCGTTGTAGCGAGCGACGATGACCTTGCGCTGCTCGTTGCGAGCGATCTTGGACTTCTTAGCCATTCTTAGCGCTCCTCTCGGAAGTCAACGTGCTTGCGGACGACGGGGTCGTACTTCTTCAGCACCATGCGGTCGGGGTTGTTGCGGCGGTTCTTACGGGTCACGTAGGTGTAACCGGTGCCAGCAGTGGACTTGAGCTTGATGATAGGACGGAGGTCCTTAGCCTTGGATGCCATTTACTAGATCTTCTCCCCGCGTGCGATGATTTCTGCAACAACAGCATCGATGCCACGAGCATCGATCACCTTGATGCCCTTAGCGGACACGTTCAGGGTTACCTTACGACGCAGCGAAGGAACCCAGTAGGTCTTCTTCTGTACGTTCGGGTCGAATCGACGCTTGTTGCGGCGATGCGAGTGCGAAATGCTGTGTCCAAAGCCGGGAACAGCTCCGGTCACCTGGCAGACTGCTGCCATGTTTCACTCCTTTATTGATTGACTTTTATGACGGTACGCAGTCGATGTTACTCGTGAGCGTCCCGCCACCAATGTAGAAGCACCGGGTTATTCGCCGGGCTAGAGTGTTTGAGACCGTCGCGTGGGTGAGAGGCCACGCATCGATCCCCGCCGCGGGAAAAACGGTGAAGCTTATTAGTGTCGAGAGGCGTTTCCACCACCACGAACAGCGTTAAATTTTAGGTAAACACAGGGGTTCTCGCAAGCTTGCGCGCCGGTATTTACCGTTAAATCCCGCGGAATCTCGGTGTTCTGAGCCGGATGCACCACCTGCGCGAGGGAGTGCGCATTCCGAGGGAGTATGCATGACACGCTACGCCAAACATACCTATCCATTCTAGCAAAATCAGGTATTTTTGCAAGTCCAGATGTTTTTAAGGGATTCTTTAACGCCCCTAGTCAGGCGTTAATTCGCGATTTTAAGAACGGGCGTTCTTTATGTGACCCGTGATAAATTACACCGTTGAAATTCATGCTGTGAGATTAACAGCTTAAGCCGGATTTAAGCCTTAAACAGCCCCGCACCACCGATTCTGACGGTGTGCACAGGGCTGTTAAACAGGCTTAAACACGCGTTTAAAAAGCTTTTAACTCTCGTTTTAACGTCTCTGCCCCGGTTTTAAAGGGCAGTTTAAGGGTTTTCGGCGGTACGAGTAACGGCGGATTCACCGTTCCAGTTACGGCGTAGATGCGAGCGCAAATACGGTACAGATACCGCGCAGGACACTCCCCCGGCGTACAGTTTTACACCGTACCGTGAGCCACCGCGCCCCTAGTTCTTCAGCCTAGTTCTTAAGACTTGCCGCGGGCACCCACTGCGGGTACTTGGGGGTCACGCCGTCGCCGGAGCTCGTGCCCCTCAGACGGCGACCAATCCACGGCAGGGCAAACTCGCGAACCCAGCGCGCCTCCTGCTCGATCTTCTCGCGAACGGTCAGCTGCACCTCCGGGGGTAGCACCGATTCAGTCACCACGCCGGGCAGGCCCAGCTGCGCCAGCACGCGGGATGCGAAGCGTTCGTGGCCGAGATCGTTCATGTGCAGGCGGTCATCAGCCCACAGTCGCCAGTCAAGGAAGTCAGTCCAGCGCCAGTAGTCGATGATATGCGCACCGTGGTCTTCGGCAATGCCACGCAGCAGCTCATTGTAGGTGGCGGTGCGGCCACGGGTGCGGGCGAAGGGTCCCTGACCCTGCACATCCAGGCCCGTAATGGTCAGAATCGTGATGTCCTGGGCGCGCATGGCGGCGAAGGCTTCGTCGACGCGGGTCATGAGCTGGTCAATATCAACGTTGGGGCGCATGATATCGTTGCCGCCACCGTAGAACGTAACAATGTTGGGGCAGAGGTCGAGGGCTCGAGGCAACTGTTCATCCAGGATGGGGCCGAGCAGGCGTCCGCGGATAGCAAGGTTTGCGTACTGTGCCTGCGGGTCTACTGCGCCGAGACCTTCGGCAACGCGGTCTGCCCAGCCTCGTAGGTTGTTGGGGCGACGGCGGTCAACGTCGCCCACGCCTTCGGTAAACGAATCGCCAATTGCTACGTATCGTACCGATTCGCCGTTGAGCTTGCCGTTGGAGTCTAGGAGCGGGGTCGTCATTGTGTTCTTCTTTCCGGGCCTTATGAAGAATGACCCTTCTATGTAATAAGCCGGCACACCCGTACGGTGTACCGGCCTCATCGCTTAGTGCGTCCTGTTATCCAGTATCCCACGATGGGGGCGGGAATCCCAGATATTGTTTTCTTCCCCTTCCCCTCCGCCGCGATTTATTCAGGTATGGATGCGCCCCGCGGATGCGGGACGACCACGACGCTACCGTCATCGAAGGGATCGGTGACCTCGGCCTTGAGTCCAAAAATCTCGTCGAGGTTGGGACGGGTCAGCACGGCGCCGGCCTCGCCCTGAGCGACGATAGACCCCTCCTTCATGGCGACCAGGTAGTCGGCCACGCGGGCGGCCAGGTTTAGTTCGTGGAGGACCATAATCATGGTCGTTCCGCGCTCCTCATTGAGTTCGGCAAGCAGGTCGAGCAGTTCCACCTGGTGCGCCAGGTCAAGATAGGTGGTGGGCTCGTCGAGTAGCAGAATATCGGTTTCCTGGGCGAGCGCCATGGCAATCCAGACGCGCTGACGCTGACCGCCGGAGAGCTCAGTGACCTGACGCTCCGCCAGAGACATGGTATCGGTGGCTTCCAACGCCCAGGCAACCGCCTCGTCGTCTTCGGCGCTATTGCGCTTGAAGAGGCCCTGGTAGGGGTAGCGGCCACGCGAAACGAGATCGGCTACGGTAATTCCTTCGGGAGCGATGGGATGCTGGGGCATCAGCCCGACCATGCGGGCAAAGCCCTTCATGGAGTATTCGTGGGTGGATTTGCCGTCAAGGGTGAAGTCGCCGTTAAGCGGCTTGAGCAGTCGGGAGACACCACGTAGCAGGGTGGATTTGCCGCAACCGTTGGGACCGATAATCGCGGTAATCTTGCCCTTCGGGAACTCGAGGGAGAGGTCTTTGACGATGGTCTTCTCGCCGTATCCGAGGCTAACGTTCTCCACTCTGAGGGTGCGTTCGGTGATTTCCTTCATCGAGTTCTTTCTGCCATATCCGCGGTCTACACACTTAGATTAGCCTAAGCAAGTTCCAAGTTAGTCTATCCTGACCATTCGTTCAAGCGCAGGCGGTTTTCGCGCGGTTTATGACGTTAAAATGCAGAGTCCCCCGACCCGCTGAACGGTTCGGGGGACTCTACAAGGCGCGGGATACTCCAGGGCCGAGGCTAGAGGTTGACCCTGCCTCCCACGAGCCAGCCGCCTTCTGCAGCACGTTGGAAGACGGTCTGGGCCATGGTGCGGCCGTAGGTCTTACTCACGTGGTTATCGTCCAGGTACACGTAGATATTGCCGATTACGGAGCTACAGGTCCCGTCGGGGCAGTAGACATCCTTCAGATCCACCATGACAGCACCCTGGTTGCGGTACTTGTCGAAGACTTCCTTTGCGGGGTTCTCGGCGGCGTACTTCTCACTGGCCGGACGGGCGCAGGAGCTCTTGTCGCTTCCAGCCTTCTGGCCGCACTCGTAGATGTTGAACTCGAAGCGCGGGTTATCGCGCAGACCGATAACCTGGATACCCGCCTCGGTGAGGCGGCGAACCGTCTCGTCCAGAGCGGGGTCGATCTTCTCCTCGTTGGAACGGGCCTGGGCCGCGGTAGCAACCAGAACCACGGTCTGGGGCTTACGCTTGAGGATTTCCTCGGTCAGCTTGGAGTTGAACTCCGAGCATTCGTGAGTGGCGGTCACGGCACTTGTCGGGTACTGGCAACCACCGAGCAGGTAGGCCTGCAGGTTGGTCTTGGTCTGTTCCGCAATGGGCTTGAAAGCGCTGAGAGCCTGCTCTGCGTGGGAGTTACCCACAACCATGGTCAGCGGCGCATCGTCCGATCCGCTCTTCTGCAGGCTGCAGTAGCTGGCGAGCGCAGCGTCGGAGGGCGCGAAGGCGCCGGTGCAGGTATCGCTGAGCGATTCGTACTGCGCCTTCACATCGCCGCCGGTGGGAATCGGATTATCGATGAGGCCCTGCTGCGCCCCGCCGATAGCGCGCGCACCCGGATAGTTGTCGTTGACGGTCTGAACCTGCAACTCGGCGTTGCGGGTGGACTCGGTGTTCTGCGAGGTTAGCCAGGCCTGCGCGATGAGCAGAGGGCCTCCGGCCACGAGGAAAATAGCCAGCAGGAAGGCCACCTGATCGGCCCAGGTTTTCACGGAGAAGACGGTCTTAAAACGCATCTTCATCATGAGCCAGGGAACGAAGGGGTCCTTACGGTAGCGCAGCGGCTTCTCCACGTAGCGGATGAGCAGCCAAGCCAGGCCGATAGAGACCAGGATAATAACCGCGCCCTCGATAAAGTTCACGCGAGAGGTGCCCACAGCCGTGCTGTAGAGAATCAGGATGGGCCAGTGGACCAGGTACAGGGCGTAGGAAATATTGCCGAGGCTCTGCAGAGGTGCCGAGGAGAGCAGGCGGTCCACGCCCCAGCGGCTATTAGTGCTACCGGCCATGATGACGAGCGCACCGGAGAACACGGGCCACAGAGCCAGGTAGCCGGGGAAAGCTCGCTCAACCGGCAGGATGGCGCCGCAGGTAACCAGGCCGACGATGCCGATCCAGCCCATCACGACGCGTGCGCGTTCGGGTGCCTTCCATTTGAGGGTGAGCATAGCGAGCAGGGTGCCGATAGCAAATTCCCAGAGACGGGTGCGGGTATCGAAGTAGGCAAAACCCTGGTTGCTATTGGTCTCAACGATGGAGAACGTCAGGGAGGCAACAAAGACCGTGTTGAAGACGAAGACCGCGGTCGTGAAGAGGTTCCCACGGTATCGGTGCACAAAGTAGGCGACGGCAGCAAAAAGCAGGGGCCAAATAATGAAGATCTGCCCCTGGATGGAAAGCGACCAGAAGTGCTGGAAGGGTGACTTCGCGGCGGCGTTCTGGGCGTAGTAATCCACGGAGCTAAACGCCAGGTTCCAGTTCTGGTAGTAGAAAAGGGAGCTCGTGGCGTCCTGCATCATCTGCGACCAGCGGCTGGGCGCAAGCACAAAGAATGAGGCGATTGTTGTGCTGGCGATAACGACAGTCGCCACGGGCAGCAGGCGCTGGAAGACGTGCAACCAGTAGTTGAAGAGTTTAAGGGGCTTGCCTTCGTTGATCTTGCGCATGAAGGAGAGCGAGAGCAGGAAGGCGGAGATGAAGAGGAAGACGTCCACACCGCCGGAGACCCTGCCGAACCAGACGTGGTAGAGCACGACGAGTAGCACCGCGAAGGCTCGCAGGCCCTGGATTTCGGGGCGGAACCCTCGCGATTCGATGAATTCTTCGAGGGGGTAGTCGCCGGCTTCGCGCGGGCGGATGCTGCGCGGGGTGGAGGGGCGGGTTCCCTGCGGCGCGGGGGCCTGCGAGGTTCCGGAGGTCTCAGACATACATGTTCCTCGGATGGGTTGTGGATGTGCGGGTGCGGGTCCCTAGACGCTGTGGACACTCGCTACAACAAAATCCTGATATGCCCGAGGGTGGTCGGTGCAAATCAGGATCGTGAGAGCCTCCTACCGGATTCGAACCGGTGACCCTCTGTTTACAAGACAGATGCTCTGGCCAACTGAGCTAAGGAGGCAACCCGTCCAGTGTACCCTATTCCCCTGCCTCGGTTCCGCTTAGCCGTCCTTATCTCAGGCCGGTCTCACGGGCCGATGGTCCGACCTTCACCGGTGTCTCATTGAAACTCCGCATCACGCATAGTTCTCGAGAGCGGTTAAAGACCGGGGGCCCGGCAACCGTTGCCGGTTGCCGGACCCACCGAGGGTACATTACTTCTTCTTGGCCTCAATCTTGCTCTTGAGGAAAGCGCTGAAGTCGTTGCTGGTGTACTGGTCACCGTCTACGAAGACGGTGGGGGTACCCTGAATACCGTTGCTTGCGGATTCGGCGTTAACCACGTCCACAAGGGGACGCCACTTGTCTTCGTTCATGTCGGAGCCAATGGAAGCACCGTACTTGGAAGCGATATCGGCGATCTGCTGGTTGTTCATGTCACCGGTGCCCTGGTGTGAGAAGATCTCACGCTGGTAGTTCAGGAAGTTGCTGGTGCTCACCTGGTTTGCCACAGAGTATGCAGCTGCCGCGTTACGTGCGGAGTATGCGGTGGGCGAGGAGCGGTCCAGGAAGGTTAGGTTGCGGATTTCCAGGGTGATAGTGCCGTCTTCGACGAGCTTCTGGATTTCTTCACCGTACTTAGTCTCAAACTCTGCACAGTGCACGCAGTTGTAGTCCTGGAAGATGGTCACGCGCACGGGCTGACCGTTCTTGGCGGCCTCTTCAGCCGTCTGCACGCCCGGGGGCAGGGTGTTGACGGCTGCCGCGGTTCCGTTGACCATGGGGGTCACGGAGGAGGTTGAGGTGGCCAGCTGCTTGAAGTCGCGGGTCTCCTGGGTGGAGGAGTTTTTGACGATTCCGTCCTTGGTCAGCACGATACCGCCGTATTCGTTTGCGCTGGCGGGTACGGGGCCGCTCTCCGCAATCTTGTTGTTCTTGTTACCGTTGACCACAACGAAGCCGATGATACCTACGATAACGAGGACCACGGCGAGTACGCCAAGCTGGAGCCAACGGCGGCTTGCCTTGCTGGGGCTCTTTTTAGCCTGCTGCGCCGCAATCTGACGGGCTTTTTCGCGGGCGTCGGTCGACATGCCTGCTCCTTTGGTTGGGAATATGGGTTGGCGGTTCATCCACTTCTTCTAGCCTACTCGGTGGGAGTACGCTTCTGCCCGGTAGAGATTCAGATACCCCTACTCTTCCGAGCTGGGCACGCCTGTATCTCTACCGAGCGTTCTAGAGCTCAGCTTCCTGCCGCGTATAGCAGCTGAAAGTCATGTCGAGCAGTTCCTGTCTCGAGGACAGGTTCTGTCTTATCTCTAGTGTGGACGTACCGCGCTACCCGTCTAGCCTACCGAATGGGTGCCTTATCGGCTAGTTAATACTCTGTCTAAGAAGCTGTGAATCGTGTTCTCACGCTCTCAGCATATTTTCTCTGTAAACTTTTGTAGCATTAGGAAGTGCCCCTCCCCACTACATACGCCGCAAGGCTCCCATCCGGTTCGGCTCACTACCGCTAGGGGATGTTGTAGACTTCTACTCCCCCAATGAACGGACGGGTGTCAAAGTTCCCCTTCCACTCCACGCTCAGGCCGTGCTTCTCCAGTACAGGGATAATCGTATCCTTCATGAGCTCTACGGAGAGCTTCTTGTGAAGGGCACTGATCTCTTCCTTCTGCGCATCGCTCAGCGCATTCCATTCATTTTCGTCCCTGGGGTAGGCGAGGAACGAACCGAACCCGACGTAGGTGCCGCCGCTCTCTGCGAGGCTTTCGGCGTCCTGCTGGTGGAAGTAGATGTACCCCTTCCATTCACGGCTATTGTCGATTTCATCCCAGATTTCTGCGGAGGCGCAGGTACCGCAACAGGTGAAGTTCTGCCGTGCGATAACCCCTTCTTCTTCCAGTGCTGCGAAGGCACGGTTAAGGTTCGAGTTCTTCTGCATCTCGGGGGTAATACCCAGCTCAGCGGCAAATGCACGACGACGCTTGATGAGCTCTTCCACGTAGTCCTCTACACGCTTTTCCCAGAGCTTGCTGTCTTCATTCTGCCCATCGTATTCCAATCCGAGTACATCCATCACATTATCGGTGATGGTTTCTACGTACAGACCGGTATCGGATTCGCCCATGAACAGGAGGGGCCAGATGGGCCAGAGCAGCTCGGCTTCGTCTTCTTCGTTCAGTCCCCATTCTTTGGGGAGGGGCGGGTCGAGGCGCTCTTCGCTCCAGCGTTCGTAGATGCTCTTCTCATCAGCCATGACGGTTGCTCCTTTGCGTATTCTCCACTCATTCGGTAGAGGTATGGACTGCTCTTGTTGTTAAGGTATCAAGACTTTCTCTACCGTGCCCTCTACCTCGTCATTTGGACGAATCTATGACAGCTTCCAGAGGTTCCCTGTACCGCCTAAGACCTGTCTCCTAGGCTCCAGCCATGCTCCTCAGCTTCTTTGCTTGAAGGAGCAATCTTTCGCTCTAAGAGTTTTTGGGTACACAAAAAGAGGGGAAGACCTCTAAGGTCTTCCCCTCTTGAATAAAAAACCCGCGGCGACCTACTCTCCCACACCCACAAAAGTGCAGTACCATCGGCGCAAAGAGTCTTAGCTTCTGGGTTCGGAATGGAACCAGGCGTTTCCCTCTCGCTATAACCACGGAAAATCTTCCGAATAAAAAGCCTCAGCCTCCCGAAGGAAGCCCAGGGTTATTATCCAAAAACCATACAGTGAACGCAAACAACA
>NZ_KV814478.1:0-248 GCF_001813965.1 Rothia sp. HMSC072E10 | reverse complement strand
GCGGAGGCGCTTGCCGATGCGGAATCACGGGAGGCAACGGGGGCCTCCACAGCGGGGGCGCAGGCGGCTAGACCGAGCAGGCTTGCCACGCTTAGAGACAGTACAGCAATAGACTTTTTCACGGCGGATTTCTCTTTCCGTCATGCGTCGCGACATCATCACAACGCTGTGTATGGATGTGGTTGGTAATGCCCAGCTTCGGGCATGCCCACATCCTAGCACCGTTCCCTGGGAAAAGTCTGGGCTCC
>NZ_KV814477.1:0-408 GCF_001813965.1 Rothia sp. HMSC072E10 | reverse complement strand
GTTTGTTCCGCGTGTGCTGGGTGTGGGCGGCTCGTCGATGCCTTCTGTGGGTTCGCTGGTGCCTGGTGCCGGTTCTGGTGCTGGCCTGTTGGATCCGTATGGTTGGGCTTCTTTGGGTGTTGTGGCGCCTGCTGTGCCTTCTGCTCAGGGCGCTCCTGCTGGTGGTGTGCCTGTGTTGCCGGATTCGCTGGTTGGTGTTTCTGTGGCTTCGGGTGTGGTGCTGGGTTCTACTGGTTTTGAGGTGTTGGGTGCCCGCGTGGTGGATTCGCGCGTGGGCCGCTTTACCGCGCCCGATCCCATGGCTGCGCCGGTGGGTGCTGGTTGGGGTGCTGATCCGTTCTCGTTGGTGGGTGGTAACCCGGTTTTGTTGGTGGATCCGTGGGGTTTGTCGCCGGTGTCGGTGGAGGA
>NZ_KV814476.1:25220-47343 GCF_001813965.1 Rothia sp. HMSC072E10 | reverse complement strand
CCAGCCAGTCCACCGAAGAAATGTCGAGGTTATTCGTCGGCTCATCCAATATGAGTAGCTGCGGCACCGGGTTGGCCAGAAGTACCTGCGCCACCGCGGCACGGAAGCGCTCACCTCCGGATAAATCCCCAATGCGCTGATGTACGCTTTCGCGACGGAAGAGCAGGCGCGCCAGCTGGTCACGCAGATGCTGTTCGCTCGCACCGGGATTCGCCCTCTGTACGGTTTCAAGGAGGGTGAGCTCCGGGTCGAGGATGATGCGCTGCGGTAGGTATGCGGTGTTGTCCAGGCGGTAGAGCACTTGGTATGCAGGCGGCACTGGGGAACGGTAACCAGGGTCATTCGCGTGCGCTATCGCATTGAGAAGCACAGTCTTGCCACTGCCGTTTGCTCCCGTGATGTGCAGGTGTTCGGGTCCGGTCAGGATAAGAACCTCGGGAAAATCTTGGATTTGAAGCAGATAATCAACTTTATATGGTTGTGTTTCACGTGAAACGGTGTTTTGGGTGTACGCATTCTTAAGGTCGGTGCTCTGCGGTGTAGATGCGCAAGAGTCGTTCTTCACCCGATGTAATTCCAGTACTTTCCGCCCCAGTGGGAGCGCATCCTGAACAAGTTCCAGATAGATACGCTCCTGCACGCGCAGGTTCTCTTGGGCTTCTCCAACTGCCGCCCGCGCATCCGCCACCATGCTTTCGTGGGCTGTGTGAAGTTTCCCGGCAGAGCGCTCTGAACTGTTCTTATCCAGGCCCATAGCCATGCCAGGTTTCCGCTTTGACCGCTCAAATTCGCGACCTCGGCGAGTGTTGCGATCGAGCTTAATCTGGTTCTCGGCACGTTCACGCTCAGTTCTACGCGCCTCATTCTTCGCCTCGCTCACGCGACGCTGAGCTGCCTGCTGTTCGGTCTCCAGCGCCTGGCGGTAGGTGCTGTAGTTACCCTCGAAGAGGCGCAGATGAGCCAGTCCCTGACGGTCGGCGTGAAGCTCGGCAATCACGTGCACGCGCTCCAGCAGGTCGCGGTCGTGGCTAATGATGAGCGCCGGGCAGGGTAGCGCCTCCAGTGTCGTGAAGAGCTGGGCTTTCGCCGCGGAGTCTAGGTTGTTCGTCGGCTCGTCGAGCAGGATGAACTCTGGGTCTGAATACAGAAGCGCGGTGAGTGCGGCTGTGACCGTCTGACCACCTGAAAAGGTGCTAAGGGGACGCACCAGAAGGTTGCGACGGGCCTGTGTATCGGTCGTAGTGAGGGCAGGACCAAAACCATGTTCGGCAAGGGCTACGAGGGTGCGTTTTTCAATATCCCAGGCGTCGCCTATGGTGTCGTAAAGGCTGGGGGAATATTCGCCCGATTCCAGCGCATCAAGCGCCTGCAATATTTTTGTAATTCCAAAAATATCGGCAAGATGCTGATGCCCACTCAACCCTAAATCTTGCGGTAGGTACGCTATGTGCGGTGGGGTGCTGATTATGCCTTGACTAGGGTTTATGTCGCCAAGAATAAGTCTGAAGAGGGTAGTTTTTCCGGCGCCGTTATCACCGATAAGCCCGGTGAGTGGCGCAGAAAATACCGCGGAAAGGTCTGTGAAAAGTGGGGGCTCACCCGGATGTGCATACGAAATATGGTCGAGTGTAATGTGGTGTGGCATGGGCCGAGTTCCTTCGAATGGGTGCTCGGATTCCCGCCATCGTATTGCACGTTAGGCATGAGAATATGAAAAAACCCGAGCGCGGTCTGTAGGTACACGTAAGCCCGGGTAGTGGGGTGGACGCATAAAAGCGCATTGACCTGGTGTTGTTGGATCCGGGCTTATGCTCGGTGGGTCATTTCTTTGATGCCTCCTAGATTCCGAAGGGCACCCCGGTCGCGCCTTGGTGGCTTCGGTCAAACGATACGTTCAGCTCCGTAGCTACCCTCGCAATGGGGTAGTGCAGGAAGAGAGCTGATGGCTCAAGCATAGAAACTGTGTGGGTGCTGAGTCAAACACCCTCCGCAAAACCTTCTGACAAGTACCGATACCCCCTAGAGAGCACCGGAGAGTACTAGAGAACACAAAAGGAGGGGCGACACCGCACGGTGCCACCCCTCCTTTGAAGCATTAGATCTTAGGCATTAAATCTGCGCGCGTACAACGCGCGAAACGCCATTACGCCTCGTGGCGCTCGCGGTACATGCCCAGCGGGCCCGCATCCGCGTACGCCTGAGCATCGTTGTAACGGTACAGGCGCGGCGGGCGGTGACGGGTGCCCTCCACGCGGCGGCCGGTGTCAATAATCGACTTCGACGCCGCAATCTGGCGGCGGAAGTTCGCCGGATCCAGGGTGCGACCCAGAATCGCCTCGTACACCTCACGCAGCTGCGCCAGGGTGAACTCCTCACCCAGGAAGGAGTGCGCGATACGCGAGTACTCGACCTTGTTCTGCAGGCGGTAGAGTGCGTACTCAATGATTTCGTTGTGGTCGAAGGCCAGCTCGGGCAGCTCATCCACCGGGAACCAACGGATGTTCTCGTGCACGCGGGTGTTCGCGACCTCGGTGGCGGGAATCGACGCCCAGTACACCACGGACACCACGCGCTCGTGATCGGCGGCGGGGGTGGGAACCGGGGCGCCGCTCAGGCGGGCGGCACGCGCCTCGGGGGTGCGCAGAACGTCGCCGAACGCGTAGAGCTGCTCCAGGTAGCCGGGCTCCAGGTTGGTGGCACGCTTCAGGGTAAAGCCGGCCGCCTCCTCCAGGGAGAGGGTCGGCTTGAGGGGGCCGCCGGGAAGTGCCCACTGGTCCTTGTAGGGCTCGCGGAGGCGGCGAACCAGCGGTAGCCACAGGGTCGGGTGGGTCTCGTTCTCCTTGGGGCGCAGGGCTAGGATAACGGTTGAAACGGCGAGGGATACGGAAGAGTGGTCCACGTCGTTGTGCTCTTCAACGGCGACTGCGCCGGGAAGAGGCTCAGATGCGATGCTCATTCAGGCCTCCTGTGCGAATGGGTATCGATAGGTGTGCATACTCTACTCATTTTAAGGGGTTAATAGGGTAAAAATGCACGCAAGGCATCCGCTGACCCGAAAACCGGTACCATCCGCGTCGTGTCAAGGGGAAAAAGTTTAGGTGTGGCGCACGCGAAAGCGCCCCTCCTGCCTGTCCACAAGAACAGTACGGAGGGGCGCTCCAGCGTCTACTTATGCAACGTCTAACTATGTAATTTTAGGGTGCATACCAGCGGTGCAGACTAGTCAATCTGCAGCTCGCCCATAGCGTCCCAGCCCTCGCCGTCAACCAGGCGAGAAACAATCTTCGGGGTTGCGGTCAGCATGGGGCGCATGTCCTTCAGAGCCTGCTGGAAGTGGTCAGAGTTTACATGCGGGCCAGCGGCGTCATCGTTGAAAGCCTCGAGCAGAACGAACTCGTTCGGGTCTTCGATGCTGCGGGACCACTCGAAGAACTTGTTGCCTTCCTCGGCGCGGGTTGCCTCGGTGAAGGCGCGGGTCTTCTCAATCCACTGGTCGGCGTATTCGGGCTTGACGGGGAACTTCACGGCAATAAAAATCATGGGAACTCCTTGGTTGGGGTGATGACGTATCACTTCAGTTTAAACCCTCGGTGCCTGTCGGTACCCGGGTTTTCATCGGGGTAGTCGCACATGCGGGGGTCGTTAATTGGCAATCACTGCGGCCTTGAGCACCTGCAGTGCGCGTTCCAGTGCGGCGCGGTCGGATTTGAGCATGTCGGCGGTCTGCGGGTTGGCGGAGCCGCCCCCGAAGGCCGCGTTGTAGTACATTCCGTCACCCAGAAGTAGCACGGCGCGGGCGATGCGTTCGTCGCCGAGCTCGGCAAGAATGAGCGAGTGCCACCCCTCCTGTACACGGGCTAGGGTTTGCTGGGCGAGCTCATTATTGTTCTGAGTCAGGCGGCTGAGGGCAATGAGGGCACGGTCGAACGGGGTGTTATCCGGCGTGGAGGAATTGATGTAGTAGGCGCTTGCCCCCTCGGGTGCCTGCTCCATCGCCGCGAAGTCCTCTTCAGCCAGGGTGAGAGTGCGTTCTGCGAGCGCCTCAAGGAGCGCCTTCTTGGAGGAGAAATGGTAGAGTAGCCCGCCCTTGGAGACCTTGGCGGCGGTGGCGACGGCGTCGAGGGTTGCGGCGCGTTCTCCCGAGCGAATCAGTAGGTCGACGTAGGTGTCGAGGATGTGTTCGCGGGAGTTGTTGGCACGCTGTTTGCGGTGGTTGGGGGTGGTCATGGGTACCAGTCTAACCGCTTGAAACTATACCGTCCAGTTGGTATAGTTAATCTTCGTTTGTGGACCCGCCCGGACCCCTAAAACTCCCCGGACAAGCCCCAAAACCTCACTAAAAGACTTACTAAAAGACCTAGTCCAAAAAACAAACCGAGCTGATGCCGCGCCCGCGTCCGCCACATCAGCCGACACTTTATAGACGCACGAAACACTTCATGACGAATCACAATCCGCACACCACGGCTCTGCCCATTCACGCCCCCGACCAGAAGACCAAGCGCTGGGCGGCACTCGGCGTGCTCATGCTCCCGGTGCTCCTGGTCTCCATCGACAACACGGTGCTCGCCTTCGCGGTGCCCGCAATCGCTAAGGCGCTGAGCCCCTCCTCCGCGGAGCAGCTGTGGATCGTTGATGCCTACCCGCTGGTGCTCTCCGCCCTGCTCGTGCCCATGGGCGCTATCGGTGACCGCATCGGCCGCCGTAAGCTGCTGCTCATCGGTTCGACCGGCTTCGCGGCGATTTCTGCGCTCGCGGCGTTCGCACCCTCCGCACTGATGCTCGTGGTTGCCCGTGCCCTGCTCGGTATTTTCGGTGCGATGCTCATGCCGGCAACCCTGTCGATTATTCGCAATATTTTTGTGGACGCGACCGAGCGCCGCATCGCTATTGCCGTGTGGGCTTCGGGCTTCTCCGCCGGTGCGGCGCTGGGCCCGATTGTGGGTGGCTTCCTGCTGGAGCACTTCGACTGGGGTTCGGTGTTCCTGCTCGCTGTGCCGATTCTGATTCCTCTGCTGATTCTTGCCCCGATTATGGTGCCCGAGTCTAAGGACCCGAATCCCAGCCCGGTGGATCCGCTGAGCATCCTGCTGATTATGACCGGCATGACCGGTATTACCTTCGGTCTGACTCACACCTCCGAAACCGGTTTCGATGCGGTGGCTATTAGCACCATCCTTGCCGGTCTGTGCTTCATCGTTCTGTTTGTGCTGCGTCAGCTCAACCGCGAGAAGAACGACATTCAGCCCATGCTGGATGTGCGCCTCTTCCGCAACACCGTGTTCACCGGTGCGATTACCGCGAACCTCATCTCCATGACGGTGGACGTTGGCTTTATCTACTTCGCCTCCCAGCACCTGCAGTTGGTCTCCGGTCTGCCGCCCATGTACGCCGGTATGCTGCTGATTCCCGGCACCCTGGCGACCATTATCGCCGGTCTGGTGATTGCGCGCGTGGCGGTGCACTTCCACCCGGCGCAGGTGGTGTCCTTCGGTTTGGCGCTCAACGCTGCCGCGTTCGCGGTGCTCGCCTTCCTGGGTGCGCACAGCGACGTGGTTATTATCCTCATCTTCATCGTGCTCGGTACCGGTATCGGTATTGCTCAGACCATTTCGAACGACCTGATGCTCTCCAGCGTTCCGCCGCGTAAGGCTGGTGCGGCATCCGCGATCTCGGAGACCTCCTACGAGACGGGTGCGGTGCTCGGTGCCGTCATCATCGGTGGCATGCTCACCGCCGTCTACCGTGCGAACGTGGTCGTGCCCGCCGGTCTGGATGAGACTCTCGCCGATAACGCCCACGAAACCCTCGGCGGTGCCGTGACGGTCGCAAGCCAGGTGGGTGGCGAGCAGGCAAATCAGCTGCTCTCCTCCGCATTTGCCGCCTTCGACTCCGGCGTGGTGCTGAGCTCCGCGTTCAGCGCCGTGCTCATGGGTGTTATGGCTGTTATCAGTTACCTCATGATCCGCAAGGCACCGCGCGAAATGAAGCTCGCAGAACACTAATTCGGAATACATGAGCCCCGCCTCCTGACGCTACTGAACTGCCTCCCGTTTCTTGGACAACAAAACTAAAGTCCAAGAAACAGGAGGCTTTTCATGTCTGAGCATCTGGGATTAAGGCATGACCGTTTGCTTCGGGAACAGGCAGCGCAAATGTTTGAGAAGGGACGTGGCTATCGTTTGACCGCCAGCAGGCTTGGTGTGTCTGCCGCGACTGTGAGAGAGTGGCAGAAAATGTACCGCGTCATCGGGAAGGGCGGGCTTCTTGCCATGGGAGTAAAACACACCAAATACGACTACGAGACCAAGGTCGCCGCAGCGAAGGCTGTAGTTGATGGTGGAATGAGTAAGCCTGATGCGATGATGCGTTTCGGTATTGCGAGCACGACACCGTTGAAGCAGTGGTGCAGGCTGTACCGGCAGGGCGGCGCGCAGGCACTTAAACCTAAGCCCAAGGGCAGGCCGAAGGGGACGGTGCGGGCGGTGCCACCAACGCGTGAGGAGGAACTCGAAGAGCGCGTGCGCAAGCTTGAGGCACAGGTGGCGTACCTAAAAAAATCGATTGCCCTGAAGGCGCACAGACGCTCCCAAACCGGGACAAAGCCCTAGTGGTCGCCGAGCTTTCAGGGCGCGGACACAGGGTGCGTGATCTCCTCGAAGCTGCTGGCCTTGCCAGGTCGAGCTACTACTACGCACTGGCTCACCCCCAGCAGCCAACCAGAGTGCAGCTACGTCCCAAGGTCGCGCAAATCTTTTCGCGAACCCCCAAAGGGTGCGGTCACAGACAAGTAGCTATGTGCCTGCGCGCTGAGGAAGGGGTGCGCATCGCCGATAAGACGGTCTTGAAGATGATGCGCCAGATGGGGTTGCGCTGCGGCATACGCCGTGAGAGGCCCTACCGCAGGTACAACTCTTACAAGGGGGAGGCGGGGCAAAGTTTTGAGAACATCATCGGTCGCAACTTCACGGCGACTGGTCCTTGGCAGAAGTTGGGTACCGATGTTACCGAGTTTAAGCTTTCCTTTGGTAAGGCCTACCTCGCTCCGGTTTATGACTTTGCCAGCAAGGAGATTGTTGCCCACTCCATCTCGATGTGCCCTAATCTTGCCCAGCAGCAAGAGATGCTTCAGGTACTCATGGATGCCAAACCCGAGGGAGCTAAGCCGGTCTTGCACTCGGATATGGGGTGGCAGTATCAGCACGAGTTCTACGTCAGAACGCTTGCTGATAATGGTTTCATCCAGAGTATGTCACGTAAAGGCAACTGCATCGACAATGGTGCCACCGAGCAGGTCTTTGGACACATTAAGGACGAGTTCTTTCGCGGCCAGGACTGGCAGACCTTCGAGAGCTTCAAAGCCGACCTTGATGCCTATATCACGCATTGGAATACAGTAAGACGTCAGGTAAAGCTTAGGGGCCTGACTCCGGTAGAGTACCGGGTTCAGGCCCTGCAGGAGGCCGCATAACGGCTAGTATTTAATGCGTCCAAGTTTCGGGGCGCAGTTCAAACCGCAGCATCGGGAGGCGGGGCTTAATTTACGCACCCACCTGTGCGTTTAAAGGTTCAGCACAGGTGCCGGTGGTACGGTAAAAACAGCGGGCTCGCGCCCGCAAAGGACGCCCCAAAAAGACGTCCTGAAAAGACGCGCTGAAAAGACCGAGGAACCAGCGGCTCCACACAACTCAAGGAGGAACGCCACCATGGGACTCAAAGACTGGATAGCACCCTTCATTACGCTACTGATTGGTGCCAGCACCATCTTCATCTCCTACAAGAACTACCAGGCGCAGGCGGCGGCGAAACCCTCCGAACTGGCGCGTCTAGAGCTGTGGAGCAAGCTCCTCACCGAAGCCGGCTTGGACCTCAACGCCCTACCCGACCCCGAAAAGCTCACCTCCGACCAGCGCGTCGTTCTCGAAAATTACCGGGTCTTCCTCAAACGAGCATCCCTCGAATCGAAGCTGCGTAAAGTTGGCATCGACAGCAACCGCATCTTCAGCCTGCTCATGAAGCGTGCCCACTCCTCCGTGAAACCCACGCCCATCCCCATCGGTGACTCGGTACGCTACTACCGCCTGATTCTGCGCGGCCTGCTGTACATTTGGGTGCCGCTCGCCGTGGTGTTCATCGGTGTGCCCATCATCGTGGTCACCATCGTCTACCTAATTGGCCTGTTCACGAACCACCGCGGCAATCTGTCTGACTTTGCGCTTTCCCCGCTCGCCGTGGTGCTCCTGATTGTTGGTGCGGTTGCCGTCGGTTCTCTCGTGTACCTGCAGAACCGTATTATTTCCGCCATTATCGCGAACAACGTGTACTTCTACTTCTGGGATATTTACGGCTCCAAGAAGGGCGCCCGCGATTCCAAGGAAGCTTACAGCGAGCGCCTGGCGGCTAAAACCTACGCCGACCAGCTGTTCCTTGGCCAGCAGGAGTTCGCCCACCAGTTCCGCGAAAATATGTACATGGCGGGTATCCAGGAGATCGACGAGTACCCGCGTGTGCTCAGCGATAGCGTGATGCTGCCGCGTAACTACCGGGTTGTTGAAACTACCGAGGCGGAGGACCGCATCGACCGCTTCGTGAACTGGGTGCGTTCCAAGATTGGCTTCGAGCGTCTGGAACCGCGCATCATCTACACGCTCGAACATAAGGACGCGCACAAGGATGAGCAGAAGGATTCCGCGCACGGTGAGCCGGTAGCTACCGAGCAGGGTGTTTCTGGGCAGCCCGTAGAGACTCCGGCTCAGGATAAGCAGGAGGATGTGCAGAAGGCTCCGGAGGCGCCTATCTCGGAGGAGCCCATCGTTGCGGAGGTGCCCGTTGAAGCGCCTGCCGAGGATCCGGCTGATGCACCCACCGAGCCCGTCACCGGAAGTGCCACCGAACCCTCCGCCGCAGCAGTTGCCGTATCCGGGGCAGATGACCCCACGGAGGCGTTCACCCGCATCCCGCACGATGCCGCCAGTGAGGAACCCGGCGCTGAGAAGCCCAAAAACTAAATAGCCCGCCCGGAACACAGAAAACCCCGGAGTACAGAAAATCCCCGCAGCGCCGGAATCCGGGCATGAGAAAAGGGTCGCAGCCTACGAGTTCGCCGTTGAACCGTAAGCGTACGACCCTTTTCTTTATTCTCTTCGGGGGCGCGCGAAATCGGAGGTACCGCGCGTTCCAGAAGAGCCTATCGATGCGCTCGTCGTGCATCGTACCGGCCATCTCGCCGGGTAGCCGGCGGGCGCATCACGTCTTTCGAGCCGTCCGCTACCGCGGACGGGGGATCCGCTCCCCGGGTGAGTCCTACCCTTTCTCACCCGGGGGCGCATCGAGGGACGTTCACGGTGTCATGAACCATCCCACCGGAACCCCACACTCAACACAGGAGTTCCGGGACCTTGACGGTATGCGTGCCTACCGAGGCGTGGGGGCGTCCTCGCGAGCGATAACAACCTTGACCGCGTTGTGCTCGGTCGCGTGCCCGAAGACGTCGTAGGCCTCCTCGAACTGGTCGAAGGAGAAATGGTGCGTCGCCATGGCCTTGGCGTTCAGGCGGCCGGAGCGAACCATGTTCAGCAGGTTGCCCACGGTGTTGCAGTTGACCAGGCCCATGTTGATGTTCACGTTAGAAATCCACATGGTGTTCAGCGGCAGCTCAACGGGCTTGCCGTGCACGCCGGCGTTCGCGATGTTGCCGTAGGGGCGAACAATCTTGGTGCAGGTCTCGAAGGTCTGCGGAACGCCCACGGCCTCGATAGCGACGTCTACGCCCAGGCCGTCGGGGGAGAGGGCCTTAATCTTCTCGATGAAGTCCGGGTCGCCCGCGTTGACCTTATCGGTTGCGCCCAGCTCCAGGGCCTTGTCCATGCGGTTCTCGTCGAAGTCGACGGTGATGACGCGACCGGCACCGCAGAGGTTAGCGGTCATAATCGCGCCCAGGCCCACCGGGCCCGCACCAATCACGGCGACGGTATCGCCGGGCTTGGTGTTGCCGTTGAGAATACCCATCTCAAATCCGGTGGGTAGCGCGTCGGTGAGGAAGAGGACGTCCTCGTCGGTCAGACCCTCCGGAACCAGGTGAACCGAGGTCTCTGCGTAGGGAACACGCACGTACTCAGCCTGGGTGCCGTCAATCATGTAACCGAAAATCCAGCCGACGCCGCCGACGGTCTGGCAGTGCGAGGGGCGGTTCGCCTTACAGTACGAGCACTTACCGCAGCTGGTCACGGCCGGAATGATGATGCGGTCGCCGACCTTCAGGTCAGTCACCGCGGAGCCTACCTCGGTGATGGTGCCGACAGCCTCGTGGCCGAGGATGCGCCCGTGCTCCACCTCGGGGCAGTCACCCTTGAGGATGTGCAGGTCGGTACCGCAGATGGTGGTGGTGTCCACGCGTGCGATGACGTCCGTGGGCTCGAGGATGGTGGGGTTCGGCACTTCTTCCCAGGCGCCCTTCTGGTCGGGGCCGTGGTAAACATACGCTTTCATGCTGACTCCTCCGTTGAAGTTCATGTAAGGGGTAGCGATGACGTTATCACTGCCGATATCAACCTATAAGAAGTGTTTGATAGGTTGTACTTTCATTAAACAGGGAGTGTTAAATTAAGCGTCTTTATTACACGGAGTGTTCTCTTTGGTTCTTAAAGCTTAAGCATGGGGCCTCTTGAAGGCTTAAGCCGCTGCCTCCGAGCTCTGCTTGAGCTGTGCGCGCGCTCGAGAACGAACCGCCGTAACGGCCCAGACCAGCACGAAAGCCGCCACCATCGACAGCACGATCGTGCCACCGGTCGGCAGGTTAAACGCCCAGGACAGGTATAGGCCGACAATCGAGCAGATACCGCCAAATACCGGCGAGAACACCATCATCGACCCCAGTCGACGACAGGCCAGGCGTGCTGCCGACGCCGGAATCACCAGAAGCGCCAGCACCAGCACGTTACCGAGGGTCTGTAGGCCCAGCACCACGGAAATGGTCACCAGAACGTACAGCACAATGTCCAGGGCGAGCACCGGCAGGCCCATCGCGCGGGCACTCTCACGGTCCAGGCTGACCGTCACAATCTGCCGGTGGAACAGCCACAGCACCAGCAGGATCACGGCGCCCATGATTGCGGCGTTGGTGATGTCCTCATTCGAAACACCCACAATCGAGCCGAACAAGAAATCCTGCACCGACCCCGAATAGCCCGGCGCCAAGGAAATAATCACAATGCCCAGCGCAAAAGAGGCGGCGAAGAAAATGCCGATGACCGAATCCTCGCGCAGCCGCTGATTCTGGCTGAAAATAGCCACCAGAATAGCCGTTACCACGCCCGCGGTCAGGCCGCCCACCATCAGGTTGCCGCCCAGCACGAATGCCACCGCAAGGCCCGGGAACACCGAGTGCGCCACCGCATCGCCAATGAAGACCATGCCGCGCATCATCACGTGGCAACCCACCACACCCGTCACCACCGAGGCTAGCAGCACCGCAGCCAGGGCGCGCGGAAGGAACGCCAGGGACGGGTTGAACAGATCGGCCAGAAAATCGAGAGGAGTAATCAACGGGAACTCCCGGTAGAAGTAGCAGTATCAGCGTGGGCGGGGGAAGAAGCGCAGGAATCCGGCAGTTCGTGGCCGTACTCATCCAACGCACCACCGGCACAGGTGAAGCCCGTGCGGGCGTGACCCTGCGCCTCCTCAATATCGTGACCGTGCAACCATGTGTGCAGCTGCTCCAGACTGAAGGAGGCCGCCGGGCCGTCCAGGTGAATATTGCCGCGCACACCGCACAGACGCGAACAGGATTCGCGCGCCGCCAGCATGTCGTGCGTGGACATCAGAATCGTGATGCCCTCGTCCGCCAGCTCGCGGTACAGGCGGGTCAGCGTGGTCTGGGTGGGGGCATCCACGCCCGTGAACGGCTCGTCCAGCAGCAGCAGGGAGGGGCCGGCCGCCAGCGCGCGCGCAAGTAACACCCTCTGCCGCTGGCCACCGGAAAGCTCCGCGATGGAGGCGTCCTGCAGGTGCAGAACATCGGTGCGTTCCATCGCCGAAAAGACCTGCACCCAATCCTTCTTCGCCGGGCGGCGGAAGAACCCAATCTCACGCACGCGGCCGGTCATCACCGTATCCTTAACGGTCAGCGGAAAATCCCACTGGAACTGGTGCTTCTGCGGCACGTAACCGATGTGCGCACGCGCCGCGCGGGGCGACTCGCCCAACACGCGAACCTGCCCGGAGGCGGGGCGAATCAGGCCCAAAATGGTGCGCAGCAGCGTGGTCTTACCGGCACCGTTGGCACCAATCAGACCCGCAAACTCGCCGCGCTCCAGGGTCAGGGACAGATCCTTGAGGATGGAGCGGCGCGCGTAGCCGGCGTACAGGTTTGAAATTTCGAGGACGGGCTCAGTACCCGCTGTTACCGACGCGCTCACGAACGGTCACCGCGCACTTCATCCAGTGCCTCACGCTGAGCGGAGGAGCGGCGGCGACGGGAGGCGATGAACGCGCCCACGCCCACCACGACCACGATGCCCGCGACAATAGGACTCCAGGAAATCGAGAACTCGGCACGGAAACCGCTCTGGTCGCTCGCCGCGGCAGCAGAGGAGGAGCCGGTGGCCTGGGTGGCGGAGCTAGACGAAGCGTCCGAAGATGCAGAAGAAGCCGAGTTCGAGGAACCGCGCGCCTGCGCCTCCATCGCGTACAGGGTATCGGCGCTCGCGGAGTCACCCACCGCAAACTTCAGGTAGCGGGTATCGGACACGGCCGAACCGTCGGAGAGCTCGGCGCTCGCGGTGACCTTCAGCAGGTACTCGCCGGGGGCGGTGAATACCCAGTTCGCGTGGGTGTGAGTGTTCTTCTCAACCCACAGCTTCTGCGGCTCACTCTTGGTCGAGGACCACAGCACCTGCGGCGCCGAGAAGTTGCCGTTCTCCAGGTACAGGCTGAACGTGCCGGGGCCGCTCACCTGCTCCAGGGTCAGGTTCACGCCGCGGTTCAGCTTGGACACCAGCTGCGGATCCTGGGTGTTCCAACCCGGCCAGATGACGCCCTTGGTTTCGGTCTGCGGAATCACGTACACCTTAGAACCGGCGGGTGCGCCCACGAAGGAGTAGCGTGGGTCGTTCGGCACCTCCAGGATGGCCTTATCGCTGCCGCGGTAGATGACCTCGTCCAGGCTGCGCCAGACGGGGGTTTCGCCGTGGTCGTCGTGGAGCATGAGCTCAAACTTACCGTTGTTGAAACGAGGACCCATGTCCACGTGGCCGGCGGAGATTTCGATGCGGCCGGATGCGACCGGCTGCTCCGCCGACAGGGTCTGGGTGAGGGCGCGCTCGCCGCGGCTCAGGTTGCTGTCGCTCGGCTGAGTCGAGGCGCTCTCAGCGGTTGCCGGGGTGGTCTCCGCGTGTGCCACACCCAGGGGGGCGAGCATGAGGCTGGCGCCCAGAGCCAGGGCGGGCAGCGCGCGGCTACGTGAGGAGCGGGAGGGGGTGGTTGAGTTCATCATGAGGACTTCCTTGGATCATGACCGAAACGGTGTGTGAAAGATTATCTATATGCTGATATGGCTATATGGGCTTGTGGGTAGCTTAAAACCGGGTTATAAGGTGCTTGCCTCCGAGCAGCTAGCACCCGAAGAATCGCCGCCGGAACTAGCCCCAGAGCACAGCGCAATCGTGTGAGCATTCGCCAGCATCATCTGCGCGTAGTGAGGAGCCTGCGCATCCAGAGTGTCCGAATAGAGCACCCCGGTACGCACCTGAGCCTCCCGAGCCAGCTCCGTGAGAACCGGCGAACGCATCGCCGTGGACTTGTCCAGATAAATCGCTGGAACCTTCAAATCCTCGACCGTGCGGCGCAGGCGCTGACGCTGCTGAATACTCGGCTCGCCGCTGGCGCTGGCGCTCACAAAACCTGCAATGTGCAACCCGTAGGTGCTCGCCAGGTAGCGGTAGCCGTCGTGCGTGGTGACCAGGTTGCGCGCCGCCTCCGGCAGGGCCCCGTACACCTGGCGCAGCTGAGCGTCCAAGGTGTCAAGCTCCTTCATGACCTGCTCGGTGCGCGCCGCGTACTCGCTCGCACCCGCCGGGTCGGCGGAGGTCAGCGCGTCACGGATGACCTGCACGCTCGCCTTCGCGTTCGGTACCGAATGCCAAATGTGCGGGTCGATTTCGCCGTGCACGTGCTTGCCCAGAACGGCCTGCGCCAGCAGGTACACCTGGCCGCGATGCTCCGAAGCACCCGACCGCAGGAAACGGTAGCTACCGCCGGCGGGCACCTCCTGCAGGGTGCGGGAGGGGACCGCGACCACGGCGCGGTTCAGTTCGTACTCTACGGCACCCTGGGAGGAATCCGCGCGGAGCACGAGCCTGCCGTCGCCGGTGCGCGCCGTAATATCGGCGTGACCTGCGGAAAGAACCTTAATCTCGGCGGCAGAAACGTTCTGTTCCTTCGCCAGACGGTCCACCAGCTGTTGCGGGTCGCGACCGACCGCGCAGTACAGGGTGCCGCGCGAAGAATGCACGGACTCCGGGGCCTTGACCGCGGTGGCGCTCAGCTCAATCGCGTACTCGCCGGCATCGCTAAACGCCCACGACAGGTGCGTATGCGCCTGCAGGGGTAGCTCCAGCGAACCCATATCGCCGGTACGGATCGCGGTGTCCCCCTCGCGGGTGAGGTTCACGCCGCGCGCATGCGAATCGCACAGCATCTCCACCGCGCCGAAGGTCTGCGTAATGAACGCCGCCAGCTGCGCATTCGAGGAATCGGTGGCGGTGCGCGCCCGCACGCTCTGCACCTCAAAACGCATGCCGGCCTCCGAAGAGTCGGCGGGGGCGGACTCGTTCTGCCCGCCCTCCTCAACGCGCAAACCCAGCCAGATGGAGTCCAGGGAGGCATCCTCAACAATGGCTTCCAGCTTGCCGCCGTACTGCTCGATCTTCTCCGCAACCGCCACGGACACGACCCCGGCGGGCAGGTTCGCCTCAACCATCTTGGTGAGCTTGCGCTGCTCCAGCAGCAGGCCGTTCGTCAGGGCGCAGCGGGCGTAGGCGACATCGCGGATATCGCGCAGGCTCGGCTCATACGAGTGCGGGTCGGCACCGGCAGGCACGAGGGAGTGCACGCTGGCGCGGTCGCCGGCAATCTGCTGCGCCAAATCCGCCAGAATCGGGGTCGTGGCGACCACGTGCATCCGGTCGGAGGAGGCATTGACGGTGCTGGCGCATCCGCTCAGCGCGAGGGCACCTGCACCGGCACCCGCCGCGGCGCGGGAGGCGAGGGTGAGGGCGGCGCGTCGCGTATAGGCGTGCGAACCCTCGCCGGCGGTATGTCCGCTATGCGGTGCCACCGCGGCGTCCCTTCCGGCGTGCCGAACGCAGAATCATGGCGCCCAGCGCCAGAGCGAGAACCGAGGTGCTGACCATGAACGGGTCGATGACCACACCGGTGTTCGGCAGCTTACCCGCCGCGGCCGCCTTCTGGGCGGTGGCGAGCTCCTGGCTGGTCAAGGCGCAATCCTCGCCGGACGCGGTCTTGCCGACGATGCGCACCTTGGATCCGTCGGGCTTGGTGACGATACCGGTGGCTTCGTCCACGGTGCCGTTGAGCGGGTTCTTGGCGGTGCTCTGCTCGCCGCCGTTGTTGGCGCCGTTAGCGCTGTTAGCGTTGCCGCCGTCCTGCTTGGTGCCCGCCGCGCCCTGCGCGTTGTTGCTTGCCGGAGCGTTATCGGGGTTGCCGACGGTGAAGTGCAGAACCGATTCGCTGCTGACCTGCTGACCGTTCTTCAGGCGCGCAGTCCAGCCGATGGTCACGGTGTAGCGACCCTCGGCAGTGAACACCCAGTTGCTGTGCTGGTGGGTGTTCGCGGGCACCTGGAAGGAACCGCCGCTACGCGAATCGAAAACCTTCTGACCGGCGGAACCGAAGTTGCCGGAGAGGAAGGTGGACATCGTGCCGGGGCCCTCAAAACCGTTGAGGCTCATGGTGACGGGGCCGTCGAGCTGCTTGAGCAGTTCGGGGTCCTGGGTGCTCCAGCCGAGCCAGGGCACGCCCTGCTGCTGGGTTGCACCAATCATGTGCACGGGGGTGCCCGCCGGGGCGATGTCTTCCATGCCCGCGGGCAGGTTGAGCTTCGCGGCGTCATTGAGCACGAACTCGAGGGCGCCGGGGGAGACGTGGCGGGCGGGGCTGGTGCGGTCGTCCTTCACGCTGCTGGTGAGGTTGCCGCCGTTGAGCACGGGGCCCACGTCAAAGTGACCGTGGGTGACTTCTTCACGGCCGCTGTGCTCGGCGGCGTTAACCACGGCGAGGGTGGGGATGCCGGTCGGCGCCTGGGCTGCCTGGTTGCTCTGCTTGCTGTCCTTCTGAGCGTCCTTGGAATCCTTGGCGTCTTCGGCGGGGACCTCGGTGGCGATGCACTGCTGGTTCAGGCTGCCGGGCAGGCCGGAGGAGAGGATGCCGCCGCCGCTGTTGTTGCCGGGTGCGGTGACGTTCTGGGCGTTGGAGCCCTTCACGCTGCGGGAGTTGCCGCTCTTGTTGCCGTCCTTGTTTTCACCCTTGTCAGAGCCGTTATTGGTGTTGTCGGTGCCGCTGATAGCGGTTACACCGGATCCACCCTGGGATGCCTGCTCACCGTTTGTGGCAGACTTTGCGCCGTTCGGGTCGGTCACCTGCGCGGCGTTCTGGCCGTTCACGGATCCATCCACGCGGCGAATACCGGTGGATGCGCTTGCCTCAGCAGATGCACTCGCCTCAGCACTTGCGGAGGTAGATGCGCTGGGGCTGCTGGTGGCGCTCTCGGTGGCGGTGGTGCTCGCCTCGGGGGTAGTGGTTGCCTCGCTCGTGGCTTCCTTGGTTGCTTCCTTTGCGGCGTTCTGCGCGTTCAGGAGCTTGAAGCCGTCCTCAGCGTTAGTGCCCACGGCGATGGTGTAGGTCGCCTCGGAGCTGACCGGGGTGCCGTCGGCAAGGGTTGCGGTGGCGCGGAACGTCAGCTGGTAGATGCCTGCGCGGGTGAATGCCCAGCTGAGGTGCTCGTGGCCGCCAGCGGTGATGGTGTGCGGTGCGAGCTGGTCGTTGGTGCTGAAGACGCGCGGGTTGTCGCGGCCGGATTCGGTGAAGACCTCGGCGCGGCCGCCTTCCGGTACGCTGCTGCGCACGAGTTCAAGGTTGATGGTGTTGTCCTTGAGTGCGCCGGGGCGGATTCCTTCCGCACCGAGGCCGGGGTAGAGCAGGCCGCGGGTGCGGGTGGAGGGAATGTAGAAGATGTCGGTGCCTTCGGGGGCAATGTAGTCGTAGCCTGCTACGACCTTGGTGTGTGCATCCTCGACGTCGGGCAGGTGGAAGACGGTACGGGCGGGGTTGAATCGTCCCTGCTGGCCGGGGGCGGTGTCTGCGAGGGTGCCGAGGGTGAACTGGTTGCCGTCGAGGAAGGCGTTGAGCATTTCGGTGTGTACACCGGCGATGACGTAGTCACCTTCGTAGTTGACGTAACCGCGCGACTCGGTACCCGCCTGGGTGCCGGTCTGGTTTTCCTGCGCCTGGTTTTCCTGCGCCTGTGCGGCGGTGAAGGTGCCGACCTGGGGGAGGGCGAGGGGTGCCCCGAGTGCGAGGGTGCATCCGAGGGTGGTTGCGCTGAGTAGGCTCAGGGGTTTGGTGCGTCCTTGCATGGTGGCTCCTTGGATGACTGCTCGTTGGCTGGCGCGCTACCCGGTGCTCCCGGGGGGGTGCCCGGCGGCCTGTTGCCGGTTTCTCCCTTGCGGAAGGGGTGCACTCTGCCGTGTTTTCTCTTTGTGAATGTACGTGGTGTGCGTTTTTGGGCGCGCCTCTGCGCACATGTGTTTCTGAGAATCACTATACTCACTTAGGTTCTGAATGACAATTATTTGCAAAAGAGCTACGCTAAGAAAGAGAAAAATGAGAAAGGTTGTCATGAGCTCTCAGAAGCAGACCCAACGACGGGTCACCACACACACTCCCGCGCTCTTCATCCCCGGCGGCAAGCCCGCCCTCCGCCGCGCCGCCGCGTTCCTCTCCGCCGCAGCACTGCTCGCGCTCGCCGGTGCAGCCCCCTCCATCCCCGCCGCCGCGGGCCCCGACGACGGCAAAATCGTCACCACCAAGGGCCACGTCGACGCCCCCAAGGCATACTGGGACGAGCAGAACGGCACCTTCGTCCTCATGAACGAGGCGAACCCCTACAAGACCGGCGCAGACACCTACGAACTGGATAAGACCGTCAACTGGGTCGGCAAGGGCTACAGCGGCCGCGACGGCAAGTCACAGTACACCATGACCCTGGGCGACTCGCCCTCCCTGGCGTTCCTCGGCGAACCCGGCCAGACCCTCTACATGGCACCGCACCTGACCTACGGCAACCAGGACCCCATCTGGGCTGGCCTGGGCGCATCCACGAAGGTGCCCACCGAACGCTTCCGTGACGGCGTGTTCGCCACCGACATTCTCTCGGTTGAGGGCCCCGGCCGCATGGAGCTCTTCCGCTACAACCCGGACGATGCCCCCGCCGACGTGTACCGCATGCTCTCCAGCAGCTCGAACGGTTGGCACTCCTGGCTGCTCGATAAGGGTAGCCACACGCACAACACCACGACCTTCACCCGCCCCGGCCGCTACGTGGTCACCTACCGCACCGTGGCGCGCTCCACCGACGGCCGCATCATCAGCTCTAAGCCGTCGAAGCTGGTCTGGCAGGTTGGCGGCATGCAGCCCACGCTCGGTGACGGCACCCCCACCGCCGTGCCCACGGTCAACCGCTACAACGCGGCACCCGTCGGTGACCTGGACGCCGCAAAGTACGTGCTGTCCGTGGCGCCGCACCGCCTGGACGCCGACCCGGCAAAGAACAAGGACGCTGACGACAAGCTCAGCGACATCACCTTCACCGCCGCGAATAAGAACCTCAAGGGCACCCTGACCCTGTACAACAACGGCTACTTCCTGACTGACCTGCCGGTCGTGAACGGTACCGCCACCTGGTCTGAAATGCTCGGTAGCGAGGGCTCCCAGCTGCAGGCGGTCTTCACCCCGGACACCTCCGATGCGAATAGCGCGGAGGCGTCCCGCTGGATCTCGCACAAGCTCGCCTACGAGCCCGGCAAGGCTGAGAGCGTGTACAGCGACGACGGCAACGGCTCCTGGCCCGAGGAGATCCCGGATCAGGCGAACACCGTGCTCAGCACCGAGCAGTACACGCCGACCAGCATGGACTACGACGTGACCGTCACCCCGAACGGCAACGGCTTCAGCACCGTTGAGGTCCGCTTCAAGGACCCGAAGGTGCGCGGCTTCATGCGCGGCGGCTTCTACGCCCAGGATGACCCGGTGTACCCGTACCTCGACCTGGAAGGCTCCGTCGAGGATGGCGTGGCGCGCTTTACCTTCCGTGACGAGTCGTTCTACAAGGGCACGGCTCTGCGCGTGAAGATGCTGACCCACCCGGACATGAACGCTTCCGCCTCTACCACTGAGGTTGCGGCGAACTACGAGCCGGGCACCAAGTACACCGCGCACGGTGCGTTGGCTCCCGATAGCGCGCCGATTGCGGATGCGCCGAAGCCTGCTCCGGTGGATCCTTCGCCGAGTGCTGAGCCTACGGTTGCGCCCTCTGCTGAGCCGAGCGAGGCACCCAGCAGCGAGCCGAGCATTGCGCCCACGACCTCGCCGAGCGAGGTTCCGAGCGTGCCCGCAGTGCCCAGCGAGCCTGCGCCCTCCAGCCCGGCTCCGACGACTCCGGCACCGTCTAGCCCCGCGCCCGCGAACCCGACCCCGAGCGCACCGGCGCCCTCTGCTCAGCCGTCCACCCCCGGAACCCCGGGTCACCAGTGCGTGCCCGGTCAGATTGATGGCCGCGCCAAGATTTCGCACGGCCACCTGGACATTCAGGCGACCCTGAAGGACCGCCAGCTGTCCGTGGGTCTGCGCGACGACAGCGGCATCATTGACGCCGATTCGACGGTGCGCCCGCTTGATTCGGTCGTGTGGACGGTCAGCGAGAACGCCCGCCGTGTACGCACCGAACGTATGGCTGATGAGAAGCTGAACTTCATGGGCCCGGTCGGCACCGCCTTCTACGGTCTGCCGCAGACTCAGCAGAGCGGCCTGCCCTGGCCCGGCTACAACACGCAGGATATTGACTACAGCCAGCTACGCGGCCCGGTGCGCCTGCACGTGGTGCCGAAGGTCATGCCGCAGGGTGCACGCTTCGGCATGTTCACTGAGTCGCTGAATGGTGCGGATGTGCTGCTGGATTCGACGACCGGCAAGACCACGATCGACATTGATTACGCGACGCACGCGCACGCGAACTGGGTGTTCTCTGAGCCCGGCCAGTACATGTTTGACGTGCACTATTCCGCGACCCTGGCTGATGGTACTGAGGTGAGCAGCCCGGTGCAGCAGCTTGCGGTTGCTGTGGGTAAGAAGGCGTCGGATGCGTGCTCGTTTGAGACTGCCGTGCCGAAGGACCCGAACGCTGAGTCGGATGACTTTAGCGGTGTGCGCCGTGTGGATTCGGCAACCCCGGGCGGTGCTGGCGGTAATGCTGGTTCCGGTCAGGCTGGCCAGTCGGGTCAGTCGGGTGCCGCGCAGTCTGGTCAGTCCGGTCAGGCTGGTGCTTCTGGCGCCGCTGGTGACGTGAACGCGCAGGGCTCCTCTGACGGTTCGGCTGATGGTTCTGCTGGCGGCGTGTACCCGGGTGGTGTCTCCGGCGGTGGTACCGGTGGCGGCTCCATGGGTCAGTCCGGTGTGTCTGCTTCTTCTGGTGGTGCCCAGCAGGGCGGCCTGGCGCGTACTGGTTTTGGTGCGGCGTCTGTGGCTGTGGGCGGTGCGCTGGTGTTGGGTGCGGGTACTGTGATGGTGCTGCGTTCTCGCCGCCGCGCCTCCTAGTGTTCGCTGCGTGAGGACACGCTGATACGGTGAAGCCCCCGCGGCTGAGAGGATGACTCTCGGCCGCGGGGGCGTTCCTGTGTGGTGCTCCAGGATTTATCCGAACGGTCCAGATACATAACGCTCACGGAAGATACGGTTGAGGGGCGCTCGCAGGCACGGCGACTGCCGCACGTGCGAACGCCCCCCCATCACACAGAGTCGGTTACTAAACCAGGCGGACCGGTTTACTTATCCATCTCGTAGACCCAACCGCCGGCGTTGCAGTAGCGCTTGCCGTCCTTCTCAGTGATGGAGTAGCCAGGCTCGTGGTTCTCGCACTTCTGGATAACCTCGCGGGCCTCTCGGTTAGACTTCTCAATGTTCGCGGCACGAATCTGGAAGAAAGCAAACGTAGCAATGTACGCCACCAGAACCAGCACGAGGGCAGTAATCGCCATACCCTTACCCTTGCCGGTGCCATTCTTGACCATGACCAGAGCAATCACTGCGAAAACAATGGTCGGGATGGTTAGGAACGAACCAATGACAAAGATGCCGGTCAGTGCGGAGATGATGCCCAGGACCAGTGCGGTTACTGCCGCCCACTTCTTCTTCGGTGCCTCGGCGGGTGCCTGCTGGGCGAATTGCGGCTGCTGCGGTGCGGTCGGCTGCGGGGTGTTCTCAGACATGAAAGTCCTCATTTCGTATGTGGTTACGAGTTGCATGAATGTGTGCCCTCTAGTGGAGTGGCATATATCTCATAGAATACCGTACACAAGGAAGGTTCTTGGCGAGATGGGAACAAGCTTGTCTATCTACTAAGATGCGGTATCCACTGTTGGAAATTTTTCCTGCATGGGGATGTTGTGGGCGCTTTTTTATATGAGATGGTGTAGTGTTCAAAGTGGTGCGAAGCACTAAAGGTGCGTATTTGATATTCGCGTGTCTAATGCACATCTTCCGGCAATTCATCGACGAAAGAGGATCACCGTGTCTGATCGCGTACTCTCATCGCAGGCAGCCAAGGATGCTATTACTGCTCTGCAGAACATCATCAACGGCGGCCTGCAGAACGAGATTAATAACCTCAACCAGCAGGGTAACCAGCTGAAGGACCCCAACAACTGGGACGGCCCCCTGGCTGAGCGTTTCCGTAATGATACCTGGCCCGGCGTAGAAAACACCCTGCGTAACCTGACTCAGGAACTGACCGACCTGCGTGAGCAGCTCAACCAGATTTCTACCGATATTTTCC
>NZ_KV814476.1:23361-25120 GCF_001813965.1 Rothia sp. HMSC072E10 | reverse complement strand
TCAACCAGATTTCTACCGATATTTTCCAGGCAGGCGGCGGCGCCTAAGCCTCCCCTGGTGAACGCCGTTTACCGCCCCGATCCCCGGTTATGGGGCGGTGTGCGGTAGGCGGCGTTTTCTGTCATTTGGCTTCAACACACGTTACTTCCAGGCATGATGTACGTGCCTGTCTTAACGTGTTTAATCACCCCACTTCCGCACTTAGATACTTTTCAGAGGTTCTATCATGTCTTCCGGCCCGAACCCCCCCTACGCTAACAAAGAGGACGTTGTTTTTAATAATGAGGTCTCCGATAATCTTGCTAAGGCGTGCCGCAAAGTAGCGCAAAACATTGAAAATGCTATGCCTGGGCTCAAGTCCTCTTTGACGACTGCTCTTGAGGACTTTGAAGGACACTATGCGGACGTCACCGCCTCTAATATTGATACTGCAATCAGTGATGGTCGTGATATTGCCACCGTCTTCCGTCAGCTGGCTGGTGTGGTAGACAACCTTAAGGAAGCGGCTCACAGGGAGCAGGCGAACCGCCAGAAGGCTCGTGAATACGAGAGCGAGTGGTTTGGTCTCCACAAGGCGTGGGATGACTTCTGGGGAAATGCTCCGGCTAAGGCAGAGCCGTATATTCCAGATACAACAATTAATACTAAGTCGCTGGGTACTCGGGAGAATACTGAAACTCGTTCGTCGGGTATGGCTGTTTCTTCGGCGCGCCCTTCGACTGTTCGGGACCTCTCTACCACCTTGGGAAATCTCGGCACTGAGTTTGGCTCTGAGCCCGGCAATATTCGTAGCCTCGCTGCTGAATTTGCGGCTAAGTGTCAGTGGGGAACCATTGACGCTGAAAATCTCATCAGCACGTTTGAATCGTGGAATCAATCGAACGCCAACGATAAGACCTGGCTGGGTATTGTAGCCGATACCTTCAAACAGGCCGGCGGCAATGGTGAGATTAGCACCGTCTCGAATGAGACATTGGACAATGCGCTTGCTGCAGTGAATGTCAGTACCGAACGACCTGATTTGGAAGTTCCTGCACCGGCTGTTGTGGGTAAGCCTGCCACCAGCGGTTATGCGAATGATCCCGTGAACGTTGCGACCGGTAACTTCATCGAAGAAGAGACCGACATGGCATTCTCCGGCGTGGTTTCTGCCTGCTCTGTAACTCGCATGTACAACAGTGTGACCGTGTTCGGTCAGCACGCTGTATCCGGCGTGTTCGGCGCTGGCTGGTCCTCGAATATTGAGAGCCGCGTGCAGCTGAACGCTGAGAATGCTGTCTGGACGATGCCTGAAGGTCGTGAGGTCACCTTCGACCGAATGATTCGTGAGGACGGCACCCACGGCTATGCTCGTGCTCCGCGTGAAGCATGGTGGCTTGAAGAGCTACCCCTCACTCAGCTGACGGGTGAAGAGGGCTCTATTACTGACCCCTCCCTGCGCTATATTTTGCGCGCCACGGACTATGAAGCCTCGTCCCTGCTGCGCATCTCTGACAACTCTGGCACCCAACACATTTTTAGCCTCACCGGTATTTACCTGGGTATGAGCGCTGGAGCAGGTACTGCTGTCGCATACCTGCGCGATGAAGACGGCCGCGTTAGCGCTATCGTGCATCAGCGCGGCGCACGCATCAACGTGGAGTACACCGAAGGCGGCCTTGTCGGCGCTATTCACTCCTCACGCGGTCAATCGGTGCGTTACGAGTACGTCACCCTAGGCGGTCATACTCACCTGTGCGCTGTGCACGGTGACGCTGGT
>NZ_KV814476.1:22211-23261 GCF_001813965.1 Rothia sp. HMSC072E10 | reverse complement strand
CCGGCCTGATTCACCGCGTGGTGGCTAGCACCGGCACTGTTGAGGTGACGAACTACTACGACCCGACCGGCCGCATTACCGAGCAGGACACCGAATACGGTCGTCGTGTTCGCTACCGCTACCTGCCGAACGGCATCACTGATATTTCGAATGAAGATGCTTCTTACACGAACCTGTGGATTAGCGACCAGTACGCACGCCTGACCGCTATCGTTGACGCGGAAGGCGGGCGTGCTAGCTATGCCTACGATGACTTTGGCAACCGCGTGAGTGTGGTGGACCGCGATGGTTCCCGCACTACTCGCTACAGCGATAAGCGCGGCCGCATTATTCGTGAGGTCACCGATGAGGGTGCTGAAACCCTCTTCGCCTATGACGAGCATGACCGCGTGGTCTCCGTGGCAATGAGTGCTATTGAGACGGACCCGCGCGCACGCCGTGCCGCCCGTCTGGCTCGTCGTGCCCGCTTGGAGGCTGAGACCCAGGGCCGCACTTTTGAGGGTGTTTCGGGGCAGGAGTCTGCTCAGAGCCCTGCCGTGAGCCCGATGACTACGGTGACTTACGAGTACGCGAATGATTTTGAGCGTAACCCCTCTTCCATGACCGACGGTAACGGTCATGTGACCCGTTTTGAGTGGGCTGACGGCCTGCTGCAGCGCGTGGTGAGCCCTGAGGACGTTACCGTCTCCTTTGAGTATGACGAGTGTGGTCTGCTGACCGGTATTCGTAACGCTGAGCAACAGCTGACCCGTTGCGAGTACTCTGCTGCGGGTCACCTGGTGAAGATTGTTTCTGCTCTTGGCTATGAAACTAAGTTCACCTATGATTCTGCCGGTCACATGGTGTGCCGTCAGGATCCGGATGGCTCCCGCTGGCGTTTTGAGTATGCAGCTGGTGGTCGCCTGGCTGCTTCGGTGGACCCTGCCGGTGCTCGTACCGAGTACGAGTACGGTCCGAGCGGTGACGTTGTGGCAGTGGTTGACCCGCTGGGCCGCCGCATGGAGCGTTCCTTTGACACGAACGGCAATATTGACCGCATTACCCTGCCGG
>NZ_KV814476.1:0-22111 GCF_001813965.1 Rothia sp. HMSC072E10 | reverse complement strand
CAAGCACTCTGACCGCGTTGATTGACCCGACCGGCGTGAGTGTACGTACCTCCGTCGATTCCTCACACAAGACCATCACCACTAGTGATGGTGTTGACCGCGTGCGTATCTCGTGTGACCACCTGGGCCGCCCGGTGCGTAGCGAGGTTCTCTCTGAGGATTCTGGTCCGCAGGTTAGTGCGGATGTTGACGACCCGACTGTTTCCACGATGGTTTATGACGGTGCGGGTAACCCCGTGGAGGTTCTGGACGCTGAGGGTGGTCTGAGCCGTTACGAGTACAACGGTTCGAACCAGATGGTACGCATGATTTCCCCCGCGGGTCGTGTGACCGAGTACAGCTATGATGCGTGTGGTCGACTGGCTGCAACCTATGAGGCTGCCGGCACTGCTGAGCAGTCTGTGACTCGTTACGAGTATGACGTTGATTCCCGTCTGATTCGCCAGGTGTACGGTGACGGTTCTGAGGCGCGCGTTCGCTATGATGCGTGCGGTCGTGTGCTGTCTATTACCGGTTCCGGTGTGGCTTCTCCGGTGTTCTACACCTGGGATTCTTGTGGTCGTGTGAAGAGCATCCGCGATAACAAGTGGGGTACTCGTTCGTTCACCTATGATGCCGCTTCTCAGGTGGTTGCGGTGACTAATGGTGCCGGTGGCGTGACCCATTACCGTTATGACGAGGCGGGTAACGTTACCTCCGTGATGGATTCTGCCGGTCGTATTACCCGCTACGAGTATGATCTGATGGGTAATGTTCTGGCGGTAACGGATCCGCTGGGTGTGCGCACTACCTCTACCTATGATGCTGCCGGTCGTCTGCTGACCAGTACTGACGGTAATGGTGCTGTACATTCCTTCGGTTATGACCGTGACGGTGTTCCCTGTTCCCATTCGGTGGATGGTTCTTTGTTGTACCGTATGGAGCGTGATTCTGCGCGCCGTACGATGACGACTTATGATCACGCGGGTGTTGATGTGTTTGGTGCTCCCGTGGTGACGGTTGAGTCGTATGACCGTTTGGGTCGTTTGGTTCGTCAGCGCCGTGAGTTTGGTGCTCAGATTCCGCAGTCTTTCCGTACCGCGTACATGGACGAGACCGGTGGCTATGAGCTGTCCTACGCTTACGATGCTGATGGTCTGCGCACTGAGTTTGTGCACCCTCTGGGTTCGAGCGCTTATGCGTATGATGCTGCAGGCCGCATGGTCAAGCAGACTGATATCACCGCGTATCGTCTGGATGGGACCGCTGTTACCTCTGAGTCTCGTGTGGAGTCTTCCTTCGAGTACAACGCGGTGGACGCGCTGGTGCGTGCACAGGTGTCTGACTTGGCGGGTACCTGGGTTCGTGAGTTTGGTTACCGTGGCGCGCACATGAGCTCTGTGACTGAGGGCCCTGCTGAGGCAGACTCGGCTGTGGCAGACTCTTCTGAGGCTCTGCACACTGAGATTATTCGCGATGATTTGGGCCGTATTAGCGGTGTGGATTCGCCTGCTGGCCTGGTCATGTACACCTACACTGACGCGCAGATGCTCTCTTCTGCCGTTCGCGGCACGGAGACTCTGCGTTGGGCCTATGATGCCGCTGGCGCGCTGGTGCGTGTTGAGTACTTTGATAGCGCCCAGCCGCAGAATGCTTGGGTGAAGGTGCTGGTCACTGATGAGGGTGCTCGCGTTCGCGCAGTGTGCGTCTACGGTGTGCAGGATGAGGCGAAGGCTGACTCCCAGTCGGCTGAGTTTGCCTCTGCTGTTGAGGATGCTCAGGCGTGGCTGGGCCAGTGCCCGGAGTCTGTGGAACTTGAAGGCGTCACCCTGGTGCCGGTTGCGACGAGCGTGTTCTCGTATGACGGTAATGATTCGCGTCTTCTGCAGGTTTCTTCGGATGGTTCCGGCTCCTCGTTGACCTATGGTGCGGCCGGGTTCGTGAACTCGGTGGCGTCGTGGGGTTCTGCTGATGATTCTGCCGTGGCCTTCTCGCTGCTGTGTGCTTCTACTGATGGTCGTGTGCTTGCTGCCGGTGGCGCGTCTGCTGGTGTACCCGAGTTTGGTGTACCCTCAACCGGTGCTCGTACTAATGCTGGTTCTGCGGCTGGTTTTGATGCTTCGGTGATGCACCCGCTGGTGTGGGATGAGAATTCGTTTGTTCCGCGTGTGCTGGGTGTGGCTGGCTCGTCGATGCCTTCTGTGGGTTCGCTGGTTCCTGGTGCTGGTTCTGGTGCCGGTCTGCTGGACCCGTATGGTTGGGATTCTTTGGGTGTTGCTGCGCCTGCTGTGCCTTCTGCTCAGGGTGCTGGTGGTGTGCCTGTGTTGCCGGATTCGCTGGTTGGTGTTTCTGTGGCTTCGGGTGTGGTGCTGGGTTCTACTGGTTTTGAGGTGTTGGGTGCCCGCGTGGTGGATTCGCGTGTGGCTCGTTTTACGGCGCCTGATCCTTTGGCTGCGCCTGTGGGTGTTGGTTGGGGTGCTGATCGGTTCTCGTTGGTGGGTGGTAACCCGGTTTCTTTGGTGGATTCGTGGGGTTTGTCGCCGGTGTCGGTGGAGGACTTCGATAAGTACCGCGAGCAAAAGGTAGCTTCTGGTGGCTGGTTACAAAATAACTGGGAATATGTAGCTGCTGGCGCCATGTTGCTTACTGGTGCCGTAGTTGGCGCATTGGGCACTGGTTTGGGGCCTTTTGGTGGTGCCGCATTTGGTGCAGCATCAGGTGCTTTGATGGGTGCTGGTATGTCGGTAATCGAGCAGAAGATGTCTGGCGAGAAGGTTGATTGGTCTAAGGCTGGTAAGGAAGCCGTAAAGGGAGCTATTACCGGTGCTGTGACGGGTGCTGTTACTGGCGGTCTAGGTAATCTGAAGAAGCTGGCTGACGCGACAGAAAAAATTTCTAAGATTGGCAAAGCGGCCCAGAAAGCTGGAACTTATTTGAAGAATAATAAGCTTGTGGAGGATGTAGTAAAAGATTCGGTGTCAGGCGGTATTAATAACGTAGTGTCGTATTGCTTTGACGACAAAGTGAAGGATAAGAGTATAACGGGCGCTATGGGTATGTTTGCTTCTGGCGCTACCGCTTCGGCGGTGGGTGCTGTCGCTGGAGGAAAGATGAAGAGTAAATGGGGTGTCGCGGGGTATGAGAAATATAGCGCCCCAAGCCATAATCCGAGTGATCTTTTGGATTCGTCGCAAATGATGCGGTCAGCGACACCGACAACTCTTTGGGAAACAGCTAAGAAAAGCTCCTTTGAATTCAGTCGTGATGTTACGATTGACACCCTTTCTGGCGCAGCTAAGAATTCTGTTCAGGAGAGGCTTGAGATGGGTATGCAGGGGCGTGAAAATTCGCCGCAGCATATGGATGCGGTGCTTGCGAAGGGTATTCAAAAAGATGGATTGAAATCTTCTTTTAAGACTGCGGTAAAGATGACTCCGGAGGATGCCGCGGAGAACCGTGCTGCTATAGCTGGTGCATCGCGACATGCTGTTGGTGTAACACGAGATGCAGCAGTTAGCGCATCGCATCATGCCATGGATGTAACGCGACAGGCTGCTGACATAACGCGACAAACTGCCTCTCACGCGAAGGATAGGATTTCAGATGCCGTGGACTGGGCAGGTGACATTATCGAGGAACGAATGCGCAAATGGAAGAAGTAAGAATTAGGAACTTTTTATACCCTGGTTTAAGGAGATTGTAAATATTGACTAATTATCATGAATATTATAGTAAAATATCGTTTTTTTTGGCGATAGCATTGATTGCATATATAACTTATATTATTCCCAAAAATTTGCGTGATGATAGTGATGGGATAACTGCAGTATGCACTGTGACCGGAGCGTATACAAAGGAGCTGGGGGGAGCGGATACTGCGGGTACAACTAATGTTTCCCCCATAGGTATTTTTACGACTGAGGAGTGTGGCAATCTTACGATGTATGAAGCTCCTGAGGGTTGGAAGATACCCGCATATGTTGCAACAGCTCAGCCTGGTAAAAAATACCTATTCCATGTTGCAAATTCATCGCCTAAAAAGGAGCGGGATTTTGATACAACCCGCTTCGAAGAAATTAAAGAATAAAGAATTAAAAATTAATTATAATAATCGTATACAGAAGCCCCTGGGCTGAGAGATGACCTCTCAGCCCAGGGGCTTTCTGCATACCAGCAGTAGCTTATCTGAGCACCACCGTTAGCGGGTGATAATCGCGAAGTCGCTGCTGGACAGGTTCGTGAAATTACCAATCTGCGCGTTCAGGCGGCACTTAGACGTCACCGACAGCGCCGTCACCACCCGCTGATCCTCAGACACCAACACATGCCCCGAACAACCATCCGAAAAACTAATCAACTGAGCATCCGGAGAAATCGCCTGAACCAGCGTCGAAAACTCACCCGTACGCGGCAAAACCATCAACGGGTTCAGCTCATCCGCGCCACTCGGCCACACCGGAACCACCGTCACCGGCAAAACACTCTGATTCACCACACGAGAAGGAACCCGCAACTCAATCGAACGCAAACGCTGAATCGGGTACGCCGTCGAACGAACCTCCCGATCAGAAATAGCCTTAGACGTCTCAGACTCGATACGGTTCAGCCATTCCTCAAAAGCACGCGAATCCTTAAACTCAGCAGACACATTCGCCCGAACCTGCACCACGCCATTAGCTGGGATACTCACCCCAGACAGATTCCACGAACATGGAACATCCACCGCAGTCACACTCGACTGATTCTTCGCTACGCCAGAAGACGCCTGGCCGGCATCCCATGTCACCGAAGCACACGAATCACCCTCAACGCCGGGAAGCACCTGCAAAATATCGCCCCGAAGAGCCGACTTCTGCGAAGAAAACTCAAACGTCAGGCGGGCACTCTTATCCCGCGGGTTATACGTACCCTCAATACGGGTGCCCAAACCACTCGGCAAAGACGCCGAACTACGGCTCGACGCAGACCACGACTCGGCCGTCTTAGGTGAACCCTTACCGCCGTTCAAACCCACGAAGACGAGCACACCCACAAGGATCAGAGAACCCAGGATAGCGCCCCACACCAGCGGGCGGCGCAAGGGCGAACGGGCAGGCTCCTCTTCCTCAACGACCTCATCAGGCACATATGCCGGTTGCTCCACCACAAAAGGAGCCCGGATAACCGTTTCATTCTGCGCCTGACCCAGCGACGGCATGCCCGCACCATACAGCTCCGTAACATTCTGCCCCGGCACCGCAGAAACAGTAGGCTCAGCACCATGAACCACCGTAGGCGTGTACCCCACAGCGCCCGAAGACACCTCAACCCACCGAGGAAGCACCACATCAGTAGCGAAACCTTCAGCCAAAAGACGCAACTTAGCGGCAGCCTCAGCCGCACCAGGACGCTGAGCCGGGTTCTCCGCCAACATCCCGTGAAGCACCTCAGCAACCTCAGCCGGAATCTGCGGCGACAACTGCACCGCACCACCACGCACCGGAAGAGGACGCGCCGCCACCAGCAGCTCATGAAGGGTCACCGCGCACGCATAAACATCAACCGCCGGAGTGGCCACACCGTGCGCAGAACGCTCCGGAGCCATATACCCCGGAGTGCCAGAAAACGAACGAGAAGCCCCCGAACCCGCAGAGCCGGTAAAAGAAGCAATACCGAAATCAGCCACACGAACCTGCTGATCCAGAGACTCCCCCAAAACACCGCTCAGCAGAATATTCTCCGGCTTAATATCCAGGTGCATCACGCCCTGACGGTGAGCAAACTCCACCGCATTCAGAACCTGCACCATCAGGCTCAACGCCAAGCGGACCGGTAGCGGGCCCTTAGAGTCCAGCTTCTGACGTAGCGAACCGCCATGCTGAAACTCCGTCACCAGAGCCAGCACGCCGCCCTCAACCACCATGTCCGTCAACGGCACAATATGAGGATGCGACAGCGCCAACAACACCGAACGCTCACGCACAAAAGACTCAAGAACCACAGGGTTCTTCGCAAGCTCCGGGCGCAGAATCTTCGCCGCGTACAGAGCCCACGAGCCGCTCATCGTAGCAGCCCACACCTCACCGACCGCACCAGAACCCACCCGGCGAAGCAAACGATACGAAGAGCCAAGGGGAGTGCCCGCAACCAAGCCCCCAGCAGGCTGACCAGCAGCCTGCGGGGCAGGATGAGCATCACGACGCTCCGAGCCGGAGTACTGCGGCGAACCAGCAGGTACAGTCACGGGCTAACTCCTTAACATCAACTTCACAACAAGCAGGAAGATTCCCCAGACGGGGTGACCCCTACAGCAAAACGGTCGGTAAAGTTACACGATACCTCACCACGCGCCAGACAAGCCCTACAGCCCGCCACGGTGCTGAGAGTCCTCGGGGCTCATCAGCTGCACCAGAACCGGCGATCCAGCCAAGAACGCATAGCCACGACCAACGCTCAGCTGAACCGGGGCACGCCTCGGAATAGTGCCGAACATGTCCATGTCCATATCAACATTCGGCTGAACCACGGCACCCGTACGGAACTTACGAATAGCCTTCGTCCAATGGCTATACAAAGGACGCAAATCAGTCGGCTTACCCGTCGCAATAATGTGAACGTCCGGGAAGTCACCCTTCACGATGGCATCAAAAACGTTCATCGGGTCATCCACACGGTCACCGTCATCAATCAGCAACAGCACCGGACCCGCGGCATCCTGCAAAGCCGCCTGCACCTGAGCAGAAGCATTCTTGCTCTCAAACACCCGGTCAAAAACGCCATCCGGCGCATTCACCAGACCGGAACGCTGATCGAAGACAGCCCAAACCTCCGGAACCTCAGCGGCATCCAAGCGTGCGTTCTCCGCTGCGGTAGCGTCACCAGACGCCAACGCGGCAGATACCGCCCGCTCCGCCGCAGCCCTCGCCCGAGAAACCAGGCGAGCAAACGCAACCAGCAGAGAAGACTTACCCGAACGCGGATTACCCGCAACCATGGCGTGCTCACCCTCGTACAGCTCGAAAGCACACGCCTCCAGCGTGGCCTCAGCAATACCCACAGGGATACGCCACAGGCTCGGAGAAAACTCAGCGGCAGGCATGCTCTCCCACGAAACCCACGTCGGCAACTGGCCAATCACGTCACGCTTAGCGGGAGCCTGCGGGAAACGCTCATGAACCATAGAGACGGCCTCCTCCACGCCAACAGCGGGAGTAGCCACCTGCATCTGACGCAGATGCTTCGGATCAACGCAACGGCCGGGAATGGCGGCCGGTACATTAGTGCCGCGAATACCGTACGACGAATAATCGTGGATATCGCTCAGCTGGAAGAACCACGTCTGCAACGAAGCATCAAGAATCTGCGAGGGGATATTCTTCGCGCGGCTCGTCGACACCACGCAGTGAATACCAACAGCAGGACCGTCCGCATACACGCGGTAGAAATTCGCCAACAAATCCATGCTCACAGCGTCAGAGAACTCATCACGCAGCGTCGCAAAACCATCCAAAACAATGAAAAGAGGCTTACGGCGTGACGCGTCAGCACGGCGAGCATCAAGCTCCGACTTCACAAAACGCAAGAAGCGAGCCTGACGCTCCCTAGCGCCCTGGCCGGTACCCACAGCAGACACAACGTGCGGCAGGGAGTGCAGAGGCAACAAACCATCAGCGCCCATGTCCACCAGAACAATATCGATGTCCTCCGGCGAATAATGCTGAGCCAAACCCAGCACCACAGACTGAATCGTCGTGGTCGTGCCGCTACCGGCAACACCCACCAACAGCAGGTTGCTCATCTCAATATTCCAGCCCATAGGCACCTGACGCTGCAGCTCCGGCTCATCACCCAAAGTGCACATCAGGACACCGTCCCGGACACCCCCCACAGTGGGAAGATCCGGGTCGGGGAAGCCACGCACACCAAAATCAGCCAAATCAACATACGAACCCAACGGTTCAGGCCACACCTTACGAGGAGCGACCGCGCCACGAGCCGCATGAGCCGCCACAACAGCATCAATCAGCAGATCTAGGTCATTCGCATCACTCGACGACACCTTCGGACGTGCACGCTCCGAACGAGGAGTGCCGATACTATCGGTCGCACGAACCTCCAGAGAAGTCACCACCTCAGTGCCGCTCTGACCCGTCACCAGGGCAGTCTGCACCGGTGAAATATCATTCTGGCCCAGCTTCACATAGGCGCGACCCATCTGCGAACGCGAAATCTCCGAAGCATCCGGAACACCAATCACGTTCGAAGAATCCTCACGGCTCTGCACACGCAACGCCACACGCAAGTTCGTATTCGCCAGAATATCGTCATTCACCACGCCAGCAGGACGCTGAGTCGCCAGAATCATGTGAACACCCAGGGTACGACCCACCGCACCAATACTCACCAGCGACGACAGGACATCCGGGAAGTCCTTCGCCAGCATCGCGAACTCGTCAATCACCAGCAACAAGCGAGGCATCGGCTCCGGAGGGTTCGTCGCCAAATAATCCTTAATGTTATCCACACCCTCGCCAGCAGCCGCAAACAGGCGCTGACGACGATCCATCTCCGCCTCCAACGACTCAATAGCGCGGTGAGCCAACTGAGCATCCAAGTTGCTCAAAGTACCAATCGTATGCGGCAGACGCTCACACGTCTTAAACGCCGCACCACCCTTAAAGTCAACCAGAATAAAGTTCAAACGGCTCGGATCGTGGTGCGCAGCCAAACCCGCCACCAACGAACGCAAAAACTCACTCTTACCCGAACCGGTAGTACCACCCACCAGACCGTGAGGGCCGTCCTTCACCAAGTCCAGCGTGAACGCACCAGAATCGCCCACACCAATCTCCGTACTGAAACCATTAGCCTGAGACCAAAACGCCTCAATATCCTCAGCACCCGGAGGGGTCGGCAAACCAACCAGCTCGGGCAGCTTCACCAGCTGAGGCAAACCGCCACCCAGCAGCAGACGCTCAGGGTCCTCATGATGCGCCAAAGTACGCGCCACATGAAGAGCATCCTCAGCGCTCACACCAGCGAGCACACCGTCAGTGACCGTGTAACGGCGGCGAGGCTCCGAATAGGTTATAGAAGCCTCCTCACCGATCTCCACGACCGAAGTACAAGACGCCGGAAGACGGTCAACGGAAGAAGCCAACACAATACCGGCAACACGGCGAGCGCCCGCGGCAGCAGTCTTATTCGCCATCAGACGCACTTCATCGCCGTACGCCAAAAGGTCGCGTGCCGGCGACTCGCGGCCCTCAGTGAGGGTATCCGAATCAACGACCACGCACAGGCCGCGGGTCGGAAGGGACTCAATGTCATGGTAAAGAGAGCGCAGCATCTGGTCCGACTGCTCCTTACCAGAAGCAAACCAACGCATCTGCTGGTTCTGCGCCATGCGGATATGCGGAAGCCACGACGTCCACACCCAGTCCTGCGAACGCGCGGAATCAGCGCAGACCGCAATCGTCATATCTGCAGGACCCGTATGGGTCGCCGCCTGCAGTACTAGGCTACGCGCCAGGGCGAGAGACTGCTCACGCGGCCCCACGATGCCGATAGCGCCACCCTCACGCAGGTCAGCAATCAGCGGAGCATCCCACAGGGTATTGTGGTCAAGAAGATGCTGAACCTCAGGCTCAGGGTTGCTCGGTTTCGTCAGCTCAGGAGTCCAATGAATATGCCCAGTACCTATGTGGAAAGTCAACAGGTCGGGGCTGGTGCTCCGGCGACGCCACAGCGTCATCGCGGGAAGAAGCGCCCGCAGCTGAACGGTATCCGGTGCCGGGGCAAGGTCACGAAGACGCTCAACCTCCTCACGGTTGCTCAGAGCGACACGTTCCTTAAACTTTTCCATTTCCTGCTCAAAACGCACACGCTCCTTCACCTTGTCCTTGGCGTGACGACGTTTCTGCTCCACCCACATGCCGATACTCAGGACGGGGCTGAGCATCGCGAAAAGGGCGTAACGAATCTCCTGCATAATGGCGACCATTGCCGCCGCCATAATAAGCGGGCCTATCGCCATTGCAATATTGAACTTCGGCGGGTCAGAAATATTCTTGCGGGTGGGCGCCTCCACTTTTTCCGGAGCGCTCAGCGCACCCTGACGCGGCGGACGGTTAAACGGCGCTGTGCCCGATGCGCTCACATTCGGCGCGCTACCGGGGCGAGGTGCGGCCTTCTCCTGAGGAGCAGGCCGCAGAGTCAGAACACAATCGCCAACATGGATCGTGGTGCTCTCAGAAACAGTCAGACCCTCCTCATGGATTTTCTGACCGTCCACAAAACTACCGTTCGTAGAACCCGGGTCAGTGATGCGCACCTTCTGAGTGTTTGTCGACTCATCATGAACCACCTGCAGGTGCAGATGCTCCCACGACGCGCTCGCCGTGGGCAGCACAATATCGGCGTACGGGGAACGACCCGCCACCAGAGGACGCGAAGAGGGGATAGGGCGCGGCAGGGTAACCGTCGAACCACCGCTCAAGCACACGCTCCAGCCCTGCACCAGGGAAGGGTAGGAGAGCGGTGCCCTAGAGATGCGCATACCCTCCATCGGCTTGACCTCTGCCAGGGTGGAGGAGGCTGTCACCGGGCGGTTATCGCAGTACAGCGGCTCGTCGGCAGGCAGGGAGGGACCACCGGTCGCCTGGACGAGATCAGCGATGGTCGTCTCAGGCTGCCAGGAGTCTAGTTCATAGCTCCCGTTATGCTCTTCAAGATCAAGGAAAAAGCGCATAAGGTGTTCTCCAAAATAGATAAATCGTGAGCCCTGCTGGTGAACGGACTAGAAGTAATACCCGAAAGCCGGGGTGTGATGGACCGGCTCTGCACGGATTAGGCTTTGCTCGGATTAGGTTTTGTGCGGAAAAGCTAGTCGCGAGATTCTGAAGTGAACGTGCGAAGCATCCACACGGGCGGGTTCACCGCATCCGCTGAGGCAGATCCACCCTGAATCATCGAAGCATCCGCGGTGGGGTATAGAAGCCCCACCTGACCGCCAGCGGCGTAGGAAGACGAAAAATCCAACGGATACGCCACTGTGGAATCTTTAGCGTCCAGCCGGAGAGTTCCTAGAACCCGTCGAACCGCATCGGGAGTGTATTCACGAACCCGGCTCGTTGCATACGCAAAAGCCAAGAGCGCGTTATGGGAGGGAGCATCCGCCCACACTGCCGAGTTCGAGAACGCCTGTTCGCCCGACAAATCCTTGAGCGAAGAATCGTTCTTCATCCGCTCCACCGTCGACACAAACGCCGAAGAAGCACGACCGGCATCATCAGCACTCAACGCCGCAGCACGTGCCTGCATACGCCCCACGACGCGAATATTGTCGGTCAGGGAACCGCCGTTCTCCAGAAGGAGCCGCGTAAAAGGCTCCGTCAAAGCTTCCTCACCTGCAATCACGGGAGAAGTAATGCCAGCCCTCTGGAGAGAACGAAGAACCTTTGCCTGAGTCGAGGCAGAGCCCGCTAAAACAAGAATCGGAGACGAGCCCGAAGACTTATCACCCAGAAGGCGCGTCAGCTCCTTGAGAGTGTCCTTCATGCTGTCTTCATCAGCAGAAACCTGAACGCGATTCGTATAGGGAAGGTCAGGCGCAGAACCCTCACCCGCATCCAGCAGGATGGTGTGCACACCATCCTGCTGCTGCGAAGAGCCCGTGCTAGATACACCGGCAAGCGAACGAATGGCAGCCGTATAGGCCTGCTTCTCCTGCTCAGGGTCCAGAGCAAAACTCCACACCCCATCGCCAGTATCTACCCGGTCATACGTTTCAATCACCGCAACATTGCGTTCCTTGGCGGCAGCCGTAGCACCCCGAAGATGTTCCCCTTGAGAAGCAAGCACAATACCCAAAGCGCCCTCAGAAGAGAGCTTTTCTACCGCCTCACGGGCGCCCTGCTCCGTTCCCTTATCGTTCGCATAAAGAACCTTCACGGACGAATTACCCAGAGCCAGGCGGTACTGTGCAACACGAGCGCCCTGAGCGTTCAGACGCCACGCAGACCCCTCAGCATCATCACCGAAAGTAGCGACAACACCAATAACAGGCTCACGGCCAGAGGCCGGAAGAGAAATAGCCTGCTGAACCGTCACCGCAGACGCAGGGTTCGTACCCGTACCGAGCGGCAAAGGCTGAGGAGTCACAGTGCGCACGCCATACCAGATCCCCACCACCGCAAGGCTAAACAGCACACACAGACTGACACACCACACCATGGTGCGCTGAGTGAGCCGCCTGCCCTCGCGGCGGTGAGGACCTGGATCAGAACCCAGATGAGGGGAAAACCCCACGGCTAATCACCAATCTGGAAGGTGTACACTGTCTTCACCTCTGCACTGCCGGCATTCGACAGATGGAAGGTAGGCAGAGAACGCAGACGTTGCAGCGAGGCCTTGAACTGCGCCTGACGCTTCTGCAGAGCAGCGATATCCTCGGAGCGGAGGTTCGTGTAACCCTGAGCATTCTGCATCGCCAAAGCAAGCTGGTAGTCAGCGGCACCCGCCTTCGCGCTATTGCTCTTGAGCGCTCCCAAGAGGCCAGCACCCTCAGCGCTGCTATCGCCCAAATCAAGCATGAGCTTCGACAGGTCGTTATTCAGCTGAGCAGAAGCACCAGCCAAATCTCGGGTAGCGTTCTCAGTGCGGGTGCTCAGAGCAACCAGAGAACGCTCGGTCACCGAGTCCAGGGACTGACGCAGACCCTCAATACGCTCATTCATATCCTTATGCTGAACCTCGATAGAATCGCCAGCCACCTGAACCACGGTATTCGCGGTATCAGTAATACCTGCAATCGATGCGGCGAATGCCTCCTGGGCAGTCGAAGCGGCGGACGAACCGTTACTCGAAACCTTACGGATCTCTTCGTTAATCATGCCCGTTAGGGTGTCGCGAGTTTCGCTGGCAGAATCCTTGAACGCTTCCTTAATAGCGCTGGAGAGATCTGCCTGCGTGTTCGTCATATCTTCCAGGTTTTTACCCAGAGCATTGACGGTATCCGAAGCCGAACGGATACGGTCACGCAACGAAACCTTCGCTTCGTCAGACAGTTCCTTCTTCTCGGCGTCCTGGTTCTGTGCGTTTACGGCATCGTCCAGGGTCTTCTCAACCTCACCGAGAGCACCATCTACCGCGTTCACAGCATCGTTAAGATTCTTGGCGTCGCGAGCCAGGCCCTCCTTGGGGTCATCCATAGAGGTTGCGGCAAGGACCTCATCCCATGCTGCTACGGCCTTGGCGATACGCTGCTCCATCGGAGTACGTGTAGCAGAGGGGTTCGGGGTGATGATACGCCTGTTCGCGTTCTCCACCGTGATGGAACGCGTATTACCTTCAGTGGCGGTAGGCTCGGCAGAAGGCGCCTCGGAGGACGGGGCAGCGGAAGGCGACTCATTCTTCGACGGCTCTGCAGAAGGGGCCGCAGAAGCAGATTCAGACGGTGCGGGGCTAGGTGCTTCAGAAGAAGGAGCCGCAGACGGCGAAGCCTCACCGTTACAAGACGAAGCTGTCAGGTATCCACGCAGATGCTCCACCTGCTCAGCAGATAGAGAGCCGCCGCGCTCAGTCGACAGAGCGCAAAGCTGCTCCGCCAGTTCCTGGTTCTGGGCGTTCATGGAACCAGAACCTTCCACCAAATCTGCACGAGCGGAAGCCGCACGAGAATGAACGTTCTTGATGCTCTCAATCAGGCGACTCGACGTTTCCTTCAACTGGTTCACACCCTGACGAGCCGCGCTGACCTTCTCACGCAAAGCGCGCACAGCATCAGCGTCAAGAGAGGACGGGTCCTTCTCCATCTGCTGAACAATCTCATCCATCTGACGCTTCAACGCCGAATAGTTGGTATTCGCACCCTTCAAATACTCCGGCTGCAGATGATCCACAATCTTCTCGCCGGTAGCAACCAGTGCAATCAAAGAGCTCTGCACCGTCACCGACGCACCAAATAGGGCACAGGTTACCGAGCCGCTAGAAGAGCAAGTCTCAGCGGTCGGGTGCTCCGGGCCCACAATCTCACGAATCGAAGCCGTAAGATCCTGCTGGCAGTCTGAGCTTGCCTCCGCATACGCGTTCAGGACCGCAGAGAGCTGGACCAAGTTACCGTATACACTACGGCTACTTGCATCCTCCTCACGATGCACAACACAACGACCATTACTATGCGAAACAGACACATTGGGGCGCGCTGTCGTATCACCCAGCATGGTGTGAAGAGCCGCGACGGTACGTTCCAGCTGGGAAATTAGCTGAGAATTATTGGTACGCGAAGCCTCAGAAAGGTCCTTCTGCAGGTTCTCAATATTCGCCTGCAGACCCTGCATGGTCTTCGTCAATGATTCATTCTGAGTCTTCAGGTGCTCGGCAGCGTCCTTACCCAAAGTTGCAGACGTATCATCCAGGCTCTGACGCACCTGAGCAACCTGTGAACTGGCGCTATTCAACGTTGAATTAACCTCGTTGACGGTATCGATGGTGCGCTGCAGAAGCGCCACCTGAGAGGCATCCTGAGAGGTGAAACCGTTAGTAATAATTCCCGCGCCAGACAAATCGGACGCAAAACCAGGCTGCACCGAAATATTGAAGGTGGGTGCGCTAAAATCCTTCGCCTTAACCTTCAACACAAAAGAAGAGGAACTGCCGGTTACCGGAGGCGCCGAAATAGCGCCCCACTGAACAACAGCCTTACCTTCATCATTGGTGCTTACCACGCCATTCGTCGACGAATCAGTGGCATCAGGGGTCGTAATAACCTGGGTCGGAGAACCCGAAAGAACAGTAGAAGCAGCGATGGAGAACGGAGTACCAACCGGTGCGGGGCTAGTACGGCTGGTACCGGATGCATCATAGGTGACGTCCTCAGTCTTCACCGTCAGGTTTTCGACCGTAACCTTAATGGTGATTTCGCCACTGTAACCGTTCAAATCATTCAGGTTAGTGCCGCTACCGCGCTCGCTAGAATACTGCAGGCTCACACGCACGGGAAGGTCATTGACGACGTCCTTGGGTTTGAACTGAACATTGCTCGTAGAGCTCGTGCGGTCCTTGTCGTTAACGTAAATGTTGGTCGACTCAATCGACGAGACCTCACCGTCACGGCCCATCTGAACATTCACGTTCTGCAGAACATTAGTAGCGTTCTCCACCTGGTGGGGGCTCTGGGAAGTGACGGTGCCCTTATCGGAAGGGGCGCTATTGTTGTTCGTACCCGTGGAACAAGACGAGAAAATCAGTGCCGTAGTGACACCCAAAATCAAAGGAAAGCGGAATAAGCGCTGACGCGCGGTGGTGTGGTTGGTCATGATGATCTTTTCGTTTAAGTTATGTGTCGTGCAAGCAACCGATAGTGGCGTACCTGAAACGCAGCCGAAAGATGCCTGCAGAGGTATACGGAGGGCCGGGCCCAGTACCACTCTATCAGCCTAATCTGAGAGGGCGGATAATATTTCGTCCTAGTCGGCGCCTCGTTAGGGGATTCCATTCAACCTTGAGGTGATAGTCAAAAGTATTTTTTATTTTGTTTTAATCTCGTGTGTTTGCCGAGTGCTGTTCGACGTAGAAATACTCTGCGGCCGAGGTTATTTCCCAACCCAGGAACTTTCTCTATGCATGGGGCTGTTGCCGTGCGGCACTACATCTTGATATCCGACAGGCCGGTGATTTTGTTGCGCCTTCTGTACAGCTTCCTGAACAGGGGCTGCGTCCACTCGAGGTTATCCCACGTATCAACCCACGCCAGATCCTGCGGGTCCCGCATATCGGGCCAGCGGTCGAACTCGAGCCTAAACCGTACGATGGCCAGCAGCCGGTGGTTCTTGCCAACGGGGTCAAGCTTGGCGATTTCCTTGCCTTTCTTGGTGTAGAAGGTGGCCTTGTCAGACCCTACCCCAGTCCATTCCAATTCTTCCTCCGCATCACCCTGGAAGTAGAAAACCTGGTCGATAGCCCTAATCGGGTAGGAGGTCACGGCAGCAAATGGAGAGAGCTTCTGCTCCACATCGTCTGGCGTGATTTTCGTGTACACCAGGTGAACGTGCAGAAAGTGGTAGGGGAAGAAGAGCAGCATGATGAACGCCAGCAGGTTGAAGAGGATACCGAGCTCAACCTGCGTGTAGAGGTAGAGCGCGAAGAAACCTGCCGGGAATATGGGCGTAAGAAGGCATATGAGTGCTTCACGGCGGGGCGCGCGCGTAATGTAGATGCCTTCGTCGCGGAGCTGCCTGTCCTGGCGCAGGTGCCTATCATGCAGAACAATGATTGTGATGGCGCCGATGACTGATGCGAGGGTGCAGGTGCCCCAGAGTAGAAGGAAAAAGGTGTGCATGATGCGTGCTCCTCTTTCGCGGTGTTGGTGGTGTTCGTGCCGGTTGCGGCTCTTTGGATGTAGGGGGTAGTCGGCGCTTATCGAGTGGGCTACATGTAGACGTCGGCAAGGCCAGTAACCTTCTCACGACCCCTGAAATAAAGAATGGTCATACCCCTATCGTCCAACTCATTCACCCTCGCCACATCATCCGAATTATTCATATCAGGCCAACGCTCGTTCTCAATCCTGAACCTGACAATTGCCAAGATCCGATAGTTGTTGTGGGTGGTCGGACCAAAGACAGCAATCTGTTTACCGGAGCGGGTATAGAAGCCCACCATATCCTGATCTTCAACATTCAGCGTTTCGTAATACACGATGCTGTCTATCGCGTTAATAGGGTAGCGGGTCGGGTTGGCTGACCAGACGCGCTGCTCAATACCTTCAGGGGAGAGCTTCACATATGCAACAAGAGTATAGCGACAACACAAGAAAAAGAATAACGCTAAAGCAATTCCGGCGATATTAAACCAGATACCCATATTTCCACTATGACTATTGGCCATATATAGCAAAAAAGGAATGAACGGATTAAATATACAAATCCATACCTCAAAGCGATTTACTCGCCTAATGTAAATTCCCTGCGCTTCTTTTTTCTTATCTTGGTGTCGATTAATCTCGTACCTAATAATAATGTAGGGGATAGAGAGAATAGACAGCACTAAGATAATTCCCCAGAAGATACTAAAGATGGTATCTAGCATGTTCTACTCCGCCTCCTGAACGCTAGCATAAGAAGAGGAATCCGCTTCTTCCTCTTCGGGAATAGAAATACCCACGGTCACGTATTTCTTCACCGACCACCCATTCATCGCTACCGACGCCGCAAAGAACAGCGCAGGCAACCACTCCTTGCGGACCAGCGAATAGCCTAAGTATCCAAGCGCAATACACGCCGCCAGACCAGCCACGCCGATGCACACGGCACGCAGGATGCGGTACCCCTCAGACCCCTTCTCAAAGCGGGGACCGTGCAGGTAGAAGAGGCCCTCACGCACAACACGCAGGAACCCCGGGGTCAGGAAAAGCGCAACCGCCAGAGCCGCCGGATCGTAGCCTGCAGTCATGAAACTGGTCAGAGGAACCACGAGGCACAGAACCGTGAAAATAGCCGCCGACACAACACCCACTCGGGTTGAGCGCCTATTCATCTGTTCCATGCGCTGCAGGTCGGGAATATCGTCGTTAGGCTCGATGCGCTGGATAAGGAAGGCGACGATGGTTAGCCCACCAACCATGTACCAGGAGGCAAAGTTCGTCTCTGGAGTCCACAGCATTGCATCCGCAGTGCGTAGTACCCCAAAAGCGGTCAACGCCGTCAGAACAATCAAGCCCACTGCGCTGATGGAGTGAACGAAGATAAAGAAGTGGTGGAAGAGGCCGCCGTTTGCTTCATATCCATAGCTTTTACTGCGCACCGTATCTATAGCTGAGAGGCCTATAGGACCTGCAACGAAGAACATTGCGCCCCAGGGCCAAGCGTCAATAACACTCATCCCTATTGATGCAAGGGCCATGAAGATAAAGGCGCACCAGAGGCAAATAAGCCACAGCACTCTTAAGGTTTCAAAGAAAATACTCATCCGATTCCTTTCAACTATTTGGGCTCTGCCGCGGCGCGGTCGAGGATGCGCTGCAGATGCTCCGGGATCTGTCGGTACTCCCCAGCCTCGGGGGAACCAATCTCATACTTGCGGGCGTAGCAGAGGATTTTGATTAGGGTATCCATCTCCTCATAATCACCGAACTCTACAAAGAGCTCCGGGATATACTTGGGCGGCCAAACGCCGTAGCGTTCGCGGAAGAGAATCATATGGTAAATGTAGGTTGCGTCAAAGAAGACGGGGCTGAAACCCAGACGGTAGCGTCTCATCTGGCTACTGCTGATGAGCAGGTGTCCGCCTTTGCCGTTGACCTGCATGTGTATTTTGGTGATGCTGCTGTAGTCGAACTCGCGGGTTTTGAATCGCCAGTTCCGCCACTTCACGGAGGTTTCATTCTGCTGGATGTAGAAGGAATGGGTGTGAATAGCCATGAACCAGAGCCAGCATCCTAATAAATTCATAAATAGATACGCCGGAATGTAATCAATAAGTGTTTCTGCAGGAAAAGTTAGAGGAAATAGAACACACGTAAATAGGGTCAACAAGTCCACACACACTACAGCCAGTAGCGGTTTTTTCTGCCGCTGTCCCAGAGGAATATAACCCTTGGGGCGATTGAGGCCGATAGAGCCGTTGGTGACGGTTTCGGCAAGAAATTTTCTGAACATTCGCTGTCCTAGTGTGGTGGGTGGTTACATGTAGACGTCGGCAAGGTCGGTAACCTTCCCCAAATTTTCAAAGTAGCGCATCGTCTTCCCGGCACAATCCAAACGGTCCACCTGAGCTACGTCATCCGGGTTGTCCATGTCAGGCCAACGCTCGTTCTCAATCCTGAACCGCACAATCGCCAGAAGCCGGTAATTTTTATGAGGCAACGGGCTAAACAGGGCAATCTGAGTACCTGACTTAGCGTAGAACCCCACCATATCCTCGTCTTCATATTTTGCTGCCTTGTAGAACACGACACGGTTGATCGCGGTGAAAGGGTAACGGGTCGGGTTAGAGAACCAGATGCGCTGCTCGATACCCTCGGCGGAGGTCTTCACGTAGGCAACATGCACGTACCGCAACAGCGGAAGGACTGCAAGTGACAAGCATAGGTAGAGTATTTCATTGCCTGTGCCGAATTCTTCTTCAACATAAACATGTAAGAAAGCCATTAGCACGGACGGGACGGGAACAAATATCAGGCATAAAGCTTCGCCCTGATTAACTCGTCGAATATAAATACCCTCGCGCCGCCGCTTTTTATCTTTCCAACGTTGCACTTCGTAATTGATGATGACGTAAAACGTTGCAACTGTAGTGAATACAGCGAAGACACCCCAGAAAATAGTCAGGAAAGTGCGCATGATGGGTTCTCGTTTCGTGTGGTTGGTGAATAGAGTTCGGTGTTTGGGGCTATCGTATCGGCTGTCGCGGGGTGCTACATGTCAACGTCGGCGAGGCCGGTAACCTTCTTGCGCTCTCTAAAGTAGGGGACTGTCTCACGACCATTATCTAGCTCATCCGCCCGAGCAATATCACCCGGATTATTCATATCAGGCCAGCGGTCATTATCAATCCTGAACCGAACAATCGCCATGAGGCGGTAATTCTTATGAATAATCGGGCAGAAAGCGGCAATGAGTTTTCCGGATTTACTGTAGAAAGACACAAGGTCCTGGTCGTCTGTAGAAGTTGCCTCGTAGTATTCAATGCCGTCAATAGCGTTGAAGGGATAGACGGTCGTGCGTGCCGACCACATGCGCTGCTCAATACCTTCAGGGGAAATCTTCACATAGGCAACGTGTACATACCAGGCATACATCATGAGCCCGATTGACAGAAGTAATGCAATTGATTCATAGAAGATACCCGCAGACCCATCATCTACAAGATGAAGGTAGAACAAAAGGCACGGAAATCCAGGGGCAAATATTGCTAGAAGAGCCTCTGCCTGATTAACTCGTCGGATATACGCGCCTTGGCGGCGGCGCTCCATATCCTTCCATCGCTGAATCTCGTAATTGATGATGATGTAGAGTGTCCCGGTTACCGAGATGAAGGCCAGGATGCCCCAGAAAATAATCAGGAAAGTACGCATGGTGGGTTCTCGTTTCGTGTGGTTGGTGAATAGGAAGAGCGCGCTCCGTCCGCGCATCCCCGGGAGCCTTCAGCCTTGCAAGCCGGGCTACATGTCAATCTCAGCCAGACCCGAGATTTTCTTACGGAACTTGAAGTACGGAATGACTTCAGCACGGTTATCCAGCTGGTTCACCTTATCCACGTCAGCCGGAATATCCAGGTAAGGCCAACGCCCGTACTCAACCCTAAATCGAGTCATAAGCAAGAGGTAGTACTCATCATAATTCGGGTTCAACGGGTTAATGCGCGCACGCGATTTGGTGAGGAACCAGGTGCGGCTTGCGGTATCTTCATCCGTGGATTCGCTATACACGACGCTATCAATCGCGCCGATAGGGCAGATCCTCGACCCGCGAACAGGGGTGTGCTGCTCAATACCTTCAGAAGAAATCTTCATGTACGTGGCGTTGACACTCCACAGGTAGAACAACAGGAAAGCAGCCATGAGTATGGATGCAATGTCTACAAATGAGTTCGTCTCTGGGGTGTTGAGCGACAAAAAATAGCAGATAATCGGGAAACCCGGGAAAAAGACAATAATGTACGCCAGCAGCGTCTGCATACGACTAATGTAGATTCCTTCACGCTTTTTCTTCTCGTCACGGCGCCGATTAATGATGTAGGTGGCCAGGGTGAAAAGCGTGAAAATGATCGTGATGATGGAGCACGCACCCCAAAAGGTAATAGCAAATTCTTGAGACATCATTTAGCTATTCACTCCTTCAACCGAGTTGGAGTCGGCGATGGTAGCAGAGTACGCTTCTCTGCTTACTTCAGCTGTGCTCATGGTATGTACGTCCTTGTGTGGTGGTTGGTGAATTGTGCTCGCTACGGTGAGGTGGCGGGCACATCCTTAGCCTATCGCACCGTATCTGACCAGAAGGTTAACTGGGTGCAAGGCTCGGGTGAAGACTGGGCGACCATTTACCGGCGGATGGGATGGGTGGCCCTGTATTCGCCCGATTTTCTCGGCTGCTCATAGGGGAGGGGACGCGCCTTTCGTGTCTTGGTGGTGCTGGTTGAGGCGAAATAGGTTGCGCGTATTGCCTGGAAAGCCCCGAACGGTACGAGATGAAGACTCGCACTGCCCGGGGCTCTAGTTTATAGAATTGTCATTCTTTGATTTCTTCGAAGCGGGTTGTATCAAAATCCCGTTCCTTTTGAGCAGAGTCATTCGCTACATGAAACAGATACTTCTTCCCCACCTGAGCCGTCTGAACATAGTCGGGAATCTTCCACCCGGATGGAGCCACAGACAGGCGGAGCGTGCCACACTCCTTCGTCTCAAAAATACCCACGGGGGCAATATTGGTCATGCCGCTAACATCTGATCCCCCTCGGTCCTTCGTGTAAGCCTTAGTGACGGTGCAGGTAGCGGTAACGTTATCGCTATCATCACGCAAAGAGTAGGGAAGATACACGGTAACGAAGAGAGCAATCGCTACAATAATTGCCAGCATTATCATGCGGCTCCGATTCATGGTGCCTAATGTCTCTTTGAGGCCTTCACGAACACCTTGTGCAAATTCTGCCAGGAACATATTTTATTACTTGCTTTCTCTCGTGGGCATTAGGGTCAATATTTACTCACAAGCGGTCGTCTTTATTTCATTGATCTACGGCTTATTCTTTGATTTCTTCAAAGCGGATGACGGAGAACCCTGTTTTGTCGTTTCGGGTAGTGAAGGACTTGTACGCCCTGTATTTCCTACCCGCCTCAATGCTATTGAGGTAGGGGCGGATACGTTCCCCATCGGGAGCGTGCCACATCGTGATGGTTCCGCACTCTTTCGTCTCGAAGGCACCGGAGATTGCGTAGGGGTCCTCGTGCTCAATAATTTCAACCGACTCGATAGTGCATATTTCAGAGTCGTTATTCGGGTTGGAATGGGTCATGAAATATATAGCTCCCAATACGGCAATAAATCCTACGAAAAATATAATGACGCCGCGGTCATTCCATATATTTTCTGCTGTTCTACGAAAATACTCTTTGAAATTGGCTCCATTATTTTTCATCGCTATTCGCCTCTTCTCG
>NZ_KV814475.1:0-227 GCF_001813965.1 Rothia sp. HMSC072E10 | reverse complement strand
ACCGACATGGCATTCTCCGGCGTGGTTTCTGCCTGCTCTGTAACTCGCATGTACAACAGTGTGACCGTGTTCGGTCAGCACGCTGTATCCGGCGTGTTCGGCGCTGGCTGGTCCTCGAATATTGAGAGCCGCGTGCAGCTGAACGCTGAGAATGCTGTCTGGACGATGCCTGAAGGTCGTGAGGTCACCTTCGACCGAATGATTCGTGAGGACGGCACCCACGGCTA
>NZ_KV814474.1:0-384 GCF_001813965.1 Rothia sp. HMSC072E10 | reverse complement strand
AAAAAAATGCACCGCACCGGTGAGGTGCGGTACATTCAAAGTGCTTAAAAATCTTAAAAAAAGATTGGGTTAATCGTATCAGGTTTTGACCCACGGGTGGAGAGGCAACCCACCCGGTGCGGGGAAGACGACCGCAGAACCAAAACACGCCGGCGGGCTAACCCCCCGCGGTAGACCCGTTAGATGGGTTCAATTTTCGCGACTGAATGTCCAGCCAGTCGATTCCTCGGTGAGTGATCCCGAGGCGCAAGGGAGTGCCAAGACTGGAGACGCGCCGCGCTGCTGGGTAATGAGCTAAGCCCCAGACGAGAGACATTCAGACATGCCGCCACTGCCGCAGAGTAACGCCTGTAGCCTGTGTGACCGACCGACCGACCGACCGAC
>NZ_KV814473.1:0-19503 GCF_001813965.1 Rothia sp. HMSC072E10 | reverse complement strand
CCCCGCCGATGCACACGCATCGGCGGGCGAACTATCATTAAGCGTAGAAAATGCGGAGGCCGGCCCTGCCGAGCCTCCCCACCATGTAAAGGGGGAGACGTGCTGCCTCAACGGCACCGAATGCGCACCGGCGCTGAATTCTCCCACGCCTTCCGTTCCGGCATCCGCAGTGGACGCCGGAACATCGTTGTATCTACGGCGAAAAATCCCGGAAAAACAACCCGGGTAGGTTTCATTGTGTCGAAGGCGGTGGGCAACGCGGTGACCCGCAACCTGGTTAAGCGCCGGTTGCGTGAGCTTGCCGCGCTCACCTGCGCCGCGCATCCGGAAGGGTACGCCATCGCTGTGCGAGCGCTTCCTGCCTCCGCACAGGCAGACTGGTCTCAGCTCTGTAAGGACTACGAGTCTGCTCTCGAAACGACCCTCGCCAAGCTCAACCGGCCCTCAACGACTGAGGGGCAGCAGTGAGCCATCACCGTACTTCACACCGTGAGGAATGTTTCCACTCCCATCACAGCGGCACGTATAGCGCCGCGGAGCCCCTCATCGGCCCCGATGAGCTGCTGGCATTAGCCCCCAACGAGTTTGTGCACCCCGAATCTTTTCTGCAGGCTCTCTACGTTCTGCCGCAGAACCTGCTGATTGCGTGCATGAAGGCCTACCGCACGGTCGTTTCCCCGCTCTACGGGAACGTGTGCCGCTATTACCCAACCTGCTCGGCGTACGCCCTGGAGGCGTTTACCACCCACGGCGTGTTGGGCGGGCTTTCTCTGACGGTGCGGCGCATCCTGCGGTGCGTTCCCTGGGCGACCGGTGGCATTGACCCGGTTCCCGCGGGGCGGCGAGTCTTCGCCCCGGGAGCAGAGCCCAAGATTATTCTGCTCAACCACCCCGACCGTTACATGCCATCTCACACCTCTCAAGCCCGCCCCGAGTAGGCGGCGCCTTCGACTTACCGACTTTGTAAAGTCCTTAAGGAGTATTCCTCGTGAATCCTATCGACATGATTCTTTGGCCGTTTAAATGGATCGTTTCCGTGGTCCTATGGCTGTTCCATACGCTCTTCACCGCGGTGGGTATGGACCCCGCCTCCGGCCTGACCTGGGTTCTGTGCATCATCTTCCTGACCCTGGTGATGCGTACCCTGACCATCCCGCTGTTCGTCAAGCAGATCAAGGCCATGCGTGGTATGACCGCAATGCAGGGCGATATGGCGAAGCTGCAGGAGAAGTACAAGGGTAAGAAGGACCAGCTCTCCCGCCAGGCCATGGCCCAGGAACAGATGGAAATGTACCGCAAGCACGGTACGAACCCCTTCGCCTCCTGCCTGCCGATTCTGGCTCAGATGCCGATCTTCTTCGGTCTGTACCAGGTGCTGATGGGCGTGCCCACCGCAGCGCAGAATAACCAGGGCGTGCTCATGCTGCCGGCTGAGCTAGTGCATCAGTTCAACGACTCCCAGATTTTCGGTGCTCAGCTCTTCGCGACCATGATGCACCCGGGGGCCGGCGACGCCACCGCGACGGTGATTCAGGCTGCCATCATGATCGTGATGATGAGCGCCACCCAGTTCTACATCCAGAAGCAGCTGAGCGTGAAGAACATGTCGGAGGCTGCTCTGAACTCCCCGATGTTCCGTCAGCAGCAGATGATTATGTACATCTTCCCGATCATCTTCGCTGTTTCCGGTATTAACTTCCCCCTTGGTGTGATGTACTACTGGACCGTCTCGAACCTCTGGTCGCTGGGTCAGCAGTGGTGGGTTATCCGCAACAACCCGACCCCCGGTTCCCAGGCCGAGCGCGAGCTGAACGCCCGCCGTGCGGCGAAGGGCCTGCCCCCGGTGGGTAAGACCCGCGAGCAGCACGAGAAGGACCTGCAGGAGGCGCGTGAGCGTGCCGCAGCCGGTCAGCGCCAGCAGCCGGTGAGTAAGAAGCGCCAGAAGCAGCAGCGCAGTAAGCAAAACGGAAATAAGTAGGCTTTCCACCCAATCGGGCCGGGCTCACGCCGCGTAAGGCGCGGGCCCGGCGCCGTGTATGAGATACTCTGTACCCCTAAACCCCGCATATACCCGAGGATAATCGTGACTGAAGCTATGGAATATGAGGAGCAGCTCGGCGACGAGCAGTTCGTGGATGAGGCCGCCGAAGGCTACGAGGAGATTGATGATATCGAGGAAGAAGGCGATATTGCCGCCGATTACCTCGAAGAGCTCCTAGACATCGCCGACCTGGACGGCGACATTGACATCGAGGTGCGCAATAACCGCATCTATCTTTCGGTCGTCAACGACGACGATGACAACGAAGAGCTGCGCCACCTGGTGGGTCGCCACGGCGAGGTGTTGGATGCCCTGCAGGAGCTGGTACGCCTGTCCGTTCTGGCCGGCAACGGTACCCGTTCGCGCCTGATCCTGGATATCGCAGGTTACCGTGCCGAGCGTCGCGAGTACCTGGAGAAGATTGCCGCCGAGGCTATCGAGAAGGTACGCGCTACCGGCCGCGACGAGCACATGAAGCCGCTGAGCCCCTACGAGCGCAAGGTGGTGCACGATGTGGTAGCCGCCGCCGGCCTGTACAGCGAGTCGGAGGGTGAGGGCCCGCGCCGTCACGTCGTGATTTCTCTCCCCGAGGTAGGAGTCTAAGGTGGAGGAAACGAAGGTAACTCTGAACGAGAATGAGCGCGCCGCCGCCGAGGCTGTGTTCGGTGAGCGCCTGCCTCTGGCGGAGCGCTACGTGCAGCACCTTGCGACGACCGGCATTGAGCGCGGGCTGATTGGCCCCCGCGAGGTTCCGCGTCTGTGGGCCCGCCACGTGCTCAACTGTGCCGTGGTGCAGGAATATATCGCCCCGAATGTCTCTGTGGCTGACGTTGGCTCGGGTGCGGGCCTGCCGGGCCTTTGCTTGGCTATCGCCCGCCCGGATCTGAAGCTGACCCTGATTGAGCCGCTGGAGCGTCGCGTCATTTGGCTCAACGAGGTGATCGAGGACCTGGGGCTGGAGAATGTGACCGTGATGCGCTCGCGTGCCGAGCAGGCCGTAGGTGCCGTGGATGCGGATGTCGTCACCGCCCGCGCCGTGTCCGCCCTGGTGGGACTGTTGGATATCACCCTGCCGATTCTGCGCGGCACCGGCGAGCTGCTGGCCTTGAAGGGTCGTAGCGCCGCTGAAGAAATCACCAAGGCGAAGAAGAAGCTGAATCGCTATGGTGCTCGCGAGACCGAGATTCTGACGGCGGGTGCCGACCTACTGGAGGAGCCGACCACGGTGGTGCGCGTGCGCCTCTAGGGCTACAGGGCCTGGGGTGTGACAGAGACGCGAATACCCCGTGGTGGTCGTGGATGCATAACGAAAGGTGGCGCTGCGCCGGGGGAGTGGAAACGCTCGCTCGGCACAGCGCCACCTTTCTGCGTCTGGCACGCCTATATTCGCCGCATGTATCCAGAATGACCCCTCACGTGGAGTATTGCCGCCGCGACGGGTACCCTTGAAGGAGGGGTTGAACTTCAGGCTGAGGTCGGCAACGATTTAAAGGCGACGGGCCGCCTGACACACCCCTGTACCTCCTTGAAATATACCTGTGTGACGCTATGTTTCACGTGAAACATCACGCGTAACGAAGACTGCAATGTTTCACGTGAAACATTGATGTCTGGTGTATATGGAGGAGATGCGCCTCGGTTCCCGTGATGGGGAACGATACATGCCATGCCCGCCTGTGGCACCCCAGAAACATCAATGCGAATTACGACTCGGATTACGGAAGGCACCCGATGACTCACCACGCCCAGAAAGCGGCTACAGATCTACTCCCCAAGCCTGTGCATACGCGTGTCTTTACCGTGTCGAATCAGAAGGGTGGCGTGGGGAAAACCAGCACCGCCGTCAACCTTGCCGCCGCACTCGCGGAAGCCGGCCTAAACGTTCTTGTCATCGATAACGACCCGCAGGGTAATGCGTCGACCGCTCTGGGCATTGAGCATGGCGTGGATGTGCCCAGCATCTATAACGTGCTTATCGAAGATAAGCCTCTCGCCGAGATTGTGCAGGAATGTCCCGATATGCCCGGTCTGTTCTGCGCACCGGCCAACATCGACCTTGCGGGTGCTGAAATTGAGCTGGTCTCTCTCGTGGCGCGAGAGACCCGCCTCAAGAACGCCCTGGTGGACTATACGGAGTGGCGCGAGAAGCAGGGGATGCCTCGCCTCGACTACGTATTTATCGACTGCCCGCCGAGCCTCGGTCTCCTTACCGTGAACGCCTTCGTGGCCGCCGAGGAGATTCTAATTCCGATTCAGTGCGAGTACTACGCCCTCGAGGGTCTGAGTCAGCTGCTCAAGAATATTCAGATGATCCAGAAGCATCTGAATTCGAAGCTTCGCATTAGCACGATTCTGCTCACCATGTATGATGCTCGCACCAACCTGGCCTTCCAGGTGGCAGAGGAGGTGCGTGAGCACTTCCCGCAGGAAACCCTGGGCGTGAAGATCCCTCGCTCCGTGCGTATCTCCGAGGCGCCTAGCTACCAGCAGACCGTCATCACGTACGATTCTTCCTCGACCGGCGCCCGCGCTTACCGAGAGGCCGCTAAGGAGCTTTCGGGGCGTTCGGCTTAATTTAATTTTTGAATACGCGGTTTATTATTGCCGCCCATATTTTAGACATCCCCTCCGCATCTCTTTTGAGGCGTGTGGAGGGGATGCTTTTGCTGGCAATAAGCTGAAATTTTTAAAAAACACCCTATATAAGTTTTATATTTGATATATTTTGAAATTTTTGGATGCCCCTTAAACTACTCCCTGAATGTCGCACGATTCGTCTACACTAGATAAAGAAGCAATATGAACGGACTCATCCGGGAGTCCAAAGGAGTGACGATGGCTGAGAAGCGACGTGGTTTGGGTCGTGGTCTGGGGGCCCTGATTCCCCAGAGTACGAAGAATTCTGGAAGCGCCGAGAAGAAGGTGGCCGAACGAGAGGTAGTACCCGAGGTTAGTCAGCACTCGAAGGCACCCGCTCCCGCTCTCGCAGACGAATCCATGAGCGATGGCCTGTTTGAGATGGCCCACGAGGCGAAGCCTGAGAAGCCCCGCCGAGCACCCAAACACGAGGCTCCCGAACCTCCCTCCGAACCCGTTCAGCCTGAGTCTAACCATGCCGATTCGACGCATGATGTTTCACGTGAAACATCGAAGAAGAAGTCTCGCGTCGATATGGGTGCGGCCCTGCGCAATACGACCCTGACCCGCCGCCCGGTGGATTTCTTCTTCGGCGAGGATGTCCCCGTTCCCGGTGCAAGCGAGCAGGAGCAGTCCGATCTGGTGCCGGTGCCCGGTGCGCAGTTTGCAGAGCTCAACGTGCGCGATATTCACCCTAACCGCAAACAGCCGCGAACCGATTTTGATGAGCAGGACATGGAGGAGCTCATCCATTCGGTGCGTGAGATTGGTGTCTTGCAGCCCATCGTGGTGCGTCCCTCCCGCGAGCGCGGGGCAGAGAAGTACGAGCTGGTCATGGGCGAGCGCCGTTGGCGCGCAACCCAGGCTGCCGGCCTCTCGACGATTCCCGCGATTATTCGTGAGACCGATGATGAAGACCTGCTGCGTGACGCCCTGCTGGAAAACCTGCACCGCAGTCAGCTGAACCCCATTGAAGAGGCTGCGGCCTACCAGCAGTTGATGGAGGAATTCGACACCACCCAGGAGCAGCTCGCCAAGCGCATCGGCCGTTCCCGCCCCCAGATTTCGAACACGATTCGCCTGCTGAAGCTGCCCGCCCTCGTGCAGCGTCGCGTTGCCGCCGGGATTCTCTCTGCTGGCCACGCCCGCGCCCTCCTGGCGCTGAGTGACCAGGGGCAGATTGAGACCGTCGCTCAGAAAGTCGTGAATGAAGGGCTGTCGGTGCGCGCCACCGAGGAGCTCGTGGCTGCCACCTCCGGTGCGGAGGAACCCAAAGCGCGTAAGGCTCCCCGGCCGCAGAAGCACCGTGAGCGCCTGGATTACATTGCGGAGGCCTTCGCTGATAAGCTCGATACCTCCGTGAAGATTTCTCTGGGTGCCCGCAAGGGTAAGATGACGATTGAGTTCGCCAATGTGGAAGATTTGAACCGCATCATCCGTGTTCTGGATTCTGATTTCTCCGGGTAACATCCTTTGAAAATCGCTTATAACAGCTGATTTCAGTTGAATATATGAAAATCCCCCGGTGATGTTTCACGTGAAACATCACCGGGGGATTTCTGTAGTCTCTTGAGGTTAGCCCAGGTGCTCGGAGAACTCAGCCAGCAGAGCGGACTTAGTCTTGGCGCCTACGGTCTTCTTGACGACCTCGCCACCTTTGAAAAGGTAGATAGCCGGGATGGAGGTAATGCCGTACTTCATGGCGGTATCGCCACTTGCCTCAACATCCACCTTGACCACGTCGACCTGACCGGCGTACTCGCCGGCAATCTCGTCAATCACGGGGCCAACCATGCGGCAGGGGCCGCACCATTCAGCCCAGAAGTCCACGATAACGGGCTTGTCGTTCTTTAGAACCAGTTCGTCAAAAGTGGCATCAGTTGCCTGCTGTGCACTGCTCACGGAGTGCTCCTTTCTGACACGGGGCGGATTCCCCAGCGAGTAATACGAATAGTTTAGAGGTTTTCGAGGTAGTGCTGCGCGTCCAGAGCGGCAACAGCACCGGAGCCGGCAGCAATAATTGCCTGGCGGTAGGTCGGGTCAATCACGTCACCGGCAGCGAAAACGCCGGGAACGGAAGTCTTCGAGGAACGACCCTGAACCGCGATGGTGTGGTTCTCGGTAATCTCCAGCTGGTCACGTACCAGTTCCACGCGAGGATCGGAGCCAATAGCGATGAACAGGCCCTGAACAGCCAGCTGACGCTCAGAACCGTCCTTGGTGTTGGTCAGGGTGATCGACTCGAGGTTGCTCTCGCCGTGAACGGCGGTGACAGCCGAATCCCAGACAACCTCAATCTTTGGGTTGTTGAACACGCGGGTCTGCATGATTTCCGAAGCGCGGAAAGAATCGCGGCGGTGCACCAGGTACACCTTGGATGCGAAGGTCGTCAGGAACAGCGCCTCCTCCAGCGCGGAGTCGCCGCCGCCGACCACTGCGATTTCCTTGTCCTTGAAGAAGAAGCCATCGCAGGTTGCGCACCAGGAGACGCCGTAACCGGAGAGTCGGTCTTCGCCCTCGATGTTGAGCTTACGGACCTGAGAACCGGTGGTCATGATGACGGTCTTCGCCAGGTGAACGGCGCCGTCAGCGGTGTAGACCTTCTTCACGTCGCCGGTGAGTTCAACCTTCTCCACGTCCTGGTAGCGGATGTCAGTGCCGAAACGCTCAGCCTGCTGACCGATGTTCTCCATCAGCTCGGGGCCCTGGATGCCCTGAATGAATCCGGGGAAGTTCTCCACCTCGGTGGTGTTCATGAGGGAGCCGCCGGGTGCCAGGGAGCTGGCGAAGAGGACGGGCTTCAGTTCGGCGCGTGCCGCGTAGATTGCGGCGGTGTAGCCGGCGGGGCCGGAGCCCACAATAATGACGTTGTGGACGGTTGCGTCGGCCTCAACCTCGGCAGCCGGTGCGGCTTTGGTGGCGGGTGCGGATGCGAGGTTCAGATTGCCTAGGGCGGAGCCTCCGAAGAGGCCTCCCAGATTCTCAGTCATCGGATATGTCTTTCTGTTGTAGGTCTTTCGTTCTGCCCCTATAACAGGGCTTTATCCTCGATTATTCCATTTTTGGGGGACCCTTATCCAGATACTCCGCGCACTGTGAATCTTTGAGTAGCGGCCCAGCCATAAAGAGTCATAAAAGGACATCAAAATGGCCAGGATTTCATGCCAAAGGAGACCTATAACGGCCATCGCTACATTGCCGAAAAAACATGGATGCTTTATATCCGTGGCTAGCATTTAGGGAGATGGTCCCGGTAGGATAGTCGGGCGATTATACGAGGGCGATATTGGTGGGTGTGTCGTGTAGTCAAAGTACAACATCTACCAATTCTCTGCGCTTTGCACAGGGGGAGAGGCAAAAATGAACAACAACCCTCATACGGCTCAGCCCCGACACCGTAAGAATCACTTGAGCAATCTTGGGGCTACTCTGCGAGATCTTGGAGATTTCATCAAAGCTAGCCGCTACGTCCTGGTCCAGCTCTCCATGCTTTTCTTTACCGTAGAGGGGCTTTTGCGGATGCTGCCGTAATAATGAGGCCCGCGCTAGAGACGAAGTCAACCGTGCCTTTCAAATAGGAGATGGCTTTCTCTTAGCTACATCAAAAGGGCGGGGCTTCCGAACCGTTGAGTTCAGAAGCCCCGCCCTTGTGTCTGGGGTGCGAGCGCCCTGTCGGCGTCGCGTTATGTGTTGATTAGTCCACCTTGATTTCGTTGATGCGCAGGCCGTAATTCCACGGTCCAATCGGCAGGGAGAGGCGGGGCAGCTCGTTGACCACGATGATCACGTAGGCGCCCTTCTCAGCGCTCTGCTTGGAGGTATCCAGGTTCACGACCGCATCCTTGCCCTCGAAGGTGCCCTTACCAACCTCAACCGCGCCGCTCAGGGACGCGGAGCTGTTGGTGTAGACGGTGAAGGAGCCGCCGGTGCCGGTGTTCTGCTGGATGGTCAGCTTGGAGACGACGGTGGGGGTCTGCAGCTTCAGTGCCAGGCCGAATTCCTTGATGGTGCCGGCGTAGTTGGCGGTGCCGAAGCCGTAGCTGATCCAGGCGGTGTTGGCGTTACCGTCGGTCAGGTTCGGAATCAGGGAGTCCATGTCGCTCATGAACGTGGGTTCCGAGGGAGCGAAACGCGCCACGGATGCGATCTTCGCGGGTGCGTTCGAGGCCTTGGCGGTCGGGGTGGCCGAGGGGGAGGCCTCGGCGCTGGCCGTCTCGCTGGCCGAAGCCTTCGGGGTGTGCGGCGCAGCTGCCTGGTTGGAGCCGATAGCGCCCAGAGAGGTCAGCACACCACCCGCGACGATGACCAGTAGCAGGACGGCGGCCAGAGCGACGGCCCAGGTACCGCGGCTACCGCCTTCGTCTTCGTCCTCCTCTTCGTAGATGCTGGTGGGCTCGGAGTAGGCGGTCACGGCGCTACTCTCGCCGGAGTTCCAGCTCTTGGAGGCGCTGATGGTTTCCTGGCTGGCGGTGCCGGAGGAGACCTTCTCGTAGGAGTTGGGGGAGCGTTCCGCATCGGAGTCACCGAAGATTTCGGTGCCCAGCGCATCCTCCGCGTTGGAGAGCGCATGGTTCTCGACGAGAAGGGTATCGAGAAGGGTATCCGGGCGGGTGTGCGAGGTGACCAGGTAGCGGCTTCCCTCGGGGGTGATGCCCAGATCGAGAATCTGAATGTTACCTCGGGAGTTGGTGGCAAGCGCGCGGGAGTTGGCCTCCAGCAGGGCGCTGCGGTTGGGCGAGGCGACGACGATTGAGACCTTGCGGTTAAGGATCTGGTCGATGCCTTCGAGCACCATATCGGACTCTGCCGTAATGATGATGTGGGCGGTAATTTCGTAGCGGCCGCCGAGGACCGATCCGACCGGAATCTGTTGCGACAACGTGTTCTCCCGAGGTGGTTTCAAAGTGCCTGCCGTGTGGCGGGCTCTGCTAATAGATTCTACCCGGCTTTGCAATAGGCCGTGGCTGAGTGATAATTCGTGGCGTGCTGGGCGCCTGCGGGCCTAACGGCGGGCCAGGCGTTCGAGCTTGGATGTGATGGGTGCCAAAAGTGCGTTAGCTTCCTTGACGCGGAAGATCTGCACGCCCGCCAGGTAGGCAAGGCCCATGACTGAGCCGCAGATTACCAGGGTGATAATCGCGGTGATCTTGGAGGACCACGCGAAGCCGTCAAGCTGGTATCCGCCGAGCAGCCACAGGGCGATGGCGGCAATGGCGCCGGCGAAGAGCGATGCGAGAATCGTGCGCGCATAGACGCTGACGATGCCGCGCTGGCCGTAGTAGCCGAGACGGCGGCGCACCATGTAGTGGCTGATGAACATGAGCAGAATATTGTGGATGGGGTAAATCCAAGCGAGCATGTACACGGTGTACTGGGCGTCGAGCATGGAGGCTGCGAAGCTCATGACGACCATGATGATGGCGGAGTACACCTGGATGCGGAAAGGCGTGCGCGCGTCTTCGCGAGCGTAGAGCACGCGGCTGTAGAGGTAGTTGATGGTGAGCGTGGGGGTGCCGAGCGCGGTGATGACGATGAGGCGGGCGATGATGGTGGCCGCAATGGGGTCGCCACCGCTGAATAGCACGGCGATGGGGCCGGCCAGCACGATGAGTCCGACCATGCAGAAGACGGTGGCAACGGCCGCGTTACGCAGGCCGTGAGAGAGCGCGTAGATGACGCTGTCGTTATCGTCGGCGATGGCTGAGGCGCTCATACGGTTAAAGAGCACGGTGGCGATGGAGATGCCGATAACGCCGTGCGGCAGCATGTACAGCATGGAGGCGTAGTTGAGGGCCTGCAGACCCGGAATCTGGATGCCCATGGCGGCGTAGTGCTCGCGCTGACCGACGATGCCTGCAGCAACCTTGGTCATGTAGAGGAAGGCCAGGTTGGAGATGATACCGGAGGCGAGGGTCCACGCGGCGAGCTTGGAGGCTGCGCGCAGGCCGATGCCGCGCCACGCGAAATCGGGCTTGAGTCGCAGGCCGAGTCGGCGCAGGGGGATGAAGAGTACGAGCGCCTGCATAATCACGCCGAGGGTCGAGGAACCGGCGAGCACGAGGGTTTGTGCGTTGGTCCAGTTGTCTACAGCGTGGATTGGGTGGGGGTTGGGGGTCTGCGCTCCGAAGAGGAAGATGAAGAGGAACAGCGACAGGATGGTGATGACGTTGTTCATCACGGGCGACCACATGTACGCGCCGAAGGCGTCCTTCGCGTTGAGCACCTGCCCAATGACGGTGTAGAGGCCGTAGAAGAAGATCTGGGGTAGACACCAGAGTGAGAAGATAAAGCCGAGCTGTCGCTGTTCGGGGGTCCATCCCGAGCCCATGACGCTGATGATGGGCCAGGCGCAGGCGACGGTGATGAGCGTGACCAGGCCGATGGCGGTGACGGTGAGCGTGACGAGCTTGGAGATGTAACGCGCGCCGCCGTCCTGTGCCTTGGCGGCCTTGATGATTTGGGGCACGAGAACCGCGTTGAACACGCCGCCGGCAACGAGCACGTAGATGAGGTTGGGGAGGGTATTCGCGGTTTCGAAGACGTCACCGACGGTAGAGAGCGAACCGATAGCGACGGTGAGCAGGATGGTCTTGACGAATCCGAGGATGCGCGAGACGAGCGTACCTGCGGCCATGATTGCGCTTGAGCGGGCGTCGGTTCGTGCCACGTGTCTCTCCTGTGTTGGCGGTGATGGTCGGTCGGATGTCTTCGGGCCTCTGTCCGGCTACCTTCGGGATGTCGCCCCGAAGGCTTGCCGGGACGTTAGAGGTGGGTGGTGATGTATTCGCTGGCGCTGCGGGCGATATGCTGCTCGTTGGCGAACGAGAGGCGGGTGGGCAGCTCGGCGAGGGGGACCCACGCGACGTCGATGGCTTCGTGATCGGGGTCGTTGTCGATGCTGAGCTCGCCGCCGGTTGCCGCGAAGAGGTAGTGGTGCACGGTCTTGTGGATGCGCAGCCCGTTGGAGGTGAACCAGTAGGCGATGGTGCCGAGGGAGGCTACGGGGTAGCCGGTGATTCCGGTTTCTTCGGCGATTTCGCGTCCGGCTGCTTCAACTCGGGTTTCGCCGCGTTCGATGTGTCCCTTGGGCAGGCACCATTCGCGCTGACCGGTGCGGTTGATTCGGGCGATGATGGCCGCGGGGAGTTCTTCGGGCCGGTCGAAGTCGATGATGAGCCCTCCGGCGGATACTTCTTCGGGGGCCGGTACCGGGCGCGCGGGCGCGGCGAAGCGCGTTTTGGGTGCACGGGGTACGGGAATGCTCATGGTTCTACCTTAACTGATGGAAGAGGGTTTTGGCGCTTCGGGGCGGGGTGATGTGGGCATCCCGTGCGGCGCGGGGTGGTCGTGGAGGCGTTTTATCTGGCACGATTAAAGGATTATGTCGCTGATTATTGATGTTGAGTCGAAGTACCCGGATGCCGCCGAGCTGGGAGAGCTGTACCGTGCGGCGGGGTTTGAGCTGTACCTGGTGGGCGGTATTGTCCGCGACAACCTGCTGGATGACGGCGGCCATTTCACCGATTTTGATTTGACGACGGACGCCACCCCGGAGCAGAGCGAGCAGATTTTGCGTGCGTGGGGTGAGCACACGTGGGATATCGGCAAGGAGTACGGCACGATTAGCGCCCGTAAGAATGGCGTGGTGTACGAGGTGACCACGTACCGTGCTGAGGTGTATGTTTCGGATTCGCGGAAGCCGACGGTGCAGTTTGGTACTGATTTGAGCGCCGACCTGGTGCGTCGCGATTTCACGATTAACGCGATGGCCGCGGCTTTGCCGAGCGGCGAGGTGGTTGATCTTTTCGGCGGCGTGGAGGATTTGCGTGAGGGCGTTCTGCGTACCCCGCGCTCGCCGCAGGAGTCTTTTTCCGAGGATCCGTTGCGCATGATGCGTGCGGCTCGTTTCGCGGCTCGTTTTAATCTGCGCGTGGCCCCGGAGGTTTTCGAGGCGATGCGCGAGATGGCCGGCCGCATCGAGATCATTTCTGCGGAGCGTGTGCGCGATGAGCTGGTGAAGCTGATTGATGCGGATTACCCGCGGGTGGGTTTGAACCTGCTGGTGGATACCGGCCTGGCGGATTATGTGTTGCCGGAGCTTCCCGCGCTGCGCATGGAGATGGATCCGGCGCATCACCATAAGGATGTGTACGAACATTCGCTGAAGGTGCTGGAGCAGGCGATGGAGAAGGAGACGGACGAGGACGGCCCGTGCCCTGCCCCGGACTTTATTCTGCGTTTTGCGGCGTTGATGCACGATATCGGCAAACCGAAGACTCGTAAGTTTGAGAAGGACGGCTCCGTCTCGTTCCTGCACCACGAGGTGGTGGGCGCGAAGATGGTGAAGAAGCGTATGCGTGCGCTGCGTTTTGATAACGACACGATTAAGGCTGTGGCCCGCCTGGTGGAGCTGCACATGCGTTTCTACGGCTACCGCGAGTCGGGCTGGACCGATTCGGCGGTGCGCCGCTACGTGCGCGATGCGGGGGATCAGCTGGAGCGCCTGCACCGGGTTTCCCGCTCCGATGTGACGACCCGTAATCGTCGCCTGTCGCGCTCGCTGGCTGCGGCGTACGACGATTTGGAGCGGCGTATTGCCGAGCTGGCGGCTCAGGAAGAGCTGGATTCGATCCGTCCCGATCTGGACGGCGGCCAGATTATGCAGATTCTGGGGATTGCGCCGGGTCCGGTGGTGGGCGAGGCATACAAATTCCTGCTGAACCTGCGCCTGGACGAGGGCTCGCTTCCCGAGGAAGAAGCGAAGGCGCGTCTCCTGCGGTGGTGGGAGCAGCGCCGGGAGGCGTAGCTTCTGAGGTTTCGGTACCGCATCGCATGGTTGAGCTCACGCGGTGCGGTACTGTTGCATCCGCCCAGCGTGGTGTATTGTTAAGAAATCTATGCGTGTTCCCCACCCGGTGTGCTTCACGTATAGGGCACAATGAATCTCCTGCTATGGAAATCCCATAGCCGTTTAGCCCAAAGGAGGGGTTTAATCATGCGTGCATACGAACTGATGGTTATCCTCAGCCCCGAGGTTGAGGACCGTGCGGTTGAGCCGTCGCTGTCCAAGTTCCTCGAGATCGTCACCAACGAGGGCGGTTCTATCGACAACGTCGATATCTGGGGCCGTCGCCGTCTGGCATACGAGATCCAGAAGAAGTCCGAGGGTATCTACGCAGTGGTGAACTTCACCGCTACCCCCGAGACCGCAGCTGAGCTCGATCGTGTTCTGAACCTGAACGAGTCCGTCATGCGTACCAAGATCATCCGCCCGGAGGATCAGAAGATCTCCAGCAAGTAGTTGCGCCCTCCGGTTGCCGACCCTCTAAAAATGTCAGGGGGTTGCGCTGTACTGGAATCAACACACTTGTAACTCTTATCGAGGAGGCATCTTATGGCAGGCGATACCGTTATTACCGTTATCGGTAATCTGACGAGCGATCCGGAGCTCCGTTACACCCCCGCGGGTGCTGCGGTTGCTAACTTCACGATCGCGTCGACTCCGCGTTCGTTCAACCGTCAGACCAACCAGTGGGAGGACGGGGAGACCCTGTTCCTGCGTGCGTCGGTGTGGCGTGGTTACGCTGAGAACGTTGCGGAGACCCTGAAGAAGGGTACCCAGGTTATCGCACAGGGCCGTCTGAAGTCCCGCTCGTACGAGACCAAGGAAGGCGAGCGTCGTACCTCGTTTGAGCTTGAGGTCGAGGAAATCGGCCCGACTCTGCGTTTTGCTACCGCACAGGTGACTCGCGCACAGCGTTCTGCCGGAGGTAACTTCGGCGGAGGTGCGCAGGGTGGCTTTGGCGGCGGCGCCGGGTACAACGCCCCTGCTCAGGGCGGTTACTCCGCTCCGCAGCAGAATAATTTCGCGGCTCCCCAGGGTAATGGTTACTCCGGTCAGACCGGTTACTCCGCTCCGGCTGCTCCTGCAGCCCCGGCAGCTCCCGCTGCTGATCCGTGGAGTTCCCAGTCCGGCGGTAACTATGATTGGGGTAGCGGCGCCGACGATGAACCTCCGTTCTAAGCCGGTTTCGTTTTCCGAATAGTAATTTATCAATCCATCCCGCGGTTATCCGCCGCGGGCTCCCAACTCTAAGGAGCACCACGATGGCTAAGGCTGAAATCCGTAAGCCCAAACCGAAGCAGAACCCCCTCAAGGCTGCTGACGTCACCGTTATTGACTACAAGGACGTCGCACTTCTGCGCAAGTTCATCTCCGACCGCGGCAAGATCCGCGCTCGCCGCGTGACTGGCGTGACCGTTCAGGAGCAGCGCAAGATCGCTCAGGCTATTAAGAACGCCCGCGAAGTTGCTCTGCTGCCCTACTCCGGCGCTGGCCGCTAAAGAGAAGGAGAGACAGTAACATGGCTAAGATTATTCTGACTCAGGAAGTTTCCGGCCTCGGCGCAGCTGGCGATGTTGTCACCGTTAAGGACGGCTACGCACGTAACTACCTGCTGCCCCGCGGTTTCGCCGTGACCTGGACCCAGGGTGGCGAGAAGCAGGTTGAGTCCATCCGCGCCGCTCGTGCGGCTCGCGCTAAGGCTTCTCTGGAAGAGGCTCAGGCACTTGCTGCGTCCCTGGCTGCTAAGCCGGTTGTCGTTGCACACAAGGCTGGCGCTGACGGCCGCCTGTTCGGTACCGTCAAGGCTGACGCTATTGCTGAGGCTATTGAGGCTGCCGGCATTGGCTCCGTTGACAAGCGCACCATCCACCTGGGTTCCGCTATCAAGCGCACCGGTGAGTACAAGGTGACTGTCCGCCTGCACGCTGACGTTGTTGCTAACGTTGTCCTGGACGTCGTTGCTGCTGCGTAAGTAGTTTTGAGGTTTTCGTGCTGAGGCACTGAGAAACCGTGACGGGGTGTTCTTCCTTTGGGAGGAGCACCCCGTTTACTGTACCCGTTCCGGCGCATGTTTCACGTGAAACATTGACCCTGTGGGCGCACACTCTAACCCGGGGGAGCGATGGATGCGACGTAGGCACGCAGACCCCGTAGACTGGTAGACATGGCTAAATCTTTATCGCGTATGTCCTCAAGCGCCCAGCTTCTGATGACCGGCGTCATTCTGGAGGGTGTGAACCTACTGCTGTGTGCCCTGGCGCTTGTTCCAATGGCGGACGCTAACCTTGCTACGACTCTGCTGTTGCTTTTTCTGATTGTTGGTGGTTTGGGGTCCAGCATTGCTGTGGTATGCGCCCTGGTGGGCTTGGTTAAGTTCCGCCGCTTTCGCTGGGCTAATATCCTCCTGCTCCTGGTGTCTATCGGGACGAATCCGTTGCTTGTACTCACCCTGTATGTGAGTGCTTCCTAGCCCTGGGCGCGGCGTACACAGTTTCTCTCAGATGACTCTCTGTGCCTCTCAGTGTTCTACGAGTCTTCTCCCAGCTGCTTTCCAGCTAAAATCAACCCTCCCGTAAGGTTCGCAGTGTTTACTATAAGTGTTGGTTCGAGAGGACTGCGATGTGAATGTGTGTGTTTCGTGTAGCGGGGAGGCCCGCTCGCGAAAGAAGAAAGGCAAGGCAACAGCGCCTTGCCTTTCTTCTTTTAACGCGATCGTTTTATACGGGGGAGGGCGTTAAGCGCCGACGGGCCTCCTGCCCCCCCAAAGGCTCGCCCTGGAAGGCGCTTTGGAGGCGACGTTTATTTCGATTTCCCCTGTGGGACCCGCTCCTGTGTACGTTTGATCTTTTGGCGCCGACGGAGCATTTGAGTCTCTCAGCTATTCCCAGCTTTCTTCCAGCTTTAACCTACAGGGAATAAAGGTTTACGCGTAATACTTTATATAGATGGTTCGAGAGGGCCATCAGAAAGTTGGACTTTCCTTGCGGAAGTGGCTCTGATTTTCGTATGTATGTGTGTGTGATGAGACTGGGGTTGAACCGAGAGGTTCGGCTCCAGTTTCTGTTTAACCACTCAACGGTGTATCACTCAATGGCGCAGCATCGAGCGTGACCCTTTGTGCTCACGCGGCACGCCGTAACAAAGGGTATCCATACCCTCGCATAACGTCACATTTCCTTTCTTGGGTATCGCGGGTCTAGAATTAGGAAATATTAATCTTGCATATTAGATACAAATATTGAGGAGTTATCACCGTGTCTAAGACCCCTTCAGTCCCCGGCACTGATCGTCCCGCCGATAAGGCCGCGGGCCACTGGCTGCTCGCACAGCTGGGTAAGAAGGTTCTGCGTCCCGGCGGCCGTGAGACCACCAACTGGCTGCTGGCTCGCGCCCTGGGCGGCGACGTCGACGTCGTGGAGTTTGCCCCGGGCTTGGGTATCACCGCCCAGGAGATTGTGAAGCGTTCCCCGAAGAGCTACACCGGTGTGGATCTCGACCCCAAGGCCGCCGAAATTGTTACCGAGCGCATTGGTGCGGCGAATAAGCCGAACTACCGCGTGGTGAACGCCAGCGCCCAGGAGACCGGCCTGCCTTCCGAGAGCTACGACGCCGTGGTGGGCGAGGCAATGCTGACCATGCAGACCGATAAGCACAAGCTGGAGATCATGCGCGAGGCAGCCCGCCTGCTGCGTCCCGGCGGCTACTACGCTATTCACGAGATGTCGCTGATTCCCGATTACCTGCGCCCCGAGCTGAAGGAAGAGATTCAGAAGGACCTGGCCCGCACCATCCGCGTGAACGCCCGTCCGCTGACCCGCGCGGAGTGGACCGCCCTGGCCGAAGAGGCCGGCTTCGAGGTGCTGGACGTGTACCAGACCGATATGGCTCTGCTGGAACCCAAGCGCCTGTTGGCCGATGAGGGCCCCGCCGGCGTTGCAAAGATTGCGTTCAACCTGGCGCGTAAGCCGCAGATTCGTGAGCGTGTGCTGGGTATGCGCGGTGTATTCCGCCGCCATGCGGACCACATTGGCGCTATCGGTCTGATTCTGCGTAAGAAGAAGTAGTCCACGCACGAATTCGTAGCGTTTCCGAGAGAATCGGAGGAACGGTGGGGCGGCTACCCGAATGAGGGTAGCCGCCCCACCGTCGCTTATATACCCGTGTTTACACTCCGCGAGGTTAGAGTGGTTGCGGGTACCTCATAATGGAGAGGTAGAGTTTATGCCCGGGCGAGGTGCCCGGGCCTCCACGGTTTCGGGTGAATGAGGTTTTATGTCTGAGTCTTCGGTGGATTACGGTTCCCGCACGATGCCCCATGACGATGTGGCCGAGCAGTCTGTGCTGGGCGGCATGCTCCTGTCGAAGGATGCTATTGCGGACGTCGTGGAGAGCCTGCGTGCTTCGGACTTCTATAAGCCGGCGCACGAGACGATTTACGAGGCGATTCTGTCGCTGTACGGCCACGGTAGCCCCGCGGACGCGATTACGGTTGCCGATGAGCTGAAGAAGCGCGGCGAGCTGACTCGTGTGGGTGGCGCAGCGTATCTGCACACTCTGATTGCTTCGGTGCCCACCGCTGCGAATGCTCAGTACTATGCCGAAATCGTGAAGGAGCACGCGATTATGCGCCGCCTGATTGAGGCGGGTACTAAGATTGCGCAGCTGGGTTACGCCAACGAGACCGAGGTGGACGCACTCGTGGATCAGGCGCAGGCGGAGATTTACGCGGTGACCGATGGCAACGCGAAGGAAGATTACGTGTCCTTCTCTGAGGCCTTGGAAGCGACGATGCGCGAGATTGACGCAAACTCGAACCGCCCCGATGGCGTGTACGGCGTGCCGACTGACTTCATCGAGCTTGATGAGCTGACCGGCGGCCTGCACGGTGGCCAGATGATTGTGATTGCGGCTCGTCCGGGGGGGGGCAAGTCGACCCTGGCCTTGGATATTGCGCGTTCGGCGGCTATTCACCACCACATGGCAACGGTTTTCTTCTCTCTGGAGATGAGCCGTACCGAGCTGGCCATGCGTATTCTCTCCGCAGAGGGCAAGATTTCAATGGGTCGTCTGAAGAAGGGCGATCTGGACACCGAGGGCTGGACGAACCTGGCGACTCTGCAGGGCCGTATTGATTCTGCCCCTCTCTTTATTGATGATTCGCCAAATATGACTCTGATGGAGATCCGTGCGAAGTGCCGTCGTCTCAAGCAGCGTAACGATTTGAAGCTTGTGGTGCTGGACTACCTGCAGCTGATGAGCTCGGGCAAGAAGGTGGAGTCCCGTCAGCAGGAAGTCTCGGAGTTCTCCCGTAGCCTGAAGCTTCTGGCTAAGGAGCTGGATGTTCCGGTGATTGCGCTGTCGCAGTTGAACCGTGGTTCGGAGCAGCGCACCGATAAGCGTCCGATGGTGTCGGACCTGCGCGAGTCGGGTTCTATTGAGCAGGATGCGGATATGGTGATTCTGCTGCACCGCGAGGATATGTATAACCCCGATAGCGATCGCGTGGGTGAGGCCGACATGATTATCGCGAAGCACCGCGGTGGCCCGACCCGTACAATTCCCCTGGCCTTTAGCGGTAAGTACTCACGCTTCAATAACATGGCCAATGAGGCTCCTCCGCAGTATTAGACTTTGAAAGCCCCTGGTCCCGTTGCTGAGTGCTCGGTAGCTCGAGCTTCGTCTGGGAGCAGGGGCTTTGGCCTACCCACTGTTTATTTCTCCGGGGATAACTGACGTAGGGGAGGAAGCACTGGCGCGGGGATGGAGCGGCGAAGGTATATGGGGGTTCTTGCTTTTTCCTGTCTTTGTCTGGGTTCCGAGGCTCATGAGGGGCCCCGAAGGGGTCTTTTACCCCTGCTTAAAAATTTTTTTGGCCTTCTTTGGAATCAATATATCGTTCTGACTAGGTTATTTATTGAGATAAGCCACCCAAAGGGCGCAATGTGGCCTTATTTGTGTTCTACTTCACCCGTATTCGGGT
>NZ_KV814472.1:0-401 GCF_001813965.1 Rothia sp. HMSC072E10 | reverse complement strand
CCGCCGCAGCCACCCGCCAAAAAACCTAACGCGGCTAAACCCCCCACCTATTCGCGACAAAATGTCCCGCTATCAGCCCCTGAGATGAGAACTCCCGACCCCCACCCATCGCGCCGCCTCAGCCAGCTCACAGCCCCTAAAAACACCCCAGAACACCCCAACCTATCCAGACCACCTAGCCCCAGAATCCCCCTCGTCTTAAGCTCCAATCCGCAACCACAGCACCCCTAAGCCCTCACGCCTTCAACCTGTCCCACACAGCCCCCTGACAATCCCTAAACACCCCTGCACCTGCTCCCGCTCCGCCCACCCCCAAATCCTCCCCTTCGTCATCGTCATCAATCTCTCCACCACACCCCAGACCTGACCCGACCCCTGCACCCAAAACCAGCCAAAAAACC
>NZ_KV814471.1:0-388 GCF_001813965.1 Rothia sp. HMSC072E10 | reverse complement strand
GGATTCTGAGGTGTGAAGTCCCAGGTCAGGGGCTAGTGAGAGTTCTCATCCCAGGGTTTTCTAGCCAACTTGTCGACTTTCCGACTTTCCAAGATTCCGACTTTTCGACTTTTCGACTTTTCGACTTCTTGGCTTCTGATTCTCTTCTCTGAGTTTTCGCGAATCCTCTAGGTTTTCTGGAGCTTCTGGAGCCTGCGGCGCGATAGGAACTCTCTCGCTTCGCTCGTTCGTGCTCTACCTTCTCCCTCTTCCCTTTCCCCGCTCCCTCCAGGGCTCCAGGCTGGGAGGGACGCGCCCCCATCGATTCGGAGGGAGGGAGGAAGGGAGAGAGGGAGCCCTGCCCTGTGTGCTTCTCAGGGGAGCAAAAAACCCACCCGGCGCGGGTGGG
>NZ_KV814470.1:0-1395 GCF_001813965.1 Rothia sp. HMSC072E10 | reverse complement strand
GATGGTGGGTGTGTGGTGGAGCAAGGAACCTACCGGGAGCTACTGAAGGCAGAGGGAAAGTTTATGGAAATTTTCAAAAATCAGATCTCTGAAGATTCTGCAGGGCGCAAAACTTCTGCTGAAAGGGGCTATAAAGATGCGTAAGATTATGGCTAATACTGTTTGGTCCGTGGTTTATGCTTTCAGAAATCACCCCGTATGGACCGTTTCCTATCTAGCGTCTGTTGTGTGCCTATCATTATTCCCTGCTCTGCAGATGGAGGCTGTCACTAGACTTGTTGAGCATTTGGGTCAGAGCCAGGATGAAGTGCTTCCGCTAGCTCTGGGGGTTAGTTTTGTGCTGGCAGGATACATTGCCCTGGGACAAGCATCAGACTCTCTGCGTATGATTCTAAATTCTCGAATGTCAAGTACAGGTATTCAGAATGTATCTTCTCGTCTGGCGACTTGTTCTTCTCAGGAAATCGCGAGTGGTGATTATGCTCGCTCATCAAGGGCAGCTCATGAAGCTGTGACAGGGGGGAGTCTAGGATCTCAAGTTTCCACTATGGGTGCTCTGATATTCATCATTTTTTCGACGGGAGCCCTTAGTTATTCCGTAGGAAAGATCAATGTATATGCTTCACTCTGCATGCTTGCAGGCATGATTCCTGTTGCCTTGATGTCACATCTCTATTCGAGTAAAAATGCTGAGGCAATGGAAAAAATATATTCATATAGCTACAACGCATGGCATAGCACTAACCAGATTGCACAAATAACTACTGCTCGTGAGCTTGCAATTCTTAATGCTCGGTCGTTCTTTGCGCATCGTGCTAATCAAGAACGGAAAAAATCCGGTGAGGAGGAAATTGGCCTAGCTCGTTACATCCTCAGAATATATACAATTGTTGGTTTTATAAGCGCTGCATTGCTAGCTTTAGCCCTTATTTTTCTAGCGGCCTCGGTGCCGGCTCCCGGTGCTCTTGCTGGAGCTGTTATAGGTATTACCTCGGCTATAGTCTCGCTTGGCTCGATGGGAAGCGACCTTAGCTCGATGGCAGCGGGGTCAAACGCAATTGATATATATCGAAAGTTTATTTCTAGCGCACAGCCCAAGCAGAAAAATTCGGTTGCCGATACCTACCCCGAAATCTGCAGCGTTTCCATTAGGAATCTTGCTATCCAGTATCCAAAAGCTGATTCTTTAGCTCTTAAAAACATCAATCTCACTTTTGGTCCCGGGCAGATGATTGGTATTGTCGGGCCCAGCGGATCGGGAAAGACAACCCTAGTAAATGCACTTATGGGCATGCTTAAGCCCTCCAGTGGAGACATCCTCATTGGAGATAAACCGGTACAGGACATATCACCTGATGACTTGTTGGCAAATGTTGGTTTGGTGAGTCAAGACTA
>NZ_KV814469.1:0-18963 GCF_001813965.1 Rothia sp. HMSC072E10 | reverse complement strand
CCGGAGGCACCCACCACACTCGTTCCAGGAGCCAGCACGTACACGCCGAGGGCACCAAAGATGATAGAGCCCAGGTACACCACAAGGAACTTCCAGCGCCCTATCATGCGTTCGAGGGACACACCGTAGATGAAGAGGTTAATCATGTTCCACACCAGGTGCATCGGGTCGTTCTGCATGTGCAGAAAACCGTAGCTGATGATGCGGTAGTACTCGCCGTGCTGGACGTAGGGCCACCAGATGTTGCCATGCCTAACCACCCATTCGTTGGGAATGATCTGTTGCAGCCCGTACATCACGACGTTAATCAGCATGAGGGTGTACGTAATATGCCAGTGACGGGCCAGGAACGAGCCTTTCGCCTTCGAACCCTGTGCTTTCGAGCTGCCGCCCGTGAGGTCGCGGTAGCAGTCGGGGCAGACCGTACCGGCTCCCTGGTTCATCTGACATTCACCGCAGATGGCCCGGTTGCATCGTCCGCACCGGGCGTAGCTGACGCGGTCGGGGTGGTTGACGCAGACGGTGGGGGTCTGCCCGTAGCCTGCGTAGTTGGGAAAGTTCTCCACTGAACCTCCAGGGGTTGTGTGCCGGATCAACCGGGGTGGTGTGCGGGGGCGGTGGGCATATAAGCGCAGGGGCCCACCGGAAGAATCCTGGCGGGCCCCTGAACTATATGTGTTTTATCAACACACCAGAACGCTCCACGAGCCTTCTGAAGGGGTTTTAGAGCTTCTCGACGTCAATCGAGGAGATGACGACGTCCTTGACCGGGCGGTCCTGGAAGCCGGTCTCAACGCCCTCAATAGCGTCGACAACCTTCTTGGATGCCTCGTCAGCGACCTCACCGAAGATGGTGTGGCGGCCGTTCAGCCAGGGGGTCTCAACGGTGGTGATGAAGAACTGGGAACCGTTGGTGCCGGGGCCGGCGTTAGCCATTGCCAGCAGGTAGGGCTTGGAGAAGGAGAGCTCGGGGTGAATCTCATCCTTGAACTGGTAGCCGGGGCCACCAACGCCCATGCCCAGGGGGTCGCCACCCTGAATCATGAAGTCCTTGATGATGCGGTGGAACACGACATCCTTGTACAGGGGGGTGTTCATGATTTCACCGGTGCGGGGGTGCTTCCACTGGCGGGAACCGTCGGCCAGGCCGATGAAGTTCTCAACAGTCAGGGGTGCGTGGTTACCGAACAGGTTCACGACGATGTCACCGTAGTTGGTGTGGATAGTTGCCTTAGCAGTTGCATTAGTCATGGCTCTATTGTGGCACGGGCTGGCGCTCATTCGCCATACAACGTGTTTTTTCGCCCCGGGCGTACTGTCGGGCGGGCTTTTTAGGCCGGAATTGAATATCCTAAGAGGTGAACACTACGCGCGTCTCGGCGATTCTTACCGCCGCGACGCCCAACCGATGGAGGTCACCCCATGTTCTGCTGCAAGAAGCGTAAGGCCAGCAAGGCTGCTAAGGCCCAGGCTGTCGTCTCGTCCCTGGCTGCCGCTGAGTCCTCGCTTGAGGGCAAGGCCGCTGAGCTTTTCGCCGAGAAGCTGACCGGCAAGAAGAACGCCCTGAAGAAGGCCCGCAAGGCCACCGCAAAGACCGCTCGTGCCGCGGAGAAGGAGCTGGCACGCATCGAGCGCAACGGCGGTAAGCGCCCCCGCAAGGGTCTGGCTTTCCTGGGCCTGGTTGTGGCGCTGGGTGTCGCAGGCGCGGCCGCATACAACGCTGCTCGCCCCGTTGAGGATCCTTGGAAGAACGCCTAAACGTTCTTCCCGCCTCTAGCGCGTATCTAGCTTGAACGGCCGCTCTCCGGATGATTCTCCGGAGAGCGGCCGTTTTGCGTGCGTGGGATAAGCGTGGAGGCGCGGTCACGTGTGAAGCCGCCACCTTGCTTCCCCGTAGCGATATCCCGGATACGCGAAGAACCCCATGTCTTTCGACATGGGGTTCTCGGTTCAAAAATAAACCGGCAACGACCTACTCTCCCACACCCACAAAAGTGCAGTACCATCGGCGCGAAGAGTCTTAGCTTCTGGGTTCGGAATGGAGCCAGGCGTTTCCCTCTTGCTATAATCACCGGAAAGTGGAGGCGAGGGGACTCGAACCCCTAACCCTCTGCTTGCAAAGCAGATGCGCTACCAATTGCGCCACGCCCCCGTGGTGCCCTACCAGTCTATACCAGCGGTTCGGACATCACCAAATCCTCGCGGACATTTTTTTCGTAAGACCCATCACAGCATCGCTAAGCCTCCCCAAAGGGAAGCCGACGCGCTACGCCCCCGTGATGACCTCGCCGGGCACATTCGCCTCACGCTTGGACACCGCGTTCAGCGGCCCAGACTCTTCCTGCAGGTAGCGGCGAATGGCTTCCTTCAGCTTCTCTTTTGCCTGCTCGTCCTTCGATGAGGGGCTCTTAAACCCCAGCTTAAGGGCGTCATCCCGTCCGGCGGCTGGGTATTCCTGGCGGGCGTTCCACGTTAGCGCGAAAGTTGCGAGGGTGCTCAACTCAGCGGGCGTGACCGCCCTATCCAGAGCATCGGCCGCCACCGCCACGCGGGCCGGTTCTGCAACGCTCACAGCAATCTTCGTCTCGCCACCCGAGGGCACCTTCACCGCCTTAGAGATGGCAATCTGCGCGTAGAGCTGTATCTGCTTCACACGCTCTTCTGAGGTGCCCAGACTGCCCAGGGCGCGGAAGCGACGAACCACGTTGGCATACTCGCCCTCCTCGATGACCGCGGTTAGGCGTAGCTCGTCCGCCATGGCGATCCCCTGGGTATAGTCCGCGTTGGTTCCCAGCGCGGCTGATGCATTGAGGAGCTTGAGCCACTGCTCCCGGTCAAGGGTTGCCGAATCGTTCACACGCAGCGGGGCGACCGGAGTATTGGTGCGCTGACTACCCCCATGCGGGTCGTTAAACGGGTCTACACCGCCGTAGGTGACGCTCAGACGCTGTATTGAGCCGTAAACCGATAGTTGAGCCAGCGCCTCCGCAGCGGCCGGCAAATCCGCTTGTGCGGCTTCCGTGAGCGCTAGGGAACCCACCAGTCGGAGATTCTGCTCTTCGTTCCCCTTACCCACGTTAATACGCTCCAGCGATTCAATGCGCAGGTAACGGGTATCGATATTTTCGCGCACACGACGCTCGCGGCGAGCCAGCAACTTTTCTACGGAAACCGTGACGGCGGCATCCTCACCCAGAAGGCCGGTAGCGGCGATGCGCGGTGCCGTAGCGATAAGACCACCCGCCAGGATGACGCCACCGGTCAGCAGCAGGGAACGTCGGGGAACCACCAGGTCGCGCCCACGCCGCTTTGCGGCGTCTCCTACGGCCGCGAAGCGGCCTCGCGCGCCGGTAGATTTGTCCGATTGACGAGATTCGGGAATCTGCGAAGAAGACATCGAGCCTCCGGGGATGAGCGACGGTCGAGGACCGCACAGAGTGAGAGATAGCGGAGTAAGAATACACCGATGGGGCATCAAGGTGGCGGAGCTTAGAGCGAGAGCCTGGACATAGAAGAGGCCTACCGGACGAATTATTCGCCCGGTAGGCCTCTTGGTTGTCTATTCAGCCAACCCTCGAATTTTTAGTCATCCGACTCAGCGATCTGCGGTGATGCGACGTTTGCCGACTCGGCGGCCAGCTCCGCAATACGAATCTCACCGGTCGTCGGGTCCTCGTACGGCACATACTCCGTACGACCGGCGGGCTCGGCATCCTCGTTCACATGGTTTTCTGCAATCAGGAAGCCGTGTGCACCCAGAATTTTAGCTACTCGGTCGATGTCCTGCGGGGTCGGGGTATGGTCGACCACGCGACGAATGTACTCGTTGATTCGCTGGTCACTCACGTATGCCTCACCACGAGCAGCGCGGGACTGCATAAGCTGGCGGACCACTTCCTGCAGCTGTTCATCCGTCAGACGCATCTTCAGGATGGCCATCACGGCTGCACGGTCCTGAACGGGGACGTCCTTGGGATACCCAACGCTCAGCCAGTCGATTACTCGAGAGATGATGCCCTTATCAGGCATTGAGCCCCTCCTTCGATACTGTCATCATCATATTCACTGTGTGTTTCACGGTTCTAGTGACCTCCACCGGTGACGCCGAAAATATTCCAGCCGAACGTGTGGTGAATAAAGTCCTTAGCAACCCAGAGAATGGCGATGATTACGATTGCTACGATGATAGCAAAAACAATCCCGGCGGCAATCTTAGCCACCGTGCTCGGCGGCTCAATCTCCACCAGCTGACCATCCGCCGTGTACTCGGTACGGCCCGCCATGAGGCGGAGGCCGAGCGCATACAGCGCCGGAAGACCCGCACCGAAGAAGAGACCGGCCATGAGCACCGGAATAATCTTGTTTACGATCTCCAACAGATATGCCATGGCTTACGAACCTGCCTTCTCAGTAGCAAGAGTCTGGTCTGCGGATGCCTCAGCGCTGGTGACTGCAGCGCCTTCCTTTTCATCCCAGTCGCCAGTCACGTTCGAAGCGTCAATGTTGTCCTTCTGGGAGTGACGCCACATCAGGAAGCAGAAGATAACCAGCAGAGCAAACACGGTCATTTCGCCAATGAACTGGGTGCCGGTCAGAGCATTCAAGCCGTGACCAATCAGCCAGGTTAGAGCACCCACAATCGCGGCAGCCGGCAGGGTAATCAGCCAGGCGACCACCATACGACCCGCTACGGACCAGCGTACCTCGGCACCCTTACGGCCCAGGCCACTACCCAGAATCGAGCCGGACGCCACGTGAGTGGTCGACAGAGCCATACCGAAGTGGGAAGAGGTCAGAATAATCGCGGCGGAGGCACCGTCGGCAGCCACACCCTGCGGGGTGTCCACCTCAACGATGCCCTTACCGAGGGTGCGAATGATGCGCCAGCCGCCCAGGTAGGTTCCCAGGGCGATAGCGAGCGCGCAGGCGGCCTTGACCCACAGGGGGATGGCGTCGTCGCTGTTAAGAGAACCTGAAGCCACCAGAGCCAAGAAAATCACGCCCATGGTCTTCTGCGCATCGTTCGTACCATGCGCCAGAGACATCAGGGATGCGGTAGCCACCTGGCCCTTGCGGAAGCCGCTGTGCTTGCGCTCATCGGCCACCGGGGCAGCAATGCGGTACACCAGCCAGGTGCCGGTTGCCGACACGATTGCGGCAATGACGGGGGAGAGGACCGCGGGAACAATAATCTTGGAAAGCACGCCCATCCACTGCACGCCGTCGAAGCCGATGGCTACCAGCGCAGAACCAATCAGGCCACCAAACAGTGCGTGCGACGAAGAGGAGGGCAGGCCCAGCAGCCAGGTCAGCACGTTCCAGAGGATGCCGCCCACCAGGCCGGTAAAGACGATGAGCATCAGTGCGGGGCCGTCCGAGGTTACGTCGATACGATCCAGGTTCACGATGCCACTACCGACCGAGCGTGCCACCTCAACAGAGAGGAAGGCACCCACCAGGTTCAGGGATGCGGAGAGAGCCACGGCTGTCTTCGGCTTCAACGCGCCGGTAGCGATGGACGTAGCCATCGCGTTGCCGGTGTCGTGAAAGCCGTTCGTAAAGTCGAATGCGAGCGCGGTCAGCACCACGATCACGAGAATAATGAGTTCTGTAGTCACAAGAGAATTATCTGTCGCTTCCCCAAAAATCGAAAGTATTCGGTTTTAACACGAAATAACACGCAAACCCACACGATTAGGTGCGTGTTTCGTGGGGTTGTTCGTCCATCATCTCGAGAAACCCGCTACCACTAGGCAAAAAGGGTGCACCCACCAGAATCATTAAGTTGTTTTATGTGGATTCTTCACTAAACCGGGGCAGTAGCCGACATACTACACACTGAACGCTGAGGTGAGTTCATCTAGTGTTCACCTTCAGGAAGTTCCCAGATTTCTATTTGTGATGCGCATCTATTACCCACCTCGCATTGAGTACCCCGTTATGCATTTACTGCAAATTCCCCAGCAGCCCACCGCAAAAGCCCTAAACCGAGTGCCCCGAGGAGGGGTACAGCATATATAACAAAAGACCCCGCATCTCTCGATACGGGGTCTTTCTCAAAAATAAACCGGCAACGACCTACTCTCCCACACCCACAAAAGTGCAGTACCATCGGCGCGAAGAGTCTTAGCTTCTGGGTTCGGAATGGAGCCAGGCGTTTCCCTCTTGCTATAATCACCGGAAAGTGGAGGCGAGGGGACTCGAACCCCTAACCCTCTGCTTGCAAAGCAGATGCGCTACCAATTGCGCCACGCCCCCGCTTCAGCGGAAACCACTGTTTAGTTATTTCCAGGCCTTGATAACCTCGTTGTTCTGACACTTTATTAGTGTCATCACAACAACACTCGAAAGAGCGATAATCAGAAAAACTTTCTTCATCTCTACCTTTCACAGTGCGGAGTGGGCGTACCAAGAATCGAACTTGGGACCTCTTCGTTATCAGCGAAGCGCTCTAACCGTCTGAGCTATACGCCCTCCCTCTGCGGAATTTCTTCCGTAGAACGAGATATAACTATACAGGCGTTTAGAGGGAACGCCAAATCAAAATGATATGTTATGCATCACATATGCGTGAAGGGGTTCAGCATCAAGATAGGACACACCACCAAAGCCCCCGCAGAACCCAGAAAAGATAGCGCGAAAAAGGGCGGCACCGCCTCCGCACGGAGACGATACCGCCCAATTCAAACTCATAGTCGAGCGCTCTTAAGACTCGTCACTCAGAGTCAGGGTCACGCCACCCACCAGCTTTGCAGCCAGGTTGTACAGGATAGCAGCAATCATACCCAGCAGGGTGAAGACCACGGTGTTCACCACAGCAAAAATCGTGGTTACCAGAGCCACCTGCCCCAGCGAAATCATCTGCGAGATATCCACGGTGGTCGAACCGGTACCCAGCGAGCTAATCAGCTGGTTTACACCGGTAAAGGCACCCGAAGCCTGCAGGAACAGCCACAGAATCACCGAGGCCACGACGGTCACGATACCCAGAGCAATCGACAGCAGGAAGATCAGCTTTGCTACCGACCAGGTATCGACCTTCTGCACCACCAGGCGCGCGCGACGAATCTTCGAACGAGGCGCGGGGCGCACCAGCTGGCGACGCGAACCCGTCGGACGCTTAGCATTCACCGGGCGCTTGCCGGCAGGACGCTTAGCGGCTCCGGGACGGGCCTGACCTGAACGTGCCTGAGCCGGGCGGCGGGCACCGGACTTAGGGGCCCCCTTCTTTGACGCACCAGCTGCTGCCGAACGCTGCGCTGACGCGGAAGAGGAGCTCGCGGGAGTGCTGCTCATTAGTTACCTCCAGTAGCGGTGAGGTCGGCAGCCGCCGCTTCACCCTCGTTATCCGTGCCGGGAGCCGCAGAAGTATCGTCTGCCGCCTCGGCATTCTCAGTGTTTTCATCATCGCTGTCGTCCAGCTGACGATCCTGGTTACGGGCTACACCGATAATCGAATCGCCCTCACCGGGCTTTGCGAAGATAACACCCATGGTATCGCGTCCCTTCGCGGGAACCTCATTCACATTCGAACGAACAACCTTGCCGCTGGACATCACGACCAGGACCTCGTCCTCTTCGTCCACGATGAGGCCACCCACCAGGGCGCCACGATCCTCCACAAGCTTAGCAACCTTAATGCCAAAACCGTTACGACCCTGAACGCGATATTCATCCACGCTCGTGCGCTTCGCGTAGCCACCCTCGGTCACCACGAAGACGTAGGAGCCCTCGGTGACCACGTTGGCAGAAATCAGCTCGTCACCATCGCGGAACTTCATACCGGTCACACCGGAAGTCGAGCGACCCATGGGGCGCAACGAAGCGTCATCCGCGTGGAAGCGCAGGGACATACCGTTACGAGAAACCAGCAGGATGTCATCGGCAGCCGAAACGGTGAAGGCCGAAACAACCTCGTCACCCTCGCGCAGGTTGATGGCGATCAGGCCCGCGGTACGGTTCGTGTCGTAATCGCTCAGGCGGCTCTTCTTCACCATGCCGCCACGGGTTGCCAGCACCAGGTACTCAGCGTCCTCGTAGCTCTTGAGCTCCATCACCTGGGCGATATGCTCGCCACCCTGGAACTCCAGCAGGTTCGCAATGTGCTGACCCTTCGCGTCGCGGCCGGCTTCCTGCAACTCGTAGCCCTTCGCGCGGTACACGCGGCCCAGGTTCGTGAAGAACAGAATCCAGCTGTGCGTGGTAGTCACGAAGAAGTGCTCCACCACGTCATCGCCACGCAGGGAGGCGCCCTTAATGCCCTTACCGCCGCGGTGCTGGCTACGGTACTGATCACTGCGGGTGCGCTTGATGTAGCCGCCGCGAGTAATCGTCACCACGACCTCCTCCTCGGGGATGAGGTCTTCCATCGACATGTCGCCGTTGTAGCCGTACATGATCTGGGTGCGACGGTCATCGCCGTAGCGGTTCACAATCTCGCCCAGCTCCTCAGAGATAATCTCGCGCTGGCGAGTCTCGGAAGCAATAATCGCGTTGTACTCGGCGATCATGCGCATCAGCTCGTCGTGGCGGTCCTGAATCTTCTGGCGCTCCAGAGCGGCCAGGCGACGCAGCTGCATGTTCAGGATGGCCTGAGCCTGAGCCTCGTCAATCTGCAGGAACTCCATCAGAGCGGTGCGCGCCTCGTCCGCGGTGGGGGAGCGGCGAATCAGGGCGATAACCTCGTCCAGAGCATCCAGGGCCTTGAGCAGGCCGCGCAGGATGTGCGCCTCTTCCTCCGCCTGGCGCAGACGGTAGCGGGTACGGCGGACGATAACATCCAGCTGGTGGTTGACCCAGTGGCGCACGAAAGCGTCCAGGGACAGGGTGCGGGGCACGCCGTCCACGATGGCCAGCATGTTCGCGGAGAAGTTCTCCTGCAGCTGGGTGTGCTTGTACAGGTTGTTCAGCACGACCTTCGGGGAAGCATCACGCTTGAGCACAATCACCAGGCGCTGACCGGTACGACCCGAAGTCTCGTCGCGCAGGTCGGCGATACCGGTGACCTTGCCGTCCTTGATGAGCTCAGCAATCTTAATCGCCAGGTTATCCGGGTTCGCCTGGTACGGCAGCTCGGTCACCACCAGGCAGGTACGACCGTGGATTTCCTCCACGTTGACCACGGCACGCATGGTAATCGAACCACGGCCGGTGCGGTACGCATCCTCAATACCCTTGGTGCCCAGAATCTGCGCACCGGTCGGGAAATCCGGGCCCTTGATGCGAGCCATCAGAGCGTTCAGCAGCTCTTCGTTGGTGGCGTGCGGGTTCTTCAGGAACCACTCTACGCCCTCGGCCACCTCGCGTAGGTTGTGCGGGGGAATGTTGGTCGCCATACCCACGGCGATACCCGAGGAGCCGTTAATCAGCAGGTTCGGGATGCGCGCGGGCAGAACGGTCGGCTCGAGAGACTTTCCGTCGTAGTTCGGCTGGAAATCAACGGTGTCCTCGTTGATGTCGCGCACCATCTCCAGGGCGATGGGGGCCATCTTCGTCTCGGTGTATCGGGGAGCCGCTGCGCCATCGTTACCGGGGGAGCCGAAGTTGCCCTGTCCCAATGCCAGCGGGTAGCGCATAATCCAGCTCTGAATCAGACGCACGAGGGTGTTGTAGATGGCGCTATCGCCGTGGGGGTGGAACTGACCCATGACGTCGCCGACCACGCGGGCGCACTTGTTGAAGGCGCGGTCCGGGCGGTAACCGCCGTCGTACATTGCGTAGATGACGCGACGGTGCACGGGCTTGAGGCCGTCACGGACATCCGGCAGGGCACGACCGATGATGACGGCCATCGCGTAGTCCAGGTAGGAGCGCTGCATTTCGGTTTGCAGGTCCACCTGTTCAATGTGGCCGTGGTGGTCCACGATCTCGGCGTCACCGGTGCTGACAACGTCAGCTCCGGTCACTTCGTTCTGCTGTTCTTCGCTCATTATTTCCCTCAATAAATCACTCGGTTATATAACCCATCTCGCATATTCCTTAGGCGGAATATGTCGTGCGGGTTAGATATCGAGGAATCGGATGTCCTTTGCGTTCTGCTGGATAAACTCGCGGCGAGCCTCAACGTCCTCGCCCATCAGCACCGAGAAGATCTGATCCGCGGCGGCCGCGTCCTCCATCTTCACCTGCAGCAGGGTACGGCGCGCCGGATCCATGGTGGTGTCCCACAGCTCGGTGTAGTCCATCTCGCCCAGACCCTTGTAACGCTGAATACCGTTATCCTTGGGCAGACGCTGGTTATTCGCCAAACCACGTGCCAGAGCCTCGTCGCGCTCTGCATCGGAGTAAACGTAATCGTGCGGAGCGTTAGACCACTTGATGCGGTACAGCGGCGGCTGAGCCAGGTACACGTAACCGGCCTCAATCAGCGGACGCATGAAGCGGAAGAGCAGGGTCAGCAACAGGGTCGTGATGTGCTGGCCGTCCACGTCCGCATCGGCCATGAGCACGATCTTGTGGTAGCGAGCCTTTTCGATGTTGAAGTCGTCGCCAATACCGGTACCGAAGGCGGTAATCATCGCCTGAATTTCGGCGTTCGACAGGGCGCGGTCCAGGCGAGCGCGCTCAACGTTCAGGATCTTACCGCGCAGCGGCAGAATAGCCTGAGTGTTCGGGTTACGACCCTGAACTGCCGAACCACCCGCGGAGTCACCCTCCACCAGGTAAATCTCAGAGATCGACGGGTCCTTCGAGGAACAGTCCTTGAGCTTACCGGGCATGGAGCTGGTCTCCAGCAGGCCCTTGCGGCGGGTCGTCTCACGGGCCTTGCGGGCGGCGATACGCGCCTGGGCGGCGGTAATCGCGCGACGCACGATGTCCTTGGCCACGGCGGGGTTACGGTCGAACCAGTCGCTCAGGTGATCGTTCACCTCGCGCTGGGTGAAGGACTTCGCCTCCGAGTTACCCAGCTTGGTCTTCGTCTGACCCTCGAACTGCGGCTCGGAAATCTTAATCGAGATGACCGCGGTCAGGCCCTCACGCACGTCTTCACCGGTGAGGTTATCGTCCTTATCGCGCAACAGCTTGTTGTCGCGAGCGTAACGGTTCACCAGGGAGGTCAGCGCGGCACGGAAACCCTCTTCATGGGTGCCGCCCTCGTGGGTGTTGATCGTGTTTGCGTAGGAGTAGACGGATTCCTTGTACGCACCGGTCCACTGCATGGCCACTTCCAGGCTCATGTTACGGTCAGAGTCCTCGGATTCGAAGGAGACAATCTCTTCGTTCACGATGGTCTTCGCGCCGGCGTTCAGGAAGTGCACGTAGTCAAACAGGCCGTTGTCGTAACGGTAAGTGACGGTCATGAAACCGTCAGCGTTCGCACGCACGCGGTTGAGAGTGTTTTCCTTCTCCTCTTCGGCAACCTCGTCACCGGTGAACTTCTCGCGCTCATCGGTCAGGGTGATGGTCAGGCCCTTATTCAGGAAGGCCATCTGCTGGAAGCGAGCGCGCAGGGTCTCAAAATCGAACTCGACAGTCTCGAAAATCTCGGAATCCGGATAGAAGGTCTGAATCGTGCCGGTCTTATCGGAGGGCTCGCCGCGACGCAGGGGACCGTCGGGCACGCCACCGTTGGAGAAGGAGATGTGCCACGCGTAGCCCTGGCGGTGCACCTCGGTAATCACGCGGGTCGAAAGGGCGTTCACCACGGAGATACCCACGCCGTGCAAACCACCGGAGACCGAGTAGCCGCCGCCGCCAAACTTACCGCCGGCGTGCAGCACGGTCATGACGACCTCGACGGTGGATTTGTGCTCGGTGGGGTGCTCATCCACGGGAATACCGCGGCCGTCATCCTTGACGCGCACCGCGCCATCGGCCTGGATGGTCACGTCGATTTCGGAGGCGTAACCGGCGAGCGCTTCGTCCACGGAGTTATCAACGACCTCGTAGACCAGGTGGTGCAGACCGCGCTCGGTGGTCGAGCCGATGTACATGCCGGGGCGTTTACGAACCGCCTCCAAGCCTTCCAGCACGGTGATGTCGGACGCACCGTATTCATGGGGCTGTTCAGGTGCCACGAGGGGAAACTCCTTGGGTAAGCCGGGCACCGGCAAGGAGCCGCGAACACTGCCGAGGGTAGCCTAGAACGCCTCGGCGCGGCGCGTGAAGCGCCTTCGGGGACTCGCGGTGCCGGCGGCGCCCGGGTGGGCGCACTTTACGCATTGTCCCTTTTATTTTACCGAGCAAGGGGGTATTAAAGCCATCCAGCGCGCCATTTTTTGGGCAATTCACCCATATTCCACCCCCTCAAACGCCCGTAATGGCCCCTGAGAGACGCTCAACCCCCTCCCCGGTGAGGGGGGATACACCTCGGTTATGCGGCCGGGATGCGGGCACTTCCGAGGTTTTGCTTCTTCAAGCGGTCCGGTTTCGAGGCAAAAATTCGTTCCGCACGCACCATCGACTCTCCTACCCGTAGGTATCGCGCACCCCGCGCATCCCGGAGGCGCGACGATACCCGCGCTGGCTCCAGCGGCCGTTGTTCGGACCCAGGATTCGTACCTGCGCCACCACGCTCTCGCCAAGCTCTCGGCGGAAGAGCTCGATAAGCTGCCCGTGCATCAGGCGCAGCTGAGTGGCCCAGGCGGTGGAGTCGCACTGCACCTGAACGATAGAGTTCTCGAAGCTGAGAGGTTTGGTGTGCGCGGCAATTTCGGGACCAACGAGTTCAGCCCAGCGGGCCAGCACGCTCGAGACGGCCACGGGCTCTTTCCAGCCTCGGGACCGAATCAGCGCGCTCACGATACCCCCGAGCGGCTTGGGATCGCGGGAGCTTTCACCGGGGCCGCTGTACCCGCCCATGACGCGGGGATCCCACCCCTGTGCGCGTTCGCGACGTTTCTTGGGGGCGGTTCCGGACATCGCGGCACCGAACTCGCGCATAATCTTTCGCGCCGAGAAAGCGTTGAGGGGCGCCTCGCCGCGTTCCTGGGCGGCCACGCGCATACGAGTCAGCAGGGCCGCGGGGGCGTCCACCTCGTCTCGGTAAAATTCACCGAAGCCATCGACCTCGCCGCCGGATGTTTCACGTGAAACAGCGCTGTTGAGCTCACGGGCGTCAGGGGCCGGGGAAGGCATCGGCAAGGAATCGCCGAAGGGTGCAGTGAGGGGGACGGAATCCTCTCCGGGACGGTTACTCATAATCCCCACCGGCAATAGGATTCTCAGCTAACGTTTCGCCGCTCTCCTTGGCGAGGGTCTCACCGGTGCTTCCTTCTGCGTTCCCGTCGCAAGCGCCGGGCGACGGTACGTACTCCGCGTGGCCGGGAGTTACAGACACCAAGCGGTATTCACCCAGCTCCTCCGGAATATCCGTGAGTACGGCGCACGTAATGAGCACCTGCTCCGCCGCGGCAACCATAGCGCCCAGGCGGTGGCGGCGCGCCGAGTCGAGCTCGGCGAAGACATCGTCAAGAATCAGGATGGGGGAGGCACCCGGCGAAGAATCGTCCTCCACATGAACAAACCACGAAGCCAACTTCAGGGCCAGGGCAAACGACCAGCTCTCACCGTGCGAGGCAAAATGCTTAACCGGAAGGCCGCCCAGCAGCAGGGTCACATCCTCACGGTGCGGCCCCACCAGCGTCACGCCGCGCTCAATTTCCTCGGCGCGACGCTCGGCGAAACCGCGCAGAAGCGCCTCCTTCAGGTCCTTAATGCTCATGAGGGCCGCGTGTTCGAGAGAGCGCTCACCCATGCTTGCGAAGACGGTGGACTCGTAGGTGAACCCCACGTCCTTAGAACCGTCCGTCAGCCCAGCGTAGGCGCGACGCAGCTGGGGGAGTAGGCGCTGCAGCAGACGGAAGCGCGCAGAGAGCAGTTGCGCCCCCATCAGGGCAAGCTGGTCATCCCACACTGCGAGGGTACTCAGCGCGTTCTCGTCGCGAGCGCGGCGCTGCATCGACTTGAGCAGCGAATTACGCTGCCGCAAAATCCGCTCGTACTCACTGCGGTACCCCGCCACCACGGGGCGCAGGGAGACGGCCAACTCATCCACAAATCGACGACGACCGGCGGGATCGCCCTTCACCAATTGCAGGTCCTCGGGGGAAAACAGCACCGTGCGAGCAATACCCAGAGCTTCCTTAGCGCGCACCGGGGCAGCCCGGTTAATGCGCACGCGATTCGCCTGACCGGGAGCCACCTCAAACTCGGTCACGGTCTGCTGCGAACCGCGCACAGTGCGGGTGCGGATGTAGGCTCGGGCGGCACCCACGCGCACCAGCGGACCGTCGTGGCTCACCCGGTGCGAAGAGAGGGCCGCCGCATACTCAATGGCCTCTACGATATTCGTTTTTCCCACGCCATTCGAGCCCAGAAAAACCGTCACCCCGGCCGATAGAGGCAGGTTGAGCAGCGCGTAGGTGCGGTAATCCAACAGCGAGATGTGGTCGATGTACACCGGACGGCTCCTTTCATGCGGTTCGGTTGGACGGTTCGGTCGAGGAGGGGATAGGCGCGGACGGGGAAAGCACAGCCCCGCGAGCCTTCCCTGGGCAGAGCCTCGGGAGGCGCGCGGGGCGGCAAGCTACTAGTTCGAGGGCAGACGCACCGGCATCAGCAGGTAGCGGTAGTTGCGGTCATCCTCAGCCAGCGGCTCGTCCTGGCCCGAAATCACGGCGGGCTTGGGCGCATCGGTGAAGGAGAAACGCACGAACTCGGTGCCGAACACCTTCAGACCGTCCAGCAGGTAGGAGGGGTTGTACGCCACGGTGATGTCGTCGCCGGAGAGGTGAGCCTGCAGGGTTTCGGAGGCCTGAGCCTCGTCGCCGCGGCCCGCATCGATGGCAACCGAACCCTGGGTGAACTTCAGGCGCAGCGGAGTGTTGCGCTCAGCCACGAGTGAGATACGGCGCGCTGCCTCGGTCAGGTCGGAGGTGCGAACCACCGCGTGGATGGGGGTCTGCTCGGGGAAGAGAGCACGGATGTTGGGGTAATCGCCGTCCATCAGAACGCTCGTGGTGCGGCGGGTACCGGCGGCAAAACCAATCAGTTCACCGGCGGCGGGCAGCGCAATGGAGAGCTCGCCGGAGCCGGAGAGAGTGCTACCGACCTCGGAAACGGTCTTGGCCTTTAGCAGAACAGCCGCCTGAACATCGGGGTTGACGGGGTTCCACTTGATTTCGCGCATGGCTAGACGGTAACGGTCGGTGGCGAGCAGGGTCATGGTGTCACCGTTGATCTCGACGCGAATACCGGTCAGCAGGGGCAGGGTCTCGTCCTTGGACACCGCAATCTGAACCTGCTTGACGGCTTCAGCAAATTCGGCGCCGTCGACGGTACCGGAAACTTCGGGCAGCTCGGGCAGCTCGGGGTAATCGGCCACGGGCATGCCGGCCAGCTGGAAGTTAGCGGAACGGCAGTGCAGACGAATCACGGACTCATCAGCGGTGAACTCGACCTCAGCATTCGGAAGAGAACGGCAGATTTCGGCCAGGATCTTACCGGGAACAAGACACACACCCTCGGCCTGAACATCGGCGGCGATAACCTGGCGGGCGCTGGTTTCGTGATCAAAGCTTGCGATGCTGACTTCACCGGCGGAGGCGGTAATCAGCAGACCGTTGAGCACGGGGGAGGTAGGACGCAAGGGCAGGGAGCGTGCCGTCCAGCCGACTGCTTCGGCGAGGACATCGCGTTCAACGGTGAATTTCATCGAGAAGGCGCCTTTCACGGTGGTAGAGGTTCGGTTTGTGGCGCACGTAAAGCTGAATTGCGAGAGAGCCGGAAGGTTTCGCCTGCTCTAGTGCGCGGTGCCCGTGCGCGCGCGTCTATCCATCCTACCGGAATCCAGACGAATTGTAATTACAGGGATTTGCGGTGAACACGGTCGGTCACCACGGTTACCAGCCTCGCATTTTTGTAATTACAAAGAACCGCGAAGGAATCCTTGGAAAGTATCGAAAATAGATTCGAAATTAGACATTCAAAAATGTGGGTTTCTCGCCAAAACCAACAGGGAGAATGAATCAAAGAAAGCACTTACTATCGCCTAGTGTTTCCTGAAATCACGACGGGCGAACGCCCTGAGTAGCTCAAAATGCATATCGAACTTCCCGACAGCTCGGGGCGAGGAAATGTTTCATGTTATGGGGAGGATTTTTTCTTTAAGTACAGTAGTATTATTAACGCTTGTGGAAACGGTGGAAAACCCCGCAGAACCCAGCAATGACGCGGAAGTGGCCTGTGGACATTAAGTGGAGGAATCCTCCCCGAACTGAGGATGCATTGTGTATGAATATTTATGCATTTACTCTCTTCCACACCTTTTGAATATTCATGCACTTAACGTCCACACGAGCGCCGGAGTTAAAGCACAGCTTATCCACACCCCATATTTCAGGGCCCAGTCAGCCGAAAATCATGGCCGAAAATAACCCTGCCCCTCTCAAACCACCCCGATACCCCCTATAAAACGCCTTGTCAGCAGCTTATAGGGGGTGTAGGTGGTTCCGTGGGCCTATCCGGCGGCGCGCTGTTCCTGGCGAATGAGGTTCGTCAGCTCGGTCACCTGATTGAAAATCGTCTGCCGCTCAGCCATCTGCGCGCTCACCTTACGCACCGCGTGCATCACGGTCGTGTGGTCGCGGCCGCCCAAATCATTACCGATACGCGGCAGGGACATCTCTGTCAGCTCACGGAGCAGATACATCGCCACCTGGCGGGCGTTCGTGAGCGTGCGGGTGCGAGACTTCGACTGCATATCCTCGATGGACACATCGAAATACTTTGCCACCGTCGAGAGCACCAGCGCCGAGGTAATCTCGGCACCGCCCGTATCCGACAGCAAATCCTTCAAATAGGTCTCAGCCTCGGCCAGGGTGATGGGCTCCGGAGGCTTCTTCATCGAGGCGGCGGCGCTCGCGCGAATCAGAGCGCCCTCCAACTCGCGAATATTGGCCGTGACATGGGAAGCAATGTATTCCATAACGTCATCGCGCACCGGCAAAATCTCGCTCTGAGCCTTCTTTCGCAGAATCGCGATGCGGGTCTCCAGCTCCGGAGGCTGCACATCCACGTTCAGACCCGACCCGAAGCGCGAACGCATCCGCTCGGCAAAGCCGGTCAGCTGCTTCGGCGGCAAATCCGAAGTAATCACAATCTGCTTCTGGTGGTTGTACAGCGCGTTGAAGGTATGGAAAAACTCCTCCATTGTCGCCTCTTTACCGGCCAGGAACTGAATATCGTCGATCAAAAGCACGTCAACGTTACGGTAAATCTGCTTAAACGACGAACCCTCGTCGTCGCGAATCGAGTTGATGAAATCGTTCGTGAACTCTTCAGAATTCACGTAGCGCACTCGCAGATTCGGGTAAAGGTACTTGGTGTAGTGGCCAATCGCGTGCAGCAGGTGGGTCTTGCCCAGGCCCGAACCGCCGTAGATGAAGAGCGGGTTGTACACGATGCCGGGCTGCTCTGCCACGGCGAAGGCGCTTGCATGAGCAAAGCGGTTGGACTGGCCGATCACGAAGGTATCGAAGGTGTAATTCGGGTTCAATCGAGCAGAGCTATCCCACGTCGGAGCGTTTTCCGGGTCTTCGTGCTGGGTCGCAACCGGCGCGGCCGGGGCCGGGGCGGGAGCCTCACTGTGCGCAGTGTGGAAAGCGGTTCGTTCTGCCTCGAGGGCCTGTAGCGAGGGGCGAGTCACCTGCTCATCCGCAGGGACGTGCGCCTCGGAATCCGGCGCCGGATGCGGCTCGGTGTAGTACTCGAAAGCTCGGGAGCCAACGGGGGCCTCACGGCGGGCGGGCTCGGCGTAGGGAGTTGCGCCGGAATAGCCAGAAGGCTCATCGGGAACCTGGTGAGCTGCGGCAATTGCGGGTTCGACGGGTGCGGTCTGTTCCGGCTCATTAACGTCCTGACTTGGGCTTTCAATGGGAACCATCGCCTCGTTCACATCGAAAAGCGCGGTGGTGGAGGGGCCGAACGCCTCGTGCAGTGCGGCGCGGAAAGGTGCTGTAATTTGCTCCTCAAACACGGCGCGGGTGAGCTTATTAGGCACCTCGATGATGAGGCGCGAAGATCCCATCAGACCCTGGGGGCGCGCAAGGTTCACGAATCCACGCTGGCGCGCCGTGACGTTCGGGTCGCTGCTCAGGATAGACAGCAGGTGCGCCCATCGCGCCTGAAGTGACTCGGTCATAGGGGTCTTTACCTCCGCTCAATCTGCCGCAGAAGACGTTGGCAGCTCAACAGAGCGCCAACGATGCCGGAACCTTCCGCAGGTCATTAAGATTCTACCCGCTTAATGCACAGGCATTTGGCGTTTTCCACAAGAGTTTTCCACACGGTGGAAAAGTTGTAATTACAGGAGTGGAAGGAGAGTGGAAAACGGTGGAGAATTCGCCGACTTCCCTGTAATTACAGGGGGTAGCGCGTTTGTGCGTGCCTGTGGATAAGCGCTGTGCAATGTGCTATCCGAGGAGGATATGCACCGCAGTGGATAGTCGCGATCCCGTGTTATCCCCAGGGGTGGGGATGGGGGGTGGTGACTCATGCGAGTGGAGCGTAGCGTGTTCCCTTCAGGGTTCCCCTCGGCCTCTCATAAACCCTCGATCGTCACCAACAGCTCTCCTCGATTCCGCACCCAGTCCCCATAAGGAGCCCGGAATCACGCGGAAAAAAGCGAAAAGAACTTGATTTACTCCCGCCACTCTTCTAAAGTTGTGCTGTTGTGTGTGCACCGCCTACCGCGAATAGTCGCGATACCTCCGTGCACCAAGAAGCGTACGGTTCCGACACCCCGTGAGGGCGAGAACCGCGAAAATCAAGGAGACAAAGTATGAGCAAGCGTACTTTCCAGCCGAACAACCGCCGTCGCGCCAAGAAGCACGGCTTCCGTCTGCGTATGCGTACCCGTGCAGGCCGCGCGATTCTGTCGAACCGCCGCGGTAAGGGCCGCGCAAAGCTCTCGGCCTAATCACGGCATATAGTTCGCCCGCCGATGCACACGCATCGGCGGGG
>NZ_KV814468.1:0-594 GCF_001813965.1 Rothia sp. HMSC072E10 | reverse complement strand
CCCACACCCGCCGAACCGCCCTCGCCCCCGCAAAAATTCCAGAACCACCAAACACACCGACACCTCACACAATCGGAGGGACGAAGAGTGCGTGAGGTGTCGGTGTGCGCCGGTCGGTTCTGACAGAGAATCACAGGGGCGAGGGCGGTTCGCTCAGAAAACATCTCGCGATACACCCAAAGCAACACCCAAAAATACAGTTTCCGGGTCGCGCTTTTGCCGCGGCCTCTGCTCCGCGCCCGCTGTCCGAGACTCCACAATCGACACGCGAACCGCGCGGCAGCAGAGGCGCAAACTCCCCCGCTTCGCTCCTCCGGCGCCCTCTGTGCCCGCGCGCGGTCTCATGTGGATTCTCGCGCACTTCGTGCGGACTCTGGACCGGATTTTTTCGCGAAAAATTTCCCCTGAAGGACGAAAAAACGCCGGCTCCCAGCCGTCACACCTCTTGCACTCAGTAAGTCAGGTGTATATTCTGAGTCACTCATAATAAAAATCGCCCCTACGGAGTGCATGAGGTGTGACAAATAAATGGCGATGAAAAATGATGAGAAATGAATTTTTTTCGCGGTTTTTTTGAAAAAGTGCACAAAAAAA
>NZ_KV814467.1:0-3738 GCF_001813965.1 Rothia sp. HMSC072E10 | reverse complement strand
TGCCTGCATTCTCACTCGCATAGCCTCCACCACTGGTTTACACCGCAGCTTCAACGGCCACACGACGCTCCCCTACCCAACAATCCAAAAAGATCATTGCCACAACTTCGGCGGTGTACTTGAGCCCCGCTACATTATCGGCGCAGAATCACTTGACCAGTGAGCTGTTACGCACTCTTTCAAGGGTGGCTGCTTCTAAGCCAACCTCCTGGTTGTCTAAGCAACTCCACATCCTTTCCCACTTAGCACACGCTTAGGGGCCTTAGTTGGTGGTCTGGGCTGTTTCCCTCTCGACAATGAAGCTTATCCCCCACTGTCTCACTGCTACGCTCTCACTTACCGGCATTCGGAGTTTAGCTGACGTCAGTAACCCGTGAAGGCCCATCGGCCATCCAGTAGCTCTACCTCCGGCAAGAAACACGTAACGCTGCACCTAAATGCATTTCGGGGAGAACCAGCTATCACAGAGTTTGATTGGCCTTTCACCCCTATCCACAGCTCATCCCCTCCATTTTCAACTGAAGTGGGTTCGGTCCTCCACGACGTCTTACCGTCGCTTCAACCTGGCCATGGATAGATCACTCCGCTTCGGGTCTAGGTCATGCCACTCAAACGCCCTATTCAGACTCGCTTTCGCTACGGATACCCCACACGGGTTAACCTCGCGACATAACACTAACTCGCAGGCTCATTCTTCAAAAGGCACGCTGTCACCCCAAAAGGCTCCAACGGCTTGTAAGCACACGGTTTCAGGTACTATTTCACTCCCCTCCCGGGGTACTTTTCACCATTCCCTCACGGTACTGATTCACTATCGGTCACTAAGAAGTATTTAGACTTACCAGGTGGTCCTGGCAGATTCACACGAGATTCCACGAGCCCCGTGCTACTCGGGTGGCCACACCACGGACAGAACAATTTCGATTACGGGACTCTCACCCTCTACGGCCGACCATTCCAAGTCGTTCACCTACCATCCTGAACATCATGCCGGCAGCCAGTTAGAACTACCACTGTGACTCCCACAACCCCCATGATGCAACGCCTAACCGCTATCACACACCACAGGTTTAGTCTCTTCCGCTTTCGCTCGCCACTACTCACAGAATCATTACTTTATTTTCTCTTCCTGCGGGTACTGAGATGTTTCACTTCCCCGCGTTCCCCCCAACCAGCCTATACATTCAGCTGGCGGTAACTCACCATGAAGATGAGCCAGGTTTCCCCATTCGGAAATCCTCGGATCAACGCCCAGTTATCGGCTCCCCGAGGCTTATCGCAGATTCACACGTCCTTCATCGGCTCTTAATGCCAAGGCATCCACCGTGTGCTCTTAATAACTTACACACAATCAAGAAAAATAAGAATCTAAAATCAACAATCAAACCAACACCAAAGCATTGATTCAACGCAAATTCCAGAAGATGCTCGCGTCCACTATATAGTTCTCAAACAACAACCCACAACACAACAACAACACAAACACAACATTTGCATCATCACCATGCCAGGCAAACAAAGGAACAACACCAACGTGTTACCCCAAAACCCAACAATGCGCTTCACTCAACCCAAAACCAACATTCCACCCATGAGCAAAACCACCCACCCGACACTCGCGGGTAGCATGGCCAACTAAATGTGCTCCTTAGAAAGGAGGTGATCCAGCCGCACCTTCCGGTACGGCTACCTTGTTACGACTTAGTCCCAATCGCCAATCCCACCTTAGACGGCTCCCTCCAAAAAGGTTAGGCCACCGGCTTTGGGTGTTACCAACTTTCGTGACTTGACGGGCGGTGTGTACAAGGCCCGGGAACGTATTCACCGCAGCGTTGCTGATCTGCGATTACTAGCGACTCCGACTTCATGGGGTCGAGTTGCAGACCCCAATCCGAACTGAGACCGGCTTTTAGGGATTAGCTCCACCTCACAGTATCGCAACCCTCTGTACCGGCCATTGTAGCATGCGTGAAGCCCAAGACATAAGGGGCATGATGATTTGACGTCATCCCCACCTTCCTCCGAGTTGACCCCGGCAGTCTCCTATGAGTCCCCACCATAACGTGCTGGCAACATAGAACGAGGGTTGCGCTCGTTGCGGGACTTAACCCAACATCTCACGACACGAGCTGACGACAACCATGCACCACCTGTATACCAGCCCCGAAGGGAAACACCATCTCTGATGCGGTCCAGTATATGTCAAGCCTTGGTAAGGTTCTTCGCGTTGCATCGAATTAATCCGCATGCTCCGCCGCTTGTGCGGGCCCCCGTCAATTTCTTTGAGTTTTAGCCTTGCGGCCGTACTCCCCAGGCGGGGCACTTAATGCGTTAGCTACGGCGCGGAAAACGTGGAATGTCCCCCACACCTAGTGCCCAACGTTTACGGCATGGACTACCAGGGTATCTAATCCTGTTCGCTCCCCATGCTTTCGCTTCTCAGCGTCAGTTACAGCCCAGAGACCTGCCTTCGCCATCGGTGTTCTTCCTGATATCTGCGCATTCCACCGCTACACCAGGAGTTCCAGTCTCCCCTACTGCACTCTAGTCTGCCCGTACCCACTGCAATACACGGGGTTAAGCCCCGGCCTTTCACAGCAGACGCGACAAACCGCCTACAAGCTCTTTACGCCCAATAATTCCGGACAACGCTCGCGCCCTACGTATTACCGCGGCTGCTGGCACGTAGTTAGCCGGCGCTTTCTCTGCAGGTACCGTCAATTTCTCTTCTTCCCTGCTAACAGAGGTTTACAACCCGAAGGCCGTCATCCCTCACGCGGCGTCGCTGCATCAGGCTTGCGCCCATTGTGCAATATTCCCCACTGCTGCCTCCCGTAGGAGTCTGGGCCGTGTCTCAGTCCCAGTGTGGCCGGTCACCCTCTCAGGCCGGCTACCCGTCGTCGCCTTGGTGAGCCGTTACCTCACCAACAAGCTGATAGGCCGTGAGCCCATCTATAACCACTACATAACGCTTTCCACCAACACCCCATGCGGAGATTGGTCGTATCCGGTATTAGACCCAGTTTCCCAGGCTTATCCCAGAGTTAAAGGTAGGTTACTCACGTATTACTCACCCGTTCGCCACTAATCCACCTAGCAAGCTAGGCTTCATCGTTCGACTTGCATGTGTTAAGCACGCCGCCAGCGTTCGTCCTGAGCCAGAATCAAACTCTCCGTTGAAAAAATAGAAAAGTTCGATAACCTGATCTCAAACAGCGAATCACACACGGGGGTGCGTGACTCAAGCTGACTTTTTTGAAACCATTCAATGATTATCAAATAAATAAATATTTGGTATTAGTTTCAGTTTCCATCACCAATTCGGTGATTTTATTGAACAAAGCACACTATTGAGTTCTCAAGCAACACACCGATTCAACACTTCAACCCCTCCAACTGAAGGAGCCTCACCGCTGAACGGTCATTCTCTTTTCATCGTTACCGCGTTCCCGCGGCAACCCAATCAACTATACCAGCGTTTCATTCGCCATGCAAATCCGATTTCCGTGATTCGCACCACAAAGTTTCTTTCCTAAAATCCTCCACAATCACCACACGATGACCAAGAATTCCTTCAAGCAAGAAACCGAAACACTATACAATTGAAAACCTGTCAAAACCGCTTCCGACTAGGAGAAACACCGAAGAAGTTCTTCGTTTTTTCCTCCTCGCCGCGGCGACTCATACAACTATACAGACCCGAATACGGGCCCGCAACCCGAATACGGGTGAAGTAGA